>JAHHIE010000048.1 GCA_019358945.1 Stenomitos rutilans HA7619-LM2 | reverse complement strand
ACTTCAACTGGATTTGGCAGCATAGTCGGTTTAAGACGACAGCAGCCCAACGAGCCGGTTTAGCAGTACAACCCTGGACTTGGCATGACCTTTTAACCTATCCCACCCTTGTCTGATGCACAACCGTAGTTCTTTTGGACTATTTTCTGTAATAGTTTGTAATAAACACTTCTATTTTTATTTACTTCCGCTCACGAAATAAAAGTGTGGTGCGTCAAGTATATTAATGCCCAAATTTGAGGGGTTCTGAGGTGGAAGTCCCCCAGAATTGGGGGATTGAGGGGGCGAAGGCAGCGTCTCTGATACTTCTCAGACATCCTCTGATGGAGCCGACCCTTTTAAAGTAGGTGTACTGTGCTGGAGCAGCGCTTGCGAAACCCGATCGAGCACTCCCTGCCAATCATCTGGTTGGGTTTGGCGAAACAGGCGCATGGTGGGATACCAGGGGGTATCTTCGCGGTGCAGCATCCAGCGCCAGTCAGGAAGGTAGGTCAGCAGCACCCAGACAGGTTTACCGAGCGCACCTGCGAGATGGGCGATCGACGTATCGACGGTAATGACCAGATCTAACTGAGCGATCGCGGCAGCCGTATCGGCGAGATCGTTTAATTGACTGCCCCAATCTTGTATTTGAGAATCCCATCCAAGTTCAGACAAAGCAGTCTGAGCAATGCCCTTTTGCAAACTGTAGTATGCGATATCTGACAGTTGCAGTAGCCATTCAAAGTGCTTCAGCGGGCACGATCGACTCTGGTTTTTCTTGTAAAGATGTCCACCAGACCAAACTAGACCAACCTTCAACCGAGGTGTCTCTGGATTGTTTGAACCAGCCACAGCAAGATCGATGTGGCTATCTGGTAGCGGTTTGAGATACGGTACTTGAGCCGGAACGCTTTCCAGAGTGGTGCCCAAAATCCCTGGCAGGCTCATCAACGGGGCGTAGACATCAAAATGAGGTGCTGGATAGCCTAACGGAATGAATTCCTCAATACCGGGCACCGTTGCTAGAAGGCGTATCAAGGGTTGGTGGCAGGTCAGGATGATGCGTCCGCCTCGTTGCGCCACGATCGCAGCATAGCGAATGAACTGAATCGTGTCGCCCAAGCCTTGCTCTGCGTGGAGCAAAAGCGTGCGTCCTGTCAGATCAGAACCATCCCAGACGGGTTGTCGAAACGGGCAGGGAGGAAACTCACGGGTTTTGAAGCGCCATTCATACTCTGGAAAACCCTCACGATAGTTGCCGTCTGTGAGTAAGATCAGCGATCGGTTGTAACGAGCATTGGCATCGTTAGGATCAAGGGCTAATGCCCGATCAAAGCACGCCATCGCTTCTTGAGCCTGCCCCTGATCTTGCAGTGCCGTGCCCAAACTATTAAGCGCATCAGGATAGTCTGGTTGCACTGCTAGTGCATGGCGATGATAGACGATCGCCGTGGTTGACTTCCCTTGCTGCTGCAAAATCGTGCCAATGGTATTGAGGGCAACGGCATCGTTAGGCTGCACTGCTAGCGCCTGGAGATAATAGCTCATGGCTTCATCCAACTTGCCCTGCTCAATCAGAATCACACCCAGGTTATGATACGCCTGCACGTTCTCCGGTTGAAAGGTAATGATTTGAGTGTAGGAGGCGATCGCCTCTTCAATCATTTGCTTGCCTTGCTTCCACAGCGCCACGCTCAAATTTTCCCGCGCACTCACGTAACCAGGACGTTGAGCAAGCGCTTTCCGATACAGGGCAATGCCTTCATCCAGCTTGCCCTGCTGACACGCAATCACACCCATTAAGTTCAGCGCATCAATCTGCTGGGGCTGCTGCTGCAAAATTTGACAATAGAGTTGTTCGGCTTGGGATAAGCGTCCGGCTTGATGGTGAGCCGTGGCAGTCGCCAGCAGTTGCGGAATGTTGATTGAAGAAGGGTAGAGTTTTTCCACGGGCAAAGGGGAAGTGAAGGGGAAAGGGAGCGAAACAGGCAGGGGTAGCAATCAGGGTTCAGCAATCAGCGGTCAGCCGTCAACTGTCCAGCTTTCTTCTAAAAACCAACAACTTCTTTAGCCTTAAACCTTCTGCCTCGTGCTTTTGAGTATTTGTTCAGCACTTTACCAGCATTCCCGGATGCCGTGATTTTCTACCTGACCATCTTCGATCGCCAGTACGCCTCTCATCGCCGAGACGCTAGTTTGCTAAGGGTTAACTTTTCGTTAAGATACTGAACAAGCTTCTATGGCTTGGATGGCTTCTATGATCGCCATCTGAGCCAGGTTACCGTCTTCGTTTCAGGTTGGCATTGGTATGTTTGATTTCATCCCCTTCGAGATTCACCTGAGCGCAGTTGCGATCGCGGGCACAGGCTTGTGGTCACTGTCGCTGTATTTAGGGTTTGCCACCCTTAGCGAGTGGGTCACCCATCAGCTTAATCGTTGGTTTAACTTTGCCGAGCGATCACTCTACACGTCCGCCGAAGAGTTTGAACGAACTCGCAAAGGCCGAGAAGCTCAAAATGCCTTTTACGCCTCTATTTTCAGCATTGTGCCCTTTCTCATTGCAGGCGCACTGTGCAACTACCTTGTAGAACTGACGCTGGGACGCAGTTGGGCCATCAGCGTTGGCATACTCGCGTGCATTGGTTGCGCCATCTACGAACTTGGACGACGCGATGGGCAAAGGTCGGAGAGAGAGTAGGGAGGAGGGAAAGCAGAAGGAAACAGGTAAAGGGCAAAAGGTAAAAGATAGAAGGCAAGAAATGAGGGATGAAGGCTAAAGGATAAGGTATGTAGCTTGCTTCCCGAAGGGTAGGCTAAGCTGACCGCTGACGGCTCAATCAACTCAAAACTCAAAATTCTTAACCTTCTACCCTCTCCCTTACCCCCTCACTCTCTACCATTCTCTGGAACTTTACCTGCAGTCTTTGGGGTTCGATCGCTGCCATCATTGCCATCAGTGAGATGCGGTAGGTCTGTTGAACTACGGAACCAGAGGGATTGTTGAGGGAGGCCTATCGCAATGCCTTCTTGATCGAGGGCGTACTTAAGGCGACGGCGAAATTCGCGGGCAACATTCCATTGCTGGAGCGGCAGGGTTTTGATCCACACCCGCAACGTGATGCCATCGTTGCTAATCTCATCTACGCCCAACACATCAGGGGGTTCAGGAATTCTTGTTTTCCAGGCTGGATCGCTAGTCATGTCTTCGCCAACTTTTTTGACAACAGCGATCGCGCGATCGACATTCGCATCGTAGGCGATCGTGATACCCAGATCCACCCGTGACCAGTCCTTCGAGAGGTTTTCGACCACCGTGATCGAACTATTGGGAATGGTAATCAACCGACCTTCAGAATTGCGAAGTTGGGTAATCCGAAGATTCAAGGTTTCTACCAACCCGGAGGCTTTGCCGATCTGAATCACATCTCCGACAGCGTACTGGTCTTCCCAGAGGATCAGCAGGCCGTTAATGATATCCTTGATCAAGTTTTGGGATGCGAAGGAAATCGCTAAGCCCAAAATACCCGCCCCAGCCAGGACGGGCCCCAGTTCTACACCGACGATCGACAGCGCAGTGAGTAACCCCGTACTAACCCAAAAAGTGGCAATCACGCTACGTAGCACGCGTGAAAAGGTGGTCACTCGTAGCGCTAAGCGTTGAGACGTATCGGGCGACAGCAATTCATTGGTTGTTAGAACGCTAAAAAAGCGATCGATCACCACGTCACTCACCCGGATGAGCAGATACGTCACCACAACGACTCCCAAAATCTTCAACGGCCCGGATAGTACGAGTGACTGCATCCAACGGGTATACGGAAACAGACCCAAAATGACCAAAATGCCGCTTAACCAGAGACCCAACTGAATCGTTTGTAACAATCGCCGCTGTACGTCATTGATAGTGCGGTAGCGCCGTTGAGCAATTTGCTCCTGCACCGCTGTCATCGCTCTTGTGCTGTTGGGGTCAGACTCTAGAGCGGTTTCATTCACTGCCTCAGACTGAGCTAGTAGTCGCTTTCGTTGCCCTTTGAGCCAACGTTGTACTAGCACCAGAAGACCGCTGACCACCACAAGCCCAAGGGCAATTTGTCCCGCTAACGATCCTTGCTTGAATAGCGCTTGCGGCTGTCGCTCCTGTCTAGCCGTAGTTAGCGCCTCCTTAATGGTTTGGGTCAACTCAGTGGCCCGCTGCTCTGGATCTTGGCCTTGAAGTTGAGCATCTAGCGAAGTGACCGTCATTAGATAGCGATCGCCAATGGAGATCACAGGTTGCCGGCTGGACTCGTCCACCACCGCTTTCACGTCTAATGTTTTGGGATCATTAGGATTATCTGCAACCTGATTGAGTCCCTTTTCAATGTTCTGCACCCGCTCTCGGATGGGAGGAGGGCCATCACGTCTCTGCTGAGCGCTGATACCGGGAGCCGCAATTGTAAACAAGGTTCGTCCGTCCAGTGCGACATCTGCCGTTGCCGCTGTAGAGGAGTTTGTGATCGCAGAAGAAGTTGCAGTCGCATTCGATGGGTCTGGTGCCGCAGTTGCTTTTGGTGCCTGAAGATAGGAGGGCACAACGCTTTGCCCTAAGCTCATGGAAGCCGTCATCACAATCAGCGCCAGCGTAGCCAGTCCCAAACTAAGCCGGGTAAACCACCTGCTACACCTAGATCGATACAAAAGAGTTCGCAGAGAGTGGTGTGTTTTTGCCTTTGCTTGGGTTATATCCAATTGCATACAGTCATCCAACGCACAATTAAGGCGATCGAGTTGCGCTTGTCTAACCGCGACTCGCAACGATCGTCCCGTAACCACCTTAATCGGCTCTCTGTCATAACCATCCTACTAGGGGAAGATTGACGCGAGCGGCGTGGTCCCCTGTAGATCTGGGCCTTTAGTCCTAGCAGTAGCCTGAACCCCGGTAGCAGTTCTACAAAACAGCGTATAGATTAGTCGGTGCTCAGTGTTGTAGCGAACACGGGCGACGGGGTACGTCTCAGCACTGCCATGTCTTCTTCATCTAGCTCAGCCGGAATGCCGCTGCGAATGAGTTCCGCAAAATCTTCGTTAGGCACCATAAAGCAGAGCGCATAGAGGCGATCTGGCCCTGTGTTTTCAATTTTGTGAATGCCTGTAGGCGGCACCAAAATGCTGTCACCTGCCTGAATAAAAACGGTTTTACCGTCGCAGGTTGCTACCCCTTCACCCTTCAGGACAAAAAACATTTCCACTGCAAGCTGATGGCGGTTTGGAGGTGTTTTACCACCAATATCAAAGATTTCGACGCAAAGAGTCAGCGACATATTTGCGATTTGGGGATCAAACACGATCGCCAAGCGGTTCGTATCATGAGGACTAATCCGAAACGCCTGGTAATCGAGCGGCGATTTGACAACCGGAATAACGCAGCTTTCAGAGTCCATGAGTATGCCTCAAAAATATGGATGAGAGCGTTTTGAGTTAAGTCAGGGGTTATGGGTAGAAAGTTAAGAATTTTGAGTTTTGAGTTAATTGAGTGGTCAACCTTTAGCCTTCTGCCCCTTTACTCCTTTGTTTTAATTGCAGTCAAAAGCGCGTGCGACTCTGCCACAAAACCAAAGCACTGCTTGACGTTATACAGGGTTGCTTGCCAGCAGTAGGTTGGGGAAGTGGTTGCGGTGCAGTCTGAAACCAGAATGCAGTCGTAGCCCAAAAAGCTGGCATCTTGCAGCGTTGCCATCACGCACTGATCGGCATTAACGCCTGTAAAGAAAAGCGTTGTCCTACCCAGATTTTTGAGGATGCTGTCTAAAGGGGTATCCCAAAAGCCGCTCATTCGATATTTATCTACCCGAACGTCGTCTGACTGTTGCTCTAGTTCATTGACAACAGCAGCAGCCCAGCTATCTTTAATCAACACAGGAGCACCGTTTGCTGGTAAAGGATCGCCCAATCCTACCCCGTCTCCGGTTGGATTATAAACGTGCCGTGCTGCCGCGCTAATGTTGAGCAAATCGGGACGGTTGCCCCAGTTCACCCACACGATCGGCACCTGTACCGTGCGCAACACTGGCAGCAAGCCTTGAAGTGGGGCGATCGGATCACGCGCCGGAGTGACATCAACGCCAATGTGCGCCAACCAGCCATCGGGATGGCAAAAGTCATTCTGCATATCAATCACCAAAATTGCCGCTTTTGCCAAATCCAGACGCAACGTTTTAGTCTCAGTGGGTAGCGTAATGATATGAGGTTCGAGCGCTGGACGCGTGATATCTGCGATCGTGGCATTCACCGACCAGGCATTGGGTGGAGTTCCTAACGTCCGAAGGGAAGAGGTCATTGCGGTTGCATCCCAAGAAAGGCCGTCACAAGAAAGGGCATCACGAGAAAGTGACTTTGTTTTAGTTAGGACTTACGCAAATTCTTGCAAAACTGGCCCCCAGCTCCCAATTTATAGCCCTAGCGGGCATACAAGAAAGGGGGAGCAAGCACTCAAAGTCTCCCAGAATTGGGGGATTGAGGCGGCGACTGCGTCAGTCCTATAGTCAAAGTAGCGATCGCCCACAGCAGATCGTTGACTCAACTCAATACTAGACTTCATTTTTTACTACAGATCCAGATTGCAAAAATGTTTGCCAGATACTAATCCAAACTCGAAATGGGTACGTAAAAAAAGGGAAGCTGAGCAGCCCCCCTTTTCTTCATTCGCAATGCAGCGATCGCTGCATCAAACCTGAGCGAGCAAACTTTAGACAAGCTTCAGATCGGGATACTGAACGATTACATCTTCAGTCGTTAGTACCTCGTTTTCAGCTTGCGGTGTCCACAGCACTTCTAACGCCAGGAGGCGATCGCCCGACACACCACCCAATTGCTGCAACGCTTGACGCAGATCGTTGGAGTTGTTGACCGTAGGCAATTGCAGTTTGCCTTGAGAACCAACCAGCAGCGTCACTACGATATATTCACCAGGGCCAGATTCTGCCAGAGCACCCGCCTTTTCAGCCACAGCCAAACTGCTGCTAGAGGCTTGCTTCAACTGATTGTTAACGTTAGACAGCGTTTCGCCAGTAAACTTACTGCGCTCTGCAATCAGCAGACGGTTGAACTGAGATTCTGCCGCTTCTAAACGGGTTTGCTGAACGGTAGAACCGGCATAAACCCAATATTCGGGATGGCGCAACAGTGCTAGTGTCGCTTCCTGAAGCACTTCAGATAAACCCGTTGTAGAGCTAGTATCGGCCTTGCGAGCGATCGCGTTTAGATCAGCCTGTAGCTCTCTTGCTTCTGCCAACAGACCAACCTGAAGTTTGGCAACCGAGATGGTTGGGCTTTCAGTGCTGTAACCCAGGCTGTCGTCGTCCGAGCGCGATCGACGGAAGCTTTGCACCAGAAAGTTTGCAACTGCCAGAAAAATCAAGATGCTGAACAAACCGCCAAAACCGCCGCCAATGCCAAAGACCGGGAACAGGAAAGGAAGACCGAAACCGCCACCAGGGTAGTAACCACTACCGTAGCCAGGGCCAGGTGCATAACTGCGTGGAGCGGAGTAAGAACGAGGGGCGGGGGCACGGAAGGAACCACCCCCAATACGTCCCCCACCAGCTGCTAAAGCACCATCCGCATGACCAAAGGACAGCGCAACCACCAAGCTGATCGCCACTATCGCTTTAACCCAGTGCTTAACCAATGAACGTAATGTTTTTTGCATAACCATGCCTACCCAGACGTTTGCTAAATGACAGTGAAATGTCGGCTCCCTGTTCCATTTTGCCTGAAACTTTGCAGCGGTTCACGCAGAACGAAAGCCACTGGTACGAACCTACGAGCCGAGTAGAGCGATCCAAGCCAGATGAGTCTCTGTTAAGAGTTGTTACTTTAGACCTCCCTACTACTGTATCGCCTTCGATCGCCCTTGAAAACCGATTAAAAGGAGTAAACGTGGGTAGAAAGCCGTACGATCGTGTTCGTTCATCCAGCCATGAGAAAGCTAAACCCGATGAAAACACCAGGGACTTTCTGCAATCGGCTGATGCGGTCGTTTCCAATCTTTTTTAGCAATCGTTTTAGGATTATTTCAGTTAGACTAGCCAAGCAAACGCTACAATAAAAATGTAAACATTTGTAACCGAACGTCAGCTATTGTGAAAGCGAGCGCTCGCCTTCAGATTTATAGGACGTATCGGATTCCGTTCAGCCTTATTTGATGAGAGCGACTGCACCATGACTCAACCCCAACCAACTGTTACCCCCAAGATCGAAGAACCAAAGTTTGGCTTTAGCGAGTACGCCGAGCGCCTCAATGGTCGTGCTGCCATGATTGGGTTTGCACTCGCGCTGGTGATTGAATACGTCACCGGCCAGGGTTTACTAGAGTGGTTAGGTTTAAACTAAGTTCAAATTTAAGGGACGAGTTTGAGGTTTCTACAGAGATATGGCATTGATCATGTTCCTACGGAAACCTTCTAAACCACATCCCCTACTGGAAGAATGCGAATGCGAGCATACTTTAGCCCTGTCACCCCTTGGAGTGGCTGCACCGTGCCACGCTCGATATGCTCATCCACCCAGCCTTCGCGCATCAGGTAGCGGAAGTACTGCTGATATTCTGCCCACTCATCCTCTGTGCAAAAGACGAGGGTTAGCATGCCAGGCTGGGTGATGCGTGCCCCCGTTTCTTCGTCGATCGCTTTATCAATGCGCTTTTTCACAATTTCGTAGCGCGTGTCACGGCTACCCCGCACATCAAACATGCGTTCTGTTGTTTCGTCGTGAAAAATGTCGATCGCGGCATCTTGCACCAACACAAGATGCGTCACTTGCATGTGTGTGATGTATAGCTCTTGGAGCTTAAAGGCCGTTCTGGCACAGTCGCATACGGCGCATAGCTGCTCGTAACGCAGACTTCGAAGCTGAAAGCTACCAAACTTGGGATCGATCGAGGCTCCCGCATACAGCATATGGTCAATGCCATCGGTAGCTTCGATGTCGCAGTAATGAGGCGTGGTGCGCTGCATCGTGTCTTGCCAGCGATCCCAGGTTTCGCGCAATCGCGCATTGATTTGCCTGATCAGGTCATCGTACTGGGCGCGCGCACGGTACACGCATTCATGGTCGTTCGCGCAAGCAGTCCGATAGGCCGTTACAGCCGCGATCGCCGCTTCCCCACACTGCGCGAAATAGTCGAAATAAAGTTCCAGATGATCCCGTAGATAGCGCAGGCGGCTGACTTCTGCATCGACCGTGACGCACTCCTGCATCTGCCGAATGTGTTCGAGCAAATCTAGGCGCAATTGCTTGCCCAAAATCGTGTCTCTGGCAGTGCAGGCGACCTCAACCACCGCTAACCCTAACCGAAACTGCTCCAGCAAATCGGCTTGAATCGCCCGATTACGCTCATCAGACGAGCCGCGAATATCTGAAATGCCGTAGAGAGGATACACGTTGCTAAACACGATCGGTTCTGGTGGCAACCCCAATCCCCGTCGCTCAGCTTCTTGCAAAAACCGCCACTCCACAGCGGGGTGAATGTTAGTAATAAACCGCTGCTGAATTAACTGCCGTTGCGCTGCCGTGAGCGCTCTGGTAAACGCAGGGATTAGTTGCTCAGCATAGCGACAGTCGATCGCATCAAAGTTGTGGGGGCGATCGCTCAAAAGCGCCACAACGCCAACCGCCCGTAGAGACGTAGATTGGGATACGGGGTCTTGCTGCGTTGAGACAGCAGGTTGAGAACTTTCTACAGGGTCATCACCCGGTGTCTTTAAAGAGTCCACCGATTCATCCTGTACTGTCGCATACCCCTCTGGAGCCTCTGCCTCCGTACCCCCCACAAGGGGTGATAGCAGGGGGATCAACAGCAAGGAACGCACCCCCATAGCGACCAATTGCCGCCCTCCGTCGGTGCGGGGATCTTGAGCAAGGTCAGGCACCGCAAGCACTTGCTTTGTACGAATGGCGTGCATGAAGTGAGACTGTTGCAGCGCCTCCAGAGGATACATCGTTGTGTGGGGTTCAGCCGTGATGGAACCCATAAACAAGCGAATCTGATCCGTTTCAATGCTCAGAACCAGCGTGTTTTGAGCACGAAAGAGCGATCGCGTTTGCTGATTCAGTTCGCTAAATTTTTGGGGCCGCAAAATGGAATCGCGATCGATCAACAGTTGCGTAATGCGGCGCACAATCTCGCGCTCGGTAATATCCAGCCCTTCCAGCAACAGCGACCCTTCAATCTGGTAGTTGTCTAACTCTAGCCGTTGGGTTAGCGCGTCAAACTGTGCTGGATTAGCTAGCATCTCTTCTAATGCCTGCGTAGTCAGGTGCGCCAGACCCAGAGCCGCAAACTCATCTCGCTGAGGATCTAAGCGCGTGGTGGTAATTTGATCCGATCGCAGCCAAAACTCAATGTGACGGGGTTCTGGATACAGCGGACTCTGAAGTGTGACCATGACAGGCTCATCGAGCAACCGCGAACCCTGTAGATTAACCTGATAAAGCCGCTGAAAGATCCGATGCAACAAATGTCTGCGGTACAGCCGTTGAATCGCATGATTGTCCGTTTCGCTGAGGCGCTGCTGAAGCACATCGCCTAGATTACCTTGAGCACCTTGAGACTCAACCGCTACCATCTGGCAGAAGTAATCATTAGCGTGCTGCAACGTCAGCGTGATCGGCTCAATCACCGCAATCAATAACCGACTGTATTGTTGAAAATGATGCCACCACCCAGGCCGTTCTAGCTCCGACTTGAGCCGTGCCGTCTCCGTAGAAGACGAATCGAGGGGCAAAGGCTCTAGCGCTATCGCCAGCCGATCCGGGGAATGTCTCGCCGGATCATTGGCCTGAGTAACGACCGCATCATGCTCGCTCAACGGCATAGTGGATGGCTCAGAAATATGCATAGTGGTCTGCCTTAGCGGGAGAAACACTCCAACGAGTGCGTAACGATTCAGGTTAGTCTCAGCTAGTATGCCCCGGTGCGTTGCTCTTCTGGTGTGATTCAATCCGTCTCTATGGATGAGTCGATTGCCAGAACGCTGCGAGGCCATCCTGTCACCAGCTTACTGCAAGCATTCTGGGGTAGCCAGTCCAGCCCCAGCACGCAACAACACTTCATCCATACCAGCCTTTTCGTGGATTCACCGGATGAAGCGAACCGAAAGCGCTAATCTGGATAAAGAGCAGGCAGCGATGTTCGATCGGGCTGCGTTGAGTGTCCCACGATCACGCTCTGCTGATAGCAATCCCTAGCTGGCAAGAAACGAGTCATGTTTGAAGCGCTCTCCGATCGCCTGGAGTCTACCTGGAAAAAGCTGCGAGGTCAGGACAAGATCTCCGAAACCAACATCAAGGATGCAGTCCGTGAAGTACGACGCGCTCTGCTGGAAGCGGATGTTAACCTTCAGGTCGTCAAGGACTTTGTGGCAGCGGTGGAAACCAAAGCTCAGGGAGCAGAGGTGATCTCAGGGGTGCGTCCCGATCAGCAGTTTATTGAAATTGTTCACAACGAACTCGTGCAGGTAATGGGGGGCGACAATGCGCCTTTAGCGAATGCCGACACCCCACCCACCGTCATCCTCATGGCAGGCTTGCAGGGTACGGGTAAAACCACAGCAACCGCAAAACTCGCGCTGCACCTGCGGAAAGAAAATCGCTCGACCCTGCTTGTGGCAACGGATGTGTATCGTCCAGCCGCGATCGACCAACTTCTCACCCTCGGTCGCCAGATTGATGTACCCGTCTTTGAACTGGGCAAAGATGCAAACCCCGTTGAGATCGCTCGCCAGGGAATCGAGAAAGCGGAGGCGGATGGCATCAACACTGTCATCATTGACACGGCTGGACGATTGCAAATTGATGCCGACATGATGGCAGAGTTGGCGCAGATCAAAAACGTTGTGCAGCCCCATGAAGTGCTGCTCGTCGTCGATGCGATGACGGGCCAAGAAGCCGCCAACCTCACCCAAACCTTCCACAGCCAAATCGGCATTACAGGTGCCATTCTGACCAAGATGGACGGCGACACGCGCGGTGGGGCAGCGCTCTCGGTACGGCAAATTTCCGGTCAGCCCATCAAATTCATCGGGGTCGGCGAAAAGGTCGAAGCGTTACAGCCCTTCTATCCCGATCGCATGGCCTCTCGCATTTTAGGCATGGGTGATGTCCTCACCCTCGTCGAGAAGGCGCGGGAAGAAGTAGACATGGAAGAAGCTGAAAAGATGCAGGAGAAAATTCTCTCTGCCAAGTTCGACTTCACCGACTTCCTGAAGCAAACTCGTTTGCTCAAAAACATGGGTTCCTTGGGCGGCATTATGAAAATGCTTCCTGGCATGGGCAAAATCAGCGACGAACAGTTGCAACACGGCGAAACCCAGCTTAAGCGAGCCGAAGCCATGATTGGCTCTATGACCGTCGCCGAGCGTAAAAACCCTGAATTGCTATCTGGTTCGCCCAGTCGTCGTCGTCGTGTGGGACGGGGCGCTGGCTATGCCGAAAGCGATGTCAGCAAGCTCGTCAGCGACTTCCAGAAGATGCGATCGCTGATGCAGCAAATGGGACAAGGACGCTTCCCTGGCATGGGTGGCATACCCGGAATGCCCGGTATGGGCGGCATGGGCGGGATGGGAAACATGGGCGGCAACCGTCCACCCCAACCAGGCTGGCGCGGCTACTCAACCGGAAGCAGCAATAAGAAGAAGAAGGAGAAGAAGAAGAAGGGGTTCGGGAATTTGTAACCTTTTGCCTTTTGCCTTCAGCACACGCTCACGTATTGACCAACCAGTTTGGCTAAAGCCTTCAGATCAATGGGCTTAGAAATGTATGCAACTGTTCCGGCTTGCAGGCAAAGGTCACGATCGCCATTCATTGCCATTGCCGTTTGCGCAATGATGGGAATGGTTCGATAGCGATCGTCTGTTTGAAGCTGATGCGTTAACGCTAACCCATCTTCATTTGGAAGATGAATATCCATCAGGATCAGGGCTGGCAGCGCACGTGCAAGCGCCTGCCTCATTTCGGTGCCATCCTTAACCCAGGTCAGTTCATACCCTAATTTGCTCAAATAGGTCAGTAGCAGCTTGGCGTTGTAAGCGTTGTCTTCTACTAACAACAGATGGTTCGATCGCATGTATCTGTCAGAAGGCGAAAGCACTTCAGCTTGTGGGTAAGGGTTTGCCCTTGAGCCATCAGACTCAGCATGATTGGCAACTGTGGCATCAGACACCTGGCCTTGATCGTGCCCCTCTCTGGTCAGTGAATATGGTGAGATTGGCTGAGCCAATTCAGCGAGAGCCGTATCGCCATCCGTGGCAGCAGGTTCCAGAGGCAGCACGATCGTAAAGCGCGAACCTTGACCAAGCTCCGATCGAATTTCGACGCGGCCTCCGTGAAGTTCTGCAAGTTTCTGAGTCAGCGCCAACCCCAAGCCAGTTCCTTCGTCCCGTTTCGCAGCCGGATTCAAAAGCTGTGAGTAAGGCCGAAAAAGCAACTGCTGCTGGTCTTCGGAAATACCTGTGCCTGTATCCCAAACCGTAAAATGGATCGCATCGCTGGCAGTCACCTGTAGTCCCACGCTCCCTTGACGGGTGAACTTGAGCGCATTCGACAGCAAGTTAAACAACATTTGCTTGAGCCGCAGTGGATCGGCCACAAGGGTTTCTACCTGAGGCGCAATCTCTAGCTTGAGCGCCAGTCCCTTATCGTTGGCTTTTTCTCGTACCAGGGCGATCGCGGTTTGACAAACCGACTGCACAGCAACGGTTTCCCAGTGCAAATCAAGCTGATTCGCTTCAATTTTGGAGAGATCGAGAATGTCGTTAATCAGCGATAGCAGGTGCTGCCCACTGCTCAAAATAATGTTGAGATACTCCTGGTGCTTCAGGTTGCTGGGGCTAAACCCTTGTTCACGCATGAGATGGGTAAAGCCCAAAATCGAACTCAGAGGTGTGCGAATTTCATGGCTTGTATTGGCTAAAAATTCGCTTTTCAACTGATTGGCTTGAGTCAGTTCGCAGTTGGAGACTTCCAGGGTTTGCCGTTGCTGTACCTGCGCTTGAATGCGCTCAATCTGCTGCCGAGCAGACCGATAGCGATCGAGGCTCTGCTCAATCAAACGCGCGTTCAAACACGCGGTAAACGATTCCATCTCGTCCATCGCCTCTGACTGAAAATCAGACGCAGCAGGAGCCAACAACAGCCAGCCCAAGACTGCCGTGCCATCGAGAATGGGCCAGCCGCAAGCAGGGAACTGGGCTTGCCAGCTTTGCAGCTCACGGTCGGATAAGGTCTGTCCCAACACAAACGGCATCAACGCTGTCATCGTGGGGAAAGACGGGTCTCCCAGCACCGCTTGGGAGTGGTTTGCCGCGATCGCGCACACGGTAAAACAGGGTTCCAGCGTTTGTGCAGAAGGGGCAATGCAATGACTCGTTGCATCCCCACTTCGCAGCACCATTGCACAGCTTTGCGACAGCCCCAGGTTCAACTCATCCACCACTACTTGCGCTAGAGGCTCATCAGCACCGGAAATAGCAAGCTCACGATCAACCTCAAGGGATGCTAAAACGCAGGCACTCAACCGTTGTCCCAAACGATTAAGGTATCGTTCTGCTTGTAGCTCTGTTGCCAACTGCTGCACCGTTGCCTGCAAGTCTTCTGGCGTGGTGGCAGTGGACACAGTTGAAAGCGTATAAGGAGCAGGGCACTCGGTCATCGGGCGATTCATTGGGAGCGCTCTCGGTAGAGAATTACTTGTAAGCGGGCTGTAGGGCGATGTATCAGCACATTGCCAGCCCAGCCCGTATGAGCACTGATGCATAACTATCCTTTATCAACCGGAAGCTTCGCTTCAACTGGACGCTTTAATGGAACCTGAAGTCTTCAAACTGGCGCGATCGACAAGCAAGTGGCACTCACTCAACAACCTGATGCCGATGGGGCTTAACGCAAGCATGAGAAAAAGTATGAAGAAAGTAACCAGCCTAAAATCAGACTCTTCTCAGCGGTTGTACTGAATCAATTGACAAAGGTATCCCGTTGGAATCCGCTCAATGGGCAACTGTTGCCAGACGATCGACAGAACGATCTACTAGTCATACGCTAGCAAACGGTCAGTAAAATTCGGTACAAGGTACCGTGAAATTACCATATAGGTTTTATTGCGTTTGCAAACATTTCTGACAGGAGCAGATGGCACACAGCCGATGAATCGTACAGCGAGTCGTGGAGTATTTCCGTTCAGGTCTTACTATGATGAATAAGCGATCGCCCTGGTACAGATGCACCGGGTACAAATGAACCCTTTAACGCCTATGTCCCCGCCCAAACTGTCCAAACGAATCTCGACTGCGCTGATTAATGCCCTCAGTGCGGGTGTGGTACCGCGCGTGGGGCTAGAGCACATCGCCGTGGGGCGTGAACGGGAAGTGCTTGCCCTTCTGCAAGATCTGGATAACGTTGCAGCGGGTGGAGCCGCCTTTCGGTTTGTGGTAGGGCGCTATGGAGCAGGCAAAAGCTTCACCTTGCAATTGCTGCGCAACTACGCGATGGAACAGGGCTTTGTTGTGGCCGATGCCGATCTCACACCAGAGCGACGGTTGGCTGGTGCCAATGGGGCAGGCGTTGCCACCTACCGCGAACTGATGCATAATTTGGCAACCAAGAGCCGTCCCGATGGGGGTGCACTCACGATCATCCTGGAGCGCTGGATTGCAGGCATTCAAACGCAGGTTGCTCAGGAAACAGGTAAAAAACCGAATGATGACGGCTTTGATGGTTACGTAGAAGCTAAAATCCGCGAAGTGGTGAGCGATGTCGCCGATCTGGTGAACGGGTTTGAGTTTGCAAATGTCATCATTGCTTACTGGTCGGGCTATCGCACCGATGACGACAGCAAGAAAACAGCCGCACTGCGCTGGCTGCGTGGCGAATTTCCTACCAAAACGGAGGCACGGGCCGCACTAGGGGTACGCGTCATCATTGACGATGAAACCTGGTATGACTACATCAAACTTTTTGCCCGGTTTGTGGCCGATATTGGCTATAAGGGCTTGCTTATCGTTTTGGATGAGGCCATTCATCTGTACAAAATCAACACCGCGATCGCCCGCCAAAACAACTACGATAAGCTGCTGGCGATGTTCAACGATGCCATGCAGGGCAGAGTCGGCTTCTTGGGCACGGTGATCGGAGGCACCCCACAACTACTGGAAGATCCGCGCCGAGGGCTATACAGTGACCCAGCGTGGCAGCGTCGTACCGCTAAAAGTCGTTTTGTTACGGTGGGTACTGAAGATGTGTCTGGCCCTGCTCTTTGGCTAGAGCCACTTGGAAAGGACGATATCTTGGGGTTATTGCAACGCCTGTCAGACATTCACGCGGCGCATCACGATAGCACATCGCGACTGACGCAACGAGAGCTACAGGACTTCTTAGGCGCTGTGACCAGTCGAGTCGGTGCAGACACATTACTCACGCCGGGTGAAGTGGTGCGCGATTTTATGGGTCTCCTCAACGTCTTGCAGCAGCATCCTAAAATGACGCTTAATCAGTTGATGCAAAGCCACACATTTCCTCAATCGAAGATGCAAAGCAATGCTTCGATCGAAGAAACAAATGAGTTTGCTGAATTTACTGTCTAGAGGAACGGCAACAGGAGTCATAGAGATAATTGCTGCAGGGACAAAGCACACTTAGGAAGCCTTTGGCATTGCAACTAAATGGCGATCGCTGAATGCTTTACCCCTACAAGCGCGTTACATTCTAAGCCGCACGACGGGTAATTAAGCCCCACAGGAAGATCGCAACGATTGCGCCAATAATTGCAACAACGATGCCACCAATGCTAAAGCCTGGAGCCGCTAAAGCAAGCGTTCCTGTTGTTAATAACGTGAACAATGTGCCACCAATAAAAGCACCAACCACGCCCAACGCAAGCGTAGCCAGAATACCACCACCCTGAGTACCAGGATAAATCGCCTTTGCGATCGCGCCCGCAATCAATCCTAAAACAATCCATGCAATCAAATTCATATCTCGACTCTCCTAAAAACCGAAAAACAGATGCTTAGCAAGTAACGATTAAGGCTTACTAAACTCACACTGGTATAAAGTATACTGCTCACCCCACAAAAAACTTATGGCTACCAAAAAATTTAATTATCTTATGGCATCTTATCGATCTGTTTTGGCTCCGCTGCCACAATCCCCTCCATTGAAAGATCGTTTAGGCATGTGCATCAGGACAACAACGCACTGGTTACAGGGCCACTAAAGCCCTACTACAGCGGCCCTCTTTGCTTTATGAAAAGGCTCCTGGCTTAGTCTTTAGCCATTAGCTATCAGCTATCAGCTATCAGCTTTAAACTCCAAGCTGACGGCTGACAGCTGACGGCTGACTAAATCAAACACAGCCTGCTTTTTACGCATGATTCAAGGCTACTATACGACAGAATACTAAGTTTAGTTAAACGCAGCTTCATAACCGACATAAAGGCTAGAAGCTGCACGTCAATGCTTGCAAAGATACAGCACTTACCCATGCCTTGACATGTCACGATCATCACCAAAGCCATGTGTTTCACATAACAGACCGAGCGATTTCAAAGGTAGTTCTTAACACTTGATATGACCTCTCCTTATCATGATCTTGCACCGTTTATTCAGGAGTATATCTACAGTGAGGGGTGGACTGATCTACGTCCAGTACAGGTAGAAGCCTGTCGCGTGCTGTTTAAAGCCGACGCGCACTTGCTCATTGCAGCAGGCACCGCATCGGGTAAAACAGAAGCCGCCTTTCTACCCGTGCTGACGCTGCTGCATAACGAGCCGCCAACAACCATTGGTGCCATGTACATTGGACCAATCAAGGCGTTGATTAATGATCAGTTCGATCGCCTCACCGACCTTTTGAAACAAGCCGATATCCCGGTTTGGGCGTGGCACGGCGATGTGAAGCAAAGCCGCAAAACGAATTTACTGAAGCAGCCCCAAGGCATTCTGCAAATTACGCCCGAATCGCTAGAAAGTCTCCTGATTAATAAGCATACGGAATTGCATCGTCTCTTTGGAGCGTTGCGCTTTGTCATCATTGATGAAATTCATGCTTTTATCGGTTCCGATCGCGGGGCACAGATCCTATGTCAGCTCTCCCGGCTTGCTCAGATCACCCAAAACCAACCGCGCCGCATTGGGCTATCGGCAACGCTTGGCGACTATGCAATGGCGGAGGACTGGCTGCGATCGGGTACCGATCGTCCCGTCATCACCCCGCATTTACCTGCTGCACCCCGCACCATTCAACTCGCGCTTGAACACTTCTACACCTCCAGCCTCACCGTGCGAGCAAGAGGCGATACGCGAGATGCCGCCTTCAGCCCCTATCAGCATCACTTATTCGAGCAAAGTCATTCCCGTAAATGCCTGATTTTTGCCAACGGACGCTCTGAAACCGAAAACGTCATCGCGTCTCTGCGGCAGATCGCTCAGGCAAAAGGCTTTCCTGATGTGTATCATGTCCACCACGGCAGCATTGCAGCATCCCTGCGAGAAGCCGCTGAAAACGCCATGCGTGACCCATCGAGTCCCACCGTTACCGCTGCTACGGTGACGTTTGAGATGGGTATTGATTTGGGACAGCTCGATCGCGTGATTCAGCTTGAAGCACCACCATCCGTTGCTAGCTTTTTGCAGCGTCTGGGGCGATCAGGCAGGCGAGGCAGTCCGGCTGACATGCGCTTTGTGTGCGCTGAAGACAACCCCACAGGCGGCGAATCGTTACCTGAACGCATTCCTTGGCAGTTGCTTCAGTGCATTGCTGTCATTCAGCTTTATTTAGAAGAAAAGTGGATTGAGCCGATTGCCCCTCTGCGTTACCCTCTCAGCCTGCTGTATCAGCAAACCATGAGTACGCTCGTCGCACTGGGTGAACTCTCCCCCGCAGCTCTGGCACAGCGCATTCTCACCCTGCCGCCCTTTCGATCGCTCTCACAGGATGATTTCCGTCAGGTACTGCGTCATTGGATTGAGCTAGACCACATTCAGCGCACCCCAGAAAACGGCCTGATTGTTGGGTTAGCCGCAGAACGTCTGGTGAAAAACTTTAAGTTCTACGCGATTTTTCCCGATAGTGAAGAATATGCGGTTTGGAGCGATGGCATCGAACTGGGTACCGTCGTTGTGCCGCCCGGTGTGGGCGATCGCCTCTCCTTGGCAGGACGCATCTGGGAAGTCACGGAAGTTAACAGCCGTCGCAAAGTGCTTCAAGTGAAACCCGCGATCGGCACCTCTAGCGTTTCCTGGCGGGGTAGCAGCGGCAATATCCATACCCGCGTACTGCAACGCATGCGACAGGCATTGCTAGAAGACATCGAGTATCCTTATTTGCAATCTGGGGCCAGGGCGCGCTTAGCAGAGGCACGCAAACTCGCCAAGAAAGAAGGGCTAGAGAGTAGCTACCTCTTTCCGCTCGAAGGGAACGCCTGTTGCATTCTGCCTTGGGCAGGGACGATCGCCGTTCGCACTCTGGAACGCTTCTTGCGCCTGCACTGCCGAGACACGCTGAAAATTAAAGGCGTGATGGGACGATCGCCCTACTTTCTGGTGGTCAATATGGGTAAATGCAGCACGGTGAGCTTGTATCACGAAATCAAGTCCCTGAGCGATCGCCGGATGAGCGCAGACGAGTTACTGACTGAAGAGGAAGCGCCCAAACTCCAAAAATACGACGAATTTATTCCTTCACCATTGCTGCGTCGAGCCTTTGCTGCCGATTATCTCGACCTTGAAGCGCTGGGTTGCGTCGTGAGCCATTGGTAGTAAAGGCACCAGATTTTCGTGTAATTCTATCTTTAGATAGATGAAACCTTCGTACGATCGCAGCCCGTTTCAAGGGCTTCGCGACGTTCAAGGGCACTCTAGTTTGAATGCACGTCTGACTCAAAGGGTGATATGCGATCGTGCCATTACTACCAATACTGTTATGTCAACTCATCAGCCTCTTGTCGTCGATCTCGGTATGTCTGACACTGACTATTTGGAACAGCTAGCTCAAGGACATGACCCGGTGAAAGCGTACCGCAACCAGTCTTACCAAACAGTTTTGCTTAGCTACGGCATCCCGCTTGCAACGGCTGCCCAAATTACACCCCTAATCGACAAACTCGACTGTTCGATCGAAGAAAAAATGCTCGTTAACCAAACCCTCAAGCACATCTGGCATCAACTGATTGGTCAAACTGCCTGACCTAAACTATTTCCCTTTCCGTTAACCAGCACCACATCAAGGCATTCACTGGAAAAATGGCTCTTGATCAAAGTTATTTTGAGCGCGATCGCGAGTGACTGATTCCTTTCGCTTAATCGCCGTAGTGGGTTCTTGCTCCAATAACGAAAACTACTTTATCCGCTTCTAGAATTTCGTAAACAATACGATCAGTTAGATTGAGCCTATAGAAATATAGTCCTTTTAGTTCTCCTTTCAGAGCTTTTCCAGCATAAGGATTCACAGCCAGAATTTGCTGCGCCACTTGCTGAAACTTCTCTTTTTGCTTCGGTATTCGTAAAGCAATATCCTTCTGAACTTGCTTCGAGAAGAGAACCTGAAACGATTCCATGCCTTCAACCGAATACCTGATCGGCTGTTAGAATCTCACCCCGACTGTGTTCTTGGCGTGCTCGTTGAATATCCTCCAGCAAGGTTGGATCTTTAAGCAATTCAACCGTTTCAATTAAGGCTTCAAGCTCTTCTTGACTAATTAGCACAAAGCTTTTGTTCGCCTGTACGATCGCCACTCCTTCAGGATCTTGACTGGCGCGATCGAGAATCTCATCAAAATTATTTTGAGCGTAATCACTCGTGATTTGATACATAAATGCTTCCAAACGTTTTTAATATCCTGTCGGAGATAACCTTTTAGAAGTTGATGTGCATTTAGGGTTTTATACAGCGCGGCCTAACGCAGACAACACCATCTCAAACAGCTCGTTTGCATTGTTAGTACATCCAATAGCACCATGACGGCGTGACTCCGCAATATGCTCCGGATTCCTTGAACTAGCGTAAATAATAAATGGAGTTTGATCCCCAATAGAGCGTAGCTTATCGAGGAGCGTATAACCTGCGCGAGAATCAGGCGGTCGCCCCATGTCAGAAATAATTGCATCGAACCGTTGGCGAGAAATTTTCTTTAGCGCCTCGTCTGTCGATATTGCTAATACAAAACTAACGCCTAGCGCTTCGAGTGCTTGACGCTCGTAGCTATTGTTATTGGGGTTATCGTCCACCCAAAGGACTGTTGATCTACTCGCACGTCTTATGGTGCGAGGCGTAACAACCTCAGCGACAACATCTGCGGCAATCATCGCCTCTTTCGCAACGCTTTCACGAGTCTTATCTCCATCAGGGTTTGACGCAGCAGCAGCAGACAACGCAGCAACCACTTCAGCTTGTTTCTTCTTTAAAGAAGCTTCAAATCCAGCCCCTTTAAGCGATAGCTCTCCTAAGCTGGAGAAAAACTCACGCAAATCTCGACCAAACCGGATCAGGATGAACAAAAGTACTCCCGGCCAGATAAGGACGTTGAGCAATTTTGTGATTGCATCGAATAGCTTAACAATATCGTCAACACTCACGGTTCACCTAACCAAAACATAAGAAGTAGCAAGCATCAACAGCTAATTTCGCAATACGCCCTCACCAAAGACTGAGCAGCATGATCACTAACTAAGGGAGTTTCAAGCATTCTAGTGCTTGATCCAACTATTAACAGATAACAGGTATAAATAGACCATTGAATCGACTCAGCTTAGTAGATCTTGCGGAACGTCATGAGGGATAAAGATCGTTGCAGGGTTGGTGGAATTCTATTGCTCAAGAAGCGACTCTATGCTAACAGAGGCAGTGGTTTGGGCGATCGCCTATACTTTAAGCACCTAACTCGATGCAGTAAGCCATGCAAGGGATTCAATTTTTGGTTGATCGCCAGGGTCGCAAAACGGCTGTAGTCATTGACTTAGAGGAGCATAGTGAGCTTTGGGAAGACATTTATGATGCGTGGTTGGCGCGATCGCGTGAGGATGAACCGCGAGAACTGCTGGAAGATGTAAAACAGCGTCTACTGGAACAGGGAAAGCTGAGTGACTAGCGGTGAAAACGCTTACCAGATTAAATTTTCTCGATCTGCTCGAAAGGAATTAGAGGCATTAGATGCCGCATTGGTGAATCGCATCTTTCCGAGAATCGAAGCTTTGAGAAACGAGCCACGTCCTTCTGGTTGCCGCAAATTAGTGGGTAGTGAAAACACATGGCGCATCAGAGTGGGAGATTACCGAGTGCTTTATAGCCTTGATGACAAATCCAACACAATTGACATCATTGCAGTACGCCATCGCAGCAAAGCGTATGAATAGCGATTGCAAGAAGATCCCGTGTTACAAGGTTTTACAGCACCGCGTCAGCATTAAGAATGATGACAAGCCAAGATGTGAGTTAGTTGCTCAACCAGCGCTGAAACGTAACTACAGCAGAGCGTTCAAGTGATTTGCAGTGCTGACAAAACCTCAAGCTACTGAATAGGCCGCTTATCAGAACGCGAGATGTCTGAGAAAATCGATAAGCGATTACGGCTCCGCGATCGTGCTGCGGCACTAAAGCAGGACTAAGGGTTGAGGCACACTCCACACCCTATACCCCACACCCCACACCCCAACCGAGGTACTCTATGAAATTGGCTTACTGGATGTATGCAGGTCCCGCCCACATTGGCACACTCCGCGTCGCCAGTTCCTTCAAGAACGTCCACGCCATCATGCACGCGCCGATCGGCGATGACTACTTCAACGTCATGCGCTCCATGCTGTCACGGGAACGCAACTTTACCCCGGTTACGACCAGTGTGGTCGATCGCAACGTGCTGGCGCGAGGTTCTCAAGAGAAGGTGGTAGACAACATCACGCGCAAAGATGCCGAAGAGCATCCCGACCTGATTGTGCTGACACCCACCTGCACCTCCAGCATTCTGCAAGAAGACCTGCAAAACTTCGTTGAACGCGCTCAGATCGAGTCCAAAGGCGATGTCATGCTGGCGGATGTCAACCACTACCGCGTGAATGAACTGCAAGCGGCCGATCGTACCCTTCAGCAGATCGTGCAGTTCTACATCGAGAAAGCACGTCGCAAAGGCGATCTGCCTACAGACAAAACCGAGAAACCCAGCGTCAACATTTTCGGCATCTCCACCCTTGGTTTTCACAACAACCACGACTGCACCGAGTTAAAGCGCCTGATGGCAGACCTGGGCATTGAAGTCAACGAAGTCATTCCCGAAGGTGCTTCGGTTCACAATATTAAAAATCTGTCCCGCACCTGGTTCAACCTGGTGCCTTACCGCGAACTGGGTCCCCTATCCGCCGCGTATCTGGAGCAAGAATTTGGCACTCCCTTTGTAGACATTACACCGATGGGTGTGGTGGAAACGGCACGCTGCATCCGCCAGATTCAGGCGATTCTGAACGCGCAAGGTGCCAACGTGGACTACGAAGACTACATCAATGAGCAAACTCTGCACGTCTCGCAAGCCGCCTGGTTTTCAAGGTCGATCGACTGCCAGAACCTGACCGACAAAAAAGCGGTCGTCTATGGCGATAGCACCCATGCAGCAGCCATTACCAAAGTGCTATCCCGCGAAATGGGCATTCATGTCGTTTGGGCAGGCACCTTTTGCAAGTATGACGAAGCCTGGTTCCGCGAACAGGTCAGCGAGTACTGCGACGAAGTGCTGATTACCGATGATCATGGTGCAGTAGGAGACGCGATCGCCCGTGTGGAACCGTCTGCCATCTTTGGTACCCAGATGGAACGCCACGTCGGCAAGCGATTGGATATTCCCTGTGGCGTGATTTCTGCCCCCATTCACGTCCAAAACTTCCCGATCGGCTATAAGCCCTTCCTCGGTTACGAAGGCACCAATCAACTCGTAGATCTGATCTACAACTCTTTCACGCTGGGTATGGAAGATCATCTGCTCGAAATCTTTGGCGGTCACGATACCAAAGAAAGCATCACCAAAGGCATCTCTGCCGATTCTGACCTGGCTTGGAGTAAGGATGGGCAGGCAGAACTCAACAAAATCCCTGGGTTTGTACGCGGTAAGGTGAAGCGGAATACCGAGAAATTTGCGCGCGATCGCAATATCGAAATCATCACCGCTGAAGTACTCTACGCCGCGAAAGAGGCGGTTGGCGCATAGGCTTATGATTCGATAGCGCAGGTTTAGCTGCTTAATGAAAGAACTCCCACTGGAAACTAGCGGGAGTTCTTTCTGACTTTTCTGAGGGAAGCGGGTGACGCGATTCGAACGCGCGACATTCACCTTGGCAAGGTGACGCTCTACCACTGAGCTACACCCGCGAAATTCAGACGATCTTTAGCTTCTCAAACTAGAGTCAATCTGTCAACCTTTTTTGATCAAGAGATCTCAAACCGTAAGACCGTAGACTGGGTAAGGACTGAGCTGCGATCGCGCTGATACCGTCAAGCACGGCAGTGATTTGCTAACCCTCCAGCCATTCACTCAATGTCTTTTGCTTCCTCCAGAACTCAACTGATGGATCGGATTCAACTCAGCGGCATTCGCTGCTATGGCTATACAGGTGCTCTACCAGAGGAGCAAGTCTTAGGGCAGTGGTTTGAAGTGGAACTAATACTGTGGCTGGACTTGACGCTGCCCGGACAGAGCGATCGTCTAAGCGATACGCTCGATTACCGCACCGTGATTGCGACCGTGCAGGTGCTGGTTAGAACTTCAAAATTCACCTTGCTAGAGCGTCTCGCAACCGCGATCGCTGACGCCGTGCTGTATCCCACCTCACCGTCAGAGTCCGCTTCCGTACAGCAAGTTCAAGTACGGTTGTCTAAGCCTGCTGCACCCATTCCAGATTTCGGCGGCGCGATCATCATTGACATCACGCGATCGCGGGCAACACTAAATAAAAGCCCTACGGAGTGACGCAGCGGTGTCATCCACAGGGCTAGAGACGCAGTTAGGAGGTATCTTGTTTCTCACGTTAACTAGAGAAATTCAGTTGTCGTCATCTTTTAACAAGTTCTTAAACTTTTAAGCAGTGCTGAACGTTGGGCATGTGAGAGGGCAGAAGGGGAAGGGCGTTGGTGACAAGTTAAGGGATTGAGCTGAGAATCAAGCCATTTGCATGAACTTAGTATGCCGCACTCATCGAGTATCCAGGAATGCCTTCTGCCTTTTGCCTTCTACCCTTCCACACTCAGCCGTCTCTCAGATTTGGCTGATACTCTGCTAACATCCTTGAGTGTTCTAGGTGATGCTGTATGGATCTGAATCCCGACGATATTGTCCTATTGCTACATCCAGCGATCGCCGTGACGATCGTGTTTCCGCTTATTGGCATGGTGCTTAGGATGGCGTGGCAGACCCGTCAGCGTCGTCTGGAAGTAAAAGCACAAAACAAAAGTAAAATTCCCCCTGGAGTGGGGCAAGAACATGTACAACTGGGCCGCTGGTTGACTGGTGCGGTCGTAGGCGTTTACTTTCTCGGCATCACTCATCCGATTTTTGCTAACATTCAGGAGAAAGATCTGCTGAGTAAAGAGCCATTCAAAGTCACGTTTATTGTGCTCCTTTACGTGGCGACGATCGCGTCACTAGTCTTTTTGTATCGAGCACAAGATAAGGTTTGGCGAGGCGTCTTCGCAACCCTAACCGGGATTGGTGTTGTGGTGCTTGGCTTCCAGGATGGGGTTTACCGTTTGGATAATGCCTGGTTTGCGTCTCACTTTTACTACGGCTTGGTCGCGGCGCTGCTGATGGTGTTTTCGCTGGCGATCGTGCGCGACATCTATCAGGATCGGGCAAATCGTTGGCGGACGACCCACGTCGTGCTTAACTGTTTCGCCCTTCTGCTCTTTCTTGGGCAGGGAATCACAGGCACACGGGATCTCTTAGAAATTCCGCCGAGCTGGCAGAAAAGCACTATCTACCAGTGCAATTTTGATAAAACGTCGCCTAGTTACAAAACCTGTCCCCCGCTAGCACCACCTAAGTAAAGTTCAGGTCGTCTGCTTCAGGCGTGCCGATGTTGTCGCCTGTTGGTAGATGCCGCCTGTTGCTAACCGCGATGCAGCCTGAACTCACAGCAGGCGCTCATTCTAGAACGAGATACGCGGAAAGATAATGACGCTGGGTCGATTGTAACGATCGCGATCGTAGTCTCGGCGATAACGGTCATCGCGGCGATCGCGCCAGTAGCGCGATCGTTCGGCTTCACGCCGTTCCCAATCGCGCCGATCGCGCCGATCAAAGTCCCGATTCCGGTAAAAGTCGATCGTCCGTATGCGCTCTACATCGCGACGATTGTCGTAAGACCGACCGTAAGACTTGCGTTCATAGTTACTACGATCGTAAGCTCCACGATTGTGTCGATCGCCGGCAAATGCCGCTGTCGGTGCAAGAACGGCGATCGCACAGAGGACAGATACAGCAGTACGAAACATCTTGCGAACCTCCTAATCACAGGTTAGAACTTGCCACTAGTTTCAAGTTAGTAGAATGCTGCTTTAAGTAAGCAACCCGCAATCACTACTCGCTTCTCTTGCTACCACGAGTGAGCCAGGTGAATTGCGTTCGGCTACTTACCCGTATTTTAACTGAACTGACGTGCTGCAACCCTATGCCTTAAGCCTTAACCCTGGCTTCCGTGATCGATCGCGCAACTAAGCTCCTGCTTCTTTGCTAGGACGAGTCTTTTCTATTTCACCAGGAACCGGAGTGATAGTGGCATTACTACGGTTCCTCGCCAGCCCTGATAGTAAAGATTTATAGCCAATACGGGGAATTGCCCCATCCTTGCGGGTAGGAATGATGTGGTGGCAGGCGATGTGCCGACCGCGATCGGAGACACAGTGGGGAAAGTGGTGATGAGAAGTCGCAATGGCATCAAGCCGTGGTTTGTTGTGCTAGCATTATGCGTTGCTCTTGCCATCAAAGGCTGTAGCGTTGCGAACATTACCCCGATCGCAAACCCCCAGCCCTCTGTTGCTGCTCTAGCCGCCCCTAAGCTACCCGACTGGATTGAGCAGATTAGCCCTACGGGCGAGGCCGCTACTACCGCTCAAATTCGCGTTCGCTTTAAGGAACCGCTGCTTCCCGTTGAAAGCCTGGAGAGTAAAGAACCACAAGATTTGCTGAAGAAGTTTGAGCTGGTGCCCCCGCTGCCTGGTCAGTGGCGCTTTTTGACACCGCGTATGGTCGGGTTTCAGGGTGATCAAGCCATTCCCAAAGCCACCCGCGTGCAGGTGACGCTCAAAGCAGGTTTGGCAGACCTCAAGCAGCATCGCCTGGGTCAAGATATTGCCTGGACGTTCAATACCGAACCGCTTAAGCTTACCAACTTGCCTGGTACACCCGTTGCAGGCGCACCGCAAGGCGAAGCGGTAGAGCCACTCGATCTCAAGCCCGTTCTCAAATTTACATCCAATACAGAACTCGATTTAACCTCGCTCAAAGACCATGTAAAGCTGACACCAGGTAACGACCAGAACGGGGTTGGACTCCATGTGGCGCTGGAGAAGAGTGAAGAGAAAGTCAGAGAAGAATACCCTGAAACAAAATCACCCACCGAACAGTTTGATCCATCTGCGCGTGACTGGATCTACACGATCGAACCCCAACAGTCTCTCGCAAAAGCCACTCGCTATCGCTTGCAAATCACGTCAGGATTGATGTCTGCCAAAGGTAATGTGGCGAGTGAGAGTGTGTTTGCGAGTCAGGTTGAAACCTATTCACCGCTAGCATTTCAGAAAATTAGCTATTACGGACAACCCGATGCTGGCGGCACTCCGGGACGCTTTGTGAATGGCAGCGGGCAGTTAGAGTTCAACAACGAGGTGGATGCAGAAGCTGCGATCGCCCAGATTACCGTCGAGCCTGCCCCTAAAAAAGATGTTCCCTTAGTGCGCGTCTACGAGGGCGATCGCATTGTTGCCCTTAACCCCTGGGCACTCGACCCTGCGACAAAGTACACCGTGAAGTTGGGTGCTGACCTTAAAGATAAGTATGGGCAAACACTCGGCAAGCCAATGACGATCGACTACGCCACGGGCGATGTCGCGGCTGACCTGTGGGCACCCTCTGGGCTGAATATCTTTCCAACGGGCAAAAACCTTCAACTCAATCTTTCGACGGTCAACCTGTCTAGCTACAAAACGGCCTTTACCGTTGTGCAGCCCACGGATCTGGTCTATGCCGATTCTGCCTTTCCCAGCGACAACGGCAAGGGGTTATTGCCCAGTTCCTCAGCCTGGAAGAGTACGTCTATGAAGGGGCAAAAGAACCAGGCGATCGACCTCCCCGTACCGCTGCAAAAACAGTTAGGTGGCCCAACCGGAATGCTGGCCTACGGTGTACAGGCGCGTACCAATCAATACCAGGATGGCAATCAGCAGAAATGGCGCGAACCGACTACATATGGTTTGGTGCAACTGACTAACCTGGGTGTCTTTGCCCAATGGTTCCCCGAAGCTGGCATGGTACGCGTGAGCCATCTATCGGATGGTGCAGCGGTTGCCAATGCGACGGTGCAAATCTACCAATCGAAGCTAGACGCAAAAGATCAGCCTGAACCTAGTGCCTGTGCTACAGGTAAAACCGATAAGACCGGGACTCTGTTACTCGACAGTAAAGCCTTGCAGACCTGCATGGGCGGAGCAGGGCGCTTTACCGATGCACCGAAGCTGCTGGTTGTGGCGCAAGAAGGCAAGGACTGGGCGTTTACACGCACTCTGGAGTACAGCGGTGCTTATGAGTACGGCGTGGATGCCGGGTGGCAGAGCAGTAAGCCAGATTCACGAGGCATTATCTTTTCCGATCGCCAGCTCTACCAACCGGGCGAAACGGCCTGGTTCACGGGCGCGGCTTACTATTTGCAAAACGGCGCATTGAAACAAGACAAAAACGCCCGTTACACCCTCACCCTGCGCGACTCCAACGGTCAGGAAACTAGTCTGGGGACCGAAACTACCAACGAATTTGGCACGTTTTCTAAAGAATGGGCGATCGGCAAAAATCAACCCCTCGGCTATTACGCCATTCTCGCCAAGAACGCGAACGAGGTTGAAATTGCAGGTGAATTTCGCCTTGCCGAATTCAAACCCCCGAACTTTAAAGTCGCGTTGACTTTAGAAGGCGGCAAAGCCGCTGAACCCAGTGCTTCAACTCAAAACTCAACACTTGAAACTCAAAACTTTTCCTCGATCGCCTCTGTCGGTCAGATCATTACCGCCAAGACCCAGAGCAATTACCTCTTTGGCTCCCCTGTAGAAGGTGGCAAAGTCGAATACTACGTCACGCGCAAGCAAGCAGAATTTGCACCCAAAGGCTGGGATGGCTTTGCGTTTGGGCAACAGTGGTTCTGGCCCGAAGAAGCGCCTACGGTGACGACGGACGTGCTGCAAACTAATCAGGTGTTGAGCAAAACCGGGGATAGTAGTCAAACCGTGGCGATCGACAAAGATCTGCCTTATCCCATGACCTATCGCGTCGATGCTCAGGTCTCAGATGTGTCGAATCTTTCGGTTGCCGACTCCAAAACCTTTTTGGCGCTGCCAACCGACAAGCTGATTGGGCTACAAAGCGATTTTGTGGCAACGGCAGGGCAGGATTTTCCGGTCAAGGTCATTGTCACTGACCCCGCTGGCACCCCAATCTTGAATCAAAAAGTGCATCTGGAGCTCCAGCAGATGACCTACAGCCGCGTGTCGAAGCTGGTGGAAGGCAGCCGCACCCAGCAAGATCAGGTGGAACACAAAACCGTTGCTACGGCTGATGTCCAGTCAGATGCCAGTCCACAAAGCGCTAATTTGAAACCGACGACTTCCGGGTCATACCGCGTGCGTGCGACGTTTGGAGACAACAACCCAGTCAGCGCGACGGATGTGCAGCTTTGGGCAACAGGGGATACCGCCGCCAGTTGGGGCAGTCGCTACCGCAATAATCGTCTGGAAATCAAGCTCGACAAGAAGCACTATCAAGTGGGCGAAACGGCAACTGCGCTGATTCAATCACCCTATCCCGACGGTGAACTGTACTTTGCGATCGTGCGCCATGATACCCTCTACAAAACCCTGACTAAAGTGCAGGGCAGTGCGCCCAGTGTCCAGTTCCAGGTGACACCTGAGATGCTACCCAATGCGGCGGTCGAAGCCGTGCTGGTGCGCCAGGGCAAACCGCTGGAGCAGGTAGAACCCGGCAGTTTAGATAAACTCGTCCGCATTGGCTTTGCGCCGTTTGAAACTGACTTGGGTTCTCAATATCTCAACGTTGAAACGACTGTTACTCCCAGCCTTCAACCAGATGACGAACAAACCATTCAACTTCGAGTCACGAACCAGGGACAGGCTACCAAAGGACAGGTGACGCTCATGGTGGTGAATGAAGCGGTGCTGCAACTCAGCGGCTACCGTCCGCCTGACCTGGTGAAGACGGTCTATGCCGAACAGCCTGTTTCCATTCGTTTGAGCGACAACCGACCCGATGTCGTCCTGCAACCGCAGGCATCTCCTCTCGAAAAAGGGTGGGGCTATGGGGGAGGTGCTTCTAATGGCGCAGGCGGCACTCGCATTCGCACCGACTTTAAAGCTCTGGCATATTACAACGGCTCAGTGAAAACAGACGCGATCGGCAACGCGACGGTCAAATTTAAGCTGCCAGATGACCTCACAACCTGGCGCGTCATGGCAGTTGCCACCGATGAGAACTTGCATTTCGGCGGGAATAGTGACACCACCTTTGTCACGACGAAACCGCTGATTGCGAACCCCCTGTTACCGCAGTTTGTGCGTCCGGGCGATCGCTTCCAGGCAGGCGTTTCGGTTACAAATACGGCTGGACAAACGGGCAATCTGGCGGTTAACGGCTCCGTCACCGATCCGCTGAAGCTGGACAACTCCTCTGGTCAGCAGCAGGCGCAGGCAGCAACGGGCACCAGTGCCTATCGCTTCCCAGTGGTCGTGCAGTCTACAGGCGACGCAAAAGTGAAATTTACCACCCAGCTTGGGAATGCCACCGATGCCTTTGAAGTGCCGCTCGACATCAAACCGCTCGACGTGACGGAACAGGTGGTAGAAGCGGGAACGACCACCGATCAAGCCACCATTCCATTGAATGTGGATAAAAACGTGGCACCCGATGCCGGAGGACTGGATCTTTCCCTTGCCAGCAGCCTGATGCCGACGCTATCTGCTCCCGCTAAACAGGTGTTAGACGAAAACGATCTCCCCTTCCTGGAACCTACCGCCAGCCAACTGACGATCGCCGCTAACCTGCAAACCCTCGCCCAAACCTACGGTCAAGCGTTTGCTGACTTTGATTCAAAACAACAGGCAACCCAAGCACTCGATCGCCTGCAAGCCCTTCAAAAGCCCGATGGTGGTTTCGCCTCCTATCCCAGTCAGGAGACATCCGACCCCTTCGTCACCCCCTACGCCGCCCAGGCGATCGCCCTCACCGATCGCGCCTTCCCCAACTCAGAACTCAAAACTCAAAACTCAAAACTCAAAACTCCCCTAACCCCCTACCTCAAAAAACTCCTTGCCGACCCTGGACAGTACGACTACTGCAAAGAAGCCCTCTGCAAAAATCAGGTACGGCTGGAAACGTTGATAGCTTTGGCAGCGCTGGGCGATCGACGCAATGACTTCCTCTCCGACCTTTACAGCCAGCGCAACCAGCTTGATCCGGTTAGCCAGATCAAACTCGCGCGGTACCTGGCCCAATTCCCAGAGTGGCAGCAAGAAGCCAAAGGGATGGTGAGCCAGCTTCAGGAAACCATTTACCAGACGGGACGCAACGCCACTATCAATCTGCCTCCTAACTGGCGGTGGCTGAATTCGCCAACGACTGCTCAGGCTCAGTCGTTACGGCTCTTCATTGCTCAAAATGCCAAGTCTGAAGACCTCGATCGCTTACTCAAAGGTCTTCTTTCGCAGCGACGTAACGGTACCTGGCAGGGCACTCACGACAACGCGGAAGCACTGACGGCTTTAGTTGAATACAGCAAGCTTCAGCCCACGCCACCCAGCTTTGAGGCAACGGCAACCTTGGCAGGCAAAACGCTCAGTACCGCTAAGTTTGAAGGCTACCGTACCCCTGGTGCAGATGTATCGGTGAAGATGGCAGATCTTCCGCGCGATCGCAACGACCTGACCCTCAAAAAGACAGGTCAGGGCATCTTGCACTATCTGGTGGCCTACCGCTACCGGCTTCAGGGCAACCAACCCGGTAGATTGAATGGCTTGCGCGTCACCCGCACCATTCGTCCCGCCAACGAAGACAAGGTGCTGTACAAAACAGGGCTATACGCACCCGATCCGCTCACCGTCTCCGTCGGGCAGGTCTACGATATTGGGCTGGAAATCATTACCGATCATCCCGTCGATCATGTGGTGGTGACTGATCCACTACCCGCAGGGTTTGAAGCCGTCGATAACAGCTTCCAGACGACCACGCCCTACTTTCAAGCGCAGGGCGATAGCTGGCAGTTAGGCTACCAAACCATCTACCACGATCGCGTCGTTGCCTTCGGTGATAAACTCGACCCCGGCGTGTACACCCTGCACTACCTCGTCCGCTCAGTCACTCCAGGCACATTCCTCTACCCCGGTGCCGAAGCTCATCTGGAATATGCCCCAGAGGAATTTGGGCGATCGGCCTCCTCAAGCCTGGTGGTGTCAGAGAAGTAGAGACGGCAACCTGCCTTTACGGTGCTTCTTTCTGATGAATTAACTGCTCAATCATTTGCTGCTGAAGCCCTGCTGTTTCAGCCTGCTTTTGAGTCGTTGCTTTCAGTTCAGCCAGCTCCATTCTGAATTCAGTATTAGACTCTATCAGTTGCCCCATCCCTGAGGCCAGTCCTTCAATGCTTTCACGCTGATGCACTGACGCTCTGACTAGCTCACCTGCAATAACTACTAATTGAGCAAGCCGCTCATCAATCGTTTCTAGTCGTGATTCAATAGTCATGCCGCGATCGTGCTATCAACGTTTACTGGCTGCTGATTATATCAGATGTATCGAGATCAGGACGATCTACATCCTCATACCAATTTGAATTGAAAATGCGACACATCCTGTAGGGGCAAGGCATTGCCTTGCCCCTACCCAACGATTGATCTGTAGCCGTCATTCTTTAAATCGGTATGCACAGTCATGGCGTCCGATGTCATCGGCTGCGCGATTTGCTCGGAAGACATGGGCGAAAAGGGCAATCGGTTGGCGGCATCTTTTTTACGGGCTTGGTCTTGTGTGTTCTTGAGGCGATACCCCATGCGATTGAGCCTTTCACCGATAGTTTGACGAGTCGGCCAACGCACTAACCCCCCTCGTTTGGCTACAAGGCTGTCTTACCTGGTCTGAAAGAAGAGGCTAGCTTGAGGGCATAGACCCAATCAGGCATTGACCAGTGCATCGTTGCAATACTCTGCAAGCATGGATGTACGATCGCCCGCCTGTGTCCAAAGGATAGGAAAAAAGCTCTCATCCATCTCCGTCTGGCCTATACGACGGTAACGGCTAAAAATGTAGCCTGGGCCTGTTCCAGCAGGGTCAAACTGAGCCTCGGCTGGCAGCGTCGTAATGGCGAAACTTCGACGGGTCTGGTCAGGGGTGATGTTTCTCCCCGAACCGTGCCACAGATTGCCATCTAGAAAAACGCAGCTCCCTGCTGGAATAGCTATCGCTAGACTTTCAGGCTGGTCAATCCCTGCTTCCTCTGCTGCCGTCCAGAGCAATTGCCGATAATCCTCTTTAGGCGCATGAAGAAAGCGAAATTGGTCGGAGCAACGCCATTGATGCGAACCAGGAACAACCTCTAATGGCGCGGCTGAAGGCGTTCCATCGCTGAGGGCAATCCAGCAGGTCACCACAGACGTGGGATTGATGCAGGCAAACGCCGTGTTGTTGCGATGGAACGATACTTCCGGCGCACCGGGCGGTTTAATCCAGCAGCTATCGGTTGCCAACCGCGCCCCGCTCCAGCCTGCCAGCGTTGCATTCAGCCGAGCCACTTCTGCTGAGAGCGAAAGGCTAGCCACCGTCCGATCGCAGCGCCACATACCGCACATCTGGCGGGTCGCCGTTGGCTGACTCAATCCGGGTCGTCCGTGCCATTCATCGGGGTAAACACCCGTCTCAAACTGAGTGGCAAAGAGCGGATCGAGCCGAGCGTCAATGCGATCGACCACCGCCAGATCCAAAAACTTCTCTAGAATCAAAAATCCGTCTTCTCGAAACTGATGGATTTGTTCGTCGCTAAGCTGAACGGGCACATGTGTCATACAGCGGTTACTGATTTGGAAGCCACAGTCCTATGAATATGAGTATGGGGTGTAGGGTGTGGGGTGGGGTGAATGCAAATGAAAACGGCTGTAATCTATCCACACCCATACGCTTTAAGCCAGCACAAGCGGAGGCTGTTCTGTCAGCGCATCCGCACAATATCCCGCTAGGAAGGGAGTGCGGTAGCCATCTTCTTGCCACACGATCGGGAAAAAGCTTTCGTCCATCGTGTCATCACCAAAGCGCTTGTAGCGTCCGGCAATGTAGCCTCCTGGCACATAAGCGCCTGTAGGCTTAAAGCGAGATTCTGCCGGAATATACGCCATTACCAGGCTGCGTCGGATAACGCCCAGCATCTGGTTCTTGCCGGAGCCGTGCCACATATGACCGTGGTGGAACGCACAACTGCCTGGTTTCATCTCTAGTTCCAGTACGTCTGGTGCTCCAACGCCCGATCGCTTAGCGGCCTGCTCCATCTCCCAGCGATAGCTGCGACTGGGTGCATGAAACTCTGGCACCGCATCCGATAGCACCCAACGGTGAGAACCCCGCACATACTCAATGGTGCTTGCTCCCCGAACCGCGTGGCTGAGCGCAATCCAGCAGGTGACTAGCTTCTGGGGGGTGTGGTAAAAGGAATACATGGAATCTTGATGGAGCGTGGTTTCGGTGGCTCCGTAGGGTTTCATCCATAAGCTGTCGCTCAAAAGACGAGAGCCGCTCCATTGCCCCAGAGCCGCCGCAATTTTGCCAACTTTAGCCGCCAGTACCACTGACGCAAAGGTACGATCGCTCTTCCAAACGTTGCTCATTTGACCCGATGCGCCCGGTAACCCCAACGATGGATTCCAGTACCACTCATCGGGATAAACGCCCGTTTCAAACTCGCCCGAAAACAGCGGTTCAACTCGCCCCACTAGATGATCGACCAGAGCTTCATCCAGCAGGTTTTCGACGATCAAAAACCCATCTTCGTGAAACTGACGCAACTGTTCTTGAGTCAAAGAAACCATTGTGTTGCCTGTGCTAATGCTTGAGCAGAACGATCGCGGGTGACCGCAAGAGAAACAAGATTAATGCTACTCTTCATTCTCTAACCCTGACAACTACAGACCCAAAACAAGGCGAAAAATCACTAGTTTTTGACAGATGATGGTAATCGTATCGGCTGCTACAGAAACGTTCTTTGATTGATTCAATCGTCTGGAAACCGTCCTCTAAATGAGGCAACACTGTGAAAATGCCCTTGAGTAACGTAGCGTTAAACTTTACCAATCTTTAACCTTACTGCATTTAATTAGCTGGATATTCTTCCGCTTCTTCTGCTAGAGCGAGATCAAAAATGGAAATAGAGACACCCAATCTTCTGGTCATTCGGCACGAAAAATGCTCTAGCCTGGGTTTGTTAGAAGCGGCTCTCAAACCTCATTCAGTTCCGTTTAAGTATCTCGATATCGCTCAAAATGAGACGTTGTTGGAACCGATCGCTCATTACTCTCACATTGTGGTCTTAGGTGGTGCCATCAGTGCCTATGAGCATCAGCAGTATCCATTCTTGTACGATGAGTTTAAGCTTTTGGAAACCGCGATCGCGCAGGGTATTCCAACATTAGGAATCTGTTTGGGGTCTCAAATTCTCGCAACTGTTTTAGGGGCAAAGGTTTATCGAGGGCAGGCTGGACGAGAAGCGGGTTGGTGTGATGTTCAGTTAACAGAGCAAGCTGCGATCGACCCATTACTTGATCGCTTTCCACAAGCGTTCAAAGTCTTTCAGTCGCACCAGGATACCTTTGATTTGCCTTCTGGCTGTGTCCATTTGGCAAAGAATGAAAAATATACCAATCAAGCCTTTCGCTATCAAAACCATGTATGGGCTATTCAGTTTCACCTCGAAATTGATGAACATGTTTTAGAAGATTGTTCTGCGGTAATTGAGCAGGAGTTGAAGGATAGTGAAATTCAACATACAAACTTAACTCAACTTTTGAATGAAGCAAGATTTCATTCTCCTTCTGTAGCGCCTTTAGCGAATCAATTTATGCATCAGTTTCTTTGGAGGCAAGAGGGCAAAGTGCTGAGTGCTGAGTGCTGAGTGCTGAGTGCAATTGCTTCCACCTGCTGAACGTCTCTTTTGGCTTTTGCACATTTGGCAGTTTCTACAAACGAAGCCCTTACAGTCGATATTGACGATAGACTTCACCCGCAGCACGATGAACCAGGGAGTGACGGTAGACGAGTGCTTGCATATCGTCTGCATAGCCGCCGCCAATGACACAGGCGATCGCGTATCCCGCTGAAACACAGGTGCTAAGAACCTGCATCTCGCGGCGAAACAGTCCTGTATCGGTGAGGCACAGCTTACCCAGACGATCGCTTAGGTGTGGATCAACGCCCGCGTCGTAGAGCACTAAATCTGGCTTGAACTGATGCAATAAGTCGGGTAAGTAACTTGCCAATGTTTGCAGGTACGCGTCATCTTCCATCCCTTGTGGCAGGGGTACATCCAAGTCACTTTGCTGCTTGGTGCCTGGGAAATTGACCTCACAGTGCATGGAAAACGTGAATACATCCGGGTTGTCTTGAAAAATAAACGCGGTACCGTCTCCTTGGTGCACATCCAAATCGACGATCAGAACGGTTTTGACCAGTGCCAGGTTTTGTAAAACACGAGCCGCGATCGCCAGATCATTGAAAATACAAAAGCCCGATCCATAGTTGGGAAACGCATGGTGTGTGCCGCCTGCCGTATTGGACGCTAACCCATGCTGCAACGCTAGCTTTGCCGTAAGGATGCTACCACCTACCGCAACACACGTCCGATTAACCAACGCCGGACTCCACGGCAGCCCAATGCGTCGCTGCGCTTTTGCATCCAGCGTACCCTCACAATATGCCTGCACGTACTCTGGTGTATGCACCAACTCCAGCCATTCCTGCGGCGATCGCTCCGGCACATGAACCTGCGTTGCATCCACCACCCCATCACTCAGCAGCTTTTCATAGAGCAACCGGAATTTTGACATGGGAAACCGATGCCCTTCTGGCAACGGTGCAACGTAATCTGGGTGGTAGACGATCGGTAGGGGCATGGAGGCGGAAGGGGGCAGGGGAGGCGGGGCAGCAGGGGTAGCAGGGAGAGTTTTGAGTTTTGAGTAGTGCTCTGCGCTGACAATCTAGAGAGTTTTGAGTTGGAAAAGAGACTTTAGGAGTCATGTGAAGCGGTCAGCTAACCCTGCGGGAAGCAAGCTACAGTGGTCAGCCGTCAGCCTTTTTCTAAAAACTAAAAACCAACAACTTCTTTAGCCTTCATCCCTCATCCCTCATCCTCTTCCAAAAACTTCCATCGCTCGAACATCGCCGCTTGTCCGCATCGCTGGTTGTGCTCATCCAGTACGTCCCAAATGATTACATCCTGAATCCAGAAGCGTTGTCCGGTGCTGGAAATGCGGATGCCTTTGTAGTCGTTGATATAGCCCTGGGTTTTGGCTTGAGCGAGGAGACGATCGCGCTCCTCTCGCTCGATCAGTTCTGCAGTGAGGCGCGAGGGCGTTTGGGTGAACTGTGTCCAGTCCATTTGCCACAGTTTCAGCGCTTGATGGTTGCCGTAGTTCAAGATGGGATCGAGTTCTGTGCCATGAGAGACGAGGACGAATGGTGCGTGAAAGAGGGCATGGGCGATCGTTGTAGGGGCATCGTCTACGGTTAATAGAGGGCGATCGAGCCAATGCTGAAAGCTACGGTACAACCGCTGACTGTGTTGCATCACCATCGATTGCTGCCAGGGATGTACCATGCTTGCTACGGTTTGTAGGATTATTCTGTAGGGCTATCCGTATGCGGCTGACTGGTTTAGACGCTTACAGAAGGAAACCTACAGAATACTATGATAAAAGTGTTGCAAATTCTTCATAAAACGCTGTGGTGACTCAACAACTAACCTTCGCACCGCTGGAAAAGCTGACCTGGAGTTGGCGCGGCTACTCCATTGCATACACTGTTGCGGGCACGGGCCAGCCGTTACTCTTAGTGCATGGGTTTGGTGCGTCTTTCGGGCATTGGCGGCAGAATATTCCCGTGCTGGCAGCAGGGGGCTATCGGGTGTTTGCGATCGACCTGCTGGGCTTTGGGGGGTCGGCAAAACCGGCACTAGATTACAGCCTGGAACTATGGCAGGACTTGTTGAAGGATTTTTGGAGCGCACACATTCAGCAACCGACGGTCTTTGTTGGGAATTCGATCGGTGGGTTGCTGTGCTTGATGATGCTGGCGAACCATCCTGAAACGGCTGCTGGGGGTGTGTTGCTCAATTGTGCGGGAGGCATGAGCCATCGTCCTGATGAGTTGAACCCACCATTGCGGCTGGTAATGGCAGCGTTTACTGCGCTGGTGCGATCACCCCGTTTAGGTGGCTTTGTCTTCAACCAGATTCGCCAAAAGCATCGCATTCGTCGCACACTGTCTCAGGTCTACCGCAATCGAGAGGCCATTACAGATGAGTTGGTAGACCTGCTGTATGCGCCTTCTTGCGATGAGGGTGCCCAAAAAGTTTTTGCCTCTGTGCTGACTGCGCCACCTGGCCCCAGCCCATCAGAATTGCTGCCTCGCGTGAGTCAACCGCTACTCGTACTCTGGGGTGCTGCCGATCCCTGGACACCGATCGCGGGTGCATCGATTTATCAGGAATTTGCCCAAACTCATTCGCTCACGTTTGTGTCGATTCCCGATACGGGGCACTGTCCCCACGACGATCGTCCCGAAATCGTCAATCCTCTGATTCTAGATTGGCTCAAAGAAACTGGGGTTTAGAGCGCGTGTCCGAGAGCTTAGCAACCCGATCGCTAGCCGAAATCGAGATCCATATCTGGCAGGCGAGTCTTGCCGTTTCGTCTGATGAACGTGAGCAATTTGTCCAAACGCTGTCAGTCGATGAGCAGAGGCGCGCAAGTCGCTTTCGGTTTGCGCGGGATGCTCACCGTTTTATTGTCAGTCGGGGCATTCTGCGTGCGCTATTGGGACGTTATCTCCAAACACCGCCAGATCAGATTCAGTTTTGTTACAGCGATCGCGGTAAGCCATCTTTAGCCTATCCATCATCAGCCCCTGAACTGGCCTTCAATTTGTCTCATTCAGACGATTTGATGGTCTGTGCGATCGCGCGCGGGTGCTCTGTTGGCATTGATTTAGAAGCGATTCGTCCGGTTGCTAATCTTGCCGACCTAACGCAGCGCTTCTTTTCACCACGAGAACATGCGGTGATTCACGCTCTACCAGACGATCTGCGGTTGCGATCGTTCTTTCAGCATTGGACGTGCAAAGAAGCACTACTGAAAGCTACTGGAGACGGACTCATGAGCCTGAGCACGATCGAAGTTTGCATTAAGGATGACAAAGCAACGCTGATGCAATGGAGCCGCGCGCCTCAGCCAGCCGCCCTATGGCTACTACAGCTCTTTACACCAGCACCCAGTTGTGTCGCCGCGATCGCAGCCGATTCTCTAGATCAATCAATCACCTTTTGGCAATGGGAACGTGATTTCAGCCCCTAAGTGCAGCCTCGCTCCAATGAACGGACCTTACGCACTCACTGGGGTCAATGCTTTGGCAGCTTCTTCCTGAGAGGCTGCTTCAGATGACTCCTCAAGCAGCGTTTCATACAATTGTCCCAGTTGAGTTGCCACACCATCCCAGCTAAAGGTTGCTTCAACCCGCTTTCTCGCAGCCTGCCCCAACTGGTTCCGCCAAGCTGGATTGAGCAAAATGCGATCGATCGCCGCTGCAAAGGCTGCATCATCTTTGGGGGGAGCCAGTAACCCGGTCTCTTCAGGCACGACGGTGAATTGCAACCCGCCAACATCGCTGCCTACAACAGGCGTACCACAGGCCATCGCTTCGATCGTCACTAAACCAAAGGGTTCATAATGGCTGGGCACTACTGAAACATCGGCGGCGGCGTAGTAGGTAGGCAGTTCCTCCTGGGTCAGGCGACCGGGAAAGTGGGTCACGTCTGTCAACCCCAGGTCTGCCACGATGCTTTCGATGCGATCGCGCTCATCGCCATCGCTATGTCCGGGACGGCTACCCCCCCCAATGATCAACCGTACCTTCTCAGTGGCGCGCGCCTCGCAACGGTGGATTGCCCGTACAAGAGTTTCAATGCCTTTGCGAGGGTCAAAGCGTCCCACGTACAGCACCACTTTCTCACCGGGTGCAATGCCCAACCGTTGCCGTGCTTCAGCTTGCGTCACCGTACCAAAGTGATCGATGCGCGTACCGCAGGGAATGATATCGATATTGCCACGAGTTGAAACCAGCGATCGCATATGGTCATGCTCTTGAGGGCTGGTGGCTACTACCCGATCCACCTTTTCCAGGCACGTCTTCTCGACCCCAAGGCGGGTTTTAGCAATGAGTGGAATGGTTGAAACGGCTTTATACTTCACCGCTCCCAGAGAGTGATAGGTATGAGTTTGCGGGACGGCAAGCTTTTTACTTAACTCCATGCCAACCCAGGAAGACAGCCAATAGTTGCTGTGAATGAGACAGTAAGGTGTTTCTAACTGCTTTTGAAACTGCAAAAACGCCTGTACAAACTCTGGTAAAAACTCAAAGATTTCATCACGTGGAATGAATGTCTGTGTGCCTGCTGTTAAGCGAATGGTGCGGCAATGGGGCGTGTGCTGAACGATCGCCTCTTGATCGGGGTTAACACGGCGGGTAAACATATCAACCTGCCAACCCTGGTGCGAAAGAGCCTCGCCGACATGGCGGACATAAACGTTTTGCCCTCCAGCTTCTTCTTTACCAAATTCAATGGCCGGGTCACCATGAACGGAGATCAGAGCAATACGTTTTCGATTGGAAAGAATCATAGCGTTGTGAGTTTCGGTTCTACTAGCGTTGACAGTTACCAAGCGTGACGAATGCCAGGTTAGCGAGCTTAAAAAGCACAAATTGCTTTCGTTCCACGACTGCAAACAAACATCAATTTAGATGAATAGTGGCGCTGTAACATCGTTCTAAGGAAAGAAGGTGACAATCAAAGGGGGGATTTGGCTTGCTCGATCGATGTGTATAGATCTGAACGTTGTCTGCCGCTAAGGCTTGGCTCCCCTTTCATTCAGGCAAGATCAGCAAGCTTTCCGAAGAATGACTAAGACTTCTACTTGATCGGATGAAAGCTTATTCAATCCATCTTTGTAAGAGTTAATTGCAGCATTTCATAAACCTAAATAAGGCTTTTTTGAAACAATTACTATTAGCCCTAGATTGTGCCTTACAGCATTTCAGGAAGCTTTACTTTACCGAATCAATAATGCTTAAAAAAGTTTAAAAGGCTACAGAAAATTAATCGTCATAATGCAGACCTTTTTATTTATTTCATTAAAACTTTACCATAGCTTTGCAATGAAAGCACTTTGAACATTGTGAGGAACAATATCTAAAAGAGCGCAGGATTGTATCATTTGTATGCTCTCTAGCTGCACGCCAACTACGTAGTCAAAACGCTACTTCACGAAACTTAAGCGACTGTTTGTGTCTTACAAAGCTTTTACACAGAGAAAATTACTGATGCAGTGATTTAAACACGTAACATGTTTGTAACAAATGCAACTAAAGGCCATTTGTGTATCACATCAGTAAAAACTAAGTCAGGCGTATGAATAATAATTTTTTCTTATTTGGATTCTTGTTTCACGGCGCACAGCCGTTTTCTTTTGCCTCCATCAATTCAATCCACTGTGGCTGTCCTAAACAACTCATGCCGTGGTCCGATGCCTATACCTGCTCCCGTCTTTGCAAGCCTATGGCTTAGCGTCTCAAAAGAGCGCTGTTATAGCACGGCAGCGATCGACCACATAGTTGGCTTAGGCGTCCAGGTCAGCTACCGGGCAGAGGGCGATCGGCTTAGCGACGAATCCGTCCGAAGCGTAGACTCTCGCTTCATAATGAGGAAGATGCTTTACATGGCTTCATCATGGCGAGAGATTTGCGTGGGTTTATCAGACAGCTAGAGCAACGGGGGCAACTGCGGCGGATTACAGCGCTGGTTGATCCAGACCTGGAAATTGCCGAAATTGCTCAGCGGTTGCTAGAGAAGGGTGGCCCAGCGCTGCTGTTTGAGAATGTTAAGGGGTCGCCCTATCCTGTGGCCGTAAATGTGATGGGCACCGTAGAGCGTGTGTGTTGGGCCATGAACATGGAAACGCCTGCTGAGCTAGAGGCACTAGGGAAGAAACTGGCATTGCTGTATCAACCCAGACCCCCAAAAACGGTGCCGCAGGCGATCGCGCTTGGGCAAGCTCTCTTTGATGTCCTCAAAGCCAAACCGAGTCGAGATCTGCTGCCGCCTTGTCATCAGGTCATATTGAAAGGTGAGGACGTTGATCTGACTCGATTGCCGCTGTTGAAGGTGTATCCGGAGGATGCCAACAAAGTGGTGACGCTGGGGTTGATGATCACGAAGGATTGCGAAAACAAAACGATTAACGTGGGTGTGTATCGCTTGCAGTTGCAGTCTAAAAACACGATGACGGTGCAGTGGCTATCGGTACGGGGAGCCACGCGCCACCTTCGTAAAGCGGCTGAACGGGGGCAAAAGCTGGAAGTGGCGATCGCTCTTGGCGTTGATCCCCTCTTGATTATGGCGGCGGCGACTCCCTTACCGATCGACCTGTCAGAATGGCTGTTTGCGGGGCTATATGCAGGTGAAGGGGTCCATCTCGCCAAGTGCAAAACGGTAGATTTACAAGTGCCTGCTGACTCGGAAATCGTCCTCGAAGGGACAATTACTCCGGGTGAAACGGCTGTGGATGGCCCCGCTGGTGATCACATGGGCTTTTATGGTGGCGTGAATGAAGCTGCACCACTCATTCGATTCCACTGCATGACCCATCGCAAAGACCCGATCTACCTCACTACCTTCAGCGGTCGTCCACCCAAGGAAGACGCGATGATGGCACTGGCGCTAAACCGCATTTACACACCCATCTTGCGGCAGCAAGTGCCCGAAATTGTGGATTTCTTTTTGCCAATGGAAACGCTGAGCTATAAAACCGCGATTCTGGCGATCGACAAAGCCTATCCGGGTCATGCTCGTCGGGCTGCGCTTGCCTTCTGGAGCGCGTTGCCCCAATTCACGTATACCAAGTTTGTCGTTGTGGTAGATAAGGATATCAACATCCGCGATCCGCGTGCCGTGGTTTGGGCGATCGCGTCCAAAGTCGATCCTGCCCGCGATGTCTTTATCCTGCCCGAAACGCCGTTCGACTCGCTGGATTTTGCCACCGAAAAGTCTGGTCTGGGCGGACGCATGGGCATTGATGCCACGACCAAGATTCCACCCGAAACCGATCGCGTCTGGAACACGCCCCTAGAATCTGATCCAGAAGTGGCGGCAATGGTCGATCGGCGCTGGGCAGAATATGGGTTGACAGACCTGAATTTAGGCGAAGTCAACCCAAATCTGTTTGGCTACGATATGCGCTAGTGGAATCTGTCAGTGTCCTGAGAGGTTGGCTTTAACAGTTTGGCTGTTGTGGGATTCTTCGGCACCGGGACGATCGTCAACTTTTGAATCGACAACATCGACCTGCTCAGCCTCAGGGTGCTCTTCGTTAATGTCGTTATCAACGCCATGAGGATAGCGATCGAGAATTGAGTCCTCTACTGCGGCGGCTTTAAGCTCGGTTGGATTCGGTGTCTGAAAAACGGGTTTATCTTTTTGTGAATGATCTGAAGTCATAACGTGTACCATCCATCGAAATTCTCCAATACCTTTAAGTGTTAAATGGTTTTTGTTGGGCTACGTCAGTCTAGAGAGATAAGGACATGGGGCACACTTTAGCAGTGCCAAAGCCGAACAGGATATAACCCAATGAAACGCATGTTTTGGCTGGTAGCTGCTTTACTGTTTGCTTGTACCGCAGGCTGTACCTGTACAACAGACCATCAGTATAATTACGAGCACCTCCAGCGCTTGCTCACTACCAAGAAATGTCAGGGCTGCGATCTTTGGCACGCAGACCTTGCTGGGATGAATTTAGCTAAAGCAAACTTGCGGAATGCAGAGTTAGTCGGTGCAAGGCTATCCACTGCTGATTTACGCGGTGCGGATCTCAGTGGTGCAAAATTTGTGTTTTATGACAGTGGTAATAGTATCTATAGCTCTTGTCCTGGTCTAGACGTGAGAGCTTCCTTAGCTGGAACAAAATTGAGCTATGCAAAATTAGAGGGTGCTAATTTATCAGAAGTCGATATGAGTCGTGCCATCCTCGATCATGCCGTCTTAAAAGGAGCAGATATGGGTCGTGCGGCGTTGGGGGCTGCAAAGCTCAACTCAGCCGATCTAAGGCGCGTGAACTTGCGTTCCGCTGCCCTGAACGGAGCCAATCTACAAGGAGCCGATCTTAGAGAGGCAAATTTAATCACTGCGGAACTTTATCAAGCTGATTTGAGTGGAGCAAATTTAGCAGGAGCGAAGTTAGATGGAGCAGTCCTCTACAAAACCAATTTCACTGGAACAATCATGCCAGACGGCAAGCGCCATCAGTAGAGATTTTTTAAGTTGCTGTCTAAAACAATGAAACTCAAGCTTTTGCTGACGACTGCTTTACTGTTCGCTTGTATCACAGGCTGTAGTGAGGACTGTAAAACAGACCACCAGTATAATCCCGATCACCTCAAACGGTTGCTTACCACTAAGGAATGTGACGGCTGCGATCTTTGGCACGCAGACCTGACTGGAATAGATCTAGCTAAAGCGAACTTGCGGAACGCAGATCTAGTCGGGGCCAAGCTATACACTACCAATCTACGTGAAGCGGATCTAAGTGGAGCTAAGTTTCAGGTATTTAGGAGTGGTAATAGTATCTATAATTCTTGTTCTTATCTAAAGGTTGAAGCTTACTTAGCGAGAGCAAACTTGAGTAGGGTAAAGTTAGCACGTGCAGATTTATCAGGAATAGATATGGGCAGTACTATTCTTGATCATGCAGTCTTGAGAGAAGCAAAAATGTCTGGTGTGAGGTTAGATTACGCCCAGCTTAATTCAACTGATCTAAAGCTTGCCCAGCTTATGGGGCAACATTCATTGAGGCAAATCTACAAGGAGCTGATCTCGGAGGTACAAATTTGAGTGGTGCAAAGTTTAATAAAGCAAATTTGCGTGGGGCAGATTTATCAGGTGCTAACTTAGACAGAGCTGATTTTGATGGAGCAATCATGCCAGATGGCAAGCGGCATAAGTAGAGGAACGTTTTCTAGTTGCTTCTCACCATCGCCAGTTTTGCTCTCCTAGCCCTCATGGTTTGAGGAGGTGGCTTGGATGTCTTAGCTTCCAGGTGGCGTGCGATATGCGCCAAAATATTTTTCACTGCGGTAGCGCAACCAAACGCGCAGAGCCTGTGGAATCTGGTCTTTCTGTTCTTTGGTCAGGGTGTTGTAGAGTGCCAGTGCTTGATCGCGTTCCCCTCGACACGCCGCATTGTTGTGAGCATCCCAGTAGCTACGAGCCACACGAATGCGCCGACAGACTTCTTTGACTGACGCGGCTCCTGTAAGTGGTGGTTCTGGTTTCTGCTTTGCCATTATTTTGGATTAAGGCTTACTGTTGCGATCGTACCGTGTCTCTTCACGCGATCGCCTGCCAAACCACCAAAACTGCCGACTGGTAGAGCCAGCAAGCGATCAACTGCTTTATGCTAAAAGCATATCCACTGAAACGACGATCGCCCCTCTCCCGCCAAGATCATGCTACAGATTTCCAACACCGTGAGCATTCCAGAGCATGAGATCGAACTCAGTGCCATTCGCTCTCAAGGGGCTGGGGGACAAAATGTGAATAAAGTTGCAACGGCAATTCACTTGCGTTTTGATGTGGTGCATTCTTCGCTGCCCGATCGCTACAAAGAGCGGATCTTAAAGCTTACCGATCAGCGTTTGACCAAAGATGGCGTGATTGTGCTTAAAGCTCAGGAGCATCGTAGCCAGGAGCAAAATCGGGAAGACGCGTTGAAGCGGTTGCAGGAGATGATTAGAGGGGCGATCGTCTTACCCAAACCGCGCAAAGCCAGTAAACCATCCCGTAGCTCTCAGCGCAAGCGTCTCGACAGCAAGACGAAGCGAGGGCAAATCAAACTCTTGCGCGGCAACGTTGACGATTTGTAGAGACGTTACAGGCGCATTCGTAGGGACGTTACATGTAACGTCCCTACTGCAACCGATCGCTCATGTTGGCACCAATTCACCTGGACGCAGTTTTGACCACTTGCCTTTTTCTTCAACAAAGCTCAAGCAGCCAACCACATCCCATTCCATCTCAATAATCTCGCCTTGATGACGAATATTGACATTGACAGTGGGTTCTGTCGCTTCAAAATCTGGAGTTTCAGTTAAATGTGGCTGTTGGTGTTGATGTTCGACTGCATTGTAGGTGGTGCAGCGATCGACGTAGTGGCAGTTAATGCAAATACACATGGCTTAAATTTCTCGCATCGAAGCGTGAACATTCAGAATGTCAGATGCTTTTCTGTTACTCTAGCTCAGACGCACTCATCATGCAGCGGCTACCAGGTTGATTTTCGTTGCGATCATTCCTGTCGGATGGTGCAGAGAAGGACTGGCAACGTTAGGCTTTGGTAAGTGAGTGCAGGCGCGTATTGATTTAGTGCTGGAGTGTCTAGCACCAGTTGGGTTAGCGCCAAATTGTAGTGTCAGTGATGGTTAGGTTGGACGGGCTTGAATCAGCGTTTAGATTTGAAGTATCAATTGAGTGTTCCAGCAGTGTCTTCTGCACTCTCTCCCAAAACATGGCCGTTTAGCCTGGATTGGTTGCCACACTCGGCGTGTTTGGTGGGTGGCACTGTGCGGGATGCGCTATTGGAGCGAGAAAGTGAATATCTCGATCTCGATTTTGTCATGCCTGTAGGTGCGGTTGAGACGGCGCAGGCGATCGCACGTCACCACAAGGCAGGGTTTGTACTGCTGGATGCCGAACGTCAGATCGCGCGGGTTGTCTTTGAGCAGGGCACAGCAGACTTCGCACAGCAGGTGGGATCAACGCTGGAAGCCGATTTAGAGCGACGGGATTTTACGGTGAACGCGATCGCCTACAATCCTCACACCGATCAACTTCTCGATCCACTGCATGGGTATGCCGACTTGCAGAAACATCAGTTGCGTATGGTTTCGCCTGAAAACTTGCGAGAAGATCCGCTGCGATTACTACGAGCCTATCGACAGGCGGCGCAGCTTGGCTTTACGGTCGAGGCCGAGACGCGATCGGTCATCCGCACCTTGGCACCGCTCTTGCAGCGAATTGCGGCTGAACGCGTGCAGTCAGAACTCAACTATCTGCTTAGTTCCACCAGAGGCACAACCTGGCTCACGATGGCATGGCAGGATGCACTCCTGGATGATTGGTTTCCCGCTGCGACGGCCCAAAGTCTGGCGTTAGTGGCGGCGATCGACCATACAGCAGGCATGCTACAAGAAACCATCCCTGCCTTTGCCTGGGAATTGTTCAGCCGCATTCGGAATCTTCCCAAAAATCAGCGCCCCAAACCCTGCAATAGCTCCGATAGTGAGCGATCGTCTCCCCCAAAGCCAGAGCTAACAGTAACTGGCTCAACTCGCACTTGGCTTACAACTGCCAAATTGGCGAGTTTATTGCCCGTCAACGTTGCTCAAGCTGAGCTGCAACTGAAGCGGCTCAAGTACAGCCGCACGGAAGTTCAAGCCGTTAGCACGATTTTGAGGAGCTTGCCACAACTTTGTCTGACTGAACCGCTAGATGTCGCCAGTGCTGATGGTGTCAGCAGCGCTACCTGGAACCTGAAACCCTTCACCCACCTGGAGCGTTCCTTGCGAGAACAGTACGAATTCTTTCAAAGTGCAGGTGCGACATTTCCTGCAACCGCTCTGCTTGCGATCGCGCTAGGTACTCCTGTGGAGGCGATCGCGCCGCTCATCCACCGCTTTCTCACGCCTGACGATCCCGTTGCCCATGCTAGTTCCTTACTAACGGGGCAAGACCTGATGACAGCATTGAAGCTACCTGCTGGACCACGTATCGGGCGTTTACTGTCAGCAATCCAACTAGCTAGAGCTGAAGCAAAAATTACGACTCCGGCTGAAGCACTGCAACTGGCAGCAAAGTTGGTGGAGAGTGAGGAGTGAAGGGGCAAAGGTAAAGGGTAAAAGGCAAAGGAATGCGAGTTTTGAGTGGATGAGTGGTCGGGAGGCTGGAGTTAACGTTACTGCTTTCACAAGCCAAGCTGGTATCCATGAGAGTATGTTAAAGTGATATTCTCACTTCTTCAGGTTTTGCATCAGCGCCTCACCAGCTTAGAACACAGGCTGGGTTTTTGAGCGCTGAGGGTTCGCTGCTTACTTGTCGGCTGTTTTATAAGGGGTACACATGGCTAAACGCCGCAACCAAAAGAAAGAAAAAGCTCTCCGTAATCAGGCGTATGCACGGAAGTTTCGTAAGAAAACGAACACAGGTCGCTTTGGCAGACGACGCACAGATGGCGGCGGTCGGGATGATGCCGAGGGTGATCAAGAGGGCGCTGCTCGGACTGGTGAAGGCGCTGCCGACTAGAATCGAGACACCGACAACGCGTTTCTCCCTGAGCTGGTACAGTTTCAGGGAGTTTTCGTGCGAAGCGTTTAGTTTGAAGGCAGCAGGCAAGGGAGTTTTTAGTTTTTAGAAGGAGTCAGGAACGGCTCAGGCACTAGCAACTAACAACCAACAACTGGCGCAAAACTCTCAAGCTGATCGCTGGCCTCTAAAACGAGAGGAGAACTGTATCAAAGCGCCTGCCTGATGTACTCAGCGACAGCTAGCCCTGACAAAAAAGCCTGTTCTACTTTCATTCCACCACACCAGTCGCCTGCACAAACCAACGGTATTAGCGTTGTTGCTGCTAAATACGGTGTTGTCAAAGGTGTTTTGGCAAAGGCGTAACGCCAGCGATGTACTTGCAGCCAGTCTGGTTTGGCTAACCAGGGCACCAGCCTTTCAGCCGATCGCTTTAGCAATTGATGCCCTGCTGCTTGAAGGCCGATCGCGTCCAGATATGGCTCTGCAAAGGCAGCCGTACTTTGCACCACAAAAACAGGCTGGGGCGACGAAACCCGCTTACTGCTGTCTACCCCTAACCATGCCAGGTTGCCGTCCTTCACGAAAGTCAGCGATCGTACATTAGGATACTGACTGTCCCAATCCTGCTGGCGATCGGATAGATACCCAGCCATCACACTCAAACAGGGGTTGAATGTCACATTTTGCATCTGTTGGAGAAAAGATTCAGTCAGCCTATCTGACGGTAATGTTTGGAGCAGCGCTACTGCTTGAGGAGCTGGAATGGCTAGAACGATCGCTCTCGCTGTCAGCGTTTCTGCCGTTGTTGTCTGATCTGAATTCGTTCTCTGGGTAGCCAAGCTCCAATAGGCATCGTCAACAAGCGTTAATGATTGCACCAGGTGGCTAAAACGAATGTCTAGACCACTCGCCAGCGATTTAGCGATAGCGGTCATCCCGGCAGGCGCAACATAGCGTGGATAGCGTTCTGCTTCGGGCGACTCGCTGAGCGTACCATCAGGATTGAGTGTGTGTACTGTATCTGTCCAAACCTGGAGTATCTCTGCCGCCAGCATTGGTTCAAGCAACGCTCTAAACGCCTTTCCTTTCAGTGTGAGATAGCAGGTGCCGTGATCCGCTAACGTTTCGTGTAGCCGACGCGTGGCAATCCGTCCACCAACACCGCGCGACTTCTCCAAAATGACCACGCGATCGCCCGCCTGATGAAGTTGCTTCGCACAAGTCAGCCCAGCCATACCCGCACCAACAATGGCGACATCAAAGTCAAAAGAGGGAGTGGTCATTGCGTAAAGTGTGTTTTCGGACACTTGAACGATTATAGGAGGGAGTGGGAAATGGGGAGTGGGGAGTCGGGTAAAGGCAGAAGTGAGAGAAACTGGGGAGACAGGGGCGCAAGGGGCATGATGCTGACTTCTGATTCAAAACTTTCTCACTCCTCACTCCTCACCTCTCTCTTCAGGCGAAAACGCTGAAAACTAACCGCTGAATGCTCAGCGCAACTGAACTCAAAACTCATCACTCAAAACTTTCTTACCCCTCACGCTTTATACCAATTCCTCAAGATTAAGCTACAGATGATATAAAGTAGCTGTTGGGTTCAAGCAGTAGCTATGGCCGATGTTTACAAGCTCGAGATTACTGAAACCGAAGCGGACCTGAAGCAACGACTCAGA
>JAHHIE010000047.1 GCA_019358945.1 Stenomitos rutilans HA7619-LM2 | reverse complement strand
AACCTGTATCAGGTGTCTAGGCAGCTATTTGTGCCAGTGATCCGTCAGTTTATTTTGAAAAACCTCTCCAGATCGGCTGTTGTCTGACTTCAGACATTGCCACTTCTGTCAATGCGTAAGTTCTATGATATTGCTTTCTATTCTGACAAACTTTGCCTGCTAGGACGTTCTAATTCCTGCGCCCTACACCCCACACCCTACACCCCTCTTCCCCGAACTCCTGTATTCTGAGTCAGGGGTTTTGAGGTAAGAACAATGTGGCAGCGTCCTGATGGTCGAAAACCGGATCAACTACGTCCGGTGAGCTTTGAGCGGAACTTTACGCGGTTTGCCGCTGCATCAGTGCTGGCAAAATGTGGTGATACGCAGGTGCTTTGCACAGTTTCCATTCAGCCTAAAGTACCGCGCTTTTTAGAAGGCAAAGGGCAAGGTTGGCTGACAGCAGAATATCGCATGCTGCCAGGCGCAACTCCAGACCGCCAAGAACGCGAACTCATGAAACTATCTGGTCGTACCCAGGAGATTCAGCGCTTAATTGGACGTAGCCTGCGATCGACCCTTGATATGGCAGCCCTGGGCGAACGCACGATCGTCGTTGATGCGGATGTGCTACAAGCGGACGCTGGCACACGTACCACGTCCATTACAGGTGGCTTTGTGGCACTGAAGGATGCGCTTGATCAGCTAGTGGCAAAGGGAGACCTGGAGCGATCGCCCATCATTCATCAGGTTGCTGCCGTTTCAGTCGGCTTACTGGAGGACGAACCCATGCTCGATCTCAACTATCCCGAAGATGTGGCGGCTGAACTGGATTGCAACGTGGTGATGAATGAAAGCCTGGAGCTGATTGAAATTCAAGGCACGGCTGAAACGGGTAGCTTTAGACGCACGCAACTGAACCGCATTCTGGATGTTGCCGAAACGGGCATTCAAGCCTTGTTAAAAGCTCAGCTTCAGGCGTTTGAGTAGACTTAGAAATGACTGGCGCTGATAGAACGTTTGCCAAGTCAATAGACATAATGAAACTAATCAGGCTTGAAGCGCACTGCTGACCGCTTGATTTTAACAAACCGTTGATGGCAGGTAAGAGCCTCTATGACGCTGGCCGCTCAAAACACCGCATCCCAACTGATGACGCTGGAAGAGTACCTCAAGTACGACGATGGCACAGACACTCGGTATGAGTTGGTGAATGGAGAATTGCTTGTTATGCCACCCGAAAGTGAGATCAATCGGCGCATTGCCTCATTGCTTTTTGCTTTTTTTCTGAAGCAAGGCATTCCAACCTATCGAGTGAGCATTGGCACTGAAATTGTAGTCAGCGGTTCACGAGCAACGACGCGCTTTCCTGACTTGATGATCTTGTCTGAAGCGCTAGCGATCGCCCTAGAGGGAGCCACTCGATCGACCGTGATGCCAGAGATGCCGCCGCCGTTGCTCGTCGTTGAGGTCGTCAGCCCCAGCCAGGAAGCACGAGACTATCGCTATAAGCGGTCTGAATATGCAGCGCGAGGCATTGCCGAATATTGGATTGTGGATCCGATACAGCAAAAAGTGACAGTGCTGGAATGGGTAGAGGGGCTGTACGAAGAAACGGTTTATACAGAAGAGAACCCGATCGTCTCTCCGCTGTTCGGTATATTGGCACTCACGACCGCTCAGATCTTGCAAGGGCGCTAGACGACGACAGCTATGGGTTAAACGTTCACAAACTTGAGTCGGCGAGAGACCGAGGCAATCGCGTTATAGGGTTTTGCAGCGATCGCAGACCTGGAGACATGGCTGGAGTCTCAGTCCAAGTAAGTGACGATCGCACTTGAAACAGGAATATTCTCATTTGAAACAGGAACGATCGCATCTGAGGTAGGAACGATCGCATTTCAAATAGGAATGTTCTCACTTGAAATAGGAACATTCTCACTTGAAAGAGGAACGTTTCTGTCTGAAACAGGAATGTTCTCGCTTGAAACAGGAACGATCGCACTTCAAACAGGAATGTTCTCACTTGAAACAGAACCAATCGCACTTGAAATAGGAATGTTCTCACTTGAAACAGGAACGATCGCATCTCAAACAGGAACGATGTCACTTGAAACAAGAACGATCGTACTTGAAATAGGAATGATGTGGTTCGAGGTTTGAGCGATCGCAGCATAAACAGGTTGACCGTCCGTGTATCTAACCTCACCAAATAAATGGGAATGTAAAACCTGGTTAGATCCTGACACGATTGAGTACACGATTCACCCTGCTCGATCGTCGGCACCGCAGACACTACCCATCCAACCTCTAGCCACCCTCACATCCCTTATGCTACACCTATAGCAAAATTCCCAAAGCACTCTTCCCCTGCCTCCCCTGCTTCCCCCTCTTCCCACCCCTTACCCTTCACCCCTCCATGAAAGCCACCGAAGTCCTCAACCGCTACGCCAACGGAGAACGAGACTTCCGCCGCGCCAACCTCCGAGGGCAAAACTTCAAAGGGCAAGACCTTTCCGGGGCAGACTTCACCGAGGCAGACATTCGTGGGGCAAACTTCAACAATGCTGTTCTAAAAGGAGCCAACTTTACAGGGGCAAAGGCGGGTGTACAAAAGCGGTGGGTCATCGGTCAACTGTTACTCCTATTTCTCATCTCTGCATTAGCAGGGGTTTTACAGGGATATTTCGGCTATTACATTGCTTACTACTTTCCTCGCTGGTGGGACTCTACGTATGACAGAACTTACGTTGTAACCGATGTAACGACGACTATTTCTTTCTTCATCACGATCAGCGCTGCCTCTATTGCCATCGCACGACAGGGCTTCACCAGCAAAGTAGCCGCAACCATCTGCTTCGCTGTTGCTGTTGCTGTCGCTGCCGCTGCCGCTGTCGCTGTCACTGTCGCTGCCGCTGTCGCTGTCGCTATCGTTGTTGCTATTGCAGTCGCTATTGCTGTCGCTATCGTTGTTGCTATTGCTGCCGCTGTCGCTGTCGCTATTGCAGTCGCTGAGGCAGTTGCTGGCGCTGGTGCTATTGCAGTCGCAGTCGCAGTTGCTGGTGCTGGTGCTGGTGCAGTTGCAGTTGCTGTCTCTGTCGCTAGTCTGCTGTTAAGCATCTATGCTGCTCGTCGAGCGCTGAAAGGCGATGAAAAGTTTGAGTTGACTCGTAGTTTTGGCATCGACTTTGCTGCTATTGGTGGGACAGCGTTTTGCGGTGCCGATTTGACCCAAGCCAATTTTACTAACGCCACACTCAAAAGCACCAACTTCAACCACACCAAGCAACAGCCAACCAATCTCACTCACGTCTGCTGGCAAGATGCCAAAAAGCTAGACCGCGCCAGAGTCGGCGACTCCATTCTTGCAAACTCGACGGTGCTTAAGTTGCTTGTAACTCGTGATGGTCACAACCAGACGTATATTGATGCCAACCTGCGCGGTGCAAACCTCAATGGTGTAAACCTCAATGCCGCCAATCTAAAGTGGACAGACCTTAGCGATGCCACTCTCCATCGTGCTGAACTCAAAGACGCGAACCTGCGCGAAGTCCTTGCCATTGGCACCGACTTTACCGCTGCCTACCTCACCGGAGCTTGCCTGGAAGCCTGGAACATCGACAGCAATACCAAGCTAGAGGATGTCGATTGCCAGTACGTCTATCTTCTCCGCAACCAGCAAGAACGCCGTCCCAGCAGCGGTGACTTTGCTCCTGGTGAATTCACCAAACTGTTTCAAGAAGCGCTCAACACCGTTGACCTCATCTTCCGCAACGGCGTGGACTGGAAAGCCTTCGTTGCTGCGTTCAAAACCGTGCAGGTAGACAATGACGGTACTGAACTGACGATTCAGAGCATTGAAAATAAGGGCGATGGTGTGGTGGTTGTTAGAGTCAGTGTTCAAGAAGAAGCCGACAAAGCCAAGATCCACAGCGAGTTCAATCAGAACTACGACCTTGCGCTCAAGGCACTGGAAGCGAAATATCACGCGGAACTGAAAGCCAAAGACGAGCAGATCACCATCTACCGCGAGAAAAGCGCCGATATGACGGAGATTCTGCGCCTGCTTGCCAATCGTCCTGTTACCGTTGAAGTAAACGCCAGCGCCGAGAGTAAAGCCATGAGCGACAGTACAGACAAAAGCCAGAGTGTGAATATTGGCGGCAACGTCACCGGATCAACCATCAATCTCGGTGCTATCAGCGGCAGTGTTTCCAACGTGGTCAACCAGTTGCCCAGTACGCCTGACTCTGCTCAACCTGGCATTAAAGAACTGTTGCTCGAACTGCAAGCTGCTATTGAAAGCGATGCCGATCTGCCCGAAAAAGGCAAAGCCTCCGCGCTTGAACAGGTCAAGGTGCTGGCAGAAGTTGCCCAAGATCCGGAGCAACCCGAAAAGAAAGGGTTAGGGAGTCAAGCGGTGACGTTCTTCAAAAATGCTGCGTCCTTTCTGCCTGACACCGCGAAGCTTGCCGAAGCCTGTACTAAGCTGTTGCCGCTGATCACGAAGGCGTTGGGTCTACCGTTCTAGAATGATTTGCTTTAGTGGGCATTGCCCACCCTACCTGAGACTCCCGCTTCCTACAAGCAGTTTCACATCACGATTGGCTTGCAAAAAAAGTGGGGAAGCATCGCTGCCTCCCCGTTGTTGATTTTGATTGTCAGATTGTGCTTTCAGCTTTTGCCGTAGCGCTTGAAATTGCTTGCGGCGTTGACGCTGACGGGCAGAGCCGCCTTTGCCTTTATCGTTTCGTCCTTCGCGACGGGGTGATTCCCATCGTTTGAGTCGTTGTGTCATGGTGGTGCTCCGTAGAGTTAAGGAGTCAGCAGCGCGTAGTCTGTGGTCAGGAAGAGTGGAGCGGCACTGACTCTAAAGTTTTTGAGTTGACCAATATTATGGCCTCTCCTTTATTCTAATCTAGCTGCACAGCGAAGTTAGTGACTTTAAGATGCTGCCACCTGCATTCTGGCTCCTGACTTCTGGATTCTTTCGCAGCCCACCATTCGTCACGATCGCCCCTGCATCTGCCATCACAGCCAAAACAAAAAGCCCAGATCAAACTGATCCAGGCTGTGAGGGTTATGAAAAATGGCACAACTGCTTAATTGTTCACCAAGCCACGGAAGATTGAATCGACCGTAGAAAACTCGTTCAGCAGGAAGAAGGCAACAAAGGCACCCCCTGTTGCACCTACAAAAAAGCCGCCAGCTAACTGGCTCCAGCCCTCGGCTGTCTGCAAGGAATCTTTCGAGCCGCTGTGATCATCGTTAAATGTCACCAGACCATAAACCGAGAGGCAGGCTGTTGCAATCAAGATCAACGCCAAGCCAGAAATTAAACCGCCTAGTGCTGCCACATCAGAATCACGTAGGGGGCCAAATTTGACCCAGGGGCCAATCAAGAAATAGCCGTGAGCCAGCCCAATTTCGAGACCACGGACGATCGGCGCAAGCCCTTTGCGGTAAGCAGGCAGATTTCCGATAAACGCTTTGGTAAAACCAGAATCGCTAATGGGTGTAGAGAGATGCCCTGTAAACGGGTCACCTTTCCAGGGTTGAATAAGCTCTGCATTTCTAGGGTCAGACATACTGAACGTGTCCTAACTTATCTAAGGGTTTCTAAGAATTAGGATAATTCTACGCCCACGATGGGATGCTTCGTTAGTTCAGCAGCAAGAACCGTTAGAAAAGTTAATAGGAACCTTGTGACTCGATCGTGCAAGGTTCAGGCATCAGTGCTAGATAAGGCTTGAACTTGGGCGATTTGCTGATGGAGCGTATCCGTTAAAGCGGGCAGATCAGCTTGCGCGATCGCCTGCTGTTCTCCCGTTGCCAGCCATTTAAGCTGAACAGTCTGGTCGGCAGCTTCGGCATCACCAAGGATGAAGCACCCGATCGCCCGACTGCGATCGGCTCGCTTAAACTGTTTGCCAAACGCACTACCGCTCAGGTCTAACTCTGCTTTAAAGCCTGCTCTACGGAGGATCTGCGCCAGCTTGAGTGCCTGCGCTTCGGCCGTATCGCCTTTGGAAACAATATAAAAGTCAGTGGTGATAGGTTGAGCAGGTTTTAACTGCTGTAGCAGCCCGATCAGCCGCTCAAGCCCGATCGCCCAGCCGATCGCCAGTGTTTCGGGGCCACCCAGTTCTGTGACTAAACCGTCATAGCGACCGCCGCCGCCCACCGTACCAAACTGGATGGATTGAAACTCAAAGGCTGTGTGGCTGTAGTAATCTAAGCCGCGTACTAGCTTAGGATTAATGGTGTAGACGATCCCCAAGTCCGTGAGCAGTTGCTGCACGTTAGCAAACCGTTCCTGCGAAGTGGTGCTAAGGCTCTGACCCAGGAGGGGTGCTTCTTGCAGAATGGCTTGCGTTTTGGCATCTTTGCTGTCAAGAATTCGCAGCGGGTTGCGCGTCAAGCGATCTTGTGAATCGGGATCAAGGTCTGCCTTGTAGGGAGTGAGGTAATCCACAAGCAACTGGCGGTATTGGGCACGATCGTCCCGTGTGCCCAGTGAATTTAGCTCCAGGAGTAAATCCTTTAGCCCTACCGCTTGGAGAAAATCGACCGCGATCGCAATCACTTCGGCATCAGCGCGGCTATCGCCACTGCCGAGCAACTCGACTCCCAACTGGTGAAACTGTCGCTGTCGTCCGGTGCCTGGACGCTCATAGCGAAACATCGGCCCCATATACCAAAGCCGTTGCACGCCCCCCTGTGCATGCAGCCCGTGTTCAATAAACGCACGTACCACGCCAGCCGTGCCTTCAGGACGAAGCGTCAACGATCGCTCCCCCTTGTCCTGGAAGGTATACATCTCTTTGCCGACCACATCAGTGGCTTCCCCAATGCCGCGTTCAAACAGGTCGGTTTGCTCAAAAATGGGCGTGCGAATTTCGACAAAGGCTGCTCTCGACAAAATCGATCGAGCGGTTGCCTCTACCTGCTGCCAGTAAGCAATTTCATCCGGCAGAATGTCTCGCGTTCCCCGTTGCGCTTGAATTAACCCCATGTGTTGTCTATTTAACGGCTTCCCAGGCACCATAGCGATCGCTATAGTACGCCAAAATTTGTTGCACTTGCTGACGACGGGTTGAGTTTGAGTCATCTAAACCGATGATGCGAAGACTATCGATTTGGCTGAGGCGGTAGTCAAACTGCTGGGATTGTTGAGGCAGCAGTTCCACAGTCACTCCGTCAACTTGCTCTAGATGGGCCGCCACCTCACGATAGACCGCTAGCGGCAATCCTGGATAACGAATGCGATCGTCCACGTGATCATCTCCAATCGACTCAACTTTCAATCGACGCTGCCTTTTCTCATGGAACGTCATCATAATCCAGCGAGAAAAGACTGTTTGGCATCGTGCTGACTCAGGCTGTTAAAGAGGCGATCGTTCAGGGCAGGGCGATCGGCTCAGCCATGAAGGAGCTAACGCCAATCTAAACTGTGCCATGAGCGTCTAGCAACTCAGGAAATTGCTTCATTCTCCAACGTTGGTAAGCTAGCATTTGGTAGCGCACAGCAGTTGACATCGTCCAGGCACACCTTACCCCACTGCAAGGCCCAACGCACCAACGCCACTCGATTATCGGTTTCAGTCTTGGTCAAAATATTGCTGACATGGTTATCAACGGTTCGCTTACTAATTTCCAGCTTTTCGGCAATTTCTTGATTAGTCAAGCCAGCAGCTACCAGTTCGATCACCTGAAGTTCTCGGTCTGAGAGAGGACCCTGCACTTGAGATTCACTAGCAGCCATAGATTCCTCGTCTGTGTATATCTACCCATCAAACCTCATTCTAGGGTAAGTTAGCAAAAATACTCATGAATAAGCCTGACATGCAGAAACCCGATAGTGTCTGGGTTCATAAACCCTGGTGGTGTCAACCCTGGTCAATTTTGCTGACAGGGGGAGTGTTGATTGGGGGCAGTTGGTGGCTGCTGCAAATGGTCTGGCTGACAGTGCTTGTAGCGGTGCCTGTTGTCACATGGATAGTCTTTTTTCTGGGGGTTTATCCTCGGTTGATGATGCAGATGGAGGTGCCACTTAGTGCAGAAGGTAGAAGGCAGGAGTCAGAAATTAGGAGTCAGGAGCCAGAGGGATAGCCTTCTACAAGAAGGTAAAAGGCAAAAGGCAGGCGTTGATGCTGCTGATTGAAGTGTTGTACGAGGCTTTTTTCATTGGTGTGGGCGATCTTGCGATCGATACGACATGTGGTTGAGTTGGTATTCTGCTTTGGCGTAGTGGCTGGTTTCTGTACTCGTTCGCCACAACTGCTGGCTACGTTTAACATAAAGACATCCCTCATAAACGAAGCCATTCTCTCGATCGTGCTTGAGTCATTGAGCTTGCTTTAATGTTCTGTCATAACGATGGTTTCGTCGGAACGATGGTATTGGCATCATTAGACTGAGTGCTTGGTGTAGGAAGCGATTCGGTGCGATAAGGAAGAGTGTCAGTCAAGTGATGCTGTTCGATCTGTGCCAGGTAATTTGAAGGTGTGGCTTAATGAGTGCAGATAGACCTGGCAAGGATGTTTCATGCACAGCGATACGGTAACGATCTACTGCCCCAATCATCTTTGTCAGGCTCCAAATCCAGAGAGCCATCGGTTTTGCCAACAATGCCGCACGCGGTTACCAAAGCGGTATTTGTGGGCGATGGGGAAAGAGCTTGAATCGTATCGATCGGGCGAACTGCTGGCGGGGCGCTATTACGTAAAGCAGAATAACGTCGTCCTGGATACGCTGCCTGGGCGCTTACCACATGCGCCTGCGGAGATTTCGCCCGATATCGAACCCTATCTCCGGTTAGCGCCGTATCAACTGCATGTACCGCAAGTGTATGGAGTGGTGGAAGCCTCGCCTAAGCGGCGAAGAGAGGTGTTGCTGCTGGAGCAAGTGCCACTGTATGCAGATGGTGTGATAAGTGATGCATCTACATTGCTGGAAGGGCAGTTAATGCCAGAACTAACGGCAGTCTGGGCACAAAGCAACGCTTTGCGGCAGCTTAACTGGCTGTGGCAAATGGCGCACCTCTGGGAACCACTTGCTAGTGAGGGCGTAGCAACAACCCTGCTAAAGCCAGAACTGCTGCGTGTCGAGGGCGCTTTAGTGCGGTTACTGTCTTTACAGGCTGATGGTAAAACACCTGTCACCCTGGCAGCTTTAGGGAAACTCTGGCAACTTTGGCAGCCTATTGCACAGGCAGACATCGCTGCTTTTTTGGATGAGCTATGCCAACTGATGCAAACAGGCCAGGTCAGGAATGCCGAACAACTGACCAGTCTATTGGATCAGGCATTGGCAACGTGTGGTCAGGCGCAGGCTCGACACCTGCAAATTGCAACCTTGACTGATCAAGGACCGAGCCGCCAACGCAACGAAGATGCTTGCTACCCGCCCGGTGGTACGGTCTGGACAGGCATTGATCCGGCGCAAACGCAGCCGTTAGTCATTGTTTGTGATGGCATCGGAGGTCACGAAGGTGGCAATGTGGCGTCCAATCTGGCGATCGATACCATGCAGCAGCAGTTGCAGTCGCTACCGTTTCAAAATGGCTCCCTTGAGCCAACAAATTTGATGCTGCAACTGGAACAGACTACCCTGGCGGCCAACGACCTTATCAGTCAGCGTAATGATGATGAGCAGCGACAAGAACGGCAACGGATGGGGACAACTCTGGTCATGGCGTTGGCCTCTGCCCATGAGGTGTACCTCGCCCATGTCGGAGACAGCCGCATTTACCGAGTAACGCGCCTGGGTTGCCATCAAGTTACCCTGGATGATGACCTGGCATCACGAGAAGTAAGGCTGGGCTATGCGTTGTACCGGGACGCGTTACAGCAGCCGGGATCAGGCTCGTTAGTGCAAGCATTAGGGATGAGTGCTTCAACAATGCTTCACCCAACCGTGCAGCGCTTTGTGCTGGATGAAGACTGTGTGTTTTTGCTGTGTTCAGATGGCTTGAGCGATCACGATCGTGTGGATGAAGTCTGGCAGAGTGAGCTTTTACCACTGCTAGAGGGCGTGATCGATGTTGCCACTGCGACCCAACGACTGCTGACGATCGCCAACACCAAAAATGGGCATGACAATGTGACGATCGGGCTGCTGCACTGTCAGGTTACATCACCGTCATCATCCCAAAATCCAATCCCCGTGCCTACAGTGTTGGATGCAACCAACACAACGAATCACCCCACGACACCCATCACCCAAACCAATGGGTTCTCGACTACCAGAACGCAGAAGACGCAAATTTTACCCACCCAGAACTCTTCGACTAACCCGCTCGTTGCCTTACTTGTGTTGCTGGTTTTACTGGGGTTAGGCGGTGTTTTTGCCTATGCCCTCTCTCCTGACGTGCGCCTATGGGTTGCTGCACTCGTTGGTTCACAGCCACCAGGAGAGCAACTATCTCCATCACCTGAGACGACCGCTACACCGCCTACCGCGCTCCGCCCCGAAAGCCAATCACCTCAGATCGAAGCGCTGTCGGTCGGCTCACTATTGCTAGTTGAGCGCAGCACGATCGAAGCCGCACCCGCACCCACTCAACCATTCGTGCTGTGGAATCAACCGGAACAAACGACCAGTACAGAGAAAGGGCGTGTGCGCTTGGGAACGATCCCTGCTGGCAGCGTGCTACAGCTTTCAAGCCGTCAGTCCATTCCCGACCGCGGCTATTGGCTCAAGCTCAAAGTCTGCTCGATTCCTCCACCTTCAGCTGCCGCCACCGCGTCTCCTGTCAAGCCAACAGTGAAGTCAGGTGAAAGCGGTTGGATTGAGCAAGACGCGATCGCCCCCTTTGTCACGCAAAACTTAGGGTTAAAGGCATCGCAGTTAGGAGCATGTGCCCCACCACTGCCCGTCACTCCGGCAGCACCATCAGCCAGCCCCTCACCTACCTCTGTGGTAAAACCCGTTGGGTAATATGTGGTTCAAATGTGGATCAAAGCGGTCAGCGTAGAAATTTTGAGTTTTGAGTTAAATTTCCGTCTTCCCCTGCTTCCCTACTGGAATTTAGACTAACGGCAGGGGAAATAGCCCCAACCCTTTGCAGCAGTTAAGTGCTGTGATACCAATTCTTCAAGCTTCAGCGACAGCTGCTCTAAAGTAGCGATTGGATGCAACCAGCCAACATGGCAAGTGTTGACAAGCTCGCGATCACCGCAACCGGAGCAGACCGCAAAACCGCACGTTTGGAGCGTTGAACTGCAAGCTTTGAGATTTTGGAGGAAATGTCTAATCGTTCTCCATTAAAGCAGCCTTTGCAGGGCATATCGTTCGTGCAGATTTCGGCGAAAAAGTTTATATCCACAGCTATATCGTTTATATACTCTGTTTAAGCTCTTCTTGCTGGCAGGATAGAGATGGGGTAGTTGCATTTGCCCCCTTACAGCGTGGTGAAAGCATTATGGCGCTAATTGTTCAAAAGTACGGTGGCACATCGGTTGGGTCGGTCGAACGGATTCAGGCCGTGGCGCAACGGGTGGTACAGACCGTGAAGGCAGGCCATGCCCTGGTTGTCGTGGTGTCGGCAATGGGCAAGACCACTGATGGGTTAGTGAAGCTGGCGAATGAAATTTCTCCCAACCCCAGTCGGCGCGAGATGGATATGCTGCTTTCAACAGGGGAGCAGGTATCGATCGCCCTTCTCAGCATGGCGTTACAGGCATTGGGGCAACCCGCGATTTCGCTCACCGGGGCACAGGTCGGCATTGTCACCGAAGCAGAACACAGTCGCGCCCGCATTTTGCAAATTAAGACAGAACGGCTGGAGCGTCATCTCAAAGAAGGTAAGGTGGTGGTGGTGGCTGGCTTTCAGGGCATCAGCGCTACGGATGATCTGGAAATTACGACTCTGGGGCGCGGTGGGTCAGATACCTCTGCGGTGGCACTTGCTGCGGCGCTGCAAGCCAGCTTTTGCGAAATTTATACCGATGTTCCTGGTATCTTAACCACCGATCCGCGACTGGTGCCCGATGCTCAATTGATAGCAGAAATTACCTGTGATGAAATGCTGGAGCTTGCCAGTCTCGGTGCAAAAGTGTTGCATCCCCGTGCAGTCGAAATTGCTCGGAACTACGGGATGCCGCTTGTCGTGCGATCGAGCTGGACAGATGAACCCGGTACGTGGGTAGTCTCGCCCGTGCCACAGGTGCGATCGCTCACAGGCTTGGAACTGGTGCATCCCGTTGATGGGGTTGAGTTTGATACCGATCAGGCCAAGGTGTCGCTGCTGCGAGTGCCCGATCGCCCTGGTGTAGCGGCACGTCTGTTTGGCGAAATTGCAGCGCAAAGCTTGAATGTCGATTTGATTATTCAATCGATCCACGAAAGCAATACAAATGACATCGCCTTCACCGTGACTAAACAGTCACTCAGGCAAGCAGAAGCGGTCGCCAGTGCCATTCTGCCAGCCCTCAACACGGAAGTCACACATCCTGACGGCGAGGCTGAAGTGATGGTCGAGCAGCAGATTGCCAAAGTGGCGATCGCGGGTGCAGGGATGATTGGTCGTCCCGGTGTTGCGGCTCAAATGTTCTCGACCCTTGCCGCAGCCGGGGTAAACATCCGCATGATTTCAACGTCTGAAGTCAAAGTCAGTTGCGTCATTGATGAAGCCGATTGCGATCGCGCGATCGCGGCACTGTGTAAGACCTTTGAAGTACAGAAGTCAGGAGTCAGAAGTCAGGAGCCAGAAATTAGGAATCAGCGGTCAGCGGTCAGCAGTCAGCCTTTCAAAAAGCCTACACCCTACACCCTACACCCCACACCACACACCCCTCCCGTTCGAGGCGTTGCCCTTGATCTAAACCAGGCACGTCTGGCGATTCGCCATATTCCCGATCGTCCTGGTATGGCCGCAGAACTGTTTCAACTCCTGGCAGCGCAACAGATTAGCGTCGATATGATCATTCAATCGCAGCGATGCCGGGTGATTAATGGTATCACCACGCGCGATATTGCATTTACCGTGGCACAACTGGATGCAGACGCGGCCTGTACGGTGCTAACGCAAGCCTCCCCAAAGCTGGGTTGCGGTGAAATTGTGGTCGATCGTGAAATTGCCAAAGTCAGCATTGTGGGGTCTGGCATGGTGCATCAGCCCGGTACAGCAGCCCGCATGTTTGAAGCGTTAGCAGAGCACCAAATCAACATTCAAATGATCGCCACCTCTGAAATTAAGGTTAGTTGTGTAGTTGCCAAAACAGACGGCATCAAAGCTTTGCAGCTCATTCATGCCGCGTTTGGCCTTTCAAACAAGGTGTAGAGTTAATGGTGCGTTAGAGGTTAATGCGCGATCACGATGGTATTTAAAGCTATCAGCAGTCATCTATCAGCTTTCAGCTTTATGACTGGCAGGCTGACCGCTGACCGCTAATTCGGAACAACCTTCACCGCATCAAAAACGGAATTAGCCCTAACGCTCCGGACTTACTGCCCGACGGTACCCGTCCCTGTGGAGCCACCAGTCGGTGCAACCGAGGGAGATGTTGACGTACCAGGTGTAGTAGTTGTGCTTTGACCAGGGGTTGTATTTAGGCCAGGTGTGGTTTGAGTGGTGCCTGGAGTTGTGAGCGTACTACCTGGAGTTGTAAGCGTGCTACCTGGAGTTGTGAGTGTCGTTCCAGGTGTCCCGTTGGAATTTGTAACACCACTGGGGTTTGTGGTGCCAGTGGAAGGCGAAGTGGTGCCGCCTGGTGACAAGCCATAAGGACTAGTGGTGCCCGATGGAGATGTAACAGACGTTCCGTAAGACGGTGTTACAACGCCATAAGAACCCGTTGGGGCTGTTGCACCACTACCTCCAGCAGGAGAAGTCCCTGTGGTGCCGTAAGGTGAACTGGTGCCCGCGTTAGTGCCTCCATTCGTTCCACTGGAAGGCGACGTTGTACCGTAGGGACTCGTACCCGGTGTTGTGGTCACTCCAGTCGAAGGAGACGTGGGTGTTACCCCAGTCGAAGGCGATGCTGGCGATACCCCCGTCGAGGGTGACGCTGGTGTGACTCCCGTTGTGCCGCTACCGCCAGTACCGCTCGTGCTTCCACCCGCACTGCTTTGGGCAGAAACCTGTGAAGCAGAGAGTGCCGCAAAGGAGGCAAACCCGATCGCACCTGCCAAGGAAGCCAAGTATTTTAGCCGTTGCATCTGAGAAAAATCCTCTGAGCGCTCTACGTTCACTACTGTAGAAATGCTGACTCAAACTTCCACCTACCCCTAGTCTTAAGCGACAAGCCCTCGATCTCTACCATCAAGCGTAGATAATTTTTCTTCCCCATTTCCTACTCCCCATTCCACTCCCCTCACCGCTGCCCTTCATCGCGCTGCGGCAGAACCACCGTTACCGTCGTGCCCTGATTAAGCGCACTATCGATGTGAATGTGTCCCTGGTGATTCTCGACGATCACCCTCGCAATTGCCAATCCCAAACCTGACCCAGCAGCAGATGTTTGCGTGCGTGCCTGGTCAACCCGGTAGAAGCGATCGAACAATCGTGGGAGTGCCTCTGGTGCAATGCCAATGCCTGTATCACTCACGCTGATCTGGAGTAGCGGATTACCTGATCGCTTGAGTGGCTGAATTTTTACCCCTACCTTTCCACCAGAAGGCGTGTACTGCAACGCATTGCTGACCAGATTGGTGAACAGGCGTGCTAATTGATCCCGATCGGCGTACAGCGTACTCCAGTCTTGCGTTGGCGAGGATGGGGCGATCGTCGGTAGAGAAGGCAACGCATCTGTGACTCCGTTTTGACTGAGTATAGTTTGACTATTTTGATTATTGGTACTGGGGGAGATACTTTTAGTCACTGGCTCGATAACGCTCAAGTCAAGCTGAATGCCTTTATCCTCAGCAAGCGTTTGTTGTTCTTCCAATACGTCTTGCAGCAAGCCCTCCAGAGATACATTGACACAACGCGCTTGCACAAAGCCACTATCCTGTCGTGCCAGAAAGAGCAGATCATCGACCAAGCGACCCAACCGTCGGGTCAATCGCTCTACGACTTTGAGGTGCTGCTGTTGCGTCTGAGGATCAGGATCGGGGTCTGCAAGTGCGACCTGTACATTCGTTTGCATAATGGCGATCGGGTTGCGTAACTCATGCGACGCATCTGCTGTGAACTGCTTGAGCCGTTGGTATGATTCGCGTACAGGCTCCATCGCCAAGCCAGAGAGAAACCACCCGATCGCGGCGACGGCTGCCACCATTAGCCCGATTCCTAACAAGAGATCCCACACCAACTGGCGCACAGGTTTGGTGACTTCAAACCAGGGATGACTCACCCGCAAGTAGCCCAACACTTGCCGACCGACCTCAATGCGTTGCGTCACCTGTCGGAGAATGAGTGAGTCTGGAGAGGAGGTAGTCGTTAATTTTGGATTTTTAGTTGCTAATAATCCTTGATTGGTTTGATTCGTAGCGCTTTGTCCTTTTCCCTCCGCGTCTTGCGCTTCGACTGCTCGTAAGGTTCCGCTTACGCCTCTGATCGTGTGTACTGTTTCGCCAGTGCTATCTAGATGCAGCGGGATTTGCAGCGGTTCTGATAGGGTTGACCAGAGCAGGGTGCCTGTAGGGCTGAACCATTCCAAATCGATGTGGTCATCTTCCCCAGTATCCGCATTATCGCGAAAGCTGGCTTCAACATTCACCCGGAGCGCTCCGCCTTCAGAGTGAGGATTCACGGGTTCAATCACGAGCGATCGCCCCACCACTTCCACCACATGATTCAACGTGTCATCAATCCGCTCAATCAACGTCTCTCGGACATATAGATAAAAGCCCGTAGCAAACAGCAACAGCAACACTGCTGTAACAGTGGTATACCAAAGCGCCAGCCGACGACGAGTAGTTTGAAACATAGGTCTCAATCTAGCAATTGGCGTAGGGAAAGTGCGAATGGAACGAGATCTTCCTGGATGGTTTGCCAGACGATCGCCATTCTTCAGAAGTAGAAGGTATGGATGGAATCTCTCAAGACCGATTCACGAAGATATGGCTTCAAAGAGCCTGGTGTACCTAAATCAACAGAACGTTCCAAAATTTCTTCTAAGTAACGCTTTAAACGCACAAAGGTAAAAAGACCTACCGGACGATCGAACGCAACCAGCAGATCGACATCACTATCCGATCGAGCGTCATCTCGCGCCACAGAGCCAAACAGCGCTAGAGATTTCACACCAAAGCTTTTCAACGTCTTTTGATGGCTATGCAAAATGGCTAACGCTTCGTGTCGTCGCATTGCTGTTTTGTGGAAAGTTCAATTCATTCTAAACGGACACTCTACACACCAAGCTTTTCACGAATAACGTCAGGTTTATCTTTAAAGCCAACCATAACAGCAGTGCCGTCTTTGACGAAGAGTGGTCGCTTGAGTAACATGGCATCATTGGCAAAGGCATCGATCCATTGTGCGTCTGTCCAGTCATCTTTAGTGGTACCCAAAGCGCGGTAGGACTGCCCAGAGGTGTTTCGCATCGGTTTGGAGCCAAGTGCTTCTACCCAGCTTTGAATGAGCGATCGTGCGGGTGGCTGCTCTTTCGTATTGATGAATTCATAGGTGATCCCACTGCTTTCCAGCCAGGAGAAGGCTTTTTTGCAGGTGCCACAGTTGGGAATACCGTAAACTTTGAGGGACATGATGGCAAACGTGAGACAGCTTTTCTTAGTGTAGAGGGTGAGGCAGAGGGTTATACCAGTTTTGAGTTTTGAGTTTTGAGTAGCGCTATGCGCCGACAAGCTAGAGAGTTTTGAGTGACCGAACCTGCATGACATTGCTGGTTGGAGTGCATCGTTGTAGCTCAATGAAAGAAAAGGGTATTAGGGTGAGATAGTAGTACGATCGCCAGTAGCACCATCTGCGAAGGGAGGGCAACAATGGTACAAGTCCCTGAAAAGACGCTGACGTTAGAGGCGTTTCTGCAACTGCCAGAGACGAAGCCTGCCAGTGAATATATCGATGGACAAATCATTCAGAAACCAATGCCACAGGGAAAACACAGCATACTACAGGGTGAATTAGTAACGAACGTCAATGCTGTTGTTAAGCCACAGCGAATTGCCTTGGCGTTTCCTGAACTACGTTGCACGTTTGGTGGTCGATCGACCGTTCCAGATATTGCCGTCTTTATGTGGTCACGTATCGGCTAAAGTTAGGCGGCGATCGCTCGGTAAGAGAAGGTGAGGGATGAGATTTAAGACAGCTATCAGCGGTCAGCCATCAGCTATCAGCTTTTTACCTTTTGCCTTCCTACTCCCTACTCCCTACTCGCGCTTGCGCCGTTTCAGCCAGCTCTGTTAAGAACAGTAGCGCCTTTGCCACATAGCTGGCGCAATCGTAAGGGGAACTGGTGTAGAACGATCGCCATGCCGCTGCTTTATGTTCGTCATAGCGATCGCGATGATCGAGATGCCCATCCATCCATGCCAAACGGACGGCGTGACCGACCAGCACATCTAGAACAATGTAGTCTTCTATGTACAAATTGGGGTTGTGATCAGTGATCGTAGCGAGTTCCATCAGCGCTTCGATGTTGACCTGACGGTATTCAGGAGCCTGGATTTTATTGAGCAGATGTTCTACCTGAAGCGCAAAGTTTTTTTCACCTGGAGTGGTTTCTGCTAGCAGCAAATGACTATCCAGGCGATTGCGGCGTTCGAGTTTGTCGCCAATGACTAAGCCTTTGCAATGTTTGAGTAGATTCCACACGTTGGGGTAAAAGTGCTTGGGGACGCGGTTAAGAGAGCCATCCAACTGACGTTTGCGCCACCAGTTTTCGACGTTTGGCGGTGTGTCTTCCTGCTCCGATCGCACAATCCATTCAATATTCATTTGCCGTTGTTTGATGGGCAGCGACTCCTGACGGAATAGCGCCTTGTCTAACCCCTGATAGCCCTCCAACACATGATGGAGGCGGGTTTGCATTTCGTGGGGACTCAACTGCATCAGGCGTTCGTAAGCTTCATCTTGCGGAACGTTGAGTTCCCATGCCAGTTCACTGGTAATCAGCAAAATGAGATAGCCCACTCGAAGCGTCAAGAGTCCGTCAAAGAGAGACGGTTCCGCTTTGATGAGCAAGCTGAGGTAGATCAGAATTTCCTGAGTCAACATGCGATCGCGGATATCTTCGCGGCAAAACTCGGTGATTTTTTGCATCACCTCGATCGGTGAACCAGGACGCGTAATCAGAGAGGCTTCGCTGTAAGCGCGACCCACGGAAATTTGCTTTTGTCGTACTAAGATGTCAGTCACGGCATCGGCAAGGCTCATGTCGATTTTGTTGCGGAGTCCGGCTGCACGACGGACGATCGCCCACTGCTTCAGCGTCCCGGCTTTGGTGTAAATCTCATCCAGCAATTCGCCAACGGTCACGCGTTTCGCAGGCCGCCCAAAGCCCGTATCAAAGTCAAGCTCTTTGAGCCGCACCAGTGTACTGAGCAGTTCCACCTGCTTATAGAGATTGGCGGATTGCTTCAGGCTAGAGAGCAATAGCCCCGTATTGGTTTCACACTCTAGCCGAAACTCTTGCGTGATGCTGAGTGGCACCAGTTGATCGGGATGAAAACTGAGGTATTGGGTTTCGGGCAGCGCATCGCGGACAGGGGATTGGGTGAAATCGAAGTCATGCAGAAAGTCAATGCGTTCGACCGTCGCCGTCAGCATGAGCTGATTGAGCCGTCCTAACTTCACCTGCACTCCATTGCAGTTACCGTCATGTAGTTCCCGCAGCAAGGTCAGCAGCGGCATTGTATCCGGTGCGTTGGGATCGTCTGCCTCCAGCATGTCTTGGGTGAGCAGCAGGGTCATGGTAGGTCGCCCAAGCTGGCTCCAGTGGCGTTGAATGTGCGCCAGTTCGGTGCGAATTTGCGTCACCAGAACGTGTGGGTCGAGAGCCAGGTAAAACTGCTGCTTGTTCAGAATGGAGGGTAGAAAGACGATGCGATCGCCCCGAATTTGAAAGATGCGTGCGGTAGTCAGGCTTCGCAACCGCCGGGCTGGACGACCACTCAGACCCAATTTGTCGTTACGCCCAATTTGGGTATACACAGTGGCTAACTCTTGCGCTTCCCGCACCTGAAACGATTCTGCCTGCGTGGGAGTTTGAGTGGCAATCCCATAGGCCGCTAACTGAGACTGAAGCGCCTCATTTTCTGCCAGTAAAGCGACTTGCACCTGGGGTTTGCGTTGCTGTCGTACGTGCAAATGACGGCCTAACGGATCGATATCGCCTACTGCCAACAGATTTTCACTTAAGAGTTGCCCCAATAGATACAGGCTTTGCGCCCACACCAGCGGCACATTCTCGTTCGGCAGCCGTTTTTGGCTTTGTGGGTTAGCTTGCTCTGCGTCAACGCGATCTGCTGGTACGTAGTAAAGCTCTGGCAGAAGGTGCAGTCCATCTCGTTCTACCAGAATGGCTTGCAGTCGTTGCTGATAGTCCTGAATCTGATCACGATCGCCCCTAAACACGGCATCCAGCAGTAAATAGGTGAAGAATAGCGGCCATTCGCACTCAATATGCTCAAACTGCTTCAGTTCCCAGGGTTCGTAGTGCAGACGGCTGGTATCTTCCAAAACGGTCTGGTGCCCGTCGCGGAGAAAGCGCTTGCAGCCGTACTTGCCCTGAAGTTTGGTGATGATGTCGTTGCGGGTGCGATCGCGCAGTTTGCCATCATCCACCGCAAACGCTGGAAACCCAATCACGCTCAACAGCGCCGCATCCACTTCTTTAGAACTGGATTCTCTTGGCAACATCGATTCGAGCGTAATGCGCGATCGGGCAATTTCATCCGGCAAGACGTGGATGACCGAAGTTTGTCCGCCATGCACACCAAACAGGTTCAACCCACTCATGGCTTCTAGCGCCGCTTTTGCCATACCCACAGAACTGGCGTTGAGTTCTGGATTGCCGTGGTTGATCTTGTTGCCCCGCTCCCAAATGCCGTAGTCGGGTGTACGGTAAGCGCGTCCGATGTAATAAACCAGATTTTGGATGAAATTCACTTCATCCGTCGTAAAAATGATATGCAGTCCCGATGCCGTCATCTGTGCCAGCACCAGCAGAAAAATGGAGGTCGCATCCAACTGCAAATGCCCCCACTGGTCATCCCCAACCACTGTGCCACCCGTGTGCGTGTCATACTTTGCATGGAGCGCATCCAACGGCGATTGTGTCACTTTGAATGTTTCGACCTTCTGCACCTGCCGCATCATCGCAAACAGCAGTCCGCGCATCAGCTTAATGACGCTGTGCTCTAGCTCAAAGGTGCGTCCGCGATCGTCATCCAGCCGCCGATACGCCAGCCCCAGCCCCCACACCGCGAGAATGCTATATACGTTATCTCGCACCCAGGCATCGGTGTAGTCACCGTGAGCATTCACCGCCGTACTCGCTGGCAGCAGCCCCGTAATGGGATTTTGGCGGATCAAAATGATCGCTTTAATCTGCTCGTAGTAGCTATCCAGCCGATCCTGTAGCGTTTCAGTTCGCATCGACATACGTTCGTTCAGACCGATAAGGAAGGGAATAAGACGGTTAAAAAAGTGCGCGTTGCTGAATAGCGGTATGAATTCGCCCCCCAGCCCCCAATTTTGGGGGAGCCAGATTTCTCATAGTCCCCCAGCATATAGCCTTCGGCATTCAAGAAAGGGGGATTTAGGGGGCGAGGAGACTTGCAACTCAGATAAATTCATACTTTGATTCAGCAACGCCAAAAAGTGCAATGGGCGATCGCACGTCTAAATCGCTTCATTATCGCTTTTTCTAAAAGAATGACAGTTGCGGTTTACACGGAGTGGGGAATGGGGAGTGGAGAGTGGGGGAAGGCAAACGGAAGAGGCTCTGAACTGTTTTGGACGCTTGCCGCGATCGTCTGAAGAGTCTCGAAGGGGATCGAGAGAGTCTTTGAGAATGTTAGGAGGCTTGCTGAGAGTGTTGAAAGAGCCTTCGAGAGTGTCTAGAGACTCGCTGAGAGTGTCGAAAGAGTCTGCGGAGGGTGTCGAAAGAGTTTCTGGAAGTGTCTAGAGAAGCTTTGAGAGTGTCGAAAGAGCTTTGGGAAGTGCTTAAAGAGGCTCTGAGAGTGTCGAAAGAGGTTGCTGAGAGTGTCGAAAGAGTCTCTGGAAGTGTCTAGAGAAGCTCTGAGAGTGTCTAGAGAGCCTCTGAGAATATCTAGAGAGCCTCTGAGAATGTCTGGAGAACCTCTGAAAGTGTCAAAAGAGTAATGACACTGAAGTAAGCGCTTACCAATGGCTGAAAGCGTTGATCAACCCTACTCAAAGGCTGAAAGCATTGATCACTCTTCATCCTTCATCCTTTAGACTTTAGACTTCATCCCCCATCCCTCATCCCTCATCCCCCCAAATTTCCCCTCATTTATCCGGATTCTCCCCGCAGGCTGGGAACAATAGAGTGGTAGATGCACCCTGATAATAGCCCCCGGCGCTTGTCGTCGGGGCTTTTTCTTTGGGAGGGGCGATCGACAATGCGTAGCGAATAAAGAACTAATAAGCAAGATTTGACCTTCTGCCCTCTGCCCCCTGCCTTCTGCCTTCAAAACGGCTTCGTTTCAACGTCGTCGAGCCGCCAAGTCAGCATATTCGCCCAGCCACTCATCTTTGGGGTTTAGAGAGAACAGCAGCATTTCTACCAAACAAACGAGAATGCTTTTACGCCACAGTGCTTGTTTTTGTTGAGTCCGCACTCGCTGTTCTACTTCAAAAAATGTCTGTACCGAATTATCTTGAATGACCTGAAGCTGCAAGTCCGCCAATAGCTGTTGACGTAGCTCCAAATGTGATTGCAACAGTTGATTCAGATCTCCTGAAGGTTGATACCGATAGAGATTGCGTGGCTGTCGGAAAAAGGCGTAAGCAGTCGCAGAGAGAGAACTGAGCGGGCGATCGGTCGTGCCCAGTCTCCAACCCTGATCTAAAACACTGATAACGCTACAGTGCATGGGTGTTCTCCCCACAAGCTGACCTACTTCAACAAAGCAATGGTGCTTGGGGTGAGAAAAGAGTCTGGCATTGCCTGTAGAGGGTTTCGCCAATTGAAAATCGAGCAGTTTGATAAAACCGAGCGATTCTAAACGAATTGTGTAAGTCGTGAGAGCGTCCCGATCGATCCCCCGCACGGTCGCCAGTTCGACAGGTTGGTACCCTATCTTGTCTGGAATCGCGTTCATGAAGAGTAGCTTCATGAGGACTTCCAAGAACACAATGAGGGGAAGCAGAGACACAAGCAGAGCAATTGCAGCGCGAGGAAAGACGTGCGGTGCATCCAGTAGCAGAAAGACAGCGCGGGATATTTGAGGACCGATCGCGCTCCAGAGTATAAAAAAACAGAATCCTGCAAGGAAGGCGGGCAAGTTAAATTTCGGTTTCATGATGCTTCACGGCTAAATCTCGTTTCCGAGCGCTAATTCCTGGAGTGTTTTCAGGTAGAGAGACCGTCTGTAGGGACGTTACATGTAACGTCCCTACAGACAAAAACAATAGACTTCCTGCATGAATCAGATTTTGCCCCCCCATCCCCCCAAATTTGGGGGGCATCAGTTTTAGCTTCCCCCAAACTTGGGGGACGGGAGGGGGCTTTTAAGTATTCGCGCAGGAGGTCTAATAGATCAGGACTTACGCAAATTCTCTAAAACTATCCCCCCAGCCCCCAATTTATAGCCCTAGCGGGCATACAAGAAAGGGGGAGCAAGCACTCAAAGTCCCCCAGAATTGGGGGATTTAGGGGGCGACTGCGTAAGTCCTATAGATGTTTCCTAGAACGTTCCTGCGGGCAAAAATGGCTTCTCTCTACGCGAACCCGTGGAACGATTCAACCTTAAGCATTCCCCAGAGCATGAATGGCTGAACGATTAACCTGTCCTTCTATCGCGTGCAAGTAACCAGGCATCAGCGCGAAATGTAACGGTTTGCAACGTATAATGAGAGCAATCCAACCTTGAAGAAGATTAAAGAAGCCACATGCGAGTTGCGATCGCTGGAGCAGGTCTGGCAGGGCTTTCCTGTGCCAAATACCTGATCGATGCGGGACATACCCCCATTGTTTTAGAAAGTCGAGATGTTTTGGGTGGCCTGGTCGCTGCCTGGAAAGATGAAGACGGCGACTGGTACGAAACTGGTCTGCACGCTTTCTTTGGGGCCTATCCCAACATGCTGCAACTGATGGCAGAACTCGGCATCGAAGACCGACTTCAGTGGAAGCAGCACACGCTCATTTTTAACCAGCCCGATAAACCAGGAGTGCTGTCTCGCTTTGACGTGCCCGATATTCCTGCGCCGTTTAACGTCATCGTGTCGATTCTTCGCAACAACGACATGCTGACGTGGGAGCAAAAGGTTCGTTTTGCCATTGGTCTTACGCCTGCGATCGTGCGCGGTCAGAAGTACGTCGAGGAGATGGACAAGTACTCGATGGATGAGTGGCTGCGGCGGCAGGGCATTGACGAAAAAGTGAGTACCGATGTGTTCATCGCCGCATCGAAAGCGCTGACGTTTATTAATCCTGATGAGGTGTCGTCCACAATCCTGCTCACAGCGCTCAACCGCTTTCTGCAAGAACGCTACGGTTCCAAAATCGCGTTTCTGGATGGTTCACCGACGGAGCGCTTGTGCCAGCCGATCGTCGATTACATCACAGCAGGCGGTGGGGAAGTCCATTTGAAAAAACCGCTGAAGGAAATCCAGCTTCATGAGGATGGCACAGTGAAAGGCTTTCTCATGCGCGGGTTGGATGGTGCGGCTGATGAAGTCATTACAGCCGATGCTTATGTTTCTGCGATGTCAGTAGATGTGATGAAGGTACTGACTCCCTCATCCTGGAAGACAATGGCGTTTTTTCAAAAGCTGGATGGATTGGAAGGCGTGCCCGTGATTAACCTGCATCTCTGGTTCGATCGCAAGCTCACCGATATTGATCAACTCCTCTTTTCTCGATCGGAACTTCTCAGCGTCTACGCCGATATGAGTGTGACCTGCAAAGAATATGCTGACCCCGATCGCTCCATGCTGGAGTTAGTCCTTGCGCCTGCCAAAGATTGGATCGATAAGTCAGATGACGAAATCATTGCCGCGACGATGAAAGATCTGGAGCGACTTTTTCCGCAGCACTTTGGCACAGATAACCCAGCGAAACTGCGAAAATTTAAGGTTGTGAAAACGCCGCGATCGGTCTATACCGCCACTCCAGGACGACAGGCATATCGTCCTGACCAAGTGACACCTGTGCCAAATTTCTTCCTTTCAGGGAGTTATACGATGCAACGCTATCTTGGCAGTATGGAGGGTGCCGTACTTTCTGGTAAGCTGACAGCGCAGGCACTTGTGAACAGTCAATGGTTGAGTGACCTTTCCCATTCAACAAATGACTCAGCTAGCACAAGGCATCAGCCCCAACCAATGGCGAAGATTTAAGTCTTTGCTGTCTACAGCGAATGTGTAGGCGTTCGCCGTCTCCATAATGTTCATACTTTTAACTGATGGTTCTTCTTAGAGCTAACAGTTTGATGAAGCATTAGCGGGCACTGGGGCGAAAGGCGTGTAGCTTTGCCATTGAAGTGATACTCAACGGCGCATTGCTGCCCTTACTGCGATCGGCTCCTTGCCTACCCTGAATCTGCTCACCTGCTATGTTCGCCAAGCGTTCTCAAGGAAATGCTGAAATTGCCTGATTATTCTTGTGTGAGGACTCTAGCTTCTCTGGAAGATGCCTACGAACTCTGTCGTCAAATTACGGCAAAGTACTCCAAGACCTTCTATCTGGGCACCATGCTGATGCCAGAGGCGAAGCGTCGGGCAATCTGGGCAATCTACGTCTGGTGTCGCCGTACCGACGAGTTGGTGGATGGGCCTCGCGCAAGCTTAACCACACCCGAAACGCTAGATCAGTGGGAGAAGCAGCTAGAGTCAGTGTTTGCTGGTCAGCCGATCGAAGATCCGGATGTGGCCCTAGTAGACACCCTGGAACGGTTCCCGATCGACATTCAGCCGTTTCGCGACATGATTGCAGGGCAGCGGATGGACTTGTACCGATCGCGCTACGAAACGTTTGAACAGCTTGAACTTTATTGCTACCGGGTTGCAGGCACCGTTGGCCTGATGACCACCCCTGTGATGGGGATTGATACGACCCCCCGCACAGCACCCTGGGATCTCTACCGCAAAGTGAGCGATGATCCTACGGAAGAAGCTGTGGCGCTGGGCATTGCGAACCAACTCACCAATATTCTACGGGATGTAGGCGAAGACGCAAGCCGAGGTCGAATCTACCTTCCTCTAGATGAACTGGCGCTGTTCAACTACACTGAAGACGATTTGTTTAATGGCGTGGTCGATGAGCGCTGGCGTGAACTGATGCGATTCCAAATTCAGCGTGCCCGTAAGTTTTTTGCCTCTGCCGAACGGGGCATTCGAGCGCTCAACCGCGATGCTCGCTTCCCAGTTTGGGCCGCACTCATGTTATACAGCGGCATTTTGGACGAGATCGAACGGAACGGCTACGATGTGTTTCGCCGCCGAGCCTATGTACCCAGTGCCCGGAAGTTAACCTGCTTGCCGATCGCCCGCCTACGAGCGGCTGTGTTGTAGGCGATCAGCGATGGTAGCCTCCTCTCTGGGTATCCTCATCCTGTGTCAGAATTGAGGAACCAGCCATTTATTCCGACGAACGAACAAGCCCTCGCCTGCCTGCGGGTCTGTCCAATGCTTTCGACAGCCTACCGAGACATTCATTTGTTCCGCTTTGACCCTCTCACTGGAGCGGCCTACATCCTTGCAGGCGACAGTATCGAAATCACTGTACCTCCTAGTGGTCTGTCAAGACTTATTTTGTGAGTTTCTCACTTACAAAATAACATCCTTCACTAAACCCAAAGCACAAAATCAAAACTGACGAACCACTAGTGGACTTTGGGATTTCTTATGAACTCAAATTATGCCGAAATGAGTCGCTCTGAATTGAAAGCCTATGTGCTGGAGCATCGAGATGATCTGGAAGCTATTCGGGCACTCTTCCATCATCCTGATGTTGATGGGAAATGGACAACAATGCCGCCAACGTACAAAGACGGTCAGCCCATTGAGGAGAACATTCGTTTAGCGGAGGAAACGATTCGGCGGCTGGCAGAGGAAGACGAACAGAAGAAGCACGATCGCAACCCATGACCTCTTTGATTCACCCCAATCCAAAAACTGATCCATCCGCGCCACTTCTGGGCAAATCCTTAGCTGAATTGACTGAGTGGGTACAGCAGCAGGGGCAGCGTCCTTACCGTGGCAAGCAGTTGCATGAATGGCTGTATCAAAAGGGTGTGCGATCGCTCACCGACATTTCCGTTTTTTCCAAAGAATGGCGGGCTGAGTTGGAAGGTGTGGACATCGGGCGATCAACGCTCCACCACCGCTCTGCGGCTCCCGATGGCACCGTTAAGTTTCTCCTGCGCCTTTCTGATGGACAGATTATTGAAACGGTAGGGATTCCGACATTCGATTGGGAGGAGGCAGAAGGCAGAAGGCAGAGGGCAGAAGGCAGGCAACCGCAGAGACGCGAAGGCGCAGAGATCGAACTTACCTCACACCCCACACCCTACACCCTACACCCCTCTCTCACCCGCCTCACCGTCTGCGTCTCCTCCCAGGTCGGGTGCCCAATGGCGTGTGACTTCTGTGCCACGGGGAAGGGCGGCTTTGTGCGGAATCTGACGACAGCCGAGATTGTGGATCAGGTGCTGACGGTACAAAACGACTTTCAGCAGCGCGTCAGCAATGTGGTCTTTATGGGTATGGGCGAACCGTTGCTGAATACAGAGAATGTGGTTGCGGCTCTACGCTGCTTAAATCAAGATGTAGGGATTGGGCAGCGTACCATGACGGTTTCGACGGTGGGGATTCCGGGTCGCATTCGTAATCTTGCCGCCAGTCAACTCCGTGCAACCCTTGCCGTCAGTCTCCATGCATCAAATCAGGCATTACGCGAGAAGCTTATTCCCAGCGCAAAGCATTATCCCTTAGAAGCACTGCTGGATGAGTGTCGGGAGTATGTGCAGATAACAGGTCGGCGGGTGACGTTTGAATATATCTTGCTGGCAGGGCTAAACGATTGCCCAGAGCACGCGATCGAACTCGCCCAACATCTACGCGGCTTCCAGAGTCACGTCAACTTGATTCCCTACAATCCCATCTCTGAAGTTGATTATCAACGGCCCAGTCCACAGCGCATCCAGACGTTTGTCAACGCGCTAAAAGCTAAGCATGTTGTCGTCAGCGTCCGTCAGTCTCGCGGACTAGCGACGGATGCGGCATGTGGGCAATTGCGGGCTTCCGCTGCAAAAGCGTCAGCATAAGCGGCTGCGATCGATACGACAGGGAGGCTTTTTGACCGAATCTTGGCAGAATCCTGGACGTTAGACTGGCTGAGCCTGAGTCCTACGCCAAGGATCCGATCGCCCACGCTTATACCATTAACGGTGGGCATAAAGACCAGGGGCATATGCCTCAATGACCCGTCCCGTTTGGGAACATGTCACCATTAAGTAGTCACAGGTCGAACATTGGGTTCTCGTCAAATGATCAGAGTCGAGATAATACCGTTCGGCATGACTGCCACAGTTAGGGCAGTGAATTGATAGTGCAGTAGGCATATTAAGCTCTTTCGACTTAAACACAGTTTGAAGCATGGATTTACGGGACGGGTTTTCGTCCTTCGTTGTTTTAAATGGTTAACAAAGCGTATCAAAAGAAACTAAATCAATGTTTAAAGATGACTAGTTATTGCTAGCTCTTAATCCTATTATGTCGGCATTTATGCTGATTGGCAATCAAACTCTAGCTAGAGATCAAGCGCGTTGTAGGAAATATAGGTGGGGATCAAAGCATTTCTTCTTGTTTATGGAATGCTAGTACTTCTAACGAGCAAAAAGTAAAACCGATTATTAGTAGCGATAGCTACAATTCTTCTTTTATAAATTAAGGATTTATCAAGACTTTAACGACTGCATAGTGTGCTTAGGACTACAAAACTATGCCAACTTACACAAATCTCCGAGGTTTTCACTAAGAATCAGGCATTGTGCCAAATGTAATCACTTAAACCTCCAAGGTTTTGGTCAAAAGGTATCAGTCCTGTTAAAAATCTTCGAGCAGCCATTCAGAAGCACGCTCACCCAGTTCGAGGGGAATGCTAACGGCTTTGCCCAAGCGTGGCCGATCGCGAGTCTGCTGAATCGCCATTTGCACCTGTGCCCCACTCCCCCAGGCTTGTAAGTGGGTGGCGACTTCATCCAAATGCTCTATATATTCTGCCTCGGTTAGTGGAAAGGACACTTGCTCCAGATACTTCCACATGACCAGAAACAAGATTTTGCCTTGAGTGCGCCGTAGCTGAATGTCGTAGGAGCGTCCCCATTTGTCCAGCAAGAGTTGGCGTAAGTCACGTCCGGTCATAGTGCCGCATATCCTACAACTCCTTTCAGATTCACAGGCGGGGCTACATGCTGCAAGGGAAAAGGCCGACTTTCCTGCGATCGTTAATATTTTGTATAAAACCGACAACCCTCTACTTAGCTATGATGCTAGCGTCAAGAAATGTAATAATCTTAGTTGCTTCCTCAGAAACGCGATGAGCCGCTCTGTGAGACGATTGTTACAGCGTTTGGTGTGCCGTGTCTGCAAGAGGGGCAGATAGCTGATCCACTGGAGCGCAGACCCAGTTTAACGCTCAAAGCTTATAGCGTTCTCCAAACCCTTCTTCAAGCCCTTTCTTAACAGAACTATACGTAGTCATGACACAAATTTCTGGATCTTCGGATGTGCCCGATCTTGGGCGTAGGCAGTTCATGAACCTTTTGCTGGTCGGTTCGGGAGCCGTTACCGTTTTGGGGATGCTGTATCCGGTTGTGAAGTACTTTATTCCGCCTTCAAGCGGTGGTGCTGGTGGCGGAGCTACTGCCAAAGACGCACTGGGCAACGATATTCTGGTGAGTGATTTTGTTGCGAGCCATGCCGCTGGTGATCACGTTCTGTCTCAAGGGCTGAAAGGCGACCCTACCTACATTGTCATTAAAGAAGATAAAGCCCTGGCTGACTTTGGGATCAACGCTGTTTGCACCCACCTGGGCTGTGTTGTGCCCTGGAATGTGGCTGAGAACAAGTTTAAGTGCCCGTGTCATGGCTCTCAGTACGACAGCAACGGCAAAGTGATTCGAGGCCCCGCGCCGTTGTCCCTGGCGTTGGCTCACGCAACGGTTGCAGATAACAAAGTCAGCTTTACTCCTTGGACTGAGACAGATTTCCGCACTGGAGAAGAACCCTGGTGGTCTTAGCCTTGGCGGGTTTAGATAGGTCGATCGTTTGCTGAATGTCCTTTGCTCATGACACGTTCGTTACAGATGAAAAAAAATCCTTTAGAGAGATTAGTAGCTACCGTTGGACTTTGCCGCTCTACCGCTGTAGCGTTGCTGGCGATCGCGGTTTTTCTTACAGGTAGCCTATCGCTGCCGCAAACTGCCTCCGCTTACCCGATTTTTGCGCAACAGGCTTACGAGAATCCCCGTGAGGCAACGGGTCGAATTGTATGCGCCAACTGCCATCTGGCTGCAAAACCAACCGAGGTTGAAGTGCCTCAGTCCGTTCTGCCCGACTCCGTGTTTGAAGCTGTCGTCAAAATTCCCTACAATCCTGATGTGCAGCAGGTTGTTGGCGGCGGTGACAAAGGCCCTCTGAACGTTGGGGCTGTGCTGATGCTGCCCAAAGGCTTTAAGATTGCACCCGAAGATCGCATTCCTGAAGAGATGAAGGAAAAGGTACAAGATCTTTACTTTCAACCTTACAGCGAAGACAAAGAGAATATTGTCGTCATCGGCCCGTTGCCCGGTGAACAGTATCAAGAGATCGTCTTTCCCATCCTTGCGCCTGATCCGAAAACCGATAAATCGTTGCGATTTGGCAAGTATGCTGTGCACGTGGGTGGCAATCGCGGTCGCGGGCAAGTCTACCCCAACGGTGAGAAGAGCAATAACGCCGTCTACAACGCTTCGGAAGCGGGCACCATTACAAAAGTGGCAAAGCCAGAAGACGGCGGCTACGAGGTGACGATTCAGATGGCTGACGGTAAAACGGTAGTCGATACGATTCCTGCTGGGCCTGACCTGATTGTTTCGGAAGGGCAGGACGTGAAAGCGGGAGATGCGCTAACCGTGAATCCAAATGTGGGTGGGTTTGGTCAGGCCGATACTGAAATTGTTTTACAAAACCCCGATCGCATCAAAGCTCTGGTAGCCTTTTTTGGTGCGGTGATCCTGTCTCAAATTATGCTCGTCTTGAAGAAGAAGCAAGTCGAGCGTGTGCAAGAGGCTGAGATGAATTTCTAGTCCTTACACAGATTTGCCTCCGGACAAGCTTTGTCTCCGCACGCGTTTTGTTTCTAGACAATACAGTTCTTTTGAAGGGATGGGCGATCGCCTGTCCCTTTGCTTTTTACGGTTCCCCGTCTTCTTGCTGTGCTCCAGAGATTACCTTACGCTTATTTAGAGCGTTGGTGTGACAACAAAGCTTCAACCGAGGTTGCGGTTTGAAACTGCTCCCAGGTTGTAGCGATAAAGCTGACACGACGAAGACGCTGACTGACGATCGGCTGCGGTAATGGTTCTAAGGGAGATAGTTCTAGCTTGCAATAACGGTGTTCGCTTTTAGCCTCTCTGGGGTTGTCAGGAAAAAGCTCCCAATGGTAGGCCTCGCGAATTTGGTTGACATGAGCGTAATAGTTGATGGCATAGGCTTCTGCGCCAAAGACTTTTGTTTGGTAGAAAGCCAGCCACCGAGGAGGCCAGTAGCCCTGCTGTTTCAGCGTTTCAACTGGAGCGATGGGAATCCGGTACCAGTGTTGGAAGCAAGCGATCGCCCAATCGCTGGGGTTGTTCATCACAACTACAAGCACTTCACCACGGTGAGTCATTCGTTAGGATGAGTAGAGGCAAGGATGTGCATAGACTCTAGTAAGCCCCGTTTCGGTATGAGGTTGACACGTCGTTCGTTGAACTTCCTGCCTGACCGACGATCCGCTATTCCTGAGATTACGTTAATATTAGTTAACATCGATAGAATAGTGACACACTCCGCACCCCTATAAAAGGAGGACAAAACCCGGTGAATAAGCGGTGGAGAAATGTTGGACTGTATACGCTACTGGCGATCGTGGTCGTCTCTTTAGCAACAGCGTTTTTTGATAATAAACCTCCCAGTCGGGAAACCTGGCGCTACAGCCAGTTTATTGAGAAGGTGCAAGAAGGCAAGATTGAGAAAGTGCGGATCAGCGCCGATCGCAGCGTTGCAGTGGTGCAAGATGGCAACAACCGCATTGTGGTTAACTTGCCGAACGATCCTGAACTCATCAACATTTTGACCTCTAATAAAGTTGATATTTCGGTTCTACCCCAGACAGACGATGGGTTTTGGCTCAAGGCACTAAGTAGCCTATTTTTCCCGGTCTTGCTGCTGGTGGGTTTATTCTTCTTGCTGCGTCGTGCTCAGAGTGGCCCAGGCAGTCAGGCCATGAACTTTGGTAAGTCCAAAGCCAGAGTGCAAATGGAGCCACAGACCCAGGTAACGTTTAGTGACGTCGCCGGGATTGACCAGGCAAAGTTGGAACTGAGCGAGGTGGTGGATTTCCTTAAGAACGCCGATCGCTTTACGGCTGTGGGTGCCAAAATTCCCAAAGGTGTGCTGCTCGTTGGGCCTCCAGGAACAGGTAAAACCCTTCTGGCTCGTGCAGTCGCGGGTGAAGCAGGCGTACCTTTCTTCTCCATCTCTGGTTCTGAGTTTGTGGAAATGTTTGTGGGGGTGGGCGCTTCACGGGTGCGTGACCTCTTCGAGCAGGCCAAATCCAACGCACCTTGTATCGTGTTTATCGATGAAATTGATGCGGTTGGTCGTCAACGCGGTGCTGGCTTGGGTGGTGGTAACGATGAGCGAGAACAGACCCTCAACCAGTTGCTGACTGAGATGGATGGCTTTGAGGGTAATACGGGCATCATCATCATTGCGGCAACGAACCGTCCTGATGTGCTGGATGCGGCCCTTCTGCGTCCTGGTCGCTTTGACCGTCAAGTGGTGGTCGATCGCCCAGATTACGCGGGTCGCTTGGAAATCCTCAACGTGCATGCACGCGGCAAAACGCTGTCGAAAGATGTGGATCTGGAAAAGATTGCGCGTCGGACTCCTGGCTTTACAGGTGCAGACTTGTCTAACTTGTTGAACGAAGCCGCGATTCTAGCCGCTCGTCGTAACCTGACCGAGATTTCGATGGACGAAGTGAACGACGCGATCGATCGCGTCCTTGCTGGCCCTGAAAAGAAAGATCGCGTTATGAGCGAGAAGCGCAAGGAACTGGTGGCATACCACGAAGCAGGCCACGCTTTAGTGGGCGCATTGATGCCCGATTACGATCCAGTGCAGAAAATCAGCATCATTCCACGCGGTCGTGCAGGTGGGTTAACCTGGTTTACTCCCAGCGAAGATCGAATGGATTCGGGCTTGTATTCGCGCTCTTACCTGCAAAACCAGATGGCTGTTGCCTTAGGTGGTCGAATCGCTGAAGAAATCATCTTTGGCGAAGAAGAAGTCACCACAGGTGCTTCAAACGATCTCCAGCAGGTGGCTCGTGTGGCGCGTCAAATGGTAACTCGGTTTGGCATGAGCGATCGCTTAGGCCCCGTGGCGCTGGGTCGTCAGCAGGGCAACATGTTCTTGGGACGCGACATTGCGGCTGAGCGGGATTTCTCCGAAGAGACGGCTGCCGCGATCGATGATGAGGTTCGCAATCTGGTTGAACAGGCGTACCGTCGTGCAAAGGCTGTTTTGACTGGCAACCGTCATGTGCTAGACCATTTGGCCGCGATGCTCATTGAGAAAGAAACAGTTGATTCTGATGAACTTCAGGAACTGCTGGCGAATAGTGATGTGAAGATGGCTTCGATCGCTTAGCGTGTTTACAGCTTTCAACGCTTAATTAACGGGTTTAAGGTGCTCTTGGCGTCTGCCAGGAGCACCTTAATGTTTGGCTATCAACGCTTGGGCATCGCCATGTATTGATTGAGCCATGCCTGACAAACCCCTTGAAGTACTGGATCGTCCAGTTCAATTTCAATCCGAATAGTTTTACAGCGATGAGATAGTGATTTGGCGATCGCTTCCAGAAGTTGGCTGGCCTGCTTGGGTGACGTGAATTTACCCTTCACGATCGGTGGTTGAGAAGGAACTATCGTTGTAACCTTTGTAGGTGCTGACTCTAATAGCGCGATCGAGCCTGATGCGCCAGCTTCTGGCTGAAGCTTGAGGAGTTGTCCATTTTGCGGATAACCGGATGCTCTTTTGCTTGCAAACGGCATAGAGTCAGACTCTTTGGGATCGGCTCGATGCGCCAGGTGAGACGATTGGGAAGTAGTAGTGCGCATCGCAGATGCCAGCACTTTAGGCGTTGCAGGGGCATCCTGTGGCGACGATTCTTTACCAGCGACGGACGGTTGAAGCGCCCCTTTTTGAGCGGATAGCCAGCCGGATGCCGTTTTCTTAGCCAGTTCCAGATGTTGAGTGTGATTGGCGTCCAGGGGTGCTGGTACTTGCTGAGCGGGCGCAATCGCTTTCAGTTGCTCTTTGGCTCCGTTGGTAGGATTGTCTCCGTTAGTGTAGTTGGCCTCGCTGGTGTAGTTGACTGAAGCATGGGTTGTACCATGCTCAGGTAGATAGCTCATGTCTGCTTGCGTCGTGCGTACATGAACAACGCGATCGCGCAGGCTAATGCGTTCTACCAAATGGCAGCTTAGCAGCACAAAGCGCCAATGCCTGTGGACATCGGGCTGTACAATGACGAGCGCTAACTGCCCGTGATGGAGCACTAAATTTCTCACGTCACCAACAGGAGTCCTGGACTTATCTAAAACGGTAAAGTTGTCCAACCGCTCCTGTAGTGCTTTCATTTTGTCTCGCAACGATCGAAGGCGATGATTGGTTGCCGTCAAGGGGGGTGATTTTTCTGATAAGGCGTAGTTCATTGGCTAGTGACAACCTCGTGAGCAACGACAGCGATTGAGCGACAACTTGAGATAGGCCCTGACGAACAGCGTAGACACCTTGCGTTTAGGCTTAAACGGCAACTGTAACCCGCCTTTGTCTTGATGGCAGTTTGGGTTCGTTTAATCACACTTGGCTGATCATGCCGCTATCACACATTCTGTGATGAATCAATGGGTTATTCAACCGTAAAGCGCAACTTCGAGACTCTAGCATCAGCACCACTGCTGAGAATCTGCTCCTTGAGCCTAAATCTTGTGCGAACGTATGCTGGAACAAAGCGACTGTGTGTGAACGAATCATGACTTCTCAAGACTGGCATGCTCTTCTACAACGGTTTCGTGCGATCGCGGTGATTCGTGCGCCACAGTTTGAGGTGGGCTACGAAATGGCAAAAGCAGCAGCAGTAGGAGGCATGCGGCTCATTGAAATTACCTGGAATAGCGATCGGGCCTCGGCGTTGATCCACACACTGCGCCTGCATCTGCCTGATTGCACCATTGGCACGGGCACCATTCTGGATGAAGCCCAACTCCAAGTGGCGATCGCGGCAGGTGCCCAGTTTGTCTTTACGCCCCACGTTGCCCCCAAGCTGATTGAGCGTGCCGTTGCAAAGGCGGTGCCCATTATTCCTGGCGCACTTTCCCCCACTGAAATTGTGAGTGCATGGCAGGCTGGGGCTAGCAGTGTGAAAGTCTTTCCGGTGCAGGCATTGGGCGGGGCAGCGTATATCAAAAGCTTGCAAGGGCCACTGGGTCAGATTCCGCTGATTCCAACAGGTGGTGTAACGGTAGAAAACGCTCCGGCATTTTTGGCGGCTGGCGCTGTGGCAGTGGGGCTTTCAAGCCATTTGTTTCCCAAGCAAGCTGTTGAGGTGGGAAATTGGGACGCGATCGCGCAACAGGCGGCTATTCTGGTGTCGCGTCTTCAGCCAAACGACGATGAGCGAGATGATACTGCCTATGTTTAGACGATATTGTGGAACTTGGATGCTAGCGTTTGTGATTGGTTTCGGATCATCCCAGGCGATTGCACGCTCAGCACCGAGCCTCATCGCACGGAGTGATGTAACCGTCGCAACGGTGCGCCACTTGCATAAATCCAACCAACGATGGATTGAAATCAATCTTTCCAGTCAGCGATTAATTGCTTGGGAAGGCAGAAAGCCTGTTTATGCCATTTTGGTTTCAACAGGCAAAGCGGCAACGCCAACCCAGCCTGGAGTCTTTGCCATTCAAACCCGCGATCGCTATGCCCACATGAAAGGCCCTGGCTATGATGTGAGTGATGTCCCTTATACGATGTATTACAGCGGTAGCTATGCCATTCATGGAGCTTACTGGCATCGGCGGTTTGGGAGACCTGTAAGCCACGGCTGTATTAATTTGGCGGTGAACCATGCCCGCTGGCTCTTTAACTGGGCGCGGATTGGTACGCCAGTCATTGTCCGCCGATGACATCACTTTTTGCCTCTTCACTGCTGATTAGCCCCATTCTCATCAAGGTTGCTCATGTTTCTTCCTCCTGGTTTTGGACAACACTCCCTGATTACTTCCCTCGGCAAAATGGTTTACTACACGGCGGATGCTCCGCCCTGGGATGGTAGCGAACTGCCCATGCTCGTATTCTTTCATGGGTTTGGCGGTGGTTCCTCTGCCTATGAATGGTCGAAGGTGTATCCTGCCTTTGCAGCGGAGTATCGCGTTCTAGCTCCCGATTTGATCGGCTGGGGGCGATCGGAGCATCTAGAGCGGGGCTATCAGGTTGAGGATTACATCACAACGATCATTGAGTTCTTAGAGCAAATCTGTGATGGGGCGGTACCTGTAGTGGCCTCATCGCTTACAGCGGCGATCGTTATTCGGGCAGCGATTCAGCGGCCAGAGTTGTTTCAATCCCTCATTCTGACCACCCCAGCGGGCCTATCTGATTTTGGCTCTGATTATACGCGCACGTTTTTTGCCCAATTGGTCAGCACGCCTGTTCTCGATCGCGTGCTCTACAGTACGGGTATTGCGGTGAGTTGGGGCATTCGCAACTTTTTAGAGAAGCGCCAGTTCGCCCGTCCTGAGCGGATCTTCCCTGAAATTGTCGAGGCGTATCTGGAGTCTGCTCAACAGCCCAACGCGGAGTACTCAGCCCTGTCGTTTGTGCGAGGCGATTTGTCGTTTGATCTGTCGCTCTACATGCCGCAGTTAACGGTGCCGACAGCGATGATCTGGGGCAAGCGATCGCAGTTTACAGGCCCCGATATTGGTAAGCGATTGGCAGATCTCAATCCTCAAGCGGTGCGTGCCCTTCAGGTGCTAGACGATGTGGGGCTAACCCCTCAACTGGAATTACCCGCCGTGACGATCGCCCTCATCCGGCGCTTTCTTAAGCTGCTGAAATGAGCCTAGACGATGAACCGGCCATTACGCACCAACGCGAACATCAATGACATACAGATCTGAAAAATCGTAGGTAAAACCTTCAAGCTCGATTTTGGTGCCTGTTTTAATCTTGTTATTACCCAACAAGGGGCCATTCTTGGTCATGTTGGCATCACCCGCCACCGTGACGAGAAAATCCTTGGTGAGTGCGGCTTCTGGTCTAGGATCTGGTAATGCTTTCAGGGTGCCATTGGGCTGTGGTACTGCGACATTTCGAGGCAGTTCTCTCACGGTCTTGATGGTAATATCGCCAAAGGGCTGATTCCGAATGATCAGACTCGTTTTACCACCTTCTTTGAGCAACGTTTTGGGATCTTGAGAGCCAACGCTGCGAATGACCACATCGACCTCAACGGGTTTAACGCTGGCACTGAGTTGAGCGCCGGTGATGCTGGGCAGCAAAACGCCAACAATGACCAGCAGAATGACTAAGGCTGCGCCAATATCCAACACGCTGACTTTGCCAAACAACCGACCTTTAGAGTCCAGAATAGCCATGAAATTTGCCTCGGCGATCGCCACCACGACGCATTGAACGTCGGGCTACTTGAGAAAGATCTCTCAGTTACATCGGTCAGTTTACACGAGAGACTGCAACGCGAACTGAGGAATCCTGTGCAAGATTAGCATGACGATGGGAGTAGCAGCTATATGTATGGGGAATGGGGAGTGGGGAGTGGGAGAGACAGGGGAAGCGGGGGCGGGCGATCGTGTAAGTTTTAATTGGACACACTCCAAAGCATTCGTTATCAAAGAATCTTCAGCAATATGGCAACTGTTCGGTTAGAGGGCATTACACGGCAGTTTGGTAGCGCTGCGCTGGGTAGGACGACAACGCGTGTAGCGCCGTCTGCTGGCATCGCTGATATTACCTTTGAGGTTCCCGATGGGGAGTTTTGGGTATTGGTAGGGCCGTCTGGTTGCGGTAAATCGACGATTCTCCGGACGATCGCAGGGTTGGAGAAGGCAACGTCTGGGGCTTTGTATATTGGCGATCGCTGTGTCAACGAAATTCCAGCGCGTCAGCGGGATGTGGCGATGGTGTTTCAAAACTATGCGCTTTATCCCCACATGACGGTGGCAGACAATCTTGCCTTTGGGCTGCAAATGCGACGGGTGGAAGTTCAGAAGCGGCAAGAACGAATTGCCGAAGTTGCGAAAATGCTTGCGATCGATCATTTACTCGATCGCAAGCCAGGGCAATTATCGGGTGGGCAGCAGCAACGAGTCGCCTTAGGACGGGCGATCGCTCGACAGCCTCAGGTATTTTTGCTAGATGAACCGCTGTCCAACCTGGATGCCCAACTGCGAGATGAAACGCGGGCTGAACTCAAACGGCTCCATCAGCAAGTAGGCATTACGACGATTTACGTGACGCACGATCAGGTAGAAGCCATGACTCTGGCTGATCAAATTGTGGTGTTGGATCAGGGACGCATTCAGCAAATTGGCGATCCTCAGACGATTTACACCCGTCCTTCCAGCCGCATGATTGCGACATTTTTGGGCAGTCCACCCATGAACGTTTTGCGATCGGTCTATGATGATGCAGCATTTCAGGTCTATGGACAACGCCTGCCTTGCCCAGAACCATTGCAAGCAAAGCTACAGCCGATCGCGGGACAACCCTACGACCTTGGCATTCGTCCAGAACATCTTCAGTTCGGTGCCAAATCGGGTCATCTTCAGGTCGAGATCAGTGTGGTTGAACCGTTAGGACGAGAGGTTTTGGTACGTGCCCAATTGCCGACGGACTTGTCTGCTCAAACTCAGGACATTGCCTTTCAGTGCCGTCCTGACCAATGCCCTCGCGTGGGCGATCGTGCCTATGTAACGCTGGACTTAGACCAACTTTTTGTGTTTGATGTCGAGACGGGTAAAACGTTAGTGCAGTAAGGCGGAGGGCAGAAGGCAAATGTGGCGTTGGTTTTAGCGGTCAGCCTTCAGCGGTCAGCCTTGAATTTAAAGCTGAAAGCTAAGCCAGAATCATTTTCACAAATCAAATAAGGATCGCTAGATAAGCAGCTAGACCACTGCAATGCACTCGATTTCGACAAGGACATCTTTGGGTAGGCGAGATACTTCCACGCAGGCGCGGGCAGGTGCGATCGCCTCTTCGAAATGGTTTGCATAAACCGTATTCATCGTTGCGAAGTCATTCATATCTTTCAAGAACACAGTCGTTTTTACCACATCCGCCAGCGTTGCACCACCCGCTTCTAAAATCGCTTTGAGATTCGCAAGTACCTGTTCGGTTTGCGTTGCCACATCGGTTCCCACAATCCCACCTGTGGTAGGACTAAGAGGAATTTGCCCTGCCAGAAAGATCAAACGACCAGTAGCGGCGATCGCCTGGTTATAAGGGCCTACGGGTGCAGGGGCAGCATCGGTACGGATAATTTGGCGGGACATAGTAGAAAAGTTTTGAGTGGGATGAGGGATGAAAATTTTTGAGTTGAAAGATAAGAACTTGAGTTGGAAGATAGGAATGAAGAGTGAAAGGAGGTTTGAGTTTTAGCCTTTAACTTTACTTTTCCCCTGTTGCCTCCCTTGCTTCCTCTGCCTCCCTTGCGTCCCCACTCCCCCTACACCATTGGTCTCATCCCATAGTGCCGATAGCGCCAATAGTCGCGCAGGATGCGATCGTGGTCAAAGCAGAGATTGGTAGGGATGCGCCAGGATTCAAACACGTCTAAATGTTTGGCATCGTCGCCTGCTTGGGGTGTGCCTTGGGCGATCGCTAAAAATACAATGCTGAGCGTATGTTGGCGTGGGTCACGGTTGGGGTCGGAATAGACGTGAAACTGTTCCATGAGTTCGACCTGTAAGCCCACTTCTTCCTCTGCTTCGCGTTTGGCGGCGGTTTCGACGGCTTCTCCATAATCTACAAAGCCCCCTGGAAGTGCCCAGCCAAGGGGAGGGTTGAGCCGTTCAATCAGGACGATCGGGCGTTGGGGGCGATCGCTCAGTTCAATAATGATGTCAACGGTTGGAGTGGGGTTACGGTGTGCCACAGGCAGGTCTTTCATCCGATAGGTTTTAACCCTGGAACACCATGATAGAGTCAAACCAACGCCGATCGCACGTCAACCCTCTCACTCAACGTCATGACTCGTCATCCCGACTCCAACTTCTCTGTCTCGTCATCCAGAGTGAGCGGTATTCTCCTGCATCCTACGTCCTTTCCCAGCCGCTTTGGCATTGGCGATTTAGGTCCCCAAGCGCGTGACTTTGTAGATTTTTTGGTTGAAACCGGGCAACAGCTTTGGCAAGTGCTGCCGCTGGGGCCGACGGGCTTTGGAAACTCGCCGTATATGTGCTATTCAGCGATGGCGGGCAATCCGCTGCTGATTAGCCCAGAGCGTTTGCGGGATAGCGGGATGCTCAGCGAGGCAGACTTTGCTGACTTGCCACACTTTGCAGACGATCGCGTCCACTTCGATCAGGTTGCTCCGATTAAAATGGCGCTGCTAGAGAAAGCCTGTGCCAATTTCAAAAACTATGCCAGTGCGGAGCAAAAACAGCATTTCACCGCTTTTTGTGAAAGCAAAGCCTGCTGGTTGGATGACTATGCCCTGTTTATGGCGCTGAAGCAAACTCAAGACGATTCAAGCTGGCATACGTGGGAACCCGCGATCGCGCAGCACAAACCAGAAGCGCTGGAGCAATGTCGCCGTCGCTTACCTGCCGAGATTTTCTACCACAAATACCTGCAATACGAGTTTTTTCACCAGTGGGCTGACCTGAAGCATTACGCCAACGCCAAAGGCATTGAAATCATTGGCGACATCCCCATTTATGTAGCTCACGATAGCGCGGACGTGTGGGCAAACCCCGAAAACTTCTGCCTGACTGAAGAAACGGGCGAGCCTGCACTCATGGCGGGTGTGCCACCCGATTACTTCAGCGCGACGGGGCAACTGTGGGGCAACCCGGTTTACAACTGGGAGCATCTACAAAAATCCGATTTTGCTTGGTGGATAGGGCGTTTTCGCGCCATGTTGGATTACGTTGATTTGATCCGCATTGACCACTTCCGGGGGTTTGAAGCGTTTTGGGCCGTTAAACAAGGGGAAGAAACGGCCTTAAACGGCGAGTGGATAGAAGCTCCGGGCCACGAATTCTTTGAAGTGTTGCGCGAAAAGTTGGGCAAACTGCCAATTTTGGCGGAAGATTTGGGCGTGATTACGCCTGAAGTGGAGGCGTTGCGCGATCAGTTTGAATTTCCAGGTATGAAAATACTGCAATTTGCCTTTGGTTCCGATCCGGCCAATCCGTTTTTGCCGTTTAACTACCCCCGTCGCTGCGTGGTTTACACGGGCACTCACGACAACGACACGACGCTAGGTTGGTTTAACCAACTGTCTGATTACGAAAAAGGCAACCTGGTGAACTATCTGGGCAGCATCAGTCCTGATGGCATCCAGTGGGATCTGATTCGGCTGGCGTTAAGCTCGATCGCCAACTTCGCTATCACTCCTCTACAAGATGTTTTGGGGTTGGGCACCGAAGCACGCATGAATTTTCCCAGCGTGGCGGAAGGTAACTGGCAGTGGCGCTATCATCCGGGTGCCTTGCATGGAGAGTTGAGCGATCGCCTCAAAACCCTTACCAAACTCTTTGGTCGCGCTCCCGTAACTTAAAGCCCGTACCATAAAAACAGGCTACAGTTGGGTTATTGAAGTTGGCTCAGCAACCAGGCTCCAGCTTGTGCCTGATCGGTTTCCTGACTGCGACGAAGGGTTTCTTCTAACAAGGCGATCGCCAACCCTGGTAGCACTTGTGAAACATCAATCCGCTTGCTACCCTGATCGGCGACGCTGTACGCCAGAATTTGCGCCTTCTGGACATCAACTACCCAGTATTCGGAAACTTGCAAATCCTCATACAACAACCGTTTTGTACCCTGATCAGTCAACAGTGAGCTATTGGCAACTTCGATCGCCAAATCTGGAGCGGGATAGCGATCAAGGTCAATAATCGACGTGCCGCGCGGGATCAAGCGTGCCCGCTCCCCCACATAGTACGAAACACCTGGCTGGCACTCCCGACTCCCAACTTTGCGATAGGTGCCGTTATCTCTAGCAGTGAGGGGAATGCCTTTATGAATGGCAACAAGCTCACTGCTGCAATGATCATCGCGTGATCGCATGAATGGTCAGAGCCGACTGGTAGCATCTCAATCCTCATCTGTCCGTCGCGTAGTAATCCCTTCGCCTTTTCGCACGCTGGGTCTTCAATCTGCTTGATGTAGTCGTCCCACGATGCAACAACCCAAACATCGGTAGGAACTGAGTTTGTACAGTACTCATCGGTGCTCCTTTGGCGTTTACGGCAGCGATACTACTATTGATCCTAACGGTTCACGTAGAAGTCAGTGGGTGGTTAGAAGGATCGATGAATGAGTAGCGCTTTCACATCACTCACTATGGATCATTATCAACCAGTGCCCATCCCAAGCGCGTTGGCTGTTCGTAGATGCGCTTGAGCGTGTTGACATCGCGGGGCGAAATGGATGGCGGGTGCCGCACTTGAGAAAAGTACATCACATCCGTTTGCGATCGACTGTGCCCCCAAATGCCGAGCGCGTGGCCCAGTTCGTGCCGTGCAGCAGCCTGAAGGTACTGGGTCGCTTGGTCAGGACGAAGCTGCATGGTGTAGCGAAGTGCCAGTGTTGGTTTTGATGCTGGATCTTTAAGAGAGCCTTGAATGTACACCTTGTAGTTCGTAACCGCCGATCGCGCACGCCCAAGCCGCAAAATCGATCGTTCTCGCTGTTCGCCTGTTGCCTCCTGGCTGGTTGAGGTTTCAAGCTGTAACGATGGGGGCGATCGCAAGACGGCAACATTGGCACCTTCAAGCTGCTCGACCTGTTCTAACGGAAGATACCGATTCCACTCTTGCACAGCTTGCGAAACCGCCGTAATCCACGCCTGCGATCGCTGGGCGGTAAACGGACTTGCCAGTTCTGTAGCGGTTGGCGGTTGAATATAAACGGTTATCGGAACGTGAGACCAGACCAGGTAATTGACCGGAACCACTTCAATCTGGTCAAAATAGTCACCCGCTTGAGGAGCGCTCCACTGAGCCAGAGTGGGCGGCAAAGGGTGAGCTTGTAATGGGAAATCGGGAGCAGGCTTTTGGGCGATCGTTTGTCTGTTCGCGTTGAAAGCTGCTGTCAGTGGCTGTTCCGATCGTGCTAGCAGAGGATGCACCAAAAGCACCAGCGCGATCGCTCCAACGGTCATTGCCAGAAGTGAACAGCTTGTGATGACTTGGGGTAATAGTTTCAGCCACCACTGCCGCACCAAACCAGGCAATCTTCTCAGAACCCGTTTCCAGTTCATTAGCCTCAAGAATCTAGTTTTGTTTCTGTAGGGACGTTACATGTAACGTCCCTACAGCAGATCTATTTCGCTAACCAGTTTGCGCTCAAAACGACCGTCAGCCCCATGAAAACGACCGTCAGCACCCAAGTCACACGGTTCAGCGTGGTTTCAGCGCTCTTAGTGCTGGTAAAAAGCTGCGCCTGTCCGCCCAAGCCGCCTAACCCATCCCCTTTGGGACTATGCAACAGTACCAGCACAATCAAACCGAGAGCAGAAAGCGCCCAAATTGCTTCCAGGACATAGTTAAGCGTCATCGTGAAACCTTTCGTGCGACAAAGACAAAATTAAGATGATGAATCTAGATGCCGGACATCTAGCCTAACGTTCATTTTACAGTTCACAGCCTCTAGACTGTAAACTTCTTCCGCGATCATGCCCATCATCCCGCAAAAACCGTGGCGATCGAGCGCTTGAACGTGGTTAAGACGCTTTGATTTGAGTGCGCTTTCCTAGTGCCACGCAGATGATGACTCCTGCCGCAAAAAATACGGTAGTCATCGTTAAGTGCTCACCCAGCAAGAGAGTTGAAGCCACAATGGTCAAAAACGGTTGCAGTAGCTGCACCTGCCCCACACGAGCTACACCGCCGAGATATAGCCCCTGATACCACGCGAAAAACCCAAGAAACATGCTAAAGACGCTGATGTACAGGAAGCCCAGCAACGCACCGGGGGCAATAGATGAAGGATGAGAGGGCGCATGTTGCCACACGATCGGCAGCAGTACCGGGGTTGATAACAGCAACGCCCAGCAAATCACTTGCCAAGAGCCAAATGTACGTGACAAAACCGCGCCTTCCGCATAGCCTAACCCCGCTGCTGCGACCGCACCCAGTAACGCCAGATCTGCCAACCGCAGCGATCCTCCCCCCGATAGCAGCGCAAACCCAATGACCAACGTGCTCCCCAAACCTGCAAAGATCCAGAAAGGTAAGGATGGACGCTCATCGGCCCGCCACACGCCACACAAAGCAGTCGAGAGTGGCAATAGTCCGGTAATGACGGCTCCATACGAAGCGGGTGCATCTCGCATGGCGATCGCAGACAGTAACGGAAACCCAATAACCACACCAGCGACAACCAGGCAAAATTGAGGCAGAAATCTGAGCGGTGGGATGGTTTGCCGCGTAATGACAAGCAGAATGAGCGACAAACCTGCCGCCACGATCGCGCGACCCAACCCCACAAACACCGGATCAAACCCTGAAACAGCCATGCGGGTTGCTGGCAGCGTCAGGCTGAAAACCAGCACACCTAAAAAGCCGTAGAGAAACCCCGCCAACTCTTTCTGAGACTGTGAGCGGATCATTCTGCTGCCTCTTGTACGTCAGTCCTCGCAGATCACGTCGGGAAGACACACAGACTAACCAACGTAATCACGTAGCGCCGATTTTACTCAACTCTCTTTCTAGGGCATTCCTCCGATCGGGCTTTAGTTTGAGGTTCTATCTATTCAGAGCGTTTGACGCGATCGATCTCACGCTGCAACTCCTCAATTTGACGACGCAACTCATCCACTTCGGTTTGAGATTGGGCCGTGCTAGAAGTAGTGCCTGAGGGGACTTCTACCGACCCTTCAGCGCCAGCGCGAGTGTAGTTGCCCTGGCGAATCTGCCGATAATCGTCTGAAATCGACCATTCGCGCAGAAAATGCACCCGCTCAACCGTGAAGGGATGGGTGAGAAAGATGCCAGTTGAAAGATTGTTATAGAGGAAAAATTTGTAGACCTGGTTCAGCCCGTCCTGATCTAGCTCTTGATAGCGTTCTGACTGCCGCATGAATTCATCCAGACTTAGTTCGTGGGCGTACTTGCTACTACCGCCTGCGACTTTCATCATGCTGTGCAGCACTGGAGACAGGTCATCTGTAACCAAAAGGGCAGCGCGATCGGCAGAAAGCTCAGCCTTACGCTTCCATTCGGCAAACGCCAGCAGCAGCCCTGTTGTCACCAGATTGCTCAACCCAAACGTGCGCTCTGCCAGACCGGAAATAATCTGGTTGACCCACAGCGCCATTCTCACCAATGTGGTGTGACCGCATTTGATGTGCCCCAGCTCATGAGCAATCACCGTCCGCAACTCGTGCTCGTCCAGCAAATCCAGCAGACCACTGTTGAGCACCATGCTGGGAAATTCTTGCCCTAGCGCCAACGCATTCACAAACGGATCTTGGGAAATGAACAAAACAGGCTCAGGATGCACATCCAGATCGCGGACGCATTCTCGAAAAATTTGGTAAATGTTTGCGTATTGACGAGGGCCTACCTGAATACTGTTGCCCATTTGATAGACGAACTGCGGACGCTCAGATAGGAACTCAACGAAGGTGCGCGCCACTAAATCAAAACCAGGGACGCTACGCAGCGCTTGTTCGGCTTGGCGATCGAGCGGATGCCGAAAGGCTTCACTAGAGATTCCGGTGTAGGTAGGCATGGGAAAAAAAGGATAAAGGCTGGAGGACAACGTTAGAGCGAAGGAACGTATGAAGATTGCGGCGGTTTCCGAACTCTTGCTTCTTTCTCGTTAGCGTCGTCTCCAATTTAGCCTTTTACTCTTATCCTTTAGTCTTTTGCAAGTCTTCTGTTTTTTTGTATCGTATTAGCCTGTTTAATGGCATCGACTCACCCATAATCATCACAACGTTTACTCGCGTTAAAGCTATGGCTCGATTACGCCTTCCCCTGTCAGTCGTGATGGCGATCGCGGTTGTCACGGGTGCTTTACTGCTTGGCTCATCGGTTTTAGCAAGTCCCTGTCCTGTAGGTGCTTTTGGTAGCTCTAATGGAGTGGGTGGTCCAAGAAATCCAAACGGCTCGGACGGCCCCAATAGTTCAGATAGAGCGAGTTCTAATGGAATAGACAATTCTGGAGACTCTTCTCGACGGGCTGATAGTTTCAGTGGTGGTAGAGAGGTTGACTTTGCGAGTGATTTTAAATGGCAGAGCATAACCAACGCCGAGTTGGCTGGCTTTGGGGCAATTGCAGGGCTGTTTACGGTTGCGATCTTTTACAGAGTCCGCCACAATCGCAGGCTGCCACCTTCTGAAGCTGCTCTTTGGAGCAAGCATCCTTTTCTCGAACATCCAGAGCTAGTTCTAGCGCTGGTGCCCCAAGAAGCCTGGTTGTCTGCGTTTGAGGCTGAGTTTGTGCCAACACGCTGGTAACCTGCATGATGGTCAGGTGTGTGTTTAGCTGAAGTTTTCTTTCCTGTTTTCTCCTTGGTTGTGTGCGGAAATGACCCTCTGACAGAAATGTTGGAGGGCTTTTTATGGGGGAATAGGGTTGAGGCGTAGGGTGATAGGGTGTAGAAAAGGCTAAGCGCTAAAAGCTAAAAGGATAGTTTATGCGTAGACGACTGGTAACATCGCTGATTTGCCTGACAGTAGTAGTGTTTAGCGGTGAGCGTGGAGGTGCCTTTCCCTACCCCGATCGCGCGAAACGGGGCATGGTCGTCTCGGCGCATCCACTGGCGAGTGAAGCAGGTCTAGCAGTGCTAAAACAGGGCGGCAATGCGATCGATGCAGCCGTCGCAACTACACTGGCAATCTCGGTGGTGGAGCCAGCATCGGCAGGACTTGGGGGCGGCGGCTTTTTGCTAGTGCGGTTGGGCAACACGGGCGAAGTGAAGGCATTGGATTTCCGCGAACGGGCACCTCTGGCAGCTACGCCCAAAATGTATCTAGATGCCCAAGGCAAGGTGCGCCCCAAGGCAAGTACAGATGGCTACCTGGCTGTAGGAGTACCCGGAACGGTGGCTGGACTGTATGACGTGCAGCATCACTACGGCAAACTGCCCTGGAAGACTGTCGTTGCTCCCGCGATCCAGTTGGCAGCGAAGGGGTTTCCGGTGAGTTGGCGGCTAGCAGACGCGATCGCCCAGCAAAAAACGCTTCAGCAAAACCCTGCTGCCCGTCAGATTTTCACCCGTAATGGAACGCCCTTACAACCGGGCGATCGACTGGTGCAAACGGATCTGGCAAAAACTCTAACAACCATTGCCAACGATCCACAAAGCTTTTACACAGGCAAATTGGCAGAGACAATCGCGCGTGATATGTCTACCAATAAAGGGTTGATTACGCTGACAGATTTGAAACGCTATCATCCCATCTGGCGCGATCCGGTGTGCGGCAACTTTCGGGCTACGCGCATTTGCTCCATGCCGCCCCCATCATCCGGTGGAGTGCATCTGCTCGAAATCCTCAACATCCTGGGTGACACGGATCTTAACGCGATGGGGTGGCACAGTCCCGATGCGCTGCATCTCATGGTGGAAGCGATGCGGATTGCCTACGCTGATCGCGCTGTATATTTAGGCGACCCTGATTTTGTGAAAGTGCCTGTTGCTGCATTGATCAGTCCCACTTATGCCAAGCAGCGCCGCCAGGAAATTGACCCACAAAAGGCACGATCGGCCAGTCAGGTACGAGCGGCTGACCCAGAAACGCTAAAGCGGTTCGGCAAAGAGTCCCACGACACGAGTCACCTCAGCGTGGTCGATAGTGCGGGAAACGCGGTGAGTCTCACTTTTACGATCAATCTTGGCTTTGGCTCTGGTGTTGTGATATCGGGAACTGGAATTATCCTCAATAACGAGATGGATGACTTTGCGATCGCACCCGGTATACCCAATGCCTTTGGTCTGGTCGGTGGCGAGGCCAACGCGATCGCATCTGGTAAAACGCCGTTATCTAGCATGACTCCCACGATCGTCACAGAGAAGGGACAACTCCGTCTGGTCGCAGGCTCTCCGGGCGGTAGCACCATCATTACCACCGTGCTCCAAGTCGTGCTGAATGTATTGGTCTACGACATGAACGCGAGGCAGGCAGTAGCGGCTCCCCGGCTCCATCAGCAGTGGCTACCCGATCAGCTGATGGTAGAACGGCAGGGTTTCGATCGCCTCACGCTGGATGATTTACACCGTCGCGGCAACCAGATTAAAGAGCGTAGTAGCTGGGGTAATGCGGATGTGATCGTCCGTTATCCCGATGGCACTTTGGAAGGTGCTGCCGACCCACGTGGCGAAGGTGCAGCATACGGCTACTGAGCCTAATCAACGACTCGTAGTAAACCACGACGCAGGCGATCGAACACTTCGTTGAGTACTGCTTGCTCTTCACGGCTCAAATTTGCTAGTGAAACGAGCAACCGTTGATCAAGACGAGTAATGCGGCGAGAAGTCAGAATGCGGTCAACAACATCTTGAAGGGAGAGGGGCAACACTTGGGCTTCCATACGTTTAAGGGGCAACTCGATACTGTTAGTATGCAGCTGTCGCCCAGTCCGCCTGGTGATTGAATAGAGTCATGCCGTGTGACAATTTTGGCGATGAGGGGTGATCGTGATCAGCAATTAGTTATTAGCGGTCAGCTTTTGGTTGGTTGCCACGAGAATGTGTGTGCTTTTGATGTACGTACCATTAAGCAGTTTTTGATTGGTCAGCCGCAGTCTTTGTAGGATGGATAGCAGGATACAGGATAGCGAGTGTGGTGAATCCAAACGAAGATCGCTGTGAGTATGAAGGTTTACGTTTAAGGGGTTCAAAGCTGACCGTTGACCGCTGAAAGCTGAAAGCTGAAAGTCTTCATGCCTCTTACTCATCCAATAGCGCACTAACCGCATCCACTACCCGTTGGGCGGCTCCAGTGAAGAAGACGCGATCAAGCGTTTCTGGTGTATCGCTGGGCTGATGGTAGTGGGGATTGCGAAAGTTTGCGGTATCGCCTACCATCACAGCACCAATATTTTTGGCCCAAAAGGGTGCGTGGTCACTCCGCAGCACGTCTGGAGTCAGCAAGCCTTTGAAGGGAATGGGTACTGTGATGACGGCTGGCAGATTGGATACAGATGGGTTCGACGTGGGTACTTGAAACGCCTTCAGCAGTGACAAATGCTCCTGATCGCCAACAACGCCCAGAAAATCACCCCGATCGCCCAACGGCTGCACAGGCAGACCTTCGGGATACTTCTGACAACCCGCTGTATGGCAGGCGTACCCCATCATCTCCAAATTCACCACGCCCGCGAGGTTCGCCAAATTTTTAGGACGCGCTGTGAAATTGAGACTGCCGATCAAGCCTGCCTCTTCACGATCGAAAAACGCAATCCATAGCGGGCGTTGAGTTGGGCGGGAACCTAAAAGATGGGCAATTTCGAGCGTGGTGGCGATCGCGCTCCCATTATCGTCAGCACCGGGCGATCCGTTCACCGTGTCGTAGTGGGCATCCACCAAAATTGCCCCTGCGTTGGCATTCGTGCCGGGACGCTGAGCGAAGACATTCATACCACCTTCAAAGGCTTGTAGCTGGGGTTTCCAGCCAAACTCAGTCAGCGTTTTGACTAAATAGCGACGGGCACGATCGCGATCACTTGCCTGGTATCGCTCAAAGTTCAATGCCTCAATGTGCTGGAAGAGGCGTGTTGAGTCGATTTGAGGGGGTGGCTGTGAAGGGGAGGGGTGTAGGGTTTGGAGTGTAGGGTTTGGGGTGTGGGAAGAAACTGGAAGTGGTTGAGAAGAGGATAGGTTGCAACCAGTCATGACGACTAGCGCGATTGCCAGAAGAATCCTAAAAACCGAGCGCCCCATCACATTACCCCTTTAGCCTTCATCCTTTAGCCTTTAGCCTTCATCCCTCATCTCTTTCCTCACGCCCCTCCGTGCTCCACGACAAACACATTGGAGTAGAGGGATGCTGTAATCTGCTGTCCCTGCTGCGTCACAGACAGGTAGCGTAGCGCATCCTGAATGTAGGGATACACCCCTTTCCAGTAGAACTGTGAGTAGCTCTGGCGGAGATCTCCAGGCGTTTTGTAGCCCAGCGCTTTGTTCACTCCGGTTTCTTCAAACTCATAGAACAGCGCCGCAATTTTCTTCAAGTAGCGTGGGTCGCTGAGTTGTCCGATGAGATCTGCCGATCGCACCAATCCTGGATAGTGGCTGGTATCCTGATGGTCTCCGGCAGCAGGCACTGGGAAGCGAGTCAGTTCAATGTTGCGTTGGATGAGTTCGGTATCGAGTAGGCGATGTCCACCAAAGCGCTCGTCAATAAACAACTTGCCTCGATCGACATGGTACGGCGTAAGGCTAGCATCGGTGGCACCCGGCGGTAGCTCAATCATGGTGTCAGCAATCCCTGTAGCGCAAAGGCTGGCGCGATCGTCTCGGCATACTCCGCGCACGTAGCCGATGTCATGACACACCAGCGAGATAACGCAGTGCAACCAATCTTCTGGAGCCACGCCGCCCTCACGAATATGTTTACCGCGCAGAATTTCTTGCCCAACCAGTGTGACCAAAATAGTGTGTTCAATGTCGTGGTAGAGTGCATCGCTGTTGGCAATATTTTCCAGCGCCATGCCGCCAGCCCAGGCAATGATATCGGCATAGTCGGCTTTGAGGTTGCCGTAAGTACGTCGGTAGCCTGCCTTAAGCTGCTGTACAAAGGTACCCGTCAGGATCTCGGTCGCATTGAACATCGTTAAATCCTCCATCCTGCCCGCTTATCACGGACGTTGGATCAGCGTTTCATGTTGCTACTATGCCCCGATCGCCCACTTGATGAGGTGATAGTGAAGTGGGACAAGCGTGATTGTGCGGTAGAGAAGCCGTGATCGCGATCGGGCATCTTCTTGATCAAAGAACAACATGATATAAGGGCAAAATTTAGCCAAAGACAAGATGGGTAGGCACTACACGCGCTTGATACGAGTGATAAAGTGATATTATGATCGATCACGATCGCCTGTTCAAAGAACTCCTCTCTACTTTTTTCATCGAGTTTCTGGATTTGTTTTTGCAGAGATGGCAGCATCAATTGATCGAAACTCTGTACGATTTCTACCCCAGGAATATTTTGCCGATTTAACGACTGGCGAAGATAAAGTAGTCGATTTACTTGTTGAAGTGCAGCAGGCTGGGGCAGAAGCGGCCTTTTTGGTTCACGTTGAGGCACAGTCCTCTGTGGAGCAGACATTTGCCGAGCGCATGTTTGTGTAGTGCGATTCGTTCTGACGAAACCGTTAAGGGGGAGTCAGACATCAGTAAAGTAACCGCAAGGTCGAGGGCGCACTTAACTCCTTTACTGATGATAACTTTCTGT
>JAHHIE010000001.1 GCA_019358945.1 Stenomitos rutilans HA7619-LM2 | reverse complement strand
CCCAAAGACCTGGAGGCGTTGCGATTGTTGATGCGCGCTCGGTTAGAAGCGATGACCCAAGCGGTGATTGCCTCCATTGTCGGCTGGCGTTCCATTCTGGACGCATTATCCGTAGCGGGTCTTTAAGGAATTGGTATGACTCCTCACTCCGCTCCCCATTAGATAGAATAATTGCAGCAGAGTCAATTTGTGGATGGGGAGGAACGAGGGGTGGATGAGTTAAGAGCCGCGTTGGAGTTAGCAACAGATGATGAGTTGCAGGATTTGACGGAGATTCTGTTTCGCCCCAAGTTTAATCCACTAGATTATGTGAACGCTGCTGATCCGATCGCGGTGCAAAGTCAGGATCGTTCAGCCTGGTTGAATGCTTTAGAAGAACGGTTTCGGTTTTTGGCGGCTGATGGTGTAACGGTACTGAGCCGCAAGACGCAGCGACTGACCTATCGCCAAATCTTGATCCAGGTCTGTCGGCATCTCAAATTGCCTTATCAGGGTTCGATGTCTACAGTCGATCTGGAAGCAGAAGTTTTTTTATCACTGCTGTCGCGTGCGTGGAAACAGTTGCCTGCGGCTGAGCGAGGCGCGTTGACGATTCGGTTACAGCGATCGCTCACCAACTCTCAGCTCTTGCCTCAACTGCCCCTGGCGCTTCAGCAAGATCCGCTGAGCCTCTTGGTGAAGGGCAGTGGCGCAATCGCCATCAGCTCAGTACTGCGTCCGCTGTTGTTGCAGCAGATTACACGGCAGTTTGCGATTCACTTCGCAACCTATCAGGTGGCGCAGCAGGCAGTGGCGGCGAGTGGTGCGATCGTTACTACCCAGATGCAAAACTATGTGGCATTGCAGGCCGCTCGTCGGGGGATGGCGTTGAGTGCGGCACGCTTAACCGCCGTTCGCAGCATTTTTGCGGTCGTGGGGCCAGCGATGTGGGCATGGTTTTTGGCAGACTTGGGCTGGCGGACCATCGCCACAAACTACGGTCGCATCATCCCCACCATCTACGCTCTTGCCCAGATTCGCCTTACCCGTGCTGAATGCTTTGAACTTGCTTAACCATCGTCCTCCAGATTCTCAACGATGCTGCCATCGGCTCCGGGTAGGCAAACGATGACATTCAAACATTGGTTGAAGCGCTGGGCACTCACGCAACGCCATCCCGATCGTCGCTTTCAAGCTCTGTGGGCTGTATGCCAATGGGCCGTGTTGCTGTTGCCGTTTAGCTCGCTGCTGGGTAGCTTAGGCATTTTAGTGGCGGCGATCGGCACCTGGAGACAGCAGTTCCGTGTGATTGTGCGCCGTCCTCTCAACTGGGGTTGGGCAGGGCTGACCTTGCTGATGCTACTCAGTACAGCTCTTGCGGATCGCCGTACAGATGCGCTTTTGGGTCTCTTTAACTTTTTGCCGTTCTTTTTTGCCTTTGCAGGGCTAAGTGAACTCATTCGGTCTCCTGCTCAACTGCGGCGGCTGGCATGGCTACTGGTGATGAGTTCTGTGCCTGTGGTGGCGATCGGTCTGGGACAGCAGTTTTTCGGTCTGGCAGGGCACGTAAACCTTTGGATCGTCAACTGGACGATCGATCTAACAGGCACGCCTCCTGGTCGCATGGCATCAATTTTCTTCTATGCAAACGTGCTGGCAAGCTATCTTGCAGTCACGCTGACATTGAGTCTGGGGTTATGGATAGAAGCCTTTTGGAGAAGAAAGGAGTCAGGAGTCAGGAGTCAGGAGTCAGGAGTTGACGTTGTTGGCTACCCAAGCGCAGCAGGAGCTAATGACGTTAGAAGGAGCCAGAATGAACAGAATCCCCACTCCCCACTCCTCACTCCCCACTCCCTCTCCACAAAGATTTTCCTCACGATTGCGGTTCTCGGTAACACGATCGCACTGATCTTTACTAATTCTCGTAATGCCTGGGCGATCGCGGTTTTTGCCTGTCTTGCTTATGCGCTGTATTTAGGCTGGCGCTGGCTGCTGATCGGGGTAGGCGTTGTTGTGAGCAGCGCGCTAGGTGCAGCGTTTGCTCCGGTGCCCTTGCGCGCTTGGCTGCGGACGATCGTCCCCGCTTTTTTTTGGGTGCGGTTGACAGACCAGCTTTATACCGATCGTCCCGTAGCGCAACTCCGCAGTACGCAGTGGCAGTTTGCCTGGTCGTTAGCTCAGCAGCATCCGTTGATGGGTTGGGGCTTACGCAACTTCAGCCCACTGTATCAAGCACACATGCAATATTTCATTGGGCATCCTCACAATTTACTGCTGATGCTAGCGGCTGAAACGGGTATTCCCGCCGCTCTACTGTTTTTTGGTTTAGTGGGTTGGGTTGTCGTTCAAGGCAGTCTCCTACTCGTTGCCCAGCCTCCCCTTGCTCGCATGACGACCAGTGACGTGAGCGATCGCCTGCTTTACTTCAGCTACCTCGTTGCCTTTGTTGGTTGTACTCTGTTTAGTTTTCTAGATATCACCCTGTTTGATGTCCGCATCAATCTACTCGGTTGGCTGTTGCTAGCCGCGATCGCGGGAGTGGTTTATGGGAAGAAGGAAGGAAGGAGGAATGAAGGATGAAGAGTTGATTAAGGGTTCAGCAGTTGGCGATCAGTCATCAGTGGCCAGCCGTCAGCTATCAGCCATAGCGGTCATCTTTCAATGCGCCACTGTCCAGTTTGCTTCTAACAACCAACAACTTTTCTTGAATGTCCAACGGGCTACACAACCAACAACTTCTTTAGCCTTCTGCCTCCTCCTCCTGCCTTTTACCTTTCTTCTTCCTTGGCTCTGAATCCGTAACCCAGTTACAATAAGCAGAAGCCGTTTAAGCTCGTTAAAAGTATCAAGCTCGTTAAAGCGATAAACAATAGGATTCTCGCGTGACTCAGGATCGGGCGACTCCACAAGAGAATGAAGGGGGGCGGGCACTACATCAAAAAGTGGTGGCTGCAAGTTATTACGGATTGATGGGGTTGCATCCTTCGGCTTCTGTCCGCGAAATCCGCCAAGCCTATCGAGATCTAAGCAAGCTCTATCATCCTGATACTACGTCGCTTTCGGCTGCAATCGCCACAGCCAAATTCCAGCAACTCAACGAGGCATATGCGACGCTGAGCAGCCCTGAACGCCGCGCAGTGTACGATCGCAAGATTGGCTACTCTATCGTGCCTGTAGTGCAACCAACCCTGGGTGCTGAGCAAAAGGCTTCGACCCGCACAGTGCGTGCTTCATCGGCCTATCTTGACCCCACTGACCGTCCTCTCTCACCTGGAGAAATATTTGCCCTCTTCATTTTGGGCTTGACGTTTGTGGGCTGCCTGGTATTAGCGATCGCTATTGGCATTACCAGAGGTGAAGCGGTTTTGCAGCCAATCACAGTGCAGACCCAAACACCTCAACAGGAGATCACAACGGTCTCCAGCGATCGTAGTCAAGCTGCAACAGGCCAACCAGAGACTCCTGCTGTTGACGTTGCTCTACCAGAGAGTAGCAATAGCCCCTAGCCTACCTGTGGTTTTTCATGCGTAATACCTATGTTCTCTTTCCCTCGTAATATATCAATGCCACTTCCTGCTGCTGATACGCCCCTTTACAACCATCCCTTACCAGAGATTGAGCAATGGCTGCGGGTCAAAGGATGCGAACAAGATCGCTCTGAGCGGCACTGCTGGCACATTCAGCACTCTAGTTGGAAAGCTGAGCTTTGCCTGGATATTGATCAACTCACGGTGCGCTACAAGGAGCCAAACGACAATGACTATACCGTGCAGCGATCGTTTAAATACTCGTTGAGCCGACAAGACATTGAAGATGCTGTCTTTGCAGGGCCATAAGCGCTTTAAAGTGCAATACACGACGGGTTTGTACCGTCAGAAGCCAGCATGCGTTATGGCTCCTAGCTTCTGACTGTTGGCTTCTGACTCCATCCTCAGACTATTTGCCACAAATGCCAATGAAGGTGGTAATGGGAGAAGTGTTTCAACCCCAGGGGCGGTAACATCCAAGCCCCAACTATTACATTCTTTGAAGTTTTGCAGCCTTCTCTCGGAGAGCGTTCTGGTGGTGATGTACACTTGGCGTTGACTCTAAAGCCTTCAGCGGCTCAATCTGCCATTAAATTGGCTGATCGATGCTGCAAAGTATCAAGCATTCATTTGGAGCCCTTCATAATATGTCTCATACGGTCAAAATCTATGACACGTGCATTGGCTGCACCCAATGCGTCCGCGCTTGCCCTACTGACGTTCTAGAGATGGTTCCCTGGAATGGCTGCAAGGCAGGTCAAATTGCCTCATCGCCCAGAACAGAAGATTGTGTTGGTTGCAAGCGGTGCGAAACTGCCTGCCCTACAGACTTCTTAAGCATTCGGGTCTATCTGGGAGCCGAAACAACCCGCAGTATGGGTCTGGCTTATTAGAAACGTTTTTATTACGTTTGTTTTATCCATGTGGGTTCAAAGCAAAAGGGGGCGATCGCTCCCTTTTTTGTTTTTGTAATAATCGCTCTTGTTACGACAGAGCCTATTAGCTTAACGACGTTAAGTGTAGCGATTCAATAAAAAGTCATGAGCTAGACATCAAAGCATCTAATTCATGACTTTTTGCAACGGCAGCTAAAGTTTAAGGATGAAAGGTCATATACATAGCTGGTCTAACGCTTGCTAGAGAAATAAGTGAAAGCTTAGAAAGATGGTAAGTCGCAAAGCTGCCAAAGGATTCCTCTATAACTTCCTCGAAACCTATACGAGTCGTTACTCCAACAACTAATAAGACTCAAGAACTTGCATTGCTCAGTAAACCGTCCGACTCCACGGCAGCACGCTCTCTGGCTAAGCGACGCTTACGAGCGTAAAGCTGAATGGCGATCGCAAAGCCTAGAACCATTGCCACAATGCCCCAAACGGTAAGATCTGTTGGCAAGCTGTTCTTGAACACAGCCAACAGCACAATGACCACAAAGAAGATCGTGGGAATTTCATTAAACCAGCGGAAGTGCTGTGCATTCAGCTTGCACTCATCAGCGGCTAGCCGCTTCATGAGCCGTTTGCAGTAGTGGTGATAGCCCAGCAAGAGCGCAACGCAGGCAAGTTTAACGTGCATCCAGGGTTGCTTCAAAACATCTGGCTCGGTGGTCACTAGCCCGATCGCCATCGCCACAGTCAACAGCATTGCCGGGGTCATGATAATGCTGTAGAGGCGCTTTTCCATGATCTGATACTGGTTTTTCAGGATGCTGCGAGCAGGTTCAGGCTGTTCGCTTGCTTCGGCGTGGTAAACAAACAGGCGCGGCAGATAAAACATGCCCCCAAACCAGCACACAATACCCACAATGTGGAATGCTTTGAACCAGTAATAAGCCATGAATCAGCCCTCTAAAACGCTCAAATGTTAAAGTTTCAATTTCTACACTGTATCAAGAGTGGTGACTCTCGCAGTCTGTGATTTTAAACTTAATAATCGTAAATCTGCAATTGCTAAACGGCATGGTTAAACAGAGCATCCAAATAAACCCGTGCAGCGCGACGATCGCAGTCTCCATTTTGCAATAAAAAGAGGGACAGTGCAGCCGCAAAGACGCGATCTTGATCCCAATCGGGATGGGTTTCCAGATATCGGGTAAGTGCCGTATGAAGTTCTTCAGGAATCTCTGCCAGGATGCTAACGGTCGTGCTCATGAGAACCTCAGGTGATGCTTGGGCAAGTTGGCATTAACGTGGGCAAGATACATTCAACTTCGCACCCTGATTGAAAAGCAAGCAGCACAAGTAAAGCGCTACCGCTGCAAACTGACGCACGAATACTAGCAGGCGCTCAGTTTGCTGTAGAAAAGACCGCCTTCAGGCCAATCTCAAAGCGCTTGTGTGGGTAAGTGCCTCATTGTGCCTAGAGTCAGGCCGCGTTGTCAATGCGCCTGTTTCCAGGACGTCCTTATTAAGCCGAGAAAGACTAACGGAAGAATCGACATTTGCGCATGATCCCCGCAATCTTACTTAATATTGCAGCGGTGATTCTCAGATTTACTCCTGCGATCGCTTCAGCCCTGCTAAAGACATGGAAGCTCGATTCTACCGTTCGAGGTTGTGGAAAAGGACAGAAAGCTTGTGGAAAACTTGTGGAAATTGGTGGAAAACCTGTGGAAAGCCTGTGGAATGGGTGGGGAAAACTCTGGTGAAGGATAAGAATTGCAAAACCTAAGAAAAGTCAGGATTCTAGAACGTTTGAAAGCAGGATTGGGGCGAGGGCAGGCAGAGGAATCGCGGTGTAGCCCTTTCTGCTTCCCCTACTTCCCCTACTTCCCTGCTTGCCCCACTCTTAGTGCCTACTCCTACTTCCGATTCCCCGATTCCCCCTCGCTCTCCAATTTTGGAGTACGATCCTACAAAGGCTAATTACCCTATCAAGATGCTCTCCGATTTATCTTTGAGACTTTCTACAACATGAATTGGTGGCAACGACTTAAGAAGAACCCTCTGGCTCGGTTCGGTGCAGTGCTGCTGCTGGTCTTCTATATTGCTGCGATCGGCGCTGAATTCATTGCCCCCTACGATCCGTACATCTCCCAGCAAGATGGAGCGCTGTTGCCACCTACTCAGATCTATTGGCAGGATCAATCTGGAGCCTTTGTTGGCCCGCATGTTTATCCCACAACGCAGGGGCCTGTAGATTTAAACACAGGCGATCGGCAGTTAGTGGTTGATCGCACGAAACCATCGCCGCTGCAACTTTTTGTCATTGGTGATGAGTACAATCTGTTTCAACTCAAATTACCGCTGCCCACCAAGTTTTCGCTCACCGATCCCACATTTGACGAAGTGGAGCTGTTCAGCGGCGTTCCCGGCAAGCTGCACCTATTTGGCACGGCAGGAGCAGGGAAGTTCAACCTCCTAGGTACTGACGAACAAGCCCGCGACCAGTTTAGTCGGTTGCTACAGGGTGCACGCATCAGCCTCAGCATTGGGCTAGTTGGTATTATCATTTCCTTTCCATTGGGTCTGCTGGTGGGTGGCATTTCGGGTTACTTTGGCGGCTGGATTGACAGCGTACTGATGCGACTGGTCGAAGTGTTAATGACCATCCCCAGCATTTATCTGTTAGTGGCCCTGGCGGCGGTTTTGCCACCGGGGCTCAGCAGCGCCCAACGCTTTCTGCTCATTATTTTGATTACGTCCTTTATTCGTTGGGCAGGCTTAGCGCGGGTGATCCGCGGGCAGGTATTGTCCATTAAAGAGCGTGAATTTGTCCAGGCAGCGCGAGCGATGGGTGGGCGATCGCTCTACATCATCCTGCGTCATGTATTGCCTCAAACTGCCAGCTATGTCGTGATTTCGGCGACGCTTTCAATCCCAGACTTCATTGTGGCAGAATCGATTCTGAGTCTCATTGGTTTAGGCATTCAGCAGCCCGATCCATCCTGGGGCAATATGTTGTCGTTAGCGACAAATGCCTCAATTCTGGTGTTGCAACCCTGGCTGATTTGGCCTCCCGCTCTGCTAATCATTCTTACCGTGCTGGCGTTTAACTTGCTGGGCGATGGGCTACGGGATGCGCTTGATCCGCGTAGCATCTCACGGTAAGTGATGAAGCTGTGATGGCTTGAGTTGCTTGACGCGATCGCCACTAGACAACTGTCATCATCAAGCTCACTCGTCGGGATTGATCCCCATTGCTCTCAGTTGCGATGCCAGTTGCGCGGCTCGTTGCTCAGCCTGGTCAGCGCGATCGCGTTCTTGACTAGCCAGTTGCTCGGCTTGCTCGGCGCGTTGACGCTCTTGTTCAGTACGCTGACGCTCTTGTTCAGTACGTTGACGTTCCTGCTCAGCACGTTGACGTTCCTGCTCAGCGTGTTGGGCAATTTCGACGTAGCTCAAAAAGGGTGCACCATTAGGGTGATAGAGTTGCAGTTCGTCTCCAGAGAGATCAAACCGAATGCCGAGTCGAGGGCTAACCCAGCCAGACATCTGATTGACGACTGCTAACTCTTCCCCAGAGCGGGTCAAACCTGTTAGCTCAATGTCATCAGGGTCGTAGATGTAATATTCCTCCACGCCGTAACGCTCGTAGAAGCGTAGTTTCTCCAACATTTTGGTGACTCGGTTACCTGGTGAAAGAATTTCAAACACAACCTGAGGTGGTATGCTGGCTTCCAACCATTGCTGATAGGAACCACGATCGCCCTTTGGTCTGCCAAACGCCACCATCACATCTGGTGCCATGCGGCTTTTAGGGTCGCCTTCAACGGGATACCAGAGAAGATCGCCAGCCACAAAAACAGTCTCCTGGTGAGCAAACAACCACTCCAGGTTTTGCTGAATGACAACAATCCACCGAAACTGCTTGGTGTTGTCTGCCATTGATTGGCCGTCGCTGCTGGGATAGAGAAGCCCTGATGTTTGGGAAGCTGGCAGTTGAGTGACCATAGCTGAAACGCTGCAAACTGCTGAGGGTAATGTCTTTCTTTTACACTAACATTGCAAAGTCTGCTGCGCTCAGAGGGTGACGGGATGCTGCCCGTAAAACGGAAGCGCGGCGGACCAATGGGGTCTTTGTCCCTGCTGCCACTGCTGATGGGCGATCGCCAAAACGCCAGAAACTGAGGCTCCCAGTCCACCCTCTGCCCGGAGGAGATGGTACGGGTCATGCCAATCTGAGAGGGTCTGCTGCCAGGTTGTCAGACTCATCACCGCGTCTGGAATCAGGGCTTGTAGGCCATCGGATGTGGGTTGATAGATTGCGCCGAAGACCTCCCCACGCTGAGCGAGCATCTGCACAGCAAGATGAGGATAAGCCTTTTCTACTGCTGGGTTTAACACTGCTGCGTGGGCTAACGCTGCTAGTGTCGAGACAGCAAATAAGGGGATTGCTAACTGTTGTGCCAGAGTTCGTGCCGTCACCACGCCAAGACGAGTACCTGTGAACCCTCCAGGGCCAATCGCCACAGCAAGAAACGCCAGATCTTTCCAGGTTTGAGGGGTTAGAAAAGCAGCAAGATGGACGTGCAGATGGGTCGATAAGTCGCGCCCCAAGTCCCAGACTTGAGTACGATCGTCTCCTGCAAAGTTGCTCATTGCCAAGCCTAACTCTGGACTGGCAGTATGCAAGGCTAACCCGTACTGGGCAGAATTACCGATCAATGGTGGAAACCTCGTGTGATCAGTTTTGAGTTTCGCGCTAGTTCAGCGTCAGCGATTAGCTGTCAATTTTCTGCTAACAATTAACAATAGGATTTACGTAAAAGCGGTCAATCTTTGCCCCATTAGCCCTCAATTCATAGCCCTTTGGGCATACCCTTTGGGAAGCAAGCTACAAGAAAGGGGGAACCGAGACAATTAAAGCCCCCACTCTGGGGGCTTTTTGGGAAAATGCGTAAGTCCTAAACAACTAGCAACTAATGTTCACCTATGACTTTTGATCGACTAATCGCTCTAATTGCCGATCAATAATGCCTTGCCGAAAGCCCAGCACGACCAGAATGTTGGAGAGCGTCAGAAAAGATTCTGCGCCACCGTGAAGCCAATCCACATCGGCCAAATTTGCACCATAAGCGGACTTGGCATAAATCCCTGCGGGAATGGTGATGGCGACAAACACCAGCAGCGTATAAAACCCAATCAAGGCCAGCCGTGGCGTTTGCTCAGAACGGGTGAGAAACCAGAGAAAGCCTAGATAAGGAAAGAGGGAAACGGCAAATAGCGTTTCTTTAGCAATTGGGAAGACGGACGGCAGAAGGAGCAATAGCGGTAACGGCATGAGGGTGTTTAAAGCCGTCGAGTTACTGGCTGATCGCTCTACGGTGGTCGATCGCCAGATCCACCACGCGGCAACCATCTGTGTACAGTTTCCCACAACGGTCATGGCGGCTTGCAGGGTCACAAGCCACTCTAGGGATGCCGAATTGTCAAAAAAGTGCCAGGTACAGGCACACATCGCGCTCACGAGGGCGGGCAGCATGGCGATCGACAATCCCCACCAAGCTCGATTCTGGCTCACTTCGCCATACGTCCAGATGAGCCAGATGGCTGCAATCCACTCGATGACGCTAGAGATGTGAATCACCCAGGTAGGGATCGACAGGGCGTGCATCAGGCAGCAATCTCCGCCAAAATATCGCTGGCGTGGGTTTCTGTCTGGATCGAGGTGTAGACTTTTTCGATTTTACGGTCGCCACCAATGACGTAGGTTACGCGCTGGGCATAAAGGGTGCCGTTACGCTCCATGATTACGTCGTAGGCTTTGGCGATCGCGCCATCCACATCGGCCAGTAGCGGAAACGGCAAGTTAAATTTTTCAGTGAACTGTTGGTGCGAGAGTTCGTCATCGAGGCTCACCCCAAAAACCGTAATTCCTTGACTGAGATATTGCTCATAATTATCTCGGAAGCTGCACGCTTCCTTTGTGCAACCAGGGGTGTCGTCTTTGGGATAGAAGTACAACACGACAGTCTTGCCTGCATATTCAGACAGCGTAACCGTCTTGCCGATCGTATCTTTAACGGTGAAATTTGGAGCGGTATCACCCACAGATAAGGGCATAGGTTCACTTCCTTGCGTTACGGGATCATTACGGATTGTAATACCGATTGGGTGGCATTGGTGGGTGTTGGGCAGTACGTAACGTTCTAAAACAAACACAGCACAACTACCAGAAAGTTTTGTAGCATATAATACGAAATTAACGTTTGCGCCTTAATTTCTGGCTGGTTGCGTGTGTTGTTCTTTATTCGTGGTGCTTTTGTACCAAGAGAGCGATCGCCCCGCAACACGTCTTCTGAATCTGAGCGCAACAAGCAGACGAGCGATGAGACTAGAAATTGAATTTCGACGGTGCCTTCAGCGACAATCGCTGGAGTGGGCCTTTCAGCATTCCTCCTCTGGCTCTACAATAGCGAGGAATATATCTCCAACGGCGATCGCGCCTTCCACATGGGTCAAGCTGCAATCGCTCCCAACGACCTATTGCTCAGACGAAGCCTTACTTCTCTGCCAACAGTCCGAACAGCAGTGGCTTGTCTGGATTCCTGACTACGGCGAAATTCTGCTCGATCGCGGACAATTCGATCCGCTTATCTGAATCCAGCGATTCTTCGTAAAGGTAGGCACTAAACTCAACTTTCTTCAAATGGTGTCGCATCATTGGCAGCTTGGGTTGAAATATGCCTCCCTTCCATCAGCACCCTTAACGAATACGTCTCCTCCAGCGATCAGCTTCGGGCACATAGATCATAACCGACCAGCGATCACCGGGTTTCGCAAAAACGATCAGACGACCACATTCTGAGCATTCAATCACCTCTGGATTACGTCGAGTGTTCGATCGGCGGTAGAACGCAGATAAGCTTGGCGATAGAACTCGTCATCGGACGTTGCTTGTTGATGCAGTGTCAGCAACTCGTTCATAAATGTCTCGATGTGTGGTTCCCAAGCTAAAGCAAAGGTTTGAGAGTGGGGAACTGCACGGAGATGAATCGGCTCCCCGCACTCACAGGTAAATTTAGGCATTGAGTGTACACTTCGATGTCATATGCCAATAAGAGCCGGGATGAAGGGGAAGGAATTAAAGACTACGTTGCGTTTTCCACATCCCCCCTGCTTCCCTTGCCTCCCCCGCTCCCTCTGCTTCCCTACTCTCTACTCTGCAAATATTTCTGCACATCGCGCAAAACCTGCTTCGCACCATCAAAGCTTAGCTTGGCGATCGCCTGCTCGTACTCAGCCCACACATACGCTTGAATCTCCTTGGCTTGACACTGAACGGTCGTGGTCTCTACCCATGCAGGGAAGTAAATGACCGTTTTTTCAAAGCGCCTCCCGCTGCGAGTAAAGGGATACTGCTCTGAAAACGAGATGCCCTCAATCAGGGTGTAGTCCGAAATGCCAGTTTCTTCCACAAACTCACGGCATGCGGCTTGCAGGGCAGATTCTCCCGGATCAGCATGCCCTTTAGGAAAGCCCCAGTGGCCTGCGTGATGCTGAATTAAAAGGAACTGCTGCTCGTGAGCCGTTTGGAGAATGGGCACAATACCAAAGGCTTCATCTTTAGCGATGGTTGAATTAGCCATGCGATGCGGATTGAACGTGATGCGTTTTGAGCGTATTGAAGCAGTTATAGCAATTGGTTAGAGGTTTGTGTATACCAACTATGCGGTCACCAGCAAAGGCAACCGTTTAGCGTGTGGTTCTGAATGTCTCTGAGCCGCGATCGTGCTAGCCCACCCAGTTTAACCATAATCATGCTATTAAGCAGCGATGGCGACGGCTTCTTGCCCGTGTTTCCGCAGTAATTCCATGAGTTCATCCCGATAGTCATGAAAAATGGCGTGACGTTTGACGGCATGGCTGCGTTCGGGCAGTTTCACTACGATTTCTTTTCTAACGGTTCCTGGACGTGCCCCCAATGCATAGATGCGATTTGACAGAAAGACGGCCTCTTCCACGTCATGGGTAATCATAAAGACTGTGATGCGTGTGCGTTGCCAGAGATTGAGCATAAATTCATGCATCGCTTCTTTAGTGTGGACATCGAGCGCACCAAATGGTTCATCCATCAACAAAACCTTTGGCTCCGAGGCAAGGGCACGGGCGATCGCGACCCGTTGCTTCATCCCACCCGATAGCTCTTTGGGAAGCGCCTTGGCAAATTTTGCTAACCCTACCACACTCAGGTAATAGCTGGCTTTCTCTTGCCGCTGTTTCTTGCCCAGGCCCTGAAGTTTGAGGCCAAATTCAGCATTTTCTTGAACACTCATCCACGGATACAGGGTGTAATGCTGAAACACCATCCCGCGATCAGGCCCCGGCCCCGTGACCAATTGATGATCGATTTTAACTTCCCCTGTTGTCGGACTATCGAGTCCCGCAATCTGCCGCAACAGCGTCGATTTACCAGAGCCTGATGCGCCAACCGCACAAATAAACTCGCCCTGCTCAATCACCATGTTGATGTCTTTCAAGACAACCAGTGTTCCTTGTCCGGTCTCAAAGGTTTTGTTCAGTTTGTTGATTTGTAAGTACATAGAGTGACCTCTAAAGTGGTTAATCGCGATCGTGTGGCTGGAAGCGTCTTGAGTTTTGCATCCGAATTTTAAAGGAGGCAAAAGGCGGAAGGCAGAGGGTAAGAACTAAGGGATGAAGGCTAAAGGCTAGAAGCTGACCGCTGATTGCTCAACTCACACCTCGCTCTTTACCCCTCACTCCCTACGTCACCGCTTCTGGCTTGCCCAACGACAGGAAACGCGCAAGAAGTACTGAAACAGCAAGTCAAAGGCTAAGCCGATGACTCCAATCACAATCAGCCCCACAAAAATTTCGTCAGTTCTGAGAAAGCGCCCTGCAACGCTAATCCGGCGACCTAACCCTTCTGTGGCGGCGATCAGTTCAGAGACAATCACTAGCTGCCATGCGGCTGCCAGGTTAATGCGGCAGGCATCAATAATACCGGGCAGCACATAGGGCGCAATTACCTGTAACAGCGTCTGTAAGCGGTTTCCACCTAGCATATAGGTAGCTTCAATCAACTCTTTCGGTACAAATTTGACGGTATCCATCACCATGAGGGAGTTGAAGAAGAATACGCCAATAAAAATGAGCATAATTTTAGGCTCCTCGCCAATGCCCAAGTACAGAATGAGCAAGGGGATGAAAGCTGGCGCAGGCATATAGCGTACCAGCCCAAAAAGCGGCTCCAGCAGGGCGCGAATGCTGGCAAAACTACCCATTAACACCCCAACGGGAATGGAAACCAAGGCCGCAAGGAAAAAGCCAACACCCACTCGCCAGAGGCTAGCTACCGTATCTTTCTGTAAATCGCCTGTGCTCCAGAGCCGTTGAAAGGCAGCAATGACATTGGCGGGAGACGGTAGAAACTTGGGATCGATCGTGCCGAATGTGGTCACAAGCCACCACAGCACCAGCGGCACTAAAATCGAAGCGGTCATTAAACCCCAGGTCATTGATGATGGGATGTCTTCAGCGAGACGCCAAAACGTGGTCGATCGCAAAGATGTTGCTGGTTTGGTCGTGCCGCTCGGCTTGATCGGTGCGCTAGATGGACTCATGGTGTTGTGGTGTTGAGGGGAGTAACGGACGCTGGCGTAACCGTACCTGGATTTGAAGGCGTGGCTGTGTCGTTCGTTGCCAGTCAATAGCAGAGCCAGTTTCTAACAACGAACAACAATCAATCACGTTGTCAAGCTTTCTTTGCCTTCGCAGCATAGGCTTTGACAAAACGATCGTCAAAGAGCTTTACCAAATCTGGCTTCGTCTTTGCCAGACCAACATCAGTGAGAAACCGCGACATTTCCTGAGCTGCAAACATGAGTGATGTCATGTCTTTACCAGGCTGAAAGGCTTTCAGATTCTCCTCTACGGTAAAAATTTTGGTGCCGCCTGCATAGTCTTTGTACTCAGCGACAGAAACGCCACCCCGTTTAGCCATGATTTCAATGGCTTTGTCTGAGTTAGTTTTAATGTAATCCTGAGTCGCGAACCAAGCATCCACCATTGACTGCACTCGATCGGGGTGGGCATCCACAAACTTGCGCGTGAAGACCAGATGGTCAGGGATCGCTCCTGGAAACTCTTTTGAGCTAAACAGTTCCTTACTCTTGGGACGCTTGAGTGCTTGAGTGGTAAACGGTGCGAAAACGCCAACAGCATCCACCTGTCCGGCGACAAAAGCCGCCGCTGCCTTGCCAGTTTCCAGGGGTTGGAAGTTGATATCTTTCGGGGACAAACCGGCTTTTCTCAACCCCAAAAGCAGTAGGAAGTGATCCACGGTACCTTCTTCTGCTGCGACTTTCTTCCCTTTCAAATCGGCGATCGAATTAATGCCTTCGCGCACGATAATTTTGTCGTTTCCAGTAGAGTTGTCATTTACCAGCACGACAACCTGGTCAGCACCCCCTGCAACCGCACTAATGGTGTCATTTAGAGTCTGGGAGTTAGCATCAATCTGCCCCGCAGTGAGCGTATTGATGGACTCCAGGTAGCCATCAAACCATTTCAGATCTACAGAGAGCTTGTTTTGCTCAAAGACTTTTTCATCCTGAGCGACCTGCCACGGAAACCAACCGGGCCATGCACTAAACCCTAACCGTACAGTCGCACTGCCAGTACTGCCGGATGGTGGAGGCGAACCATCTGATTGAGTAGACATCTGGCTGGCTGGATTAGAGCAGCTTACAATCAGCGCTAGACTGACCAAAAAAAGTCCTGCACTGAGAAGTAGCGATCGAAATTTCATTGCGTGTCCTCGCGAGAAAGCAAAAATGGCAAAACGGAATGGATTGACTGTCTACTCTCTGTCTGTTGGTTTTTATGGCAGCTTAAGGTCGTGATCTCCTTAAGCGCTAAGGAGCAAGTAGCACGAACAACGATGATTGTCTGAGGTACTATACAGTTGCCTGGAGGTAGAAGCAGCAAAAAACCCGAAAGTGCAAGCACCATAAAGCATGGTTACTTGTTCCTCCCGGGCTTTTGTCCCGCCGTGTAGCCAATAAAGCGCTTTGATGTCATTCAAAGCATGAAACCCAGTTTGGCTTGCTTCTCTCGGACCGATCGCCCAAGCGTTAGCTCAAACTGGAACCCTAGAAGCGGTTAAATTGTTGGGTCAGCTCATCGACTTTCACCGCATGGAACGAATCCAGTTAGCTGCCGATCGAGTGAGAGAACAGCACCTGTTAAAGTCTCATCGATTAAAAAGCCACGAGTGACAGGGCGATGCAACGTTTTTGTATACAGTGCGCTTTAAAGTACTTTTAGCAACCCAGATTGAGAAAAGATGTATCGAATGCAACGGAATTCTCTGCGATCGCGCGTTCAACCGCTCAATCTGCCCTGTGGCACAGCTAAACCCATGCGCAACCCAAATAAAACGCATAAGATAGGAGCTAGCCTCGCTAATGCACCTCTATAGCTAGTGCATCTCTATTATGTACGCCAGCTTTGGTCGCATTGAGTGCCAACTTAAACGTTCAAATCTAAACTTTATACTGTATTAGCAAATAGCAATGACGGCTAACTCTAGGATTCGGCACATCATTGAGTACCCCGATAAAACGGTGCATCGAGCGGAGCAGGCCATGCGCTGTGCCCCTTTTAAGCTCAACTTGTTTACGACAATGGTGCAGCAAAGTGTTTCCCTCACTGCAATTTCGGGGCACTCTGGAGTAGAAAACCAGTACACCCAAACGCCTCTCTCAGAATTGATTGCTGAAGCAGAGCTACTCTGGTTGATTCAGGTGGGGCTGTTGCGACGAGAAGTGGATGGACAGGGGTTAACCGATAGTTTTCGAGTCACACCGCTGGGCCGCCAATTGGTGCAGAAATGGCAAACTCAGGGAGGCTCTGTTTGCATGACGCCAACGCTCATCGATCGCCTTCAGCACAACTGGAACCGCTGGTTTCGTCTACCCATATAACGACCAGGGCAATGCATTAGAGAAAAATAGATCAAGACTTAGGAAGCAAGGATGAAGGATGAACTGGAAACATGGGTTCCTACGGGTGTTTTGCTGTTAGCTGTACCGCTCGGCTCGATGGCTTGGTTTGCCTTCAGTTTACCGCCCAGCAGCAAGGTGCAGTCTCTAGCCTTTAGTCTGTCTCACGAGGGTTTTGCATGAAAGCCATTATGGTTGTGGGTACCACCTCCCACGCAGGAAAATCATTAATCACGGCGGCTATCTGTCGGATTCTTAGCCGTCGTGGCTGGCGAGTTGCTCCCTTTAAGGGGCAGAACATGGCGCTTAATGCGTATGTCACAGCCAGTGGTGGTGAAATTGGTCATGCACAGGCAGTACAGGCGTGGGCGGCTGGTGTAGCACCCTGGGTCGAAATGAACCCCATTCTCCTCAAGCCTCAGGGAGACATGACCTCTCAAGTGATCATTAAGGGCAGAGCCGTTGGCAAGGTAGGAGCGGCTGAGTATTACGAACAATATTTTGATACTGGCTGGCAGGCGATCGAAGAGTCGCTCCGTCGCCTCGGTGAAGAGTTTGACATGCTGGTGTGTGAAGGCGCAGGTAGTCCCGCAGAGATTAACCTTAAGCACCGCGATTTAACCAATATGCGGATTGCTAAGTATTTGAATGCACCCACAATCCTGGTCGTGGATATCGATCGTGGCGGTGCGTTTGCCCATGTCGTTGGCACCCTTGAATTGCTCGATCCAGACGAGCGATCGCTCATTAAAGGTGTGGTCATCAACAAATTTCGGGGACAGCGATCGCTGCTGCAATCCGGCATCAAATGGTTAGAGGAACGCACAGGCATTCCAGTGATTGGGGTAATCCCCTGGCTTGACCAGAGCTTTCCAGCCGAAGATTCTCTGAGCCTCATTGATGGTCGCTCTAGCAATCCCACAGGTGACCTCAACATTGCCGTCATTCGACTGCCGCGCATTTCCAACTTTACGGACTTTGATCCACTAGAGTCAGAAGCCACCGTTTCGGTCAAATATCTCAGCCCCAAACAGTCCTTGGGGCACCCAGATGCGGTGATTATTCCTGGCTCTAAAACGACGATCGCCGATCTCATCGTGCTGCATAAAACGGGCATGGCAGAAGAAATCCAAAATTATGTTGCCGCTGGTGGTACAGTTTTGGGCATTTGCGGTGGCTACCAAATGCTGGGCAAAATTTTGGCTGACCCAGAAGGCATTGAAGGCCACGAAGGCCGCTACAAAGGGTTAGGACTGTTGCCGCTCAAAACTGTCATTGCTGGGCAGAAGGTGGCCCGACAACGTCTTGTCACGTCCAACTTTCCGCAAGAAGGGTTACCCGTTGCAGGATACGAAATTCACCAGGGTAGAACTCGCCTCATTGAAGGCGAAAATATCCAGCAGCTATTTGACGACCCTAATTTAGGCGTTGTGGATGAGACACAATCTGTTTGGGGAGCTTACCTGCACGGCATTTTTGACAACGGCCCTTGGCGGCGCGCTTGGCTTAATCGTCTGCGGCAGCAGCGCGGCTTAAAATCTCTTCCTACAGGTGTGCCCAACTATCGCGAACAGCGCGAACTGATGCTGAATGCCCTTGCTGATGCCGTTGAGCCACACTTGAATCTGTCGGCTGTTTTACCGCAAGACCGCTAGCAAGAGCGTCTTAAGCTTCATCTGGGAGGTCGCAAACTCAAAAGGTGCAGATTAGCCATGCTCTCTCTAGCAAGAAGACTGCAAGAGAGGTTTTGAGGGGGGGGCTTTCAAATACTTCAGCGCTGAAGCATGGACACCGATCGCCCGTATCACCTTTACCCACAAAATAAGCGCACCCTTATGCTGGCGCGCTTAGAATCCCTAACCCTTTCGGTGCAACGTACCCGTTTGTCCTATGTTTACAAACGGTACAGTCAAAGCTTCTGAAAAGGTGTGAACGTTTAGATATTCTTCATGTTTTGGTAAAGAATCGCTACGCCTGAATGGATGGTGATAACGATCGAGCATCTACAACCTCTCATGATCTTTGAGTAGAAAGGATGCGACATGCTCTCCACGCCGATTCAACTCAAGTACCCGTACTCCAAGCAACTGTTGCTCCAAAGCCACATACGACATTGAGCCAGCGCACAATCACAGTTAACCACAACTCTACGCAATAATCGGGGCATCGAGCTTTACGAGTGACATCATCATGCCCAGCGCAGACAACAGTACCGAGGCATCGGCTCATGCAGCCACTCATGCACGCAACGTGAAAGCAGTTCGCCACCCAGTGCTTACAGCGCCGTTGCCAGACCCAGTCACCCGCAATATTGAAGCGATTACGGCACTACACAACCAGGACGTGCGCGAGATTCCAGCTCACCAGCGCTTACTGGAGGCGATCGCAACGTTCTTTAGTCGATCGACCTTTCTTTATAGCTTGCTCATCATCCTGGCGCTTTGGATTGTAGGCAGTGGGTTTAAATCTCTGTTGCCCTTTCATGTGCCCCCGTTTCATTGGTCGTCGCAGGGGTTAGATGCCGCCGCTCTCGTCATTTCAACTGGAGTGCTAGTACGACAAACGCGCCAGGAAAACTTTGCGGAACAGCGATCGCAACTGATGCTACAGCTCAACTTGCTTTCTGAGCAGAAAATTGCCAAGATCATTGCGCTGTTAGAAGAACTTCGAGCTGATTTGCCAGAGGTTAGCGATCGACGTGATCCAGAAGCGGAAGTCATGCAAGAAGCGGCTGATCCGATCGCCGTGCTGGATGCACTCCAGGAGAACCTGGCCCAAGGGCTATCTCCCACAGAAGAACAAGCTTGATGCGATCGCCACGATGTAAGCCGTTGACGTTTCTATCTCCTGGTAGAGAAACGCGGTTACATACTCCAGATATAGTACTTCTGGTCACAATTAAACTTAACAATCAATCTTACTAGAGGATATACATGGCTCAGTTAAACGGTGTGATGATGCAGTACTTCCATTGGTATATCCCACCCGATGGCAAACTGTGGCAAGAGTTTGCTGAAAGGGTCAAAGGGCTGGCAGAGGCAGGCGTTACCGCTGTATGGCTCCCCCCCGCCTACAAAGGCACAGGCGGCGGCTACGATGTCGGCTACGGGGTTTACGACATCTTTGACCTCGGTGAGTTTGACCAGAAAGGCTCTGTGCGAACCAAGTACGGCACCAAAGGAGAGTACATCGCGGCGGTTAAGGCTGCAAAAGAGGCAGGTGTACGCGTTTATGCAGATGTCGTCCTTAACCACAAGCTCGGCGCAGATGAACCCGAAGAGGTCGAAGCAACGCCCTATAACCCGGACGATCGCAACCAGCCGATCGGCGACATGCAAACCATTAAAGTGTGGACGCACTTTACCTTCCCTGGCCGCAAAGGCAAATACTCTGAGATGGAGTGGCACTGGTGGCATTTCGATGCCGTAGACTATAACGTCTATAACGAAGGTGAAAACGCTGTCTACCTGTTCAAAGACAAGCAATTTGACGAGCAGGTCGATCTGGAGAAGGGTGCTTTTGACTACCTGATGGGCTGCGATTTGGACATGGAGCAACCCGAAGTTCGCGATGAGTTAAAGCGTTGGGGGGAATGGTTTGTCGATACCACTGACGTTGATGGCTTTCGCTTCGATGCTGTGAAGCACGTTAAAGCAGGCTTCTTTCCAGAATGGTTAGATCACTGTCGTAAACATGCTGGTCGCAACTTATTTGCGGTCGGTGAATACTGGTCGTATGAAGTAGAAGCGCTTCACCATTTTATTGAAGTTACGGGTGGCGATGTGCTGTTGTTTGATGCGCCCTTGCACTACAACTTTAGCGTTGCGAGCAAGCAGGGCAATGACTACGACATGCGGCAGATTTTTGATAACACTCTGGTGAAGGATCAGCCCGCCCTAGCCGTGACCCTGGTGGATAACCACGATTCTCAACCCCTACAGGCGTTAGAGTCTGTGGTCGAGGGGTGGTTTAAACCGTTGGCCTATGCCCTCATCCTCCTCCGCAGCGAAGGCTATCCCTGCCTCTTCTATGCTGACTATTATGGTGCTCATTACAAAGATACTGGGCGCGATGGTAATGAGTACGAAATTTGGCTCGACAGCCATCAGTGGATTATCGATAAATTCCTGTATGCTCGACAAACCTATGCCTATGGCGACCAGTACGATTACTTCGATCATGCCAATACGATCGGCTGGACTCGCTTAGGCAACGACGAAAACCCTGGTGGGATGGCAGTGGTGCTTAGCAATGGTGGTGAAGGCACCAAGTGGATGGAAGTGGGACAACCCAACCGTACCTACATTGACATCACCGAACACATCAGCGAACCCGTTACAACCAACGATGAGGGATGGGCTGATTTTCGCTGCGATGCAGGTTCTGTCTCGGTATGGGTGCCTCAACCCTAGTAGATCAACTTTAAATGAATAGGGTCGATGGGTAGAGGAGTGTCTGTGCTGAACGGCTCGTTGACGCATCCACGCAGTCGCACCCTACCCACCACTGTTGATCTTGACAGACTACTAGTGGAAATAAGGACTCCTGACAGCAAACTGTCAGGCAGTCACCCCTCAGGAGTCTGGCGTTACGCGCTAAAATCAGGAAACATCAGCACGCTTGACTCCTGGAGTCTTAGCAACCTTGCAGTGCAGGAGTTTTCCATTGATGAGCGTTCGGATTCACTTTTTGCCTAACGATGTCACGATCGACGCGCAACCGGGGGAATCGCTGCTAAGGGTGGCTGATCGCGCTGGTGTGTCGATCCCAACAGGCTGTTTAATGGGGTCTTGCCATGCCTGTGAGGTGGAGCTAGACGGCGAAGAATCCGTTTGTAGCTGCATTAGCGCTGTGCCAGACGGGCGATCGCGCCTGACCGTTAACCTCTACGCCGATCCCACCTGGTAGGGGTACGAGACGCTGTCAAACTTTAAATTCTCAGGGAAGAGGAACCGAGCCGCCCAATTGCTTTCGAGATGGCCGTAAGGACGTTGCCTGTAAGGTTCTTACCTGAAGGCGTCTAGTCTAGGTTTTACGTGCTCGTTAGAGCGTACTAGGAGTCGCTACTGCCTTCCTGCGCTCCGGCGTCGGCTGCTTCAAACTTGTAGCCTACACCACGCACCGTATGGATCAGCATAGGCTGGCTGGTGTCCACTTCGATGTGGCTACGAATTTGACCAATGTGCACATCCACCACACGGGGATCGCCTACAAATTCGTGTCCCCAAACTTCACGAATGAGTTCAGTACGTGTCCACACCCGTCCCGGATGGCTAGCCAGAAAATGCAGCAGGTTAAATTCTAGCGCTGTGAGCCGCACCAGTTCCCCGTTGAGCTTCACTTCCCGCCTGGGTGGGTCAATCATCAGTCCCGCAAACAGCAGAGGCTTTTCCTGGAGGGATGTACGCTCTCGCATGCGGCGCAACACAACTTCAACCCTCACGGCCAATTCTTCCAAATCAAACGGCTTGGTCATGTAGTCATCCGCACCATCAGCCAGCACTTTGAGCTTCGCAGCTTGGTCGGTAGAACTGGTGAGCATGAGGACGCAAACATTCGTAGCGGCTTGCATGTCGCGGCAAAGATGCAGGCCATTGGTATCGGGTAAGTTGATATCTAAAATGACTAGATCGGGGTCAAATTCTTTAAAGCTGGCGATCGCGCTCTTACCATCTCCTACCGATTTCACTTGATAGGACTGTTTGCTGTTCAGAAAGCGTTGAATAAGGTTGCGGATCGCTGGATCATCCTCGACCACCAGAATTTTCTTAGTCTCTACTGTCGCCACGTTCGTCATAGTCCCATTACCTGGATTTTTTTACTAGGCGCTGGCTTCTGGCTTGCCATAGCCAGGTGCCTCAAATTTGTAGCCGACACCCCGAACCGTTTGAATCAAAGCTGGCTGGCTGGTATCAATCTCAATTTTTTTGCGGATCTGACCAATGTGTACGTCAACCACTCGTTGATCGCCGACGTATTCGTAGTCCCAGACTTCTTGAATCAGCTCAGCGCGTCGCCACACGCGGCCAGGATGACTGGCTAGAAAATGGAGCAAGTCAAATTCCAATGCTGTCAATGGAATAATGTCATCATTGAATTTCACCTCGCGACGCACGGGGTCAATCATCAGTTGGTCAAAGATGAGACACTGCTGCTCTGCGGAAGTGACGGGACGTTGGCGTTTTAATATTGCGCCGACTCGCACGCCTAACTCACCTAAGCTAAACGGTTTAGTGATATAGTCATCAGCGCCTTGCGAGAAGCCTTTAATTTTATCGGCCTCGTCAGTACGGCTCGTCAGCATAAGAATAAAGACGTTGGTGCGGCTTTGCATTTCCTGGCAAAGATTGTAACCATTGGCATCTGGCAGGTTTACATCCAGAATCACCAGATCGGGGTTAAATAGCTCGAACGTTGCTAATGCACTCTTACCATCCTCTGCTGATTCCATCTGATAATTCTGCTTGGTTAAGAAGCGATGAATCAGATTCCGGATTGCAGGATCGTCATCAACTACGAGAATCTTGGCTGGAGCCATAGCCATAACCTTGCGTTTGGAGAAGGAATAGGAGCTGGACAGGTAAAGTCGCGAAGCCGTGTGAGAAAGATAGCTACACAACCTTGAGAAGACATTATGCTAAGTCAAGTTGCGCATCCAACATTCTAGTCAATTGTCGATAAGCTGGTTGATGGTTAAGTTCAGTATGCCCTCGGCAGCAAAATTTACGACAGCAACATTCTATTGCTTTCTACCTCATTTGCTAATACAGAGCATACCGCCTCCAATCCGCACGCTTATCAGCAATAGTATGACTCAGCTTTGGCGGTGTGTCGCGGACAATCCTGATGGGTGTTAGAGAATGGGTCAAAAAGGGGACGATCGCCGCCCAAGGCTGTAGGGCTAAAATTTGGTGATCAATTCTAAAAATGCTTGTGAACAGGTATCAGACTAAGTTAGCTTGGGATAGAGGTGGAGAAGCAAATCATGAGTAGCCAAAGTCCATACGAACAGCTTGGGGTAACAGAGGCTTCCAGCTTTGAGGAAATTCAGGATGCTCGTGATCGGCTGTTTACTCAACATCAAGGCGATCGCAAGCAGCTAGAAAGCATTGAAGCCGCTTATGATGCCGTGTTAATGGATCGGCTACGTCTGCGGCAGGAAGGCAAAATTAAGGTGCCCGATCGCATCCGCTTTCCTGAAAAAGCAGCACCGCCGCCTGCTAGTCCGCCACCCGTACTCGCGAATCAAGGGACTGCTTGGCTACAGCGGTTGATTGACACACCTAGTTTGACGGATGTGCTGCTGCCAGCAGGTATTTTGACCGCGCTGAGTGCCCTGGTGATTGCTGTTCCTACCGCTAATGTGATACAGATGGCGCTGATTTTGGGGATGGGCACAAGTTTCTATTTCCTCTATCGTAAAGAGCGCAAGCTTGGCAGAACGGTACTGCTTGGCCTGCTGGGGCTGGTCGTTGGCTTCTTGGCGGGAGGGTTATTGGGGACGGCGCTGCTGCCTCAAATTGCCAGCATTGGGCTGAATGCAAACGCTTTTGTGAGTGTTGTGACCTTCGTGATTTTGTGGCTGGTCAGTAGCTTTCTACGCTAGTTTCTGCGGTGGAAATGGGGTGTAAGCTGCCGCGTTTCATCTGTTCGCGCTCGATCGCTTCAAACAGGGCGCGAAAATTGCCTTCTCCAAACCCTTGTGCCCGTTCTGGGCGATCAAGCGTTCCAAGCGTCTGGCGTTGAATCAGTTCAAAGAAAAAGGTTGGCTCCGCAAAAATGGGCTGGGTGAATGTCTGAAGCAAGACCGCTTGCTGCTGCTCTTGCTGCCAGTCGGCTAAGATTTGCTGCTGCTCTAGCTGCTGGAGTAGGGCTTCTGGCAAAGATAGCCCAGCGCGTTGCCGCAATTGTGCGTAGTAAGTTGGTGGTACGTGAATCAGCGATAGTTGCCGCTCCCGCAGTTGGGCAATCGCCTGCACCAGATTGGTCGTTTCAAGGGCAATGTGTTGGACACCGGGGCCGCGATTGACCTCCAGAAACTCCTGTATTTGAGAGTTTGATGAAGCGGGTTCGTTAATAGGCAACTGCACTCCACTGGAAGGGTGACGCATCACGCGACTGCACAGGGCCGAGTAAGTTGTTTGAATGGTGAAACCTTGCTGGGGATGAAAGCCGAGTACCTGTTCGTACCAGTTGACGGCTTGTTCCAGTGCTCCAGCGGCTACGTTTAAGACGACGTGATCAATGCCCACAAACAGTTCCGCTGGCTTACCGGAGGACTCTACAATACAGGCTGGCTCGATAAGCACGTTTGCCGAGGTGTCGGCGAGTTGGGGGAGTAGTGAGGTTAGCCCTCGACGCTCTAGCAGGGTATGGGTGAGATCGCCCCAAGCCTCAAGCGTTGCCCATTTTAACGTTCCCTGAGCCTGCACTTGCGTTTGCAGGGGGTGAAGTAGTTTTGCGCCCTGTTGCACGGCATGAGCGATCGTGGCTTCGATATCCTCGACCTGAAATGCGACATCGGCAACACCAGGAGGATGGTGCTGCAAGAACCTAGCAACGGGACTGCAAGCGTCTGTCGCTGCACTTAGCACAAAATAGATTGCGCCTGCACGGACAATTTCAATGGTGCAACGACCACTCGCACTGCTTTCTACTGGGCGAAATCCCAACTTTTGGATAAACCAGTTACGGGACGCGATCGCGTCCCTCACATAGAAACAGACGTGATCAATGTTCATAAAACGTGAACTCAAGAAAAACGCTTTCGAGTGTCAATTCTCGCTGGTCATGCTGACATACAAGTCTTTCTCTAGTAGTGAAATTGAGAAGGCAGCACTCGACCTTCTCATTCATCTGCAATCGTTGCCTCTGACAATTGCGGCACTAACTCCTTTGCTAGAGGATAAGTCTCAGATCCTTGTTACTTTTTCTTGCATGAACTTTACAGTTCTTTACAGTCTCTCTATCATACTGATCGTGCCAGGATTTTCACCAGCGCTGTGCTCTTTGCGGGTTTACGCATTGACATCAGGCTGCTTTACTAACATCAGAGTCAACACGAGTTTGAAAGGATTGTAAGGGAGATTCATGAAGGAGCTCGATGCCACACAGGTGGAGCAACTTAGAACGATCGGTGCGTACCTCGGTCGAGAGCGCAAAGACCGGGGGGTTTCTTTAGACGAAATTGCGGTCAAAACATACATTCCGCAGCGTCTTTTGCAAGCGCTTGAGGACGGGCAAGTAGAGCGTTTGCCTGAACCTGTCTTTGTGCAGGGCTTCATTCGTCGTTTCGCCGACGCGATCGGGCTAGACGGCATGGCCCTGGCTAAAACCTTTACGCCACAGGCTTCGTTTCTGGTTGAGCGAAACGTGCCAGAGGCAGCGCATCCCTCCTCGGAACGCCCTTCCCTTGAGCAATCACGGGTTGACCCTCCAGCCGCTGAGCCAATAGCGGTAGGTACCGTTGTAGAACCAATCCAGATACCGTTAGAGACTCTCCAGCGCAGTGCCAATGCTACAAAGCGCTCTAATCTACCTTGGATCTTGCTAGGAACGGTCGTGATACTTCTCATTGGGGTTGGTTTGCTTAATTTCCTCAATCGTCCTAAGCCTGCGATCGAGGCACAAAACGCAGAAGCGCCAGCGCCTAAAGCTAATTCCGTATCGCCGTCACCAGCGCCCAGTGCTGCAACAGCGCCGATCAAATCGCCGCAGAGTTCGGACAGTCCATTGCCGACTGCCTCTGCCAAGTCTACCGCTACGACAGAAACCGACTCGCCTGTTCAAGTGGCTGTCAATTTAACTGACGATTCCTGGTTTCAGGTGATTGCTGATGGTAAGACTGAGTATGAAGGCATTTTGAAAAAAGGTGAGCAAAAAACGTGGACAGCACGAAAAAAGCTCGTGCTACAAGCGGGTAATGCTGGAGCGGTGTCTCTTTCTTACAACCAGGGCGAAGCAAAGCGGATGGGCGAACTGGGTGAGGTGAAAGATGCCACATTTCTTCCCAGTGATCAACTAAAGCCAAACACACCTAATTAGCTGCCCTCGATCGCTCATCTATCCATGTGCCTACAGGCCCTTCCTTAGAGAATTAATGTCTTGAATCCCTCACCCGCCAACCTACGGAGAAAGGAATTGGGCGCGCTAGTTGGAAGCTACGCATTCACATGAAGCTGGCAGAAACCGGGGTTCGACGAGATGCATCCTGGAGAGTGGTCGAGCATCTGCTGGTGAAGAACCCCGATTTCTACGCTAGCTATCAATGGCTCTCAAAACCCGAAGCAGAACTGATTTGATGGGTGCGATCGCTCACCGCGGCTATGCTTTTTCGAGTACCTTTTCTTTGAAGACTTTGCCAGCGCTGAAGGCTGGTACTCTGGTAGCCGGAATTTGAATCGGTTTGCCGGTAGAGGGGTTGCGTCCTTCCCGTGCTTGGCGATCGCGTGCTTCAAACGTACCAAAGCCAACCAGTGTTACTTTGTCTCCAGCGGCTACCGTTTCGAGAATCACCTCCAACGTAGCAGTCAGTACAGCATCAGCGTCTTTTTTCGTTACGTTTGCACTGGCTGCAATTTGATCAATGAGTTCACCTTTATTCATGTCTTAAAATCCCTCGGAACGTTTGCTGCGATTATACTTGAGGGTTTTGAAAGTGCAAGAGTTTAATTACTTAGAGATACAAAGCGATCCTGTGTCCGCTGTAAACAAACGCAGACGCAGCCGTGCTTTTAAGGACATTCTCCTTTAAATGACTGCACTGGTTTCCCCTCACCCCTAGAGCAGGAGTGAGGGAAAAGGTTTGTTCCGTTGCCAAGGTTTCGAGAGCCGTGAACAATCGCGCCTAGGCAATGGGAGCGATCGCGTTGCTTTGATTAGTTCGCTTTAGGAGGCGCAACGGTTGCTTTAACGGCAACATTCTTGACCCCTTTAATCTGCTTCGCTAGTGGCTCAACTTTTGCGAGTTGTGCTTGAGTTGGAACGGTTCCGGCAACTGTCACGTCACCGTTTTTGGAGTCTACAGTGAGCTTACCATTAGGGATGTTTGCTTCTAACTTAGTGCGAACTTCACTTTCTAGATCGCCATCGGCCCGTTTCATCTGATCGCCACCAGCGTCGTTCCGCTGTTCCCGTGCTCGGATGTCAGACTCCATCTGCTTCTTACGTACGTCGTTTGTTGCGTCTTTTTGAGCATTCTGAGCATTTTCAGCTTTTGGCACCTGTCCGTTTGTATCGGTAGAACTGGGCGCATCTGACGTTGTTTTGGCATTGTTGCAGGCGGCTGCACTCACTAGCACAACGCCACTCAGCAGCAATGGCATAATCTTCTTCATCGTAGTGTCCTCGCTCAAATTTGTATGGTTAGGGAGGAACGATCGAGTGCCTGAACGGCCTCCCCGATCGCCCTCGTAGAAATTGCCAATATCTACAGCAACGGATCGCGACGTGTTGCTGTAGTTTCGCCCGTTGGGTAAGGCGTTCCGGGTGTATGGAGCGTCCCAGCAGGATAGGTAGCACGATCGGCGTTCTCGTTCGCTGCCGCATCGTAAACGCCCCACTCCTGAATACCGCGATGGCTCAAGATGCCTTCTGCTCGGCGCACTTCATCTTCAGAGCCATCGACAATTACCAGATAATCGCCCCTGGACACACGATCGTTGTAGACTCTAGCGCGATCTTCAGGAATGCCGAGACCCACTAAACCGCCAACCAAGCCACCTGCTGCTGCACCGATCGCGCCACCAGAAATGGTTGTTGCCAGTGCGGTAGCTAACGCGCCACCCAGCATCACAGGACCAATACCCGGAATTGCTAGTGCGCCCAAACCAACTAGCAAACCTGTTAGACCACCCAGTGTTCCACCTGCAACTGCGCCTTTCTTTGCGCCTTCATCTGCCTGAGTATCATGCGCCACTTGCTTGCTCTTGTCGCTCAGTCGAGCGTTGGCATCGTTGCCAGCAATTTCAGCCGCTCGATCAGTGTCACGTCCAACAACGGAAACGCGATCCATTGGGAAACCGCTATCTCTTAGCTCACGCACAGCCGTTTCTGCATCTCGGTAGCTAGAAAAGCTTCCCACTGCACGCTTATGATGTCCTAAAACCATTTTTCCTCCTTCCACCTCACACACTGACCATGCACAAGGTCGGAAATAGATTTGTTATTTACATCACCTATCTTCCTCTTTACCTTTAATATTCTCCTCAGTCAGAAGAGATACCTTAACCTGGCCTTTGGATAGGACACGATTGTGGTGTAAATTGATTGACTTTCGTCGTCGTAGCGTCAAAACTAGTCAGAGTTGACGTGATTAGATCCCCAAATCCTTATGAGAAGTGGGCTTTTGGAGTTTCTCCTTTGTTAAGAGGGGCAAGGGGATCAGGCTTTAAGCTTCAGGTACGTAAGTCCTCTTAGCGTCAGGTTTCCTGGTGATCGATCCATTTTTGAAAGGTAATCGGCTCGTAGGATGCGAATTGATCCAACAGTTGATCGGGGTCTTGGGCTTCTAAAACGAGCCATCGGTGAGGAGGACGCACAAATTTTTCCTCAGTCGCATGATCGAACATGGCGATCAGTGGGCTGTAATAGCCCTCTATATTGAGCAAACCACACGGTTTCTGATGAAAGCCAAGCTGTGCCCAGGTCAGCACTTCGCAAAATTCTTCAAACGTGCCAAAGCCGCCTGGAAGTGCAATAAAACCATCCGCTAGATCAACCATCATGGCTTTGCGCTCGTGCATAGAGCCAACAATGCGAAGTTGGGACAGCCCTTTGTGAGCCAGCTCTTTTGCCACCAAAGATTGGGGAATCACGCCGATCGCCTCGCCGCCTGCATCTAGAACAGCATCTGCGATCGTGCCCATTAAGCCCACGTTACCGCCGCCGTACACCAAACCTAGCCCACGTCTAACCATTGCCTGCCCCATTGCTTGAGCCATGCTGGTGTAAGTCGGTCGAGCACCTGGATTGGACCCACAGAAAACGCAGAGATGTTTCATCATGAGAGGGAAAGCAGTGACAGGGGCTAGGTGATTGTCATGAAGCAGCTTGGTGTCGTGCTCATTGTTGTTTCGTGTCTGGCATGGGTGGCAATCGCAGGGGTGCCGCTACTGCCGTTGACTCTTGCCCAAAAAGCAGCATTAGTGCCAGGATTGCTCATTTTCGGTGAGCTACTGTTTTGGATTGGGGCACTATTGGTGGGCAAGGACGTGGCAGAACGCTATCGCCATTGGCTTAACCCCCGTTTGCTCTGGCAACGGTGTAAGCGGTTGCTTCGCAGGTAACGGAGGCCAGCGGCTAAGCTTCTGATAGTTCCACGTTTGTTAGCACTTGCAGTCGAATGGTGCGATCGCCGCCGCCTGTCAGCGAGGTTTCGATGATGTCATTGGAGAGGGGGGAAAGGCAACTCAGGAGGGTTCTCAAATGAGGCGTACTAGCACCACTATCAAGGTAAAGCCGTTCGGATAAGGCATTAAGCCGCTTCCAGGTAAGGTAGAGCTTCGTGACAGTTTGCTCAAGTTGGGCAGCGTGGTTGACCAGATCAGCCGCAGAACTAAGGCACCCAAGGCGAAGCGCTTCTTCCAAGGCCAGTTCCAGATCCAGCGATTCATTGTTTAATGCCTGCACATTGGCAGCGGCTTCCAAATAGCGCCACAGATACTTTGCTTCGGACGTTGCCTGCTTCAGCGTATCGACATCGGGCGTTTCGGCAACGGCATCTCGAATAGATGTCTGATGGCTCTCTGGTAACTTCTGCATTTCCTTCACCAGCGGAGCCAGGTACTTTGCCGGGATGGTGTGGTCAGCCGCTTTTTGCTTCACTTCGGTAGGCAACAGGTTGGAAGTCATCGCCGTCCAGTCATCCGACAACTGGCGGACTTCGCGGCGGGTGATCCGATCGCCCCGATGCGCGGCATCGCTCACCATCTGCTGCACTTCAGGAGCCGAGTGTGCCGTTTCTACAAAGGCGCGTTTGCTAAACTGATTGACATCTTCCGGTTCCAAGTAGCCGCCGTCTAGCAACGTATCGGCACTGTTTGCCAATTCAATCATCGCGTATGCCTGACTTTTGCTGATCTCCCGATCTTTCAGCCAGTTAAGAAAGCCAGTACCCCGTTCGTCGCCATGTCGCTTTTCGCGATCGCGTACAGCTCGCAAGATCCGCCCGCGCCAAATGTCGGTTTGTAGGTCGAAGCGATCGCACACTTGCCACGCCTGCTCCACCTGCTCCTGAAACTCCACTTCGGGGATTTGCTCATCCTTCGGGTCAGGCAACCGAAAATGAAGATCTACACTCGGCTCAAAAGCTCTTGAAACGCTATGGATAGCGTCTAAACGTTGAGATGCTTGTACCATTAGCGTACTCAGGCAACAGTCGCATCATTATGGCACGCCTCGAGCAAGGCTGGAAAGAGGTTAGTTAGGTTTTGCTCCAACTGAATATCCTGTTCCAGAGTTATCTAGCTTTAGAAATGTACAACTCTGCCAATCTCACTTCAACCGGGTTGTTACGCCGTACCACATCCAAATAGGATCACGACCGCCAAAGTCAAACACTCTATAAAAAGTCCGCCTTGTACATCGATAGTTATCAATATCAAGCACAATTTCAATCAAACATTCAACACACCGATCTCAATATTTGGAGTCGTTTAGGAACCGCGCTTTGATGGTTTATTCTTGTTCTAGAACTATGAGGCCACCAATTAAAGAGGTCATTCTGATTCTTACAAACCATCTCTAAATTTTTTAGCAATCCAAACCCTTTAAGCATTTCTACTCACGCAAAGAAGATTGTTATAGAGCGCAATCACGATTGAGGAATCTGATTTCCTAACACAATCTCCTGGTAACTGCCGCTGTTTATTATCTGTCCCTTACTCATTGTGTAAATGCGATCGCAATCTTTAACCGTTGTCAATCGGTGAGCAATAATGATGATAGTTTTCGTGCCACTCAATGACCGAATCGACTCACTAATTAATTGTTCTGTTTCGTTATCTAACGCAGAGGTTGCCTCATCCAGCACTAAAACTTCTCGCTCATGATAGAGAGCACGAGCAATCCCAATTCTCTGACGCTGCCCTCCAGACAATAGAGTACCCCGTTCTCCAACTACGGTTTGAATACCTTCTGGCAGTTGCGCCACCAGTTCTGAAAGTTGAGCGAGACGAATTGCATTATCTAGCTTTCGCTGATCAATTTGATTGTATGGAACCCCAAAAGCTATATTCCCTGCAATCGTGTCGTCGATTAGAAAAATAGATTGTGGAATATAACCAATTAAATTTTGCCAAGAACGCAACCTCTCATATATAGAGAAACCATCAACCTGAATATCACCCGACTGCGGAATCAACAGCCCCAGAAGAACATCTACCAAACTAGTTTTCCCAGCGCCTGACTTACCGATCAAAGCGATCGACTCACCTTTGTGAATTGTTAATGAAACCTCTTTGAGAGCATTTGAAGCGGCGGCGGGATAGCAATAGCTGATTCTATCAAGAGTTATTCTATTTCTAAACATGAGAGTCTCTGTTTTGAGACTTTTCAAATGACCAGAATTCTCCTGATTAAAACTCTCTAAAGCTGCTCCACGAGTTTTTTCCGCAAGACATCTAGCTTCTGAGACCTCTAACTCTTTAAGATCCAAATAGAGCCTGTCAAGAGTAGGTTCATTATTACGGAGCAAGCCCATAGAAGCTATAAGTTGGCTGGCAGATGGCATTAGACGAATTGACGCTATCGCAAAAATACCTAATACAGAAACTAGGCTTTCTGCACGCTGTTCAAAAGCCAAAGATAAGGATACGAACCCTACAACAAACGTAATCAAAAGAGTCTCTACTACGATGCGCGGCAGTAACTGGAAAACATGGAAACGGCTCGCAGCTTTTGCATATTTGTTGGTTTGGCCGTTGAGTTGAGCTTTAAAGAATTCCTCACATCCAATCACTTTGGTTTCCTTCAATCCACCAATGGCATGATTGGTAATCCGTACCGTTTCTGTGTTAGCTTCAAGCCCTTCTTTTCCCCAACGAGCTACACTGTGCCTAAAGTAGTGAAAAGGAACAATAGCAACCAGGAGAAGACCTAAGACACTCACCGTTGCTACAAAATCTGTCTTAGCTAGTAGCAACAGAAGAACTAGAAGAACAAAGCCATTAGCAACTGAGTTTAAGAGTGGGATCGCAATTGAATAAATAAAGTTTGCAGATTCGCCACCAATATTTTGAAGAATATGAGCGGAGTTAGTTCTCAAATGAAACGTATAAGGAGCAGAGAGATAAGCGTCCATCAATCTGAGGCGCAATTTAACCTGCCGAGCGTAACAAAACTTATAAACATAGTTCTGAATTTGGTAGTAGAAGAATGATTTAAGATAAAAAGTTACGATGATTATTAAACCTAGTAATGCAATGAATTTATTTGTATCTTGAAAGCCTATATACTTGTAAAGGCTTGATAGTATATCATTCTTCTGAATCAGCCCTGGGTTGACTGCCAAGCCAATAAATGGGCCCACCAATCCAATACCTACAGCATCTAGTAAAGAAATCGTAAGAAAAAGAAATATAATTAGAGTCAGTTCAGTTTGCCGAACAGAAATAACGTATAAAAACTTCGCTAGATATTTCATGAATTATTAACTCCTATCTACGCGCTGTAAAGAAGTGCCATCCTCAAATAAGCATGCTCAAATCAAACTTAAGCCTCGTTTGTGGCTCATCATCATGTGAAGGATGACACAAGAATAACTCACTCAAATCCTCTTAAAACGTCCTTGTATAGTGATAAATAGCGGCTAGCCTGCACTTGAGACGAAAATTCTCGTAAGCTCTTCTTTCGAGCCTGAACTTTGAGTTCGTGGTGCCGCTCTTTGTCTTCCAATACCCAAATAATCCCTTTCTCCAAATCTTCGATTTCAAATGGAGTTGCTAAGTAGCCGTTTTGCTGGTGATCAACAATATCTTTCAACCCTGTAGCATTGAAAGCAACAACTGGGGTCCCGCAGGACATAGATTCTGAGGCCGTTTGTCCAAACGCCTCTTGGGTAGACGGCACTACCATAACATCAGCAGATGAATAAATCAGTGCAAGGACAAGATCGTCACGCACATGCCCTAAGTAGTGGGTCTTGAACCCCAGATCAATCGAATTTTCGGGTCTAGAGGAACCAAAAACAATCAGCTCGATCTGCTCTCCCCATCCACGGCTGCTAATTTTCTGAAGTGTGGGTCGCAAAAGCTGAAATCCTTTTCTAGGGTCAGACGTTGCATTAATTGCACCAAAAAGCACTAGTTGCTTATCTTGAGGCAAATCTAACAAATCACGAGCAACCTTTTGATTGATTGGCTTATATCTTTCAGTATCCAACCCCAAAGGAATTAACTCAACTCGTCGATCTTGGAATAGTGAGCTAGCGCGTGCGCAATCAGCCATCCAGGAAGACGTCGCAACAAGAGTCAGGTCAGTATGTTTCCAAGCTTTTGCTTTTCGCTGCCAAACCCAGCGAGAGAGATCCCAAGAGAGATTGCTATGCAACTGCGGACAGGCTCCACAAGCCTTTTTGTAATTCTCACATTCCCGAACATAGTCACACCCACCAGTAAAGGGCCACATATCATGCAACGTCCAGACTAGTGGCTGTTTCAATCTAGGGATCGTTTCAATTTGCAGATATCCGTTACAAATCCAGTGAAGGTTGATAATATCTGGCTTGATTTGAGCGGCTCTAGAAGCAAGTACATCAGGCAACCACTGAGACGAAAACATGCCAGAGTCACACTTTGGATACAGCTTCAACGGTAAACCAGAGGCAGGTGGGCCCAATTTAGTCAGAACTGATCGCTCTGCTGTAACCGTGTTGTCGGCCCCAAATTTTGCCCTCACAATCATTTGAGAGGTGCACCCTATGGCCTGCAATCCTAGATGCAATCGATGGGCAGCACGTGCTCCCCCATTATCAACATCGGACGTACTCAGGTGTAAAACGTTGACTCCGCTCATTGCCTGATGCTTATTTCTGTTTGGTTAGCAATAGACCAGTCTGTTCCATCTCTTTAAAGGATGCTTGAAGAGCCGACTGACTGAGTGGTTCCTGCCCCAGATACCAGTCTAGATATTGGATTAACCCATCCTTAAGCGAGGTGGGTATCCACGGCCCAAAGACGGTTTTGTAGTGGCTCATATCTGCCACTGCATGACGGATATCTCCTACTCTAAAGCGTCCCGAAACAGTATATTGTGCAGGTTTACCAACAATTTCTGAGATTGCTTGAACCACATCCAGTAGCGTTACAGCTTGACCCATACCAATGTTAATCACTGTGTTTAACGGTTTCTCACAAATTGCACATTTAATTACAGCCTCAGCCACATCCCCCACAAAGACAAAATCGCGGGTCATCAACCCATCTTCAAAGATTTCTAGGGAATTACCCTGAGCGATCGCATTAGTAAAGATACCGATAATACCCGTGTAAGGGTTACCCAGCTCTTGCTTCGGTCCGTAAACATTTTGAAAGCGCAATGTAACTAAATCGATATTTTGGCTTTCACAGTAGCTTTGCAACAACTGCTCTTGCCAGAGTTTGGTTAATCCATACACAGAAGTAGGCTTCGTGAGGTGGGTTTCTTGCATAGGTACTGCAGTCAAAAGTTCACCGCTACTGCTACAGACCTCCCAAATTCCTTGTTGTAGGTCTTCTAGGCAGCGCCCCTTAGGATAGTGAATTGCTTCGCCATCCGTATAAGCGCCATCTCCGTAAACTGCACGACTGGAGGAAAGAATAATACGGCGTGGCTTCTGCTCTAACGATGAAATGAGTTCTAACAGCTTAGCGGTACCATTGGCATTGTGCTGCACATAGCGACTGATCTCATACATTGATTGTCCAGTGCCCGTTTGGGATGCCAGATGGATAACAACATCTGTTCCCTCAATAGTTGCTTTGTATGCTTCTATGTCTTGGACATCTGCCTGAATGCACTTTGCCCGTTCTTTGATTTCAGGTGCAAAGCCATGCAATTTCCGATGAACCTGCCTGTCCAGCAGATCAACTACAATGATTTCTGCATCAGGTGGCAGCTTTTCTATTAACCACTTGCCAATAAAGCCAGCACCGCCAGTAATTAGAACCTTCATAAAATTTTCACTCCTACCAAACTGTACCTTAACCTAGCTAATAGTTCTTTAGTTGAAAATGACTGATATTTAATTCATTAAACTGGTAGTATTTGATTCTCAGAAAAACTCTTCTAAGAAAGTAGTAAGGGAAGAATAGAAGCGTATTTGCTTGCTCAACAAAAAAGGGGAACTTAGATTCTTCTTCGTGTGGAATATCAGTTTTGATTGAAAACGCATCCAATATTTCTCCTGCTGGCACCCTAAAGCCCCTTCGATGAACATTCATGTAGTTTGAGTCGTGAACCACCTCGACCCAGGCTGGCTTACACAAAATCTTTTTGGCAGATTGACAAACTTCATAAAGCTCCTTATGCGGTCTGCAAAGGCAAGTATTAAATGAATCAGGATTGTACCGTTCAATAAGGCTAATAAAATGGCTAGCAACCTCAAAGTCAAAATAGGCTTTGCCATTACACAATTGGTAGCCAAACATGAAGTTCACAGTTTCGCATTCTTGTTGGTTGAAGTTCTCTTGAATCATTTGAACGTAATCTTTAGCAATTGCGTCGTCATTATCCAGCCAGGTTGTGATGAGGTACTTACAATCATCTGTGACAACCGCACGGACAATGTCTCTGGCTCGATCTGGAAACTGACCGTAAGGAAGCGGAAAGTCTAAATATAAAGGCACAAAATTCTGCCATTTTTCAGCATAATCCGAAATCTTTTGTTTAAATGCTTCAGGTGTATCAGCATCAAAGAAAACCAACCATTTAAAGTCTTGATTCGTTTGATTATAGACAGACGGGTAACAGAACTGGTCGAACAATCTGAACCTGTTTTCGAGCCAAGCAGGATCGCAACCAGGTCTAAGCTCTGGAAAGCTTCTCACGTTGAATTTGGTTAGAAAAAAATGATTAAACTGTCCCATACTTCATTTCACCTGACGGATTAACGACTTTACAATTACTGCCGCATAGTTCCAACTGAACCAAACTGAGGCACTGAAGCCATAGGTAGCGGAGTAATAGGCTTTACAATTAGATAGCAATGAATATTTACAACTTATATCTAAAACGTATCACACTTGTTTAAGCTCGTCGATTCTACAGCCCACACTTGTTGAGATCTTGATATTTCTCTTACGACAGGATGTTTAATGCCAGAATGGTTAAATCCTTCTTGCCAGTGCTGTTTAAATTTAATTAGACTTTCAAGCTACTAGTGCCTTATTTTAAGAGCATTGAGCTGAAGGTACGTTGATTAAAATGACCTCGTAGGGTTAAGCACTTAATAGAGTTCGTTATTCATACATGAGTTAACTAAGCATTAATTTTTTACGGGTGAGTGAATAAAATTGCGGCTAGCCAGCCATTCAATCGATCGTTGGCAGCCTTCGTGAAAAGAAACAAGTGGTTCATAACCTAGAATTTCTTCTGCTTTCGTAAACGGCAGCTTGTATTGTGACTGCTGTAGAATTGCCATCATTTCATTCACTACAGGTTGTCGTTCAAAATTGGAAGCTGCTGATTCCGTTAATTCACCTGAACGCGGCTCTTTTTTAGAAAGTGTATGCTTTGCTACTTGTTTAAAGTCATTTGGAATAGAAGCAATCAGCTTTTGTATAACAGTCGAGTTCCATACCGATCCTAAAGCCTGCTGCTTCCAGCTGTGGGTAAATTGGGGCACGTCAACGAGAGGGATCTGATCTGGGTTTATTCCCAAATATTCAGCGAAGGGGTGATAAAAATTGAACCATGTTATCAATTCTCGATCGCCAACAAAGAAGGCTTCGCCGTCTGCATTTGGTTGTGTCAAAGCTAAGCGCATAGCATGAACTAAATTGTCTACATATACTGTGTTACAAATACCTTGACCTCCATTGATAAAGTAAGCAGTGCCATGAACAAGCTGGTCAGCCAGTTCCGTGATCCAACGTGAGCGGGGTCCAAACACAATGCCTGGTCTAAAAATGACAACCTCAACTGATCCGCTTTGCCGTAATTGCAGCAGTTTTCGCTCGGCATAAATTTTAGCAGTGTGGGTTAGAAACGGTTGTTTCTCAATCAGTGGAGTAGACTCAGTTGTACCAGGAACTGGAGCAGACGTGTGAACAATCATCGAACTTAAATAGATGACGCGACGCACTCCAACCTTTTGAGCAGCTTTATAAGTGGGCGTAATGCTGCCACGAATGAGCCCAGCACTACCTAAGATCGAATGAATGACGACATCGCATCCTTCAAAGGCAGCTTCTAGCGAAGCTTGATCAAACGAATTGGCAATGCGATAGTCTGCTTTGTGTGTTAAGCGTTGAACGCTAGCAGCAGAGTGAACAATTGGGCGAACTGTGATTGTCTCTTCTGCATGAAACAACTCGACTGCTCGATTACCAACAAACCCACTCGCTCCCACAACTCCAATTCTCATCATTTCATCTTAGTCATGAAAGTTGGCATCTACAAAAGCATGCGCGTCAAGTTGATTGCTCATTGCATCAGTGTTTTGATGTGATCAGCCAATCTCAAAGAAAGGGCAATAATTGTGAGCGTTGGATTGGCATAGCCAGAGGTTGGAAAGACAGAGCAACCCGCTACAAATAAATTTTCGAGGCTGTGCACCTTACAATTCGCATCAACAACCCCCTGCTTTGGATCACCATGCATTCGGGTTGCGCCCATGTGATGATGCATTGCAGTTTTTTCAAATTTTAGGTCTTCTTTCTTTCGAGCAAACTCCAATGTACCAAATCCGGCATGAGCAAGTTCCTCTGCCCAAATTTCTTGAACTCGCGCAGCGTGCTTCACATCGATCGGGTTGAGTTGCCAATGAATTTCGGTTTTCTGTTGACCAAGGCAGTCGCGCTCTTGGCTTAGCGTAACGCGGTTATTAGGATCAGGTGCTTGCTCAAGTTGATAGAAAATTTCAAACTTTGAAAACCGCCGTTTTTCTAAAGGAAGATATGACCAATCACCACGTCGGAACGCTGGCAATCGTCTAATCGCAGCCCAAAATGCTGCTGCAAGGATATAGTCACTACCACGCACCGCCATTTGGAATTGCTTGGATGCATCTGTAGTCAGTCGCCTCTGCTGGATAGATAGCACTAATGACTTCAGTGCATTAATCGCTTCGCGTTGATGCTTTAACGGTCTAGGAAATATCTGTGCCCCGTTATTCATTAGACGCTCTTGGCGCATCACAGCTTCGCTCAGCTTCACTCTTGCCATCACGGGCACACCATTTACGGGATAGATGTCATAGAGAGCTGTCTGATCAAGCAGTCTAGGGCTAAAAGGCACTAGCTCCAGGCTCAGGATAGGGCGATCCATAAAAAAGCGACCGACCAAATCGTTTTGATTGCCTAAACCCGCTGGTTGCTGCTGGTTCGATAGAAGCAGTAAGCGTGCGTTCTCCATGCCTCCAGCCGATAAGATAAAGATTTTTGCAGTTAGCCAGAACTGCCGATTTTGTAGGTTGGCAATCCGTAGACGCGTGATTGCTTGCGTAGTATTGTCAGCCTCAATCTCAACCACATTGGCATAAACGATGGTGGTGATATTCGAAGTGCGCTTAATCTCTTCTGGATATTCGTGAGTGAATGGGTCTCTCAGCCCATACTGACTCATGGTTGTAGTGACCCGATCGCTTTTGAAAGGAAGTGGTACAGCACGGTCTACTTCCCAAGCATCCGTGCTGTAAGCGAACGGTCCAATTTGGCAAACCTGATGTGCTCGCTCGTAGAACGGATTGAGCTCAGCTTTAGTAAAAGGCCACCCACTATAGGGAAGCCAATCACGCTGCTCAAAATCGATATCATCTAGAGGTAAGCAGCGAAAACCTGATTGATTGTAACCGTTTGGTCCTTCCCAGCAGTGTGAGGTGCCGCCAAATTGGCGGCGACGAGTCTCAGAAATTTCTGGATACGGATCGCCAACAACAACCCCATCACAAAGCGATTGTGTATCTTGATCGAACTCAAAGCCACCGCTTTCTACCAAACACACCTGAAAATTTTGATTGGCAAACTCGCGCGCCAACGTTATACCTGCGGGACCAGCTCCGACGATACAAACGTGGGTTTCAAGGATCTCACCTGGAGATAATGATCGAGCGTCAATAATCATTAAGCTTCTTTAGAGATATACAACTTAGAGACATATAACAATAAAGCTCTTTGGCTCTATGCCGCGAACCTCCTACCTGACACAGCCTGTAGCTAGCGATAGCTAACAAACTGCTGTCTCCCGTAAACCACTACCAAGTTTCGCGCAGACCACTACTTTCTACAGCAAGGCGAAAAACTATTTAAACCTCTCTAGTCTCATCTTTACTGTTTTTTTATATTCTATCAACTGAATTTAAAGCTGGGTGACGCAGCTCGGCTCACCATACGGTCCGTGCAAGTAAGCATAACTGGCAGTTTAAATTGCGTGCAAGCTGAATAAAGCTGATGCAAAGAATAATAATTTTGCTTGTATTTCTCCCGGCTCAGCTTCAAAGTAGTGATACTGGTCAGCGGAAGTCTATTGAAAAATGGAATTGAACCTGCAGCAAATTGCAAACTAGGAGTAGCGGGATAGCTTCTACGTGTTTGAAGTTAATTCTAATCTTGCTTAGGGATGCCTACTGGGATTTTGTTCTCACATTTTTGCCTCAAGCGCTGAAGCGTGCGATTGTTGTGCAAACGAGCCAACACAAGCTTGTGAATGCACAGCTTCATTGCAAGCAAATGATCTTAGAGTATTCCGTGAAGGTTTGACCTATGCTTCCATGTGCGCCCGTTCTCTTACCTGTCGAACCTGCAAAGGTGACATACCCCCAACGCCTCCGCCTCATTGCTGGTACCGCCAATCCTCCACTGGCTCAGGAAATTGCACAATCCTTGGGAGTTGACCTTACTCCGGTTGTTTGTAAACGATTTGCTGATGGTGAGATTTATGTGCAGGTTCAGGAATCAATCCGTGGGTGCGATATTTTCCTGATCCAACCCACTTGTAGACCTGTGAATGATCATTTAATGGAGTTGATGGTTCTGACCGATGCCTGTCGTCGAGCATCAGCCCGCCAGATTACACTCGTTATTCCTTACTACGGCTATGCTAGAGCTGATCGCAAAACCGCCGGTCGAGAATCTATTACTGCGAAACTAGTTGCCAACTTGATCACACAGGCTGGAGCCGATCGCGTCCTCGCTCTAGATCTGCATTCAGCTCAGGTACAGGGCTTTTTTGATATTTCGTTAGACCATCTGCACGGTGGCCCTACTTTGGTCGATTATATCCAGAAGAAGCAACTCTGTGATGTTGTGGTAGTTTCCCCCGATATTGGTGGAGTTGCTCGTGCCCGCGCGTTTGCTAAACGGCTCAATGATGCACCATTGGCGATCGTGGATAAACGACGCCAGGGACACAACCAAGCAGAAGTCATGAATGTGATTGGAGATGTACAAGGCAAGACTTCCATTCTTGTCGATGATATGATCGACACTGCTGGTACTATTAGCGAAGCAGCAAAGATACTCCAACGGGAAGGGGCGAGCCGAATCTACGCCTGCGCAACCCATGCACTCTTTTCACCCCCCGCGATTCAACGGGTACTAGCCAGTGGATTGGAAGAGGTAATTGTAACGAACACAATTCCGATTCCAGTGGAAAAGCACTTTCCTCAACTGAAAGTTTTGTCAGTGGCGACACTATTGGGTGAAGCTATTTTCCGCATTCATACTGAAAGTTCTGTCAGTAGCCTGGTCAATTAAGCTAAGCATCAAAATAGTGAGGCCTCTTCGTGTACGACTGACTGCCATTCAGCTCTTTTTCACCTCAGAGCTATGAAGAGCGAAGCTGGAGATAAAGCCAAACTGCCTGGTAATTATTCAAGGCTTAATTAAGTAGCGTTCCGTCTTTCGGTGAGAGAAGAGCATATTGGCTCGTTTTAAGTAAAGGTGACTTACTAAAGTGCCTAGAGCAAGGCTGCTGCTGAGCAGTACCGTGAGTATGGCTAAGTTCATAAACCCGATCGCGAAGCCTAGACCGATGCTGGAGCCTACCGTTGCAATAAGCAAAACCGTTGTGATAGCAATGGCTTTGGGGTTGTCGCCGACCATTAGCTTTTCTACTGTCATACCAGCCATCACTCCAGTGACAGCGCCATTCATGGCCCCTGCCCCTGCACTTAAAATTACGACAGCCCCTGCTGCTGTGAGATCACTGGCAAGTGCCTCTATCAGAGCCACAGCTCCTACTCCTAGTGCAGCCAGCGTGCAAGTTGTAGAGCCAGTACGCCCCCCTGCCGATCGCATTAACCAGGCTGCAAATTCGAGACCGATCGCGGTACCGACAACAGCCCCAAAGCCAGCCATAGAAACTGACTTCTCAACTGTACCCATACTCAGAACAACTGAAGCCACCAACCAATTCACGATAAGAGTAGCCGCCCCTAGGAGCAGCAAAAGACCTTTGGGTAGATGGGAAAATTTCGCAGGCGCTGCTGCTGTCTGAATTTGAAGATTGAGCGAATAGGTCTTTGCGAGGGTGTTGGTATGCAGCAGCAGCTTACGGTGATAGGTTTTTCCTGCCATGAGCTTGCGAGTATCTACCGTTACCTGGCATTCTACCTGATTGTCTGCGAAGGCGTCAGGGGTAACGGAAAGCCAACAGTAGTGAGCGGTGGGAGGATCATGCGGATGCGGTGCGATCTCCCATTTTCCTTCTAAAAGGGTTTCTGGGATAGGGTTAGTAAGCATGACCACTTGAGTCAGACGATCGCCTGGACAAGCAGCATGAAACTTTAAGGTTGCTTGACTAAACTGAGCATCGGGAGGCCGTAGAGGGGATGTAGGCGTAGCTGCTAATGCCGCTAGCGCATTGGGGAAGCGCTCTTTCAAACGCGGTTCTACCATTTTCTCTAGCCAGTTTACCCACTTTAGGTTGAGCGATGGCACTAGGTGCTTGAAGCTAACACGATAGCTAATATCAACGAGATCTCCAATGCGGTCAGATTTTGTACCAGTCAGCAGACAAATCAATGTCATACCTAACCCATAGAGATCTGAGGCTTCTGTCAGTTGCCGATTAAACAGTTGCTCTGGTGGCATGAATCCTAGCGTTCCTTTGACCACACTGCTTACACCAACATCTTCCCCACCGACGCGCGCAAAGCCGAAATCGACTAAATAAACAGCGCCGTTTGCGTCGAGAAGAATGTTTTCGGGTTTAATATCGCGGTGAATGACAGCAGGGATCCGATTCTGAAGGTAAACCAGGATTTCTAGCGCTGCGATCGCGATACGTCGAATATCTTCTGGGTTAAAGCTACGGTTCTCTGATAAAGACGTGGCATGTTTGTACTCTTGCACCATGCAAAAGCCATTGGGAGTTTGGAATGAATCGATGTAGTGAGGAATGCCCGGATGATCAAGTTGCTTTAAGAATTGAATTTCGCGATCGTACGCATCGTATTCTGCCCAACTCGCCCCTGTTTTTGCAAACTGAAACTGTTTGATGACAACGTTCTTCTGAGTGCGCGTATCTTTTGCCAAATAGGTCACTCGACCGCCGGCACGATTATGACCGAGTTCCCTCTCAATTTGATAAGACGTATTAGAAAAGGCTGGAGAGTCACTCATGTGTATTGCCAAGCTGTACTAAGTAAATTGAACTCATTCTGTTGCGTAAAGTTTACGTGAAATTTTGGGAAATGCACATATTTCTCCAATTGTTCTCTAAGTAGGTATGTGTAATATCTAAAATGGACGTAGGTCGGGGTGAAGCATAAAACCCCTAGCGCAGCCATGCCAAAGGGTTTACATCTGCATGGGCAATGCTACCGCTTTTTTGGGGATGCCAGAAGGCTTTACCATCATAAAATAGTGGTGCCTTCCTACTTAAAAGATTTAGCTGTGTTTCCCCAAGCATTTATAGCTTACAGTTCCAAGTCTTCAGTTTCATCATGACATCAATGGGAGGATGTTCTAGCTCAGACGGACTTCGCTGCCGAAACCGATTAGTAATAGCATAGGAAACTAGACCCGTATACTCTCGCAATAGCACTGGAACACTACGTTCAGGCTCCCAATAAGAAGGCAAGGGACTTGTGTGAGGAATGACGGTGAATCCAGAGGCCCGAAACGAGAGTACCGATCGCAACATGTGCGGTGGATCAGTAATAAGCAAAATCTTTTGTATGTTTTGAGGACGTAGTACAGCGGCTGTAAATAAGGCATTCTCTTCAGTTGTTTGAGAGCACCGCTCGCCGTTGAGCGCTTGAGTGGCAATACCGTTGTTTTTCAGTTGTTCAATTATAAATTCGGCATCTAACATACCGCTGGCAAAAATTTTAGGAGACCGCTTTTCACGCCAGAGCTGTTCAGCAATTTCAACCCGGCGGTTACGAACGCCGTCACCACGACCTAAAACAACAATTGAATCCACAGGCTCTCCTGAGTCAGGCGGTAAAGACGCAGTTAAACCCTGAGTTACTAACGATATACCGAGAGGGGAGGTTACTCCCAAATAAATCACGATTAGAATCGCGATCGGTCTCAGAAAACGATGTCTATAACGGCGCGAACTGATGAGCCAAATTACTCCAATTAATGTCAAAAGTATCAGTACTTTCATAGCAGAAACGTTTCGTTACTCTTTCACGCTTTTTACGTCCATATATTCTTTAAACAAAGATTCTAGAAGTCTTTATCCTTGTGGTTACTGGGCTTTAATCCCCTGCTGACTTTACCGCTGTCTCGGTGACTTCATCAGCCCGCTTCATGGCCTCTGAAGAGCCATAGCGATGATAGGAGTTGTACATGGTTGGAATCAATTCTTTCGACCCATTAGCCACAACTCCAAGGATCTGGATAGAGGTTGGTTTGAGTGTTTCTAAGGCCTGCGTTACTACTGATGCCTTTGCTTTATCTAAACCAACAACCATCACAATGCCATCGGTTCGGAGTGCTAGCAACTTGACATCTGCCAATCCTAAAATAGGAGGCATGTCATAAATGACTAGGTCATAGGCTGCGTTAAATTGATCTATTAATCCCTGCATTTTTTTGGACGAGAGCAGTTTTGTAGGATCTGGAGGCACTTGACCAGAGGTTAAGACAGAAAGATTGCTATCTAGAAGCGATTTCTGCACAACGCGCTCAAAATCCAGGTCTGAGGCAATGACTGTGCTAAGTCCAGCACCATTTTCTAGGTCTAGACGGCTATGCAGTTGAGGCAAACGCAAGTCAGCATCTACTAGCAGTACCCTCTGACCCAAAGCAGCAGCGGCTTGTGCGAGATAAATTGCTGTAGTGGACTTACCTTCGCCAGGTGTAGCAGAACTAACGACGAGTGAGCGAATGCGTTCATCAGGATTGAGCAGAAGAATATTGGCGTAGAGCGATCGAAACGCTTCTTGAAAGGGCGAGGCGGAATAGTAACGTGGGCTTTTGCTGCTGTTGAAACCTAAGCGTTGCCGCATTTGATGCACTAGACCAGCCATATCAGTTAGAGAACTAACTTTATCCAAAGGAATCAAGGTCTCTAAAGCAGCCAACTCTGGATTGAACGGAATGACGCCCAAGATGGGTAACTTCGTTGTTGTTTTAACGTCCTCTGACGTATGGAGTACATTGCTGAGTTTGTCTAGAAGCAAGGCGATGCCAATTCCTACCAGAAGCCCTAGAATTGCTCCTAATAAAGCAGTACGCTTCACATTGGCTGAAGACGGAATCGGTTCTGTAGGTGGTGTCAGGAGTTGCCAGGGGGTCTTTCGCTGCCCAGCATCAATGCGGAGTGCTTCTCGCTTGGTCAAAAACTGATTCAGGTTTTCAGTCGCGATCGTAAGTTCCCGTTGAATATCCACGTACTGACGGGAAATCGCTGATAGCTGTTTCACTTGCTGATTTAGCCCGGTTGAAGTTTGAGCTAAAATTCGGCTTCGAGCTTCTAAGTCTCGAATTTTGCTCGCTACTTCTTCCTGTACCCGCCGCCCTTCTCGTTGCAATAGGGGAAGGAGGTTTTTTTCTTGAGTTTGCAGCACTTGAACGTTTGGGCTTTTGTCTAAGTACAAAGACGATTCAGCTGCTCGCTGGCTTTCTACTTCTAAAATTTGGTTTAGCAATTTTTGATAGCGGGCATTGTCACTCAGGGCCGTGGAAGCCGCAGAATCATCTGTTTGCTGTTCTAAAGCTAAGCTCAGGTTCAGGTAAAGCGCACGCGCTTCGTTTAATTTGACCTGCGTGTCGAGCCACTGCTGGCTGATAGTCGTTGTTTGTTCTGTAAGCTGTTTTCCCTTGGACTCCGGATCGATGAGATTGTACTGCTGACGGAAGCCCTGAAGTTGATCTTGAATGGCTTCAACGCGTTTTTGAAGTTGAGGAAGCTGAGCGTTGACAAAATCAATCCCTTGCCGAACATCTGCCAGGCGTTCTTCCAGGCTGTATCTCAAATAGGCATCTGACACTAAAGACAAGATTGCCTTGACTTTATCAGGATTTCCATCTTGATAACTCACACTTAGAATTTCGCTAGTGGTGGTTCCTGTAACGACCAGCCCTGCGGCTAAAGAGTCCGCATCAATGTCTGGATACTTAAGCTGAAGCTGCTTGGCGATCGACGATAAAATGATCGGACTTTTTAGCAACTTTAATTTTGTTTCATCGATCCCTTTTGCTTCAGCCGATTGTTGCTGTTGTTGTTCTTTACTCAAGCTTTGAGGAACGGACGAAATTACCTGGTTTTCAACGGTTACAGGCTTGGTTAAAATCTCGAAGCTGGACTGATAAAGTGGCTTGCTGGTCAAAGCTTTCAGTAAAGCGAGTGACGTAACAACGGTTGTAACTCCAGCAATGATGAAAATTCTGCGGCGCAGAGTCGCGACCACTTGCCCCAGGTTCAAGCCGCCTTCGTCCACATCATCCGTTTGGGCTGAATTGGCTAACGGCAACCACTGAAAGCGTCTACCATTCTCTGAGGTTGCCAATGGTTGAGAGGTTCGTTCATTCTCCATTTTGATGATCTCTACACGTACTGACTGGGGCCCGCAAGTATTTATTGCTTGCTAGATGATAATCTGGATGCGACTATCTCACACTGAAAGGCAACTTTGATTCGAATACGATACAGTTTGACTCCTTCGCAACTCTATTGAGTAAAAATTCTAAAGATGCTGAATACAGAAAGAAAGCCATTCACAGGGTTTAACACAGAGCCTAAGTTGTCAGAGAAGACTGTAAGTGCAGAACGGTTGACGACTACAATGTCATCGTTGCGGAGTGCGGGGTTTCCCTGCTCGTCTAACCCACGAGCAAAATCTATAGCGATCGTTCGCCGAGTTACAGTGCCATCTGTATTGAGCCGCACTAACTCAACGCTTTTCTGTTTGGCACGAATATTAAAGCCCCCTGCCGCAAGTAAAGCTTGATTAAGCGGCGTATTTGGGGGCACCTTGACCACGCCTGGCTGTTTGACTTCACCTACCACATTGACGCGGATACTGTCGGGCGAAAAGCTGGCAGCAGCAATTTGGGTTGATTCTGCGGCGGAGAGTGCTGTGGCTGTTGGAATGACAACTGTATCTCGGTCTTGCAAGATCAGATCTTGGTTAAGATCACCCGACTGCAAAAGCTGCCAAAGATTGATGCTGATGATTTGTTCGACCCCATTACGGGCAAGGCGACGTACCTGAATACGACGAACATCTGCCTGGGGTTTGATACCACCCGCTACCTGAATGGCGCGTGTAATAGTTGGGGGGCGTTCACTACCACCACCGCCTGTCTGACCAGTTTCACCAGCGGCACCAGTTTTGGCGGAGGCCGTTACGGTGTATGGACCAGGGCGATAGACTTCTCCAACGATCGCAATATTGAGCGGAACACTCTTATCAGCGGCAAAACTCGCGGCTGACAGTTGAACAGATTCTGCCAGATTGGTCTGCGTTACAGTCGGAATATAAATGCTGTCACCGCTGCGGAGGGTAATATCGCGACGGAGGTTGCCTGTTTGAAGAAAATCCCACAGGTTAACTTGAATCACCCGGTTGGTTCCTGAGCGCAACAGTCGGCGCACTTCTACTTTACGCAGATCAGCTATCTGGGTGATGCCACCTGCTAGTTGAATGGCACGCGTTACAGTTGGTAACTGCGAACCACCCTCTCCGGGTGGAATGGTGTACGAACCGGGACGATTGACTTCACCAGCAATGCCAACTTTGACTGCCGCTGAGGTGAGGAGATTAACCGTGACAAACGGGTACCTGAGGACGCTAGCATACTTTGCTGAGATTGCTTCTGCGGCCTCTTTCAAGGTCATGCCTTGAACGGATACATACCCTACTTGAGGAAGGTTCAAGGTACCATCCACAAGAACCTGATTTTCGCCGCTGTACTGAGTCACTTTGAAGACATCGATGCGAACTCGATCGCCCGGTGCGAGAGTGTAAGCATCATTGAACTCAACAGCGTCGGTATTCGAGTTGCCTGAAGCAGTCGCTGGACTACTATTCACTTGTGCGGTTGCGGTGTAAGGAGCCACAATCAGCATCAATGACAGCAGGACTAAGCCAGCCATCGACGGAAGTAAGCGGTTGCATTGCTTATAAGGAACTATCTTATAAGGAACTGTATGTCCCATGCTTCTCATGTATCCGGGTAAGAAAAATTGCTCTCATCGCTTGCCGCTCATAGCATTTGCCGCTCTTGTCACTTGCTTTTGCCAAGCACAAGGGGCATCAAACTGAACAGTCTCATGGCTTGTTTTGCGTCAGTCTCCTGCAGTTAGTTCCGTAGTGCTCAGGTCGAAATCAGGTCTCCGTCATCATAGACGCAGGTTCGTTTTATCGCCTGAGTCTCTATCGTATCTTCACAAAAAAAGAGCTTTTTGCTTTTGCTAAAGGCTAACCTATCAATGAGCCAGCCGTAAAACCTTCGACGATCGCCACTGTCAGTATTCCCAGAAGTACGAGTGCCTCCCGGAAAATCGCCTTAAAAGGACGCCAAGGTGCTAAAAAGGTGTACTGAACAGCATGAGAATCATGATCGTGTCCAGGTACAGTAGTGTATTGGGGTGGCTTGAGGGTGTATTGTCTTGTAAGCACAGGACAGGGTGGCTGAAGTTGGATGTAGCTGTCTACCGACTTCAGTTTGAGCAACCAGCGCTTAAGGTCGGTTTTCTAGGCGTTTAACCAATTTGGCGTAATAGTTCATGCCCCTGTTTCTCTGCTCTCTCTCTTGGGCATATTGAGCACAGGAAATCATTGAGATACTGGACTTATGAGCCACGTTCAGGATGTGGAAGCTGCCTTCTTTTTCCAGAAAGGGCTTTATCTAAATAAACAGAAGGATTTTGGCGCTGCTGTTGCCAGCTACGATCGCGCGCTACAACTCCAGCCCGATAACCCCGATGCTTGGTATAACCGGGGCAACGCTCTATATCATCTGGGACGCTATGAAAGCGCAATCGCGAGCTATGACCAAGCGCTGGACTATGAACCGGGTTTTCCAGAAGCCTGGAATAACCGAGGCAGCGCTTTAGACGACTTGCAGCGATACAGTGAGGCGATCGACAGCTACGACCGAGCGATCAGATTCAGACCAAGCTACTACTGGGCCTGGTATAACCGGGGCATTTCACTACGCAATCTGGGGCGGTATGATGATGCTGTTCTGAGCTACGATCGCGCCATTGAATTCAAGCCAGACTACTACTGGGCTTGGTATAACCGTGCCTTGGCGTTACGAAAACTCGATCACATTGAAAAAGTTGTCGCCAGTTATGACAAGGCGCTAGAGTTTAGACCTGATTTTGAAGAAGCCTGGACGAACCGAGGGAATGCTCTTTACCATTTAGGGCATTTAGAGGCAGCACTCAGAAGCTACGACAAGGCCCTGGAACTGTGCCCCAACAGTCCTCATACTCTTTACAACAAAGCCTGCTGCTATGCACTCCAAGGCAACCTTGATCTGGCGCTTGAAAATTTGCAGCTTGCCGTTGCGCTAAACCCAGACGAGTATCGTGAAATTGCTCGAACCAACTCCGACTTTGATGCCCTTCGGGAAGACGAGCGGTTTTCTGCCTTGCTCAACGAGCGCGTGTAATCCAGCTAAGCTTTTAGCTAAACGGTACGGGAGACCTTTATAGGTATTTCTCTTCATCAAAGCTCTCTGGCTATCTCATATCTGGTTAGCTGCTTGCAATAGCTGGCAGCCTATCTCGCTTTTCTGTGCCTGCTACTATCCACTCCGGAACTGGTTACACGGGTCGATCGACTGTGTACAGAGATCGCCTTCAGCCCGTATCTATCTTGTGTGTCGCCTACAGGTAGAGGCCCATCCACCTTGTGGAAACAGCGCGTTTAAGCCCTGTGACCCTGTGACAGAAATGTCTTAGGCTTTAGGTCTCTGTCTGTGGCTAGTGGTGAGAGGGCTGTAGGTAACACATGCTGTTGGTCTCTTGATGGAGTATGGCTCTGTCATGAGGTTGCTCATATGCAGGTGTCGGTTCAAGGCATCTCCGTTTGCAGCATAGGACTTAAGTAGGGGTTGTGGGATGTCTGGCAGTCCTTAAGTGAGCGTTCTAAATCTGGATTAAAGTCGCTGGTTGAACCTTGCATTCGGTAATACAGTCTAAGAAAGGTACAGATTGTTGCTGAAGCGTCGATCGCGCGTCGATTGATTGGAGTGATTGACTTAAGCATCTTTAGTTTTGAGCAGCGTGCACAACGGCTAGATGGGGAGAGCAAGCTGGTGAAGAATCTGGTCAAACGTGGAATACCGAAATGGGCGGCAGGGCTGTTGGTTTTGGCTCTGATTTTAGGCGGCGGGTTTGTTGTCTTTAATCAAATGACAGCGGCACAGCGACGAGAGATGAGACGCCAGGTGCAAAGCGCATTGGTAGAGCGTCAAACTCTACCAGTAACGATTTCAGCTAATGGCTCCGTGCTGCCTGAGCGATCGGCGAATGTGAGTCCCAAGTCGTCTGGTATTTTGAAGCAACTGCTGGTCAAAGAGGGCGATCGAGTGGAAGAAGGGCAGATTCTCGCCTATATGGACGCTTCTAACTTGCAAGGTCAATACACGCAAGCTAGAGGGCAATTGGCACAGGCACAGGCCAACCTTGATAAGACTGTTGCAGGTAATCGTCCTCAAGATGTTGCCCAAGCTGCTGCACAACTGGCAAATGACCGAGCGGCGCTGGCATCGGCAGAATCGACGTTTGAGCAAAACCAGCAGCTATTCAGGGATGGGGCGCTGGCACAGCGAGATCTCATCACCTCTCGTGCGAGTCGTGATCAAACCGCAGCAGTGGTGCGAAAATCGCAGCAGGCGTTAGATTTACAAAAGGTGGGGTCTCGACCAGAAGATGTAGCAACCGCGCGTGCACAGGTCTTGAGTGCGCAGGGGGCGCTGGAAACCATTCAAGCAGACCTAAACGACACGGTTATTCGCGCGCCTTTTGGTGGCATTGTCACTAAGAAATATGCTGATCCGGGTGCCTTCGTTACGCCTTCAACAGCGGGTAGTTCTGCGTCTTCAGCCTCCGCTTCGATTTTGGCCCTGGCTTCAACCAACCAGATTTCAGCAAACGTAGCTGAAACAAACATCGCCCAAATTAAAGTCGGTCAGCCTGTCAAAATCACAGTGGATGCTTATCCCGGTAAGACCTTTGATGGCAAGGTGCTTCAAGTCGCAGCACAGTCAACCGTGACGCAAAACGTCACTAGCTTTGAAGTAAAATCGTCTGTCTCTGATCTTGCAAACCTTCTGCGCTCTGGGATGAATGCTAGCGTCAACTTCGACGTTGGCACTTTAAACAATGTGCTGGTCGTCCCTACGGTAGCGATCGTGCGTCAAGACGGGGTGAGTGGCGTACAGGTAATTGGCGGTCAAAAGGGAAGCCGTCGTCCTGAGTTTCGCCCCATTACAACGGGCATATCGACGGATGATGGCAAAACGGTCGTGCTTTCTGGGCTGCAAGAAGGAGAACGGGTGTTGACGAGTTTCCCACAGGGCGATCGCCCCCAGTCGAGAACGCCCTCTCTCTTCCCAGGGATGGGTGGTGGACGCGGCGGCAATGGCGGTGGCGGCGGTCGTAGCGGTGGTAGTGGTGGTGGCGGTGGCGGTGGTCCCCGTCCCCCTGGTGGCCCTCCTTAAGAGGCGTACACATCCACTTTAGGAGGTTTTATGGCACAGCTTACGCGCATTCACCCCACTAGTGTTTCCCTGCTGGAAGTCCTCACGATGTCGCTGGAGGCATTGTGGAGTAATCGGCTTCGCACCGGGCTAACTATGCTAGGCGTAATTATTGGGATTGCCTCTGTCATTACGGTTACGTCTGTTGGACAAGGGGTGCAAAAGGCAACGGAACAGCAGATTCAAGCGCTGGGTACGAATGTGATTCTTGTCCTAACGGGCGTGGCACGCACGGGTGGCATCAGCCAGGGAACGGGTACCGCTTCGACCGTCACTTGGGAGGATGCGAAGGCGATCGCCAAACAAGCGCCCGCCGCGCAGGGTGTGACGGCCTACTTACAGCGTGGTGTACAGGTCGTATATGAAGGACAAAACGACTCTACAACGCTCTTGGGCACAGATTTAAGCTATCCCGATGTGAAGAATATCCACCCGCAAGAGGGACAGTTTTTTAGTCAAGAAGATCTGGATAGTGACAGGCCGGTTGCTGTGATCGGCAGTACCATTCGAGACGAACTTTTTGGTGCCCGTGGCAAGGCGATCGGTACCCAAATCCGCGTTCAAAGCGAGCTTTACAATGTCATTGGAGTGATGGAAACGAAGGGATCGGTTGGCGGACAAGACCAGGACGATCGCATCTATATTCCCCTGACTAATATGTCGGCTCGTATTGTTGGCAATAACTCACTCAACGGTACGGCCGTCAGTGGCTTTTGGGTGCAGGCGAAAGATGCTGCAACGCTCGATGCCGCGCAATTTCAAGTCACTAACTTGCTACGAATTCGGCACAACATCTATCCGCCAGAGCCAGACGATTTTCGCATTACCAATCAGGCCGATATCATTAATGCCTTCAGCAATATTGTGGGGCTATTTACCGTGATGGTGAGCGCGATCGCGGGCATTTCGCTCGTCGTCGGCGGCATTGGCATTGCCAACATCATGCTCGTTTCGGTCGTGGAGCGCACCCGTGAAATTGGCGTTCGCAAAGCTGTCGGAGCGACCAATAGCGCGATCCTGAACCAGTTTTTGACCGAAGCGGTGATGGTGTCGATCGCAGGCGGCGCGCTTGGTATTGGCTTAGGTATTGGCATTGCCTTGCTTGCTGCCACACTGTTCAAATTTCCTTTTGTTATCTCCGTCTGGTCGATCGTCGCAGGCTTTGGACTTTCCTTCGTCATTGGGCTTGTAGCAGGCGTAATTCCTGCTCGCAATGCCGCACAGCTTGACCCGATCGCGGCATTAAGAAGTGAGTGAAGAAGTTATTAGTTGTTAGTTGTTAGTTGTTAGAAGTTAGGAGTCAGTCTCTAGTAGGATGTGTTAGCGTAGCGTAACCCATCAATCCTGGTAGCTGATGCGTTAATAGTGGTGAGCATCACTGTAAGGGGTACTTTAGAACTGTATAAACTACTCATTGATGTAAGAGAACCTACACATGCTAGATGCTTTTGTTAACAGATTATTGAATTGGTCCTCACTAACGCTGCTTGTTGTTGTAGCAATCAGCTTCTTTTCTGTAGTCAATCTAATGAGGCAGACGATAAGAACATTGGATAGAGCTGATTGGTCAGTTCTAGAATTAGCTGCATATACATTTCAAAAGGCTCCGGAGGGGAATTGGAATGTCCTTGTTCTTATAGCTTCTAGCGTTTGGTTATACAGTAGGCTTGTTGGTCTCTCTAGGTATGATTGGAATCTCACTTCACTAAGCTTAGCCTTTGTTGGAAGTGCATTGATGTTCTTCATTTTAGTTTGTGCGGCAGCGTTTACAAAATGGACAGCTTCTAATCAGATGGAATGAGAGTTGCGCTACATATATGGTCTAAACATAAGAATTCTCATACAACTTTAGCTTGGGTTGCAAGCTGCTCAACTTAGCCTGTAATGCTCAAAGTTAACTAAGAACTCAAAACTCAAAACTCAAAACTCAAAACTTTCACTCCTTACCCCTCACTCCTCACCCATCTCCTTCTCTATGGCAACGATGATCTGGATGGAAAATATCACCAAAACCTATCGATTAGGTGATATTGATGTGCCTGTACTCAAGGGCATTGATCTAACGATCGAGGAAGGAGAATATGTCGCCATCATGGGGGTCTCTGGTTCCGGTAAATCTACCTTGATGAATATCATCGGGTGCCTCGATCGACCCAGCGGTGGGCACTATGTGCTGGAAGGTCGTAACCTGACGACGTTGAATAACGATGAACTGGCGTTTATTCGCAATCAGCGGATTGGCTTTGTGTTTCAGCAATTTAACCTGCTGCCGCGATCGACTGCGCTGGACAATGTGATGCTGCCAATGGTTTATGCTAGCGTCTCAAAGCCGCAACGCCAAAAACGGGCAATGGAAGCGCTAACCAGAGTGGGGCTGGCAGAACGACTGTCGAACCGTCCCAATCAGCTATCAGGTGGGCAGCAACAGCGGGTCGCGATCGCCCGTGCTCTGGTGAACCGCCCTGCATTGGTGCTGGCAGACGAACCGACCGGAGCGCTCGACAGTAGAACGTCTCAAGAAGTGATGGACTTGATGACTGATTTGAACCGACAGGGGATTACGATCGTCATCGTGACCCACGAACCAGACATTGCTGCGCAAACGAGCCGCACGATTCACGTGAAGGATGGTTTGATTGTCTCCTGAGAAACGCAGTGATTGGGCGGCCTGTAATTTAAGCTAATGTGAGGCACAGTCCACAAACTATAGTAATGAGCAGCAAAATTGGTCGTCCTGCAAGCATCTGGATAACGCAAGGTTTACTACTTCTCATGCTTTTCCTTGGCCTAAGAGCAGTGAGCAATTCATTCCAGGTTTGTCCAAGCTCTGAATCTGAGACTTGCTCAAACGATTCAACTCAAAGGATGTTTGAACTTATGATTACTGGCGGTTACTTAACGTTAGCAGCCATTGGCTTATGGGGATTACAGCGAAGAAAAAAATATGGAAGGTGGATCGGTATCCTCTTTTGGGCTGGATTTGTAGCGATTCTACTTAGCAGTGATAGTTCAAGAATGGTCTATCACTTTATACTTCACGGTAGCCATGATTTACCAAAACTGTATCCAAAGTCATATTATAAAGACTTTCCGATGAATCGCTTTTATCCAACTCATGCTGGATTAGTGATTGATGCTCTTGCAACTATTTCTGTCAACTTATTGTTTGTCGCCTTGGCTGCCCATTTCTCGTTGGCAAAAACTGTCCAGCAGTTTTTTAGTAGTCATGAATAGCGCCAGTGGAAAGATTTCATCTTGTTAATTACTCAAGCAATATTCAACGGTTTAAAGTCTGCTGTGCCGTCAGCGCTAACTGCTTCAAGCTGCTTAAATTGGGAGCAATCACATGGTTTTGAACGTATTGAGAGGCGATCGTCAAATCAGAACGATGCTGTCTTTCCAGTTCAGACGGAGATGAAGGCTCAACGTCCTTGAGCCACAGTAAGTACTCAACATTGCCAGCAGGCCCTAGTAAGGGCGACCAGGTAACACCGTGATAGTGCCAGCCCAATGCCTGCGCTGCTTGCAAAACCTCTAGAATTGCCATCGCCTGATCCTGGGCATCGCGCACCACGCCGTTTTTGCCTACCAAAGCGCGTCCCACTTCAAACTGAGGTTTGACTAGCAGCACTACCTCACGCGGTGACTGAAGCAGTTGCCATAATGCAGACACTACCTTTGTTAATGAGATAAACGAAACATCGACCACGCCTAAATCGGCAAAGCGATCGCCACCATATAGATCTGTGGGTGCAAGATAACGTAAATTGGTGCGTTCTCTCAGCGTGACTCGCGGATCTTGTCGCAAACTCCAGGCAACCTGTCCGTAGCCCACATCCACTCCGTAAACGTGCTTTGCCCCTGCTTGCAACAAGCAATCCGTAAAACCACCCGTCGAAATACCACCATCCAAACAGATGCGATCGACTACAGAAATGGCGAAATGCGCGATCGCCTTTGCCAGTTTCTCACCCCCTCTAGAAACGTAGGGCGATCGTTGCTTCACCTGAATCTTTGCCTGCAAATCAATTTCCGTTCCTGGCTTATCCACCACCTTCTGATTCACCATCACCTCTCCAGCCTGAATCAACCTTTGCGCCTGCTGACGAGTGTCGCAAAGGTCAAGTTCGACAAGCAAGGTATCGAGACGTTGTTTAGGCATAGAGAAAGGCGAGGGAAAATGAAATTTGTTCTCTAAGTAACTGAACGTAATTAAGTTGAAGATGCTGTTGGAGGCGAAGCGCCCAAACCCCTCTTTACAATTAATTGTGGCTACCTACTTAAGAGGATGTCTTAAAAGTTTTGCGGGGTCAAATTTTATGCCAGTCGCCTTACCATGAGCCGGATCATCGCGAGGTCGATCAAGGTCTTCGAGGTTTCCGGCAATAATTCATAGTCTCTGACTAAGCGCCGTGATCCCATTAACCAACCAAACGTGCGCTCCACGACCCAACGCTTTTTGAGTAACACGAAGCCCTTCGTCTGCTCCGGTCGCAGTACCACTTGCACGATCCAACGGCAAACGTCCATCACCCATTGCATCAACGGTGCGCCGTCAAAGCCAGCATCAACCCAGCTCGTCTGCAGACAAGACACCGCTTTGTCCATCTTTTTGACCCGTTTGAGCACCTGTTTGCTGCCTTCGCGCTCACCGACGTTGGCAGCAGTCACTAAGACCCGCAGCACCAAACCCAACGTATCGACGCTCAAAAACCGTTTCCGTCCCTTGAGCAATTTGCCACTGTCCCATCCGACAGACGCACTGACCATCGCAGCACTTTTCACACTTTGACTGTCGATGATGGCTTCCGAGGGACTCGGTTGACGCGCCTGCTCCACTCTCATACCAATTTGAATTGAAAATGCGACACATCCTGTAGGGGCAAGGCAATGCCTTGCCCCTACCCACCGATTGATCTGTAGCCGTCATTCTTTAACTCGGTATCACCCACTCCCGCAAGTGGTCATGGATCTTGATCCAGGTACCGTCCTTGCGCCAGTTGCGGAAATAGGTATAGACGGTCTGCCAAGCGGGAAAGTCTCCTGGCAATGTCCGCCAGCAACACCCTTCACACAGCAAGTAGAAAATGGCATTGAGCACAGCCCACAGAGCGACAGTACGGGGACGACCACCCGGTTTCGGGGTTGGCAGCAAGTCATTGAGCAAGTCAAATTGGCTGGAGTCAGATTGCTGGGATATGCTTTACTCATGTGGCTCTCTCGGTGCTGGACGTAGTCTTTGCAGCGTACACCAGAGAGCTTTTTTACTGCCAAGCTGACTTCTAAGACATCCTCCAAAAGCCCAGTAGTACAGGTGCCAAGATGTCGCAAAAGGCGTCAAACTGGACTGAGGAAGGCCCATCTTGATGAAGGACTTCTGCTTTGATGGCAAACATGCCACCAGCACCACCACTCATGGCCTGCTGTCATTTCGGTTGCATAGCGTCGTACAGCGCAGTCCGGATAAGGGTTACTTAATCAGCAGTGAAGGGTTTAATGCGAACACGCTCTACTGGACAGTTCTTAAGGTTGCGGTAGGGATTACTTGGCAGGTAGTTCTCATCTACTAGCCACTTACCAGAACGTCTCAGGCAACTGATGCGGTTATTATAGGTTCGGAGCTAAGTGACTCCAGCAAACAGTAGTGCCCTTATCGCTGAAAGTGGTTGACTCATCATGCAGCAGGGTCCATTCCGGTTTTGAAGCTCAATCTTGCGCGTCTCTACTTACCTTCCACATACATTTCTGCACACGTAAGTAGATAGGGAAGCTATAGAGTCATATATCGTGGGTATCGTGAGGTTGGTACAACAATGTCGACGTGGTGCTCTAACCAACTGAGCTATGCGTCCAGACACGGTACGAAACTGTAACACAAGTCGTGCTTTGGATGAAGCATAGGTTACATCCAATCAATTAAAAACAAAGACTTTAGAGGCTAGAAAGCTGTTGCAATGTGCGATCGCATGAGCAATCATCGACGTGACAAGCAAAAACTGTTACGCTTCTCAACTATTCCATGCGCTAACCGTTAATCTTCGTTGCAAAGTTAGGAGCAAAAAAAGCTTGCATGTTACGTTCGTAACGTTGGTTTACGATCCAGTGTCGAGAAGGAGAACGTCTTGAATTCGCCTTTACCTCAGTCTTCAAATGGTTGCCGGGAAGATTTCAGCGAGTATGTTGCTCACCTTCAGCTTCATATGGCGCTTCAAGCCCGCAATTTAGTGCCAACTTTGACGAAAACTGGTGACAGCCGTGAACAAATGCTGCATCAGACTCAGGCAAATTTTGAAAAATTGGTTTCCCGTCAGGCACTTTAAGTGGCTCACAGCTCGATCGCCTGAAGTCCATCATTAAAATGCTATTGCCGATCAGAGCCTTAAAGCGGCTCTGTTTTTTTTACGTTTTACCAACTGTGGATGGCGATCGTACTCATAAGACGATTGTGTCGTAGCCATCTGAGCAGAAACTCTTCATCATAAGAGAAGGGCCTGCTTGGGCAGCTAACTTTTGTGGCCGCTCCACTCGTTGCCAACTATCCTTTCGGTTATGTAACGAAACCTGTTAGTGCAACTGTCGGCCCTCAGAGTCGGTAAGAATTTGTTTGCTAGAGGAAGGCATTCTTGAAAATTTTCAGCATCTTTGAACCAGCAACCCGCCAAAATCTGTTGCTCCTGTTTGCTGTTGGCTTGCTGTTTTGGGCAAGCCTTGCCACGTTGCTGCCAACCTTGCCACTCTACATTCGAGACATTGGCGGTGCTACGTATCAGATTGGCATCGTGATGGGTGCATTTGCGGTGGGGTTGTTGTTGTTTCGTCCGTGGGTCGGGCACTTGGCTGATCATCGGGGTCGGCGATTGGTGCTGCTCATTGGGCTGACGGCGGCGGCGATCGCACCCATTGGTTATTTGCTTACCCAATCTATTCCCCTGCTCATTGCGGTGCGCGCTTTTCATGGGCTTAGCATTGCCGCCTTTACAACGGCCTACAGTACGCTGACTGTTGATTTGTCACCGCCTGCCAATCGGGGAGAAGTGATTGGCTACATGAGTTTAGTCAATCCGATTGGGGTGGCGATCGGTCCGGCAATTGGAGGGTTTTTGCAAGCATGGGCAGGCTACACACCCTTATTTTTGCTGTCAGCCGGGTTGGGAATCGTAGGGCTCGTGAGTGGGCTTGGGCTGCGAACACCGACTCCGGCCATGGAGCCGACCACAGAAGCTGACCGTACATCATTTTGGCAATTAGTGTTCAGCCCACGGCTGCGGACTCCAGCCTTAGCGCTGCTGCTAGTCGGGCTGGCGTTTGGGGTACTGAGTACCTTCGTGCCATTGTTTATTCAAGAAGCGGGCGTGAGCCTTAATGCAGGGCTGTTCTACACGGCAGCAGCCCTGGCTAGTTTTAGTGTGCGTCTGTTAACTGGACGTGCATCTGACCGCTATGGTCGTGGGCGGTTTATTACGCTGGGGCTGCTACTTTATGCTCTTACGATGCTACTGTTGTGGTCTGCTCAAAGTGCCAGTGCGTTTCTGCTAGCAGGTTTGCTCGAAGGGAGCGGCATAGGCATTTTCTTGCCGTTGATGATTGCGCTACTGGCCGATCGTTCTGAAGCGCATGAACGTGGGCGAGTTTTTTCGCTTTGCGTTGCCGGGTTTGACTTGGGCATTGCGATCGCAGGGCCAGCGTTGGGGTTTCTAGCTGAATCGATTGGCTACCGAGGAGTTTTTGGCTTAGCTAGCGCTTTAGCGTTTCTGTCTGTAATCATTTTTGTGACTCAATGCAGCAAAACGCTCAGCCATTCGCTTCAGTTTGCGCTGGGGAATGGACGCGATTGGTATGCCTTCCCTCGCAGCTAGCCCACGCAACTTCACGCGAGCGGACGTTATAGAAAAGGAGAGCTATCTAGATCTGTGGAGCGATCGAGTGGAGCGACATTGGTGTTGGCATCGTCTTCTGTGGCAGACACCGCAAAATCATCTAGATTTGTCTCAGATGCATCCAGCCGATGAATTTGAATTTGGTGCAACCGAGGCCCCTCCGCAGAAATGATGGTAAATTCAAACTCGCCGTAGCGTAAAGTTTCTCCAGGTGAAGGAATTTTTTGTAACTGGAACAGGACAAACCCGCCCAGCGTTTGATAGTCATCCGTTAGCGGCAAATTCAGATTGAGTGTCTCGTTCACTTCCTCAAGATCCATTTGCGCTTGCACAAGAAACGTTTGCTCGTTCAAGATTTGAATGCTAATCACCTGGTCGTTGGCAGGCTCCACCGTGTTGCCCAAAATTTCGGCAATCAAATCTTCGATCGTCACCAGACCTGCCGTGCCACCATACTCATCCACCACCATCACCATGCTCTGACGCGATCGCTGCATCAGGGGAAGCAGTTCACTCAACAGCATATATTCCGGTACAAACCGTGCGGGGCGCAGCCAAGCTTGAATCGGGCGGGACAAGTCAACAGGTTCTTGTGCTAATGGCTCGGCCAACTCTCGAAAATGAATGAGACCGCGCACATCGTCCAGCGATTCACCAACTACGGGGTAGCGCGAATGTCCAGACTGGGCTACTTCTTCTAACAGCAGCTTAAAGGTGGCATCGCAAGGAATCGCCGCCATACTGGTGCGCGGCACCATCACTTCCCCCGCAGACACATCGCCAAATTCAAAAATGTTGCTAAGCAACTGACGTTCTTCAGCCTCCAACCCGGTAGATTCGCTGGACGTTGCAATGATGAGCTGTAGTTCTTCGGGTGTGACTTGATTTGACCACCCCTGCCCAGTGTATTGAATGCCGCCTAAACGCAGCAGCAGTCGAGTCGATTGGTTCAGAATCCAGATAAAGGGGTGAAAGAACCGGGCGATCGCCAAACTGGGTGCCGCCAAAAAGCGAGCGAGTTGTTCGGCATAAAGCAAGGCAACCGATTTCGGGCAAAGTTCGCCCAGCACAATTTGCAGATAGGCAATCAGCAAAAAGGTGGTGGGGATTGCCACAGAATGGGTCAACACCTGCCGATACGCTGTGGGTAGTGGTAGCTGGTTGAGCCAGTAAGCGACCAAACCTGCCATCGCACTTTCGCCAATCCAACCGAGCGCCAAGCTAGAGAGCGTAATGCCGAGTTGAGTGGTAGACAAGAGCCGCTCAATACCCTGCTGGAGGTTTTGCACTGTGCGAGCCTGCACGTCCCCAGCGTCCACTAGCTGATTAATGCGCGATCGCCGCACCGACACCATCGAAAACTCAGCGGCAACAAAAAACGCATTGATCGCAATCAGCAGCAAAACCGATAGGAGGCGTGACAAGATGGCCGATCCTGAAAGAGAAGCGGTGGATTGGTCGATCAAACCCAGAGGCAAAACCAAGCAAAGCGGCAACCAGCCTGTCATGTACAGCACGATCGAAAGGCTCTCCTGTAGAAGAGTGAAGCGAGAATCCTCTACTGGACAAGGGGAATATTCGACACCTGTAGCTGTAGCCGCTTGTCTGGGTAATCAGGCAGAGAAAGCGAAATTTTTTGAACCCCATCCAGAAGGTTTGCCGGAATGCTAATGGTACCAGGAAAGGCGCTGCTAGAAGCTGGCAACTCGACAGGCAATCCATCTGTACTTGCTTTGAGGGATCGCCCCTGCTCATCTGACACAGTTAGCGCATCGTAGACAAAGCGGACGGGCTGCTTACCGTTATTCCGCAGGCTAACCGCCAACACCAAAGACTCACTTTGCTTACGTACCGACTTAATCTCTAGCACCACATCCTGACTCGTTGCCGTCATCGGCAGTTGCGTCTTCGCGATTTCATTCTGGGAAACCGCTTTAGAGCTAACAGATGAGCTAGGATTGGCATCTTTAACCGCGCCACCATTCATCCGAGTTTTAACGTTGGCAATGATGTCATCTTCTGGCAAGACGGCAAGTTCTTCTCGCCGCGTGCTACCTGCCTGACCACCTACCTTACTATTTGTAGGACGGGTATCTGGTTGTGTAATCCCTTTTAGTGCTTCTCGACCGAGCGAAGATCCCCAGGACGCGCTGACCAGACCAGCTACAAGCATTGACACCAGCAAAAGTAGGGTTAGCGCTATGGTGGAGTTCAGTTTCATGGGGAGTCGTTAGCAGGAGACAAAAGGGCAGCCGATCGACTGCGAAGCGATCGCACTGCTCCAAAATGAATGCGATCGCTCCAATTTTAGACACAGATGCTGGCAGTGCAGCATAAACATTTTAGTCGTCGCAAAGATCGATTGTCTCTAACGTCTTACACAAACCTTTTCTGACTAGAAGCTAAGTCAAAAAAGCGGGAACCAAAAATCGGGATACAATAATGGCAACCCAGGGTTGGCCGAGCGGTTTAGGCAGCGAACTCATAATTCGCCTCAGGCAGGTTCGACCCCTGCACCCTGGATTACCCTGCAACGGCACAATACCGTCCATGCTCCCAAAGAGTGAGCTTACCAAAGAGCTGGTACGCGTGGCTTTGTCTGCAACGGCGTGGTAGGGGTGGGAGGGGTAGATTCTACAGGTGGCAGAGTGGTGGTCAGCGGACGCTCAGCCTCGAAAGAGATTTCCCGAATCGACTGATTAAATTGGGTCGGTAGGTCAGGCGTGCGGATGACTGAGCGGCTTGCCATTTGGCGAGACAACAAATCCTGATAGAACTCAAAAATTGCTTTACCATCACGGGCAATTTCGTTGTCCGGAAACGAGTTGCGCACCAGAATGCCAGGTCCAAAAATGTAGCTCACCTGTCTCGGAATCGAGCGATTACTAAAAAAGTCACGATCGTTCGAGTACTGCACTTGATCTAGCTGATCGGGAATATTGTTAGGCACCCCAGTTGTAGGATTGTCAAAGGTGTCTTGGGCGATCGCAGCTGAAGCAGCGATGGTAGAGAATACAATGACTGCAAGTCCAACGGTCGCGCTCTTATAGCCAATGCCCATAAAATCACTCCTCAATGTTTTGAACTGTGAACGTTTGTGTTTAGGACTAAGATGCAAGATCAGGTCAATCGTTTCGCGGTTTTTGCTCAAAGCGTTTAAGCTTAAAAGCTTTCACAGCCACTTATTGTTAGCCACTTGCTCATCCGTTGATTGCAGTTTACCCAATTCATCGCTTGGTCTGCACTTTCCTAGCCTGCACTAATTTTACTGAGTTTACGCGAATCTATGACTAAAAATACTCGATCGCTGACCAATGGATCACAGTCAATTGCGACGGTTGATTTACTTACCTTGCGTCAGCAACTTTTAGATCTATTCTGTCAGGTTGCTTACCAGGAAGGTGATTTTCTACTCACATCAGGGCAACGTGCATCCTACTACATCAATGGCAAGCAGGTCACACTTCATCCGCAAGGCGGTCTGGCAGTAGGTCGTCTGGTGCTGCCTCTATTGCCGGAAGGCACGCAAGCGGTCGCTGGGCTGACGCTGGGAGCCGATCCGATCGTAACGGCGGTGAGTGTCGTTGCAGCGTATGAGGGGCTTTCGCTCCCTGCTCTCATCATTCGTAAAGAAGCTAAAGGACATGGCACTCGCGCTTACATCGAAGGGCCTGATTTGCCTGAAGGGAGTTCTGTGACCGTGCTAGAAGATGTGGTGACGACGGGGCAATCTGCGCTCAAAGCGGTGGAACGGCTGCAGCAGGCAGGCTATCACGTCAATGGAGTCATTTCACTGGTCGATCGCCTGCAAGGTGGAGCCGCACTCTATGAGCAACATGGCTTGCCCTTCCAGGCGGTTTTTGCGATCCCAGAAATTCAACAGCGATCAACGGCACTGCGGCATGAGACGGAAGAAACTTCAACCGCTGGTTGACTGACAAAGCTTTTAGCAACCGCCTGACCTGACCTGCACTAGAAGTGCGGGCTAACAGAACGAAGTCCTCTGTAGGCGTTGCCTTCCCGAAGAGTAGAGGACTGCCAGGAGCTTTCAACCCGTTTTAATGAGTGTCACACCGTTAGCCCGGATTTTGAATCACGGGCGGATAGATAACGGAGCAAGCAGCTTTGCAAAACTTTTGTCAGTCAATCAGCTTTGAAGGGGCCTTTACCTAGTATACGGGTTTGCTCCCGATGCTGAGGCAAATACACAGCCATCCATTGAAACAAACATCTCGGCAAGAGTCGTATGCAGGTTGATCATCTCTGCATGAGGAGTTGCACTGATCAACCCGGTCGGTTGCGGCAACGCCTCACGAAACGCTTGCAGTTGTAAGATCGCTTGTTTAGCCATGTCAACCGTTTTTGAGGCGATGCGCAGCAGTTCGGCCTCTGCTTGCCGATAGTCGGTCAGTTCAATCACATACAGATACACCAGCTTAAAGGCCGATAGTGAATGATAGGTCAGCGACAGCATGTGGTTATTTACCATGACCTCGATCGTGTGCTCCTTTTGTTGCCCAGTCAAACAAGCCGCCACAATGTGCGGATGCTCTGCTGGCAAAATTGCCCCTGGTTCTACATGCAACCGTTTGAGTAAGCGTACAGCAGCAGGATTCGTCTTGATCACGTCTCCATCTGGATTAAACGCCAGGATAGGGTTTGGGTTATCGCGGATGAAGGCCGCCAGACGAATAATATCCGCATCGGCATAATCTCGCCTGTTCAGGAAGGAATGGGATGTAAGGCCCGTTGGTGTGGCTGACCGATCGAAAAATGGAGCTTGCCAGTCTGCGATCTGAGCCTTTTTGTTTACCATGAGATGTTAGCTCCTCAATAACTAAAACGGTGGAGTCAGCCAGGGCATGGTGTGGCAGCCGAAGCCCTGGCTTTTGCATGAGTGGGATGAGTCAACGACGTGTCGTGAAAGACATCCAGTGTGATCACGCAGATGTATTCTGCTTAGCCTTTAGAGCCATTGCTTTGATGCGACAATCGCACCTCAGTAGCTCTACTGAATAGATCGTTTTGCACGGGTATTCCGCAACATCGAAAATCCAAACTTTAAGTAGATGCCCTGAGTTCACTATGCGTGACTTGTTTGCTTTCAGGGGTGATAAAAAGCGGTCTGCCTTGTGAACATCGTCTTCCCAAGGTGTGACAGCTTGGGCGTTTTAAACTGACTGGATTCACCCGTTTGAGTGACTGCCATCACATAAAGATTTCAGTAATACTGCTGTTGCGCCAGTTGTTCCTACGATCGCTAACAAAGATTTTGCTATAGATCTTTTAATCAGTGGTTCCCAAGGGGCGCTAGACTAAGTGAACGTCGTTAAGCTCTGCTTTTCTGACCACTCTGCTCTTTTCATACCTACTTTGCAGGCTATGCCAAGATCCCAACGCAACGACAACTTCATTGACAAAAGCTTTACCGTAATGGCAGACATCATTCTGAAGCTTTTGCCTGCTACCAAGAAAGAGAAAGAAGCATTTGCCTACTACCGCGACGGCATGTCTGCACAGGGTGATGGAGAGTATGCTGAAGCGCTCGATAACTACAATGAAGCGCTCAAGCTAGAGGATGACGATTACGATCGCAGCTATATCCTTTACAACATGGGTCTCATCTATGCCAGCAATGGCGACCACGATCGTGCCTTAGAGCACTACCATCAGGCGCTAGAACTGAATCCTAGACTGCCTCAGGCGTTAAACAACGTGGCGGTTATTTTTCACTATAAAGGTGAAATGGCTAAAGAAGCAGGTAATGATGACGAAGCAGAATCGTTCTACCAGCAAGCCGCCGAATACTGGAAACGCGCCATTCGCGTTGCGCCTAATAACTACATTGAGGCGCAGAACTGGTTGAAAACTACGGGTCGATCGCAGATTGATGTCTACTTTTAAGCAGTTGTTGGTTTTTAGTAGTTAGAAAGAACAAGCCAACAACAATGGTGCTTTGGGTATTTGTCCATTTAACTGTCAGTGCTTAAACCTGTTTAATCGCTTCTGTTAGCTAGAGCTGATCACTAACAACTAACAACTAATTGCCAACAACTATCCATGCTTGATCGTGAACAAGTCCGTAAAGTCGCTCATCTTGCTCGTCTCGAATTGACCATAGATGAAGAAACCCTGTTGACTACACAACTGGGTGATATCCTGGGCTATTTTGAGCAATTGAATGAACTGGATGTTGCTGGAGTGGAGCCAACGACACGAGCGATCGATGTGAGCAATGTCGTGCGCCAAGACGTTCTACAACTCCACCCAGAACGAGAAGCCATGCTGGAATCGGCTCCCGATCGGGATGGCGATTTCTTCAAAGTCCCCAAAATTGTCAACGCAGACTAGGCCTAGTTTTTGAGGCGATGTTATTGATATCAGGGTAGACCTCCGAGGTTTTGAAAACCTCGGAGGTCTTGTCTTTAGCGGAAAACCAAACCTGGAAAAGATTCGTTGTTTTCTCTGAGTCGTCGTATAAATGCGGGTAGCCTAAGTAAGCATTGCGATATCCAATGGGGCGGTATGACAGACGTTTTTATTTCTTACTCACGTAAAGACAAGGCGTTTGTGCAGACGCTCCATGAGGCTTTGAAAGCACACGATCGCGATACCTGGGTGGACTGGGAAGGCATCCCCCTCACCGCCGACTGGTGGCAAGAAATCGAACGAGGCATCGAAGCCACCGATACGTTCATTTTTGTAATCAGTCCCGATTCGGTAGCTTCAAAGGTTTGCAATCAGGAGGTAGATCATGCTGTTTTGCAGCATAAGCGATTAGTACCTGTCGTCAGACGCGATGACTTCGACACAAAACAGGCTCACGATGCGCTCAGACGACACAACTGGTTATTCTTCCGCGAAACCGATGACTTTGACGGTGCCTTTCAACTGCTGCTACAGGCGATCGACACCGATTTAGCGCACGTACAGCAGCACACACGCATTTTAGTGAAGGCGATCGAGTGGGACAACAAGACCCGCAACCCTGATTTGCTGCTGCGGGGCAGTGAACTGGAAGCAGTGATTCAATGGCTGACGCAAAATGCCGAGAAAGAACCGCGATCGACCGAACTGCAACGCGAGTACATCAATGAGAGTCGAAAGGCAGAGAGCGATCTACAAATAACAGAGCTTCAGCGTGAAAAGAAACTACGACGAGCTACGACGATCGCGCTGGTCGCTGCTGTGGGTGGTTTAGCCGCTGCCACCGGACTGGGACTCTTCGCTTTTAGCCAATACCGAGACGCAAAGATCAACGAAATCAACGCCCTCAGCACTTCTTCAGATGCTTTGTTTAATGCCGATCAGTCATTTGATGCTCTAGTGGTGGCGTTGAAAGCTGCCGATCGTCTTAAAACAGTGACATGGGCGAATAGTGATACCCAAGAGCAAGTAGCAGCAATTTTACGACAAGCAGTTTACGGTGTGAGAGAACGTAACCGATTGCATGGACACACTGATTTCGTCAGAAGTGTAAGCTTTAGCCCAGACGGTAAGACCATTGCTACAGCTAGTCGTGACCACACGGTCAAACTATGGAACTTAGAAGGACAGAAACTGATCACCCTCAAAGGTCTAAGCGATGATTTCCACAGTGTCAGTTTTAGTCCAAATGGCAAGATCCTTGCTTCTGCCAGTGGCAATACAATTCAACTATGGGATGTGAACGGTAAGCAATTAGAAACGCTTAAAGGACATAGTGAGTGGGTTTCAAGTGTCCGCTTTAGTCCAGATGGTAAAACTATTATTTCTGCTAGCTATGACAAGACGATCAAACTTTGGAACTTAGGTGGTCAGGAACTCAAGACTATAAAAGGACATAATGGTGAGATTTTGGATGTTAGCTTCAGCCCGGATGGTCAAACCATTGCTTCCGCTAGTACTGATAACACTATTAAGCTCTGGAGCTTAGATGGTCAGGTGATTAGAACTATTAAGAAGTCCACTTGGATTAACAACGTAATTTTTAGCCCTGACGGTAAAACTATTGCTTCTACTAGCGCTGATTTAAACATTTCAATTTGGAATCTCAAAGGTCAAGAGCTTACAACCGTTAAAGTCGATGGCGGCTTAATTCTAAGTATCAGTTTTAGTCCTGACGGAAAAACTTTTGCCTCTGGTGGATGGGATAGAACAGTAACGCTTTGGAGTTTGAGCGGTCAAAAGCTCAAAACCTTTAAGGGGCATAGTGAATTAATTAATAGCATTCGCTTCAGTCCTGATGGTCAAACCATTGCTTCCGCTAGCAATGACAAAACTGTCAAACTTTGGAGTCTTGACGGACAGGAAATCACAACATTTCAAGGGCATACTGATCCAGTTAAGAGTGTAGAATTTAGCCCTAATGGTAAAACCATCGCTTCTGTTAGTAACGACAAAACTGTTAAACTTTGGAGTTTGGACGAACAGAAACCTGTAACTCTGAAAGGTCATGGCAGTTTTGTCAATAGTGTTAGTTTTAGTCCTGATGGGAAAATACTCGCTTCTGGCAGTTCGGACCATACAGTAAAGCTTTGGAGTATGGGCGGTCAAGAGCTTAAGACTTTGAGAGGTAGTACTGAGGAGAACATCAGTAGTGTGAGTTTCAGCCCTGATGGGAAAATACTTGCCTCTGCTAGTTGGGATGATACAGTAAAGCTCTGGAGCATCAGCGGACAAGTGATTAAAACATTCGCAGGAGGTAGTGATGGTGGAGTCAGTAGCGTTAGTTTTAGCCCTGATGGACAAAAACTTGCTTCTGGTGGATGGGATGGGACAATAAAGATCTGGGATCTCAATGGTCAAATATTTAAAACAATTAAGAATGCCAATTACGTTCGAAGCGTTAGCTTCAATCCTGATGGAAAATCAATTGCTGTAGCTACTGATGACAGAACAGTTAAACTTTGGGATTTGAATGGCCAACTACTTAAAATTTTTAGGGGACACAACGCTCCAGTTACGGCAGTCACATTCAGTCCTGATGGTAAAACAATTGCTTCTGCGAGTGATGATGCAACCATCAAACTTTGGAGGTTGCACGGGCAGGAAGTTACAACTCTTAAAGGGCATGCTCGGACTGTTAATAGTATCAGTTTTAGTCCAGATGGAAAGCTGCTCGCCTCTGCCAGCGCAGATAAAACCGTCAAACTCTGGAATGCTGAAACGCTAAACTCTGATCAGCTTGTTGCGCGGGGTTGCAACTGGGTGCGAGGGTATTTGACCTACAATCCTGATGTGAAAGAGAGCGATCGCCACATTTGTGATGGGGTGAGGTGACAGCGCGATCGCGGTTGGGGTAAGGGCGATCGCCTTCTCCGCCGATCTCAGCAAACGGTTTCACGAGTAGATCGGGACAGGGCGATCGCTAACCATCTTTACCGACCGAGCAACTTGTCGCGTAGATGTTTGATGCGATCGCGGTACTTTGCGGCTTCTTCAAACTCCATTTTTTTCGCGGCTTCTTTCATCTGCGTTTCGAGTTGTGCAATCAAATTGGGGATGTTTTCGAGGGGCAGATCCTGCGAGTGTTCGTAGACTTCTTGTAGCTCTTGTGCGTTAAGGCGACGAGACACATCCAAAAAGGTCAAGATTGAGTTGTTCGTGCGCTTGATAATCGAGATTGGTGTAATGCCGTGTTCCTCGTTGTATGCCATTTGAATTGCACGGCGGCGTTCGGTTTCACTGATGGCTTTTTCCATGCTGTCGGTCAGGTTGTCCCCGTACAGGATGGCTTGACCTTTGACATGGCGGGCGGCACGTCCGATCGTCTGGATGAGCGATCGCTCTGCTCGCAAGAACCCTTCCTTGTCTGCATCCAAAATGGCAACCAGCGAGACTTCGGGCAAGTCCAACCCCTCTCGCAGCAGGTTCACCCCAATCAGCACATCAAACTCACCGTTGCGGAGGTCTTGGAGGATTTCGATACGCTCGATCGAATTAATTTCCGAATGCAGATAGCGCACTCTTACGCCGCGTTCCTGGAAATACTCGGTTAGGTCTTCGGCCATCCGCTTCGTTAGCGTTGTCACCAGCACGCGCTCCTGCAAGGGGATTCGTTCCTTAATTTCGTGCAGCAGATCATCCACCTGTCCTGTCGTTGGGCGAACAAAGATTTCGGGGTCGAGGATACCTGTGGGTCGGATGATTTGCTCTACGACATGCCCTGTACCTCGGATATAGCCCCTTTTGCCTGCGTCTGTTTCGCTCTCAAACTTGCCACCCGACTGGTCTAGCTCCCATTCGCCCGGAGTTGCAGAGACAAACACACACTGGTTCACTTTCTCCCAAAACTCTTCCGCTTTAAGGGGGCGATTGTCTGCCGCGCTGGGTAAGCGGAAACCGTGTTCGATCAATACTTTCTTGCGCGCTTGGTCACCGTTGTACATGCCGCGCAGTTGGGGAATGGAAACGTGCGATTCGTCAATGACCAACAGCCAGTCTTTGGGAAAGTAGTCGAGCAGGCATTCGGAGGGAGAACCTGCTTCGCGTCCAGCTAGATGGCGCGAGTAGTTTTCTACCCCGTTACAAAAGCCAACTTCGCGCAGCACTTCCAAGTCATAACGGGTGCGCTGTTCTAGCCGCTGGGCTTCTAGCAACTTGCCGTCTTTTTCGAGTTCTGACAAACGGTCTTTGAGTTCTTGCTCGATCGCTTCACACGCAACCTTCAAGCGCTCTTCGGGTGTGACGAAATGTCGGGCAGGGTAAATGTTCACCCCTTCCATACTTTGCAGCGTGCCGCCCGTGACTGGGTCGATATAGCGAATAGCATCGATTTCGTCACCAAAAAACTCCACACGAATGATGCGATCTTCGTAAGCGGGCCCAATCTCTAGCACATCGCCTTTGACCCGAAATTTGCCCCGTCCCAAATCCAAATCATTGCGCGTATACTGCACAGAGACGAGATCTCGGATAATCTGGCGCGGGTTCATCTCAGTACCAACACGCAAAGGAATCGAAGCTTTCAGGTACTCTGAGGGAATCCCCAAACCATAGATGCAGCTAATGGAGGCGACGACGATTACATCACGCCGTTCAAAGAGCGATCGCGTGGCCGAGTGACGCAGCATATCGATTTCTTCGTTAATCGAGGCTGTCTTTTCAATATAAGTATCCGTAACCGGGATATACGCTTCAGGCTGGTAGTAGTCGTAATAGCTGATGAAATATTCCACCGCATTGTCGGGGAAGAACTCGCGCAGTTCGTTGCAAAGTTGGGCGGCTAGCGTTTTATTATGAGCCAGCACTAAGGCAGGTCTACCAAGTTGCTCAATCACACGCGCCATTGTGTACGTTTTGCCTGTACCCGTTGCACCGCGTAGCGTTTGAAAACGGTTGCCTGCCTGAATACTACGAATCAGACCTTGAATGGCATTGGGTTGGTCGCCAGTCGGCTCAAAGGGGGCCTGAATCTGAAATTGTGCCATACGGTTCGCTACCATCAACTGAAGAGAAGGGGGCAGATTCTTCTCTATGATGACGAATTTTGCAGTAAGTTGCCGGACGGTCATCCACCCACGCCTCTGGCGTGATACATCATACTCATAACGAGTACGTTTTATCAGGTCTATGACATGGCACTCTTAAATCAGTGATGGGGTGTAGTGTGTTGATAAGACGGCTGCATTTGCATGTTGTTAAACGACCACGTTTATTCATTAAGAGAGCTAACCGTATGCTGCCCAATCGAGAAGGCCAAAAAGTTCCCATTGCCACGTTTCGGACACGCCAGAACAATGAGTGGGTAAATATCACCACTGACGAGCTATTTGCTGGCAAAACGGTCATCGTCTTTTCGTTGCCAGGAGCGTTTACGCCGACCTGTTCTTCTACCCATCTTCCTGGCTATAACGCTTTGGCAAAAGCCTTTAAGGAAAACGGTGTCGATGACATTCTTTGCCTGTCTGTAAACGATACGTTTGTGATGAACGAATGGGCAAAAGATCAGGAAGCAGACAACATTAAGTTGATCCCAGATGGTAATGGCGAGTTCACCGATGGCATGGGCTTGTTGGTAGACAAAACAGACCTGGGCTTTGGGAAGCGATCGTGGCGCTATTCCATGCTGGTGAAGGATGGCACCATCGATAAAATGTTTATCGAGCCAGAGGAACCTGGTGATCCGTTCAAAGTGTCGGACGCTGATACGATGCTTCGCTACATCAATCCTGAGGCGGCTAAACCTAAGTGCGTTTCGATCTTTACCAAAGTGGGCTGCCCGTTTTGCGCCAAGGCCAAGACTATGCTCAAAGACCACGGGTTGGACTACGAAGAGTTGGTAATGGGCGAAGATTTCACAACACGCTCTTTGCTGGCTATTGCTAGCGCGACGACGGTGCCTCAAGTCTTTATCGATGGCAAACTGATTGGCGGGTCAGAAGCATTAGAGGCGTATTTCCAGGCAGCATAACGACAGGTTACGACTCACAGTTGCGTGTATCTGTGGTAAACCTCTAAGCGTCGGAAACCCGTTGAACGCTACGCTAACAGCGAGAGATGTTCAACGGTTTTTTTTGGGGTCTAGTAGCTTAGAAGGGCTGGTGTTCGTGGGTCAAAGCGAGAGGTTTGGCTCGATCACGAACCTGACGATGCTTTTCTCCATGCGCCTGAAGGGTATGAAGGTTTTATATGCTTTCAAAAATTTTTCTACTATTCCAAAAACTTTAAGGTAGGCTCTCATTTAGGTATGCAACGAGAGTGTTAGGTTCTGCGATCGCTGGTTTGGCAGCTTTTTCAACGTGTTAAGCCAAGTAATTTTAAGGGGATCTACAGCGCTCGTTTGTTACCACCAGCACTAAGGGTGGATCGACCAGCAACGGCTCTTTAGTTACTCATATATTGTCAATAGACGCCCCTCCACCCCTATGGTTATTCCCGCATCTTTGTTCTTAGTCACCTGTGTCGGCTGTCCCCCCACCTTAGCCCAGCCGACCCAAGAGCTGGCCGAAGCATCTCAACCGGATGCTATACCAGTTTTGCATGTGCTCGCACGGCCGCAGGTACATGACGAAGCCATTAAACCCACTGCACCTGATGCCCCTGCCACTGTGGAATGGTCAGCGCGATCGCGCGAAGCGAACCCTTCTACCGTGCTAAGGCGAGGTAGTAGAGGGGCAGAGGTTGCTCGCTTGCAAGCCCGCCTAGCTCGTCTAGGATATGCGGTATCTTTGATCGATGGCGATTTTGGCTTCAAGACTCAAGCAGCAGTGATGCAATTTCAATCTGCGCATGGGCTTTTGGCTGACGGAGTGGTAGAAGCCAGCAGTTGGGCCAAGCTCAACGCCGAGATTGCGCGATCAGGTCAGGTGCCCTCATCACAGTCACCGCGATTATGGGCGATACAGCCAGAGCGATCTGCATCACCATCACCGAAGACAGACTCAACGGCTATCGTTTCAACAGCTTTCAAGCCAACGCTTACTGCTTCTACTCCAAAGACCAACGAGTTTTCACAAAAAACCGGATGGATCGTAGTTTTGGTCATCGTTCAAGGTGCTGGTTGGTTGGTCATTTTGCAAGGGCTTAACAAAGAACTTGTGCTGCTAACTGGGCGATCGCTGTTTTCCGGCAAGAGGGTAGCTGAAAAAAGAAAGGTTACGCAAGGCGTCTGAAGAAAGTTTTGGCGATTGCCAACAAGCTAATTTGTCGTCTTGAGTAGCGCAGAGCGCAACGAAGGATGTATGCTTTGCGCGTTTAGCTCAGAAGCCTCCCTCTCTTTCGAGACGCTTAGCTTGACACAAAAGGATCTCTCAGACATCTTCTTAAGAGGAAGTAGTGTTTTTTTAGCTTCAAGCCGTCGCTTCATGCAGGCTTTGGCTTTTACTTTGCTCGCTACTTCTAGCTTCGACAGAGAAGGCTGCGCGGCGATGGTGGCTAGGGATTGATAGCATAATCAGTATAAACACAGAGGCTTTACAAAAGATTTATAGTATTTTCACTGATCTCTTTACAGCTTTGGGTAAAGATTAGATGAGTCTTCATCTGATCAACTATGAAAATCCTCTATAGCGCGATCGTTGCTTCCGTTGTTTTTGCCTCAATTACTGCTCCTGCACTGCAAGCGAGGGCAGACGATGATGTTCGGAGCGGAGCGTGGAACGAAGGCCGTGCGGCTGGTAAGGCGTGCGCCGTAGATAGCGCGAACTGTAGGTTTGACAACCCCTATCTGTCAAAGCCTGTCGATGAGGATTCTGGGGAAACGGAGTCTGACAAGCCAGATTCTGAGTCTCAAGCGCTCAGCAGTGCTGATTATATTGCTGGATTCATCGTTGGAAAATCTGAAGCGAGCAACAAGTAAGCACCACTGCAAGCCGTTTTACAGCAATTCTCAGTATTGTGAACAGTGCCCACAATACTTCAAAACGCCGCTTTGCGACAGTCGTAGACAATGCCACTCTACAATCTGTGGTTGACTCGTATGAGGGTGGCTGTAAGTGCTCTCGTGTTTTAGAGTCCGTCATCAATTAAGTTCAGAAACTTTGAAGTATCAGCCTTACTGCACCCGTCGTCACACATGAGGCTAGGGGCTGGAACCCTTGCCAAAAGTCATGTGCATGAGTCATTGATGACAGCCCCTGTATCAACGGTGTAGACCGTACCTACCGTTTGCTCACGTTCATTGCTAGATGAATTTGATGTAGCAGTTCTGTCATCGGTAGAGGTGCGGGCAAAATGTTTGTGGCGATCTGCTGGAGCGCGTCTGGCAAAGGGGCGATCGGCTCTGTGTCAGAGGTTCTGTAATGCTGGCGATGATCTAAAACCAGGATTGGTGGCCGCTTATGTAGGCTTTGCAGTGAAATCAGCATGGGGATGGTGAATGACTGCGCGATCGCATCTGTCCAACAGAGCAACAGCACATCCACGCTATGAGATTCTAGCTGCTGAAATACCTCCTGCCAGCAGCGGCCAATCGAGCCGCGCAAATCAGCGGTGTGCAGATATTGGATGAGCGCTTGCAACCACTCTGTTTCCATAGGAAAGCTATCCAAAAAGCGGGTGGCCGCATCTGGCGACGTTGGAGTTTCTAGCGACATCGGCAGCGTAAGGGCATCCAACGCCAGCACTAAAGGCCGCCACGCATACCCAGCCGCGATTTGGATCACTTGTAGAAGGGTGGCGATCTCCATCTTCGGCTCGATCGTCGGCAGCGCGCTAGAGGCAGAGAGACAGGGAAAGACGAGTAGGCCCTTCGCCTGGTTTGCCGCCTGGGAAGTTGCCTGGTCGATCGTAACAAGCGGCAACGAGGCAAGAAAGATATGTTGACAGTACAGTCGGAAATAGGAAGTGGCATCGGCTAAAACGCCGTCCAGCAAGACAACGTTTGGTTTCCACACCCGCGCTAGCAGTTCTGCCTGCTCCAGGTCGTCAGCCTCTAGGATGCGATGCTGGCATGAGTGCAAGAGAGCATCCAGAGCAGTTGAAGGAATGGGCTGATGTGGACTTGCCCAGACGCCAGGGCTAAGCCGTAAAACGGTCAGGATAGCAGAACGAGGGCTGTGTGCCGCGTTCTGGCGATCGACCACTAATTGCTGGAGGCATTTTTGGAGCCGTTTGGGTTGAATTGGCAGACTCAGCAAGTGATCGGCCTGTCGTTGCTGTGCCTGCTCTTCATCAACCTTAGTAGCCATCATGACCACTGGGATCTGTTGCGTATCCAAACTTGACTTGAGCAGGGTCAACACATCCCACCCGGAGAGCAACGGTAGCACCGGATTCAGAAAGATAATACATGGCTGCAAGCGACGCGCCTTTTCTAAGGCCTCAGTGCCTGAGCGAGCAATGACAACGCGATACCCTAACCCTGTCAACTCGTCCGAGAGCAACTCAACACCTTGAGGAACGGCTTCCACAATGAGCACCAACTGACTTCGCTGAGAAGCAGAAACGTCCAGTGCATAGCCACTGCCTGATAAGGTCGGCGTACCACTGCTGATCGAAGGCTGCGATCGACTCTGAGTAGTACGTGCGGCTTCGCTTCTCACCGTGTCTACATGTGAAAGCATCTCAGCGCACCCCTTTGATGTACCCTGCGCCTCTGGCAGCTTAGGCGGCAACAGAATGGTAAACTGGCTGCCCTCTCCCTCTTTAGAAATAAATGTCACATCACCACCATGTAACCGCGCCAGACGTTGCGTTAGCACTAATCCCAAACCTGTACCTTCAAACCGTCGCGTCAGCGGGTTCTCTAGCTGCTGAAATTTCTGAAAAATCAAATGCTGCTTTTCAGCCGGAATACCAGCCCCTGTATCCCAGACAGTGAAAGCAATCCAGCCACCCCAATAACCGACCTTTAGACCGATCGGGTCGTTAGGTTCGGTAAATTTGAGTGCATTCGAGATCAGGTGAACCAACATCTGGCGCAGGCGCTGCTCATCGGCTAGTAGCAGCCCCAAACCAGGTTCTAACGTCAGCGAGAAGGTTGGCTGGTGAGGCTGTGATTCAGATTCAGGTTGACTCTCTTGCAGTTGCTGCTGCCGTGCCTGTGCAAACGCGCGTTGACAAACCGTTTCCAGATCGACTGGCTCTAGCACTAACTCTAGTTGTCCAGTTTCTATACGGGTCAAATCTAGAATGTCGTTCACTACAGCCATCAAGTGGCGACCACTCTGGTAGATGAGCTGTGCGTAGTGAACCTGACGCTGGTTTAAAGCACCCAACGTCTGATCTTTTAGTAAACTAGACAGCCCTAAAACAGCCGTCAGAGGAGTGCGCAGTTCGTGACTAATACAAGCCAGAAATTCGTCTTTGAGCCGATTGAGCTGAACTAAATCAGCATTTTTAGCGGTCAGCTCTCTAGCAAGCTGCTGCTGCTCAGTGACATCTTGCGCCAAAATCAACCAAAGTTCATCAGAAGCTAAAGCTGGGTCATCAGGGGCAGACTCCGCGAGATGACTGCCGAGTGAGCGATCGTGTTCAGACCGCTCAGAAGCCACTTGATAAAAATTCTGCGACGCTTGAGCAGTGGGCCTATTGTCATGCAGCGTAGACAGCAAAGCTGCCAGTCGAAACAACTGTGAAGGGGAAGCTGATTCCTGGATAAATTGCGTTTTGACAGCAGTTGCTACCGTTTGCGTCCGATCGCCCAATTCCAAAGCTGCCTGCGATGTCAGCTTAGTCAATGGAATACGGACAAATTGTAAGATCTGCTCCTGCCCATCTTTGAGGGGGCATACGCAAATACAAGTGCCTGGTTTTGATCCCAGTTGACATGAACTGCCTTCCAACGGCGACAACGCTCTAAGGTTATCCTCTAACAGATTATCGACTGTAGGGGGGATTTCCACGTTGCCGATTTTAGCGTGCGCCTTCGAGCCCAGATGTGAAGGGTGCGATCCCGATAGCCAAGCGTCATCTTGTGATGGGCTGGTAGAAGACTCCGGGGATGACCATAACCGCCGAGCAGTTGATTGAGCCCCCACCATTGACGGCTCGGCCAACGGCATTTCTAACAACGTAGCCACTTCCTGACGTAGACAGGTGGGATCAAGAAGTTCACTAATTTGAGAACGCCAAATCGAATTCTGCGTTAGCACCTGACCGTTTCGGGTTTGCAACATCACAGGTAACGGTAGATGCTCCAGAAGCTCGTGCAGCAGAGGGGCTGCTGGTAGCAAACAGAACGGTGGCGGGGCTGTTTCTGGAGTAGGAGTAACAGGGGCTGACAGCAGGGTTGACTGAGTTGTCAAAAAATACAGCAGTCGGGAACTATCCAATAGCCCTAAAAAACAACCGTCAGCATTCGCCAGCGCGTAGCAAGCATGGGGTTGACACTGGAACTGCGGTAAGAAGGTATCGATTGCTAAATCAGTGGTGACAACCAACAACGGCTCGACGATCGACGGGGTGATGTCTAACAGCAGCACATCGCCTGTAAACTCTGAATGGTCGTTCTGAGCGCTCGGTTGTTGACCTGGCATTCCTGCAACAATGAGATGGTGGAGTAGGCGCTGCGCACTCACCCAGCCGATCGCGTGGTGCTGTTCATTGACCAATATCAGTCGATCGTGCACCTCTGCAAGAGCAGCCTTACCAGTCGTTCGTTGTCCTAAAATGGCAAGCGCTTCCGTCAGCCGTGCGCTTGCCAAACAGTAGGGTGCAGACTCAAGAAAGGACTGAAGACGAGGGAGGCTTGAGACCATAAAACGATTGCCTGAGAGAACAGGGACACGAAGCAGGCAACGCTAAAACGGGGCAATTGTACCGGGCAACGGTTTAGCAAAACTTCAACAACCAGCAGGCGCAATCAAAGTTAGAGACACTGACACCATCAGCACATGCACACAAAGACTTTTGTACTGAGGTTTTTATGCTTAGGTATGTTTAGGTGGCTGAAGTCACAACGAGGACTGAAATCACAACGAGTAAAAAGAAGACGTAAACGATTTCGGTCAATAGATGAGCAATACCACTCGATTATGCCCCTGTAGCAGGCTAGTATGCTCAGAGTCCGGCTAGTTTGTAACTATAATTAATTGAGTGCTAGAATCTTAATAAAAATTAAAGCTTTTCGAGCCATTTGCAGTAGACGCTTGAGGTCTAGGAGCAACAAAGGCTGTTTTAATCAGTGTCCAGGTTTTAGATCGTTTTGAACCATCCTTCGCCTAACTTGCAACGTTCTAAGCTCTCGATCGGTATTTTCCTCGAGTCTGAACCGCTGACTCAGGCACTCTTACCCTGGCTAGACCGCGATCGACATCTCATCACACTGCTGCAATCGAGCGATGAGTTCTTCACCTTTGTGGAGCAAGAAAAGCACAGCCTTGATTGCCTGGTTCTACGTAGCAGCCCAACCTTACCTCAGCTTGCGCATCAGCTACACGGTCAGGCAACGCTGCTTCCAGCAGTTGTGGTGAGTGAAGAGCCATTAGCCACCGTTGAGAATAGCCAATCAAGCACCTCTCCTGCTGCTATAGAGCCAACGCGGGTCAGTAAAGCAGTCGATTACCTTGGGCTTGCCTTTGCCTATCACACAGCAGAAGTGTGGATTACACCGAATCAATTTGAAGCCGTTAACGATGACATTGAACGGGCGATCGATCAATTCCTTCACCTTTCGCCAACGTGTCGCTTAAGCAACACACTTTCAACGGTTGATCTGGCGACAGATCTCAGTGCTCAAAACTTCCTTATGTTGCAACAGCGGCGATTATCAGAAAAGCTCAAAGAACGACTGGGTTATCTCGGCGTTTATTACAAGCGCAATCCACGCAATTTCTTCCGCTATTTGTCCGCAACACAGCAGCAAGAAGCCTTAGCGCAACTCCGCAGTGAATATCGAGAGATTGTTTTACATTACTTTGGAGAAGACGACACGCTCAATCAGCGCATTGATGAGTTTGTCAATTCTGCCTTCTTTGCCGATGTTGCGACGTCGCAAGTGGTAGAAATCCACATGGATTTGATGGATGAGTTTGCGAAACAGCTAAAATTGGAGGGCCGTAGCGATGACATTTTACTAGATTATCGCCTGACGCTGATTGACACGATCGCTCATCTATGCGAGATGTATCGACGTTCTGTACCAAGAGAAGCGTGAGCTTGATCCGTGAAACGGTATTGCAACCTCTGTCTCTTTAGGAAACGATCGCACTAAAATAATGAGGCATCAGCCCTGGCTTTTATGCTTGTTGAACCTTCTATGAGCTCCCTTAAAAAAACCTACATCCTCAAGCTCTACGTTGCTGGAAATACACCAAGCTCAATTCGCGCGCTGAAAGTCTTAAATGACATTCTTGAAAAAGACTTTCAAGGTGTTTACGCGCTGAAAGTGATTGATGTTTTGAAGAATCCTCAACTTGCCGAGGAAGATAAAATCTTAGCAACTCCAACGCTGTCTAAAATTTTGCCGCCGCCTGTACGTAAGATTATTGGTGACTTGTCTGATCGTGAAAAAGTGCTCATTGGGCTGGATCTCCTCTACGAAGAGCTACGAGATGACGCTTTTGACTTGCTAGAGTAACCGATCAAACTGTTCACGATAGGGCGTATGCTACCAATAGCAAAACGGTACGGCACAACGACAAACAAGCCAGTTTATCGATTGTCTTAATCATATCCTATGAACCAACTGAGCCAAAGTTCACCAAACGGCGAACACAACATCCCCGGTGTGCAAAAAATTCGCACCATGATTGAAGGGTTTGACGACATTAGCCACGGTGGATTACCCACAGGTCGTACAACCCTCATTAGTGGGACATCCGGCACAGGCAAAACACTATTAGCCATTCAATTTCTGTACCACAGTATTGTTGATTTCGACGAATCAGGTATTTTTGTCACGTTTGAAGAATCTCCCGCTGATATCATCAAAAATGCCTTCAGTTTTGGTTGGGATCTACAGAAATTTATTAATGAAGGCAAGCTTTTTATTTTAGATGCATCTCCCGATCCAGAGGGGCAAGATATAGCAGGTAATTTTGATTTATCAGCTTTGATTGAGCGGATTCAGTATGCGATTCGTAAATACAAAGCGAAGCGGGTGTCGATCGACTCTGTAACAGCCGTTTTCCAACAATACGATTCCGCTGGTGTGGTGCGACGCGAAATTTTTCGGTTGGTCGCTCGCCTCAAGCAAGTGGGCGCAACTACGCTGATGACCACAGAGCGTGTGGAAGAATATGGCCCCGTCGCTCGTTTTGGCGTCGAAGAATTTGTCTCCGATAATGTGGTGATTATTCGTAACGTATTGGAGGGGGAACGACGGCGGCGAACGATCGAGATTCTCAAACTACGTGGCACTACCCACATGAAGGGGGAGTATCCCTTCACCATTACCAATAACGGCATCAATATCTTCCCACTGGGAGCGATGCGTTTAACTCAGCGATCGTCTAATGTGCGCGTTTCATCTGGAGTCAAAACGCTGGATGAAATGTGCGGCGGCGGCTTCTTTAAAGACTCCATTATTCTGGCAACGGGGGCAACTGGAACCGGCAAAACCATGATGGTGAGCAAGTTTTTGCAAGATGCTTGCCAACGAGGCGATCGTGCCATTTTGTTTGCCTATGAAGAGTCACGCGCTCAGTTATCTCGCAATGCCTATTCCTGGGGCATCGACTTTGAAGAATTGGAGCAAAAAGGCGTACTGAGAATTATCTGCGCCTACCCAGAATCAGCAGGCTTAGAAGATCATTTGCAGATTATTAAAACCGAAATTGCTGAATTTAAACCGTCACGAATTGCGATCGATTCTCTTTCAGCTCTGGCTCGTGGTGTCAGCAATAACGCCTTTCGTCAGTTTGTGATTGGCGTCACTGGTTTTGCCAAACAAGAAGAAATTACGGGCTTCTTTACCAATACGTCTGATCAATTTATGGGGTCGCATTCCATCACCGATTCCCATATCTCCACCATCACCGACACAATTTTGATGCTGCAATACGTTGAAATTAGAGGTGAAATGGCACGAGCAATCAATGTCTTTAAGATGCGAGGTTCCTGGCATGACAAAGGCATTCGTGAATACACTATTAGCGAGCGTGGCCCCGAAATTAAAGACTCCTTCCGCAACTTTGAGCGCATTATTAGTGGCTCACCCACACGCATTGCAATTGATGAGAAAAGCGAACTGTCACGCATTGTCAAAGCAGTGCAGCCAAAAGATGAAGGATAGAGAGGAGAGTTTTGAATTTTGAGTTTTGAATAGGGCAGTTCTAAATCATTCGTGAAAAGTATGTTATGTCTGCCCCAGTCAGTCGTCAGCCCAGATTTAAAGCTGACCGCTGTAGCTTACTTCTCCGAAGGAGTAAGCTAAATCAGAATCATACTCACAAAGCAAATAGGATCGCTATAGCAAAGCCGTATTTGCTATTCAAGCAGGTTAAAAATTAACTCGACACTCAAAACTCTCAACTCAAAACTCTTAACTCTTATGTCTCCAGAAGTGGTCGAAATTCTTTCAGCGGAAGAACTCCGTCGAACCGTGACGCGCTTGGCATCGCAGGTAGTTGAACGATCGGATCTCTCTAAACTCGTGCTCCTGGGTATCTATACGCGAGGGGTCAACCTGGCAGAAGTGTTAGCCCGTCAAATTGAGGCACTAGAAGGTGTGGTGGTGCCATTGGGGGCGATCGACATCACCTTCTACCGTGATGATTTGGACAGTATTGGCATTCGCACTCCAGCCAAAACCGATATTCCCTTCGACCTTTCTGGTAAAACCGTCGTGCTGGTAGATGATGTCATTTTCAAAGGGCGCACCATTCGAGCGGCCTTAAACGCAGTGAATGATTATGGTCGTCCAGAGGTCATTCGTCTGGTCGTACTGGTCGATCGCGGGCATCGTGAACTGCCCATCCATCCCGACTTCATCGGCAAGCAACTCCCTACAGCCAAAGAAGAACAGGTCAGGGTTTATCTCCAAGACATTGATGGACACGATGGAGTGGAGTTAATCAGGGTGTAGGGGTTAGGGTGTAGAAGAAAGGCTTAAGGATAAAGGATGAAGGCTAAAAGTGACGTTAACAGCTTTAGCCTTTGCTTATAGCTCACACCTCACATCTCACACTCTCACTTCATGGAAACCCAGATTCGTAAAGCTGACCACCTTCGCATTTGCCTGGATGAAAATGTCCAGTGTCGCCAGATTACAACAGGCTTAGAGCGCTATCGCTTTACCCACTGCTGTTTGCCAGAGATCGATCGCCATGACATTACTCTGACGACCACCTTCCTTGGTAAGACGCTAGGCGCACCGCTTTTGATCTCCTCTATGACCGGAGGCACAGACCATGCCAAAGCCATCAATTACAGATTGGCAGCCGTTGCCCAACACTATCGGTTAGCGATGGGTGTTGGTTCTCAGCGGGTTGCTGTTGAGCAGCCAGACGTTGCTGCAACGTTTGCCGTCCGCGCCGTTGCTCGTGATATTCCGCTCTTTGCAAATTTAGGGGCGGTGCAGTTGAACTACCGCTATGGTCTGGATGAGTGCCGCCGTGTGGTCGATGATCTCGAAGCGGATGCCCTCATTCTGCATCTAAATCCGCTGCAAGAATGCATTCAAACCAGAGGCGACACCAACTTTCAAGGTTTGTTAGACAAAATTGCGGTGTTGTGTGAGACATTGCCTGTGCCCGTGATTGCCAAAGAAGTGGGTAACGGCATTTCAGCCGCAATGGCAATCAAGCTGATGGAAGCGGGCATTGCCGCGATCGACGTAGCAGGAGCAGGCGGTACGTCCTGGGCCTTGGTGGAAAGCGAACGTGCAACGGATGACCAGCAGCGTCGCTTGGGTAAAACCTTTGCAGAATGGGGGCTACCGACGGCAGAATGTCTGACCGCAGTAAGAGCGATCGCCCCGCACATGCCCCTCATTGCTTCTGGTGGACTGCGCGATGGGCTGGAAGCCGCCAAAGCGATCGCGCTGGGTGCAGATCTGGCTGGCATGGCACTCCCGTTTTTGCAAGCGGCCCACGAATCAGAAGCGGCACTTTACGAACTGGTCGAGATTTTGATGGCTGAAATGACAACCGCCATGTTTTGTACGGGGTGTGAAAATTTGGAAGCTCTGCGATCGCCCAGTATTTTGCAAAAAATTAGTTGCCCTGATTAAACGAATCAGCTTGAGGGAATTCTACATATGCAGAGCGTTTCTTCTAAAACAACATTCTCATGCAAGATCCTTTTCTAGTTGAAGTTGAACCATCCAAAGGCTGGTCTGAAGGACTTATAATTATTAGGGGATACAGGTCAGAATATAGCTTTGATTGAAGTACCCAAAGTGACTGGAAGTGGTTTTTAAGAGATACAGGATGGAAGGGTTCAATCCACTATCTTTGGTGGGATTCAACAGACAAACTTTGCGCCAATTGGAGCGGAGTAAAGGAACGTGCTGAAAACGTCGGTAGAGATCATTTCTACCAATTAGTTAAAAACCTTCCAGACAAATCTGTGTCAGTAATTGGCTACTCACTCGGCGTTCAGGTTGTTTACTATGGGCTAAAAAACTGGTCGCCATCTAAGAAATTATTAAACAACACGATTCTTCTTGGTGGGGCTGTTCGAAGGACTAAAGAATGGGGAAGTTCAACTTCAAGCCTGGTTGGACAAGTTGTTAATGTCTATAACTCTCTAGATCCGACATTGATGAGCCTCTATCGAAGTGGAGAGTTTTTAGTAAGGTCGAGTCCATGTGGACTTAAACCGATTAAAGGCTATCATCCTAAAGTTACTAACATCAATGCAACATCTTTAGTCAGAGCATCTCACTCTGAAGTAAATTACTTACGTGCTTTGAGACAGACTGTAGGACAAAGATTGTGGGGTATTTAACCATCTCTCAATTCGCTACTGAGCGCATATAAGCGGTCTCCCTGAAAGTCTGGCAGAAATCAGGGAGGTGTTCTCAGTATGTTTTATTTGCTGGCAGTGTCACAATTAGTTCGCTTGCAAAGACGGTTAATGGTACGACTCCAGAGCGGCTGTGCCATGCTCGGAGGCGCGAATTTCACGATCGTCGATCGTGGGTTCCTTCGTATAGACAGAGCCAAGCAGCACATTGAGAACGCCGCCCTCGTCTGCTAAGCGCACGGCACGATGGGTAATCAGTTCACCCACATTGAGAATCACGTTGTCCTGCGGATCGAGGATGACACGCGTGACTGGGCGACCGAGCGCTTGCTCAATGCGTTGCTGCTTAATCGCACGGGCACTGCGGCCCTGGAGTTCCTGCGCTTTTTCTTGTAACGTTTGCCAGAAGTTGCTTATGTTTTCTTGGGCAAGAGCAGTGCGATCGTGGAGTTGCGATCGGCCTTCCAACCAGGCATCATCGGCACTGGAGCGAATGGCTTCTGCTGGCGCTAACCCAACCGCACTTAACAACGCGACTTCTTTGCCATGCAGTTTGGCATCAGCAATCACGGAGTCGGTAACGATTTGCCCAGGAGCCGCGATGATAAAGCCATCGGCTGTTTGCACCATGCGCGATGCTCGACGGCCTTTTGCCTGGTCAACCGTACTGCGTGCCGCTAGTTCACTGGCAGATTGACGAATCGTTACAGCCGCGCTTTGGGTCGCATTCTGAATGCGATCGCTTGCCATTGCTGCCGTTTGCTGTACGTTGCGGCTTAATGGTGCGGTGACACTACCGCCCGTTGCAACATAAAGTGCATCCAGCATACCCAACTGCTCTGCACGCTCAACCAAAGCAGGCGCTACTTCTTGACCTTGCAGGGCCAGGATCGTGTTGTCTTGGGTAAAAAGGTCTTGCTCTATGCGGCGACCGATCACAAAAAGCCGCTGCTCGGTTGGGTCAGCTAATTGATTGGTGAAGGTTGCTGTGGCAGAGCGATCGAAGTCCTGGAACTTACCGCCCACCTCTTGCAGTTGATCGGCTGTGGCTTCGCTTGCAGTCTGTAGTGCTTCGGTAGCGGCCTGTCCCGCTTCCTGGAGCCGTAGGTTAGCCACCTCAGCCGATGCCTGCAATTGACGGTTCGCGGCATCTGCCGATGCTTGCAGTCTACGGCTTGCGGTATCTGCTGTTTCTTGCAGTCTGCCACCAGCCGCCTGAATGCCACCTTTAATGCCACCAACTTGCTCACGCATTAGCTCAGCGGTTTCGGGTGGTACAAAGGCGACATCGCGTCCAATTTTTAATGTTTTGGGAGCGGGCACAAACGATCGCCCAGAGTACACATCTGAAAACAAGCCACCGGAGGACTCGTAGCCTGCAACCGTACCAGAGCGATTGTCAAAAAATAGATCGACTAACGTACCCAGATTAAGCCCGTCTGTGGTCAAAATTCTGGTGCCTTTCAGGACGTTGTTATGACGCAAAATGGCTTTGATTTCGGGATGCTTGTGCGCCTTGATCACCGACGCTTGAGATGCAACGACAACCGCATCGGCACCGATCGCCATAACCTCTTCTAAGAGAATCACTCTGGCATCGCGAAACACACCTTTCTCCTGCACCAAGAAACCCAAAATTTGATTACTTTCCTGATCAAAAATTAAATCTTGGATGCGTTCAATTCTTAAACCTGTGTCGTAAGTAACGACGACTTTACCGATGACATCACTGCCTTTACGCATGGCTGTTATCCCTCATGACTCCTGCTAAAACGATGAGATCTTGTGTCCGTGTGCTCTGCTTCAACGCATTCTTTTAATGCTGATGCCGAGCTATTACATGTTCACTAGTGACATGGCTTTGTAGTGGGCTGTAGCGATCGTCACGTCCAAAACCAGGAACTACATTTATGACGCCAATATATTCCAGTGCAACACCAATGACCGCAGCAAGTGTGATTAGCGCTGTAATGTTTTCGCCCGTATGAGACTGCTTCCCAACAAGTCTTGGCATTTGTTACTCCTTCAAATTTGAGATGCTATGTAAAACTCGATTAAACGGACGCACTTTTAAAGCGGTCAGCGGTCAGCCCATGTAGCACGTTCAGTTTAATTGCGTCGGACCACTTAGTAATTTCCTTTCCGCTTACTAGAGCCTCTTTTAATGATAAGAAACAACGTTCTTAGATTTCCCTACCAGGCGAGGTATCTTTTTTTACGCGGCAGTCTGTATGAAGGCAGAGATGATTGGATGAAAAATCTTTTCGTAATCGCCTACTCCGTTCTGCACTTTGAGGATACTGGTGGCGAATTCAAGAAAAAAAGGCACGATTGGAAGATCAGTGGAGCGACGCACCGGGTTTGGACAGGGAGAACAGCTATAACTCTACACCCCAAAACTTTGAACAGATCCCTGCTAAGGAACGAGAATTAATTAAAGTGTGATCTTGAGGTACGGGCGTACGGTCGTGCGCCCCCTACAGAACATCTCACTTGTCGAAGTTATTCAATCCGCGATCCTAAGACCGCTCGGATTGCCCGACAAGCTTTTCCAAAAGGGAATGTGTACCTGAACCTGCGCGATGAGTTAGGAGTGGTCTACGAGGATGAACAAGTTGCCGAGTTGTTCTGTGCCACGAGCGGACAAGCGGCTTACTCGCCTGAACCATTAGTGATGGTGAGGGTGACGCAGTTCATGGAAGGACTGAGCGATCGACAGGCAGCCGAAGCGATGCGGAGTCGAATTGATTGGAAGGATGGGTTGGGATGGTCGCTGCGTGATGAAGGCTTTGATGGCGTGAAGCAGCTCCCGCCCCATCATCAGTTAATTGACTCGCCGTATGATGTTGACGCCCGCAATCGCACCAAACATGGGCTGAATTGGATGGACTACACGGTGCATCGGAGTGAAACCTGTGACAATAGCGACGTGAATCTGCTCGCCACCAATATCCTCAAAGTGCAGGGCGGTGCAGGCGATTATTGAAAGATTTGGCAGTCAATCAGGGTTACAGGCGCTTCAACCATTAGCCTCGTAGCGGTTAGCTCAACCACCAGAGCGCTGAAAGATACGTTCACAATGCAACGATCTTAGAACTCGAAGATGGCCCAATCTGGTTCGCGGTAGTAGCGGGTCATGTCATCAAACTTGCGTAACTCAACCCGATCGACCCAAAACGCTTGAGGTTCCTGCTCCAGCCATTGCTGGTTGAGTTGTACAAAACTGTCGCTCAGAGCCGCAAGTAGCTCAGACGAAGGAATAGAGCCGAAATACCCCAACGTGATGTGAGGCGTAAAGTAGTACTGTTGTTCAATGCCTAACCCAATCAAATCTGAGTTCTGAAAGATGGCGCGGCGGAGTTTCAACGCACGATCGTAAGAATGCTCATCGGTCGGCGCTAGACACACCGCGATCGCCCGTGGCATGACCATCAGCCCCAGTGCTTGAAACTGTAGAGGTTTCCCTTCAACCATCGCATGAGATTGACGGAAAATCGTTGCAATCTGGGTTTGAAGCTGTTCTTCAAACCCAGGGTTCTCCTGACTGGCATCACGAAAGGCACTATCCCAGATTAAATCTGCCACCGTAAGGTGAAAGCTTTCCGGTGGCACAGGCACAAATAGCTCCCCGCCCAGCTTATGCAGAAGTTGCTGCTGATACTGGTTCAGGCTCTCGTGCAAAGTCACATTTTTTGTGTCCTCGCTTCCTGGCGGCGTCACGATCGTATAGCCGGGAAACGGAGCTGCTTTTCGACCACTTGCCGGGTCGTGTTGAAATTTGGGAGATTCCTGAAGATGCTGCACCTGAGAGCGATACGTTTCCGGTAGGATCAAACGCATCGCCCGATTCAGATAAGTCTGATAGTTCTCGTCCAATGTCGATCGCCTCGCAAGATTATTTCATCATATCTATGACTGGGTGCTTCTCTAGGACTGGGTGTTTTAGAGAGCTGATGCATCTCGCTATGCGTAGATACTGACCGATGCTCACCTGCACAACCCAACCGTCAAAGACCAGCGTGCAAAAATAGTTGATCCCCACCATAATCTAAAGCCAATTGGGCAGGATTGCTAGGACAATACAATTACGGGCGAGAACGGGAGGTATTCAAAATGCCAATTTACCTGTACTGGGGCGAAGATAGCTTTGCGATCGCCCAAGCAGCAACCACGCTCCATCGGCAACTGCTTGATCCCGTCTGGAGCAGCTTTAATTACGACAAAATCACCGCTGAGCAGCCCGATGCTATCATGCAGGGCTTAAATCAAGCTATGACTCCACCCTTTGGCGCAGCTCATCGTCTGATCTGGCTAGCCGAAACCACGCTCTGTCAGCGCTGTCCTGAAGCGATTTTGACTGAGCTAGAACGCACATTACCAGAGCTGCCCGCAAGCACCACTTTGCTATTGACCACCAGCAACAAGCCAGACAGTCGCTTAAAGTCTACAAAACTACTCCAAAAGCACGCCACGCTTCAAGAATTTTCTCTCATTCCCACTTGGAAAACCGATTTGCTGGTCAAGCAAGTGAAGCAAATTGCGCAAGCTGTTGGGGTTAAGCTAACTGCTCACGGTGCGGAACTGCTAGCCGATTTGGTAGGCAACGACACGCGGCAACTGCATAGCGAACTAGAAAAACTGTGGCTGTATGTCGGTGACTCGCATCAACCGCTAGATGAAGTGGCGATCGCTACACTTGTAACCGCCAACAGCCAAAGCACCATCCAGCTAGCCGCTGCCATCCGCCAGGGACAAACATCCCAGGCGCTTGACTTAGTTGCGGACTTGTTGCGCCAAAATGAACCCGCTCTACGCATCGTCAGTAGCCTGGTCACACAGTTTCGCACCTGGCTGTGGATTAAAGTGATGCGAGATGCAGGCGAACGCAGCGAACAAGAGATTGCCAAAGCCGCCGAACTGCGCAACCCCAAGCGCCTCTATTTTTTGCAGAAAGAGGTAGAGTCACTGTCCTCCCAAACGCTGGTGCAGACCCTGCCGTTGCTGCTAGAGCTAGAAGCCAGCTTGAAGCGAGGGGCCGATGATCTGATCACATTGCAAACTAAAATTATTGAGCTATGTGAGCTATGCCGATAATGGCGATCGGGTACGCTTGAGCGATTGGTGCAGTGCCAGACACAATGCCCCTCTTCTTTTAGGTAGTGAAACCCCTACCGATCGCTGATTTAAACGGATCGGGCATTGAATTAAGATAATGGTGTCAAGCGCGACCACAGTCTGCCTTGGCACATATCAATAGCGAAGATTTAAACCGATGGGATTTTTTGATTCTGAAATTGTCCAGCAAGACGCCAAACAGCTTTTTGAGGATTATCAATCGCTGATGGTGCTTGGGGCTGATTATGGGAAGTTCGATCGCGAAGGTAAAAAGCTGTTCATTGAACAGATGGAAACTATGATGGAGCGCTACCGTATCTTCATGAAGCGCTTTGAACTCTCTGAAGATTTTATGGCCCAAATGACTGTGGAGCAGCTTCGCACCCAGCTCGGTCAGTTTGGTATGACTCCCCAGCAAATGTTTGACCAAATGAACCGCACGCTAGAGCGAATGAAAGCTGAAGTCGAGAGAACGGCGTGATAGCTGTTGGTTGTATAGCCCTTTGGGCATTCAAGAAAGGTTTCTAGTTGTTAGACAATTCTTCTAACAACTAAAAACTAATCGCTTTCTAGGGTCGGCTAAACTCTGAGGGCGATCGAAAATTTTCTACAGGTATACCTTGCAGTGCCTGTTGCATAAAGTCACGCCAGATCGGTGCAACGTACCCGCCACCCGTTGCGCCATGCCCTAGCGGACGGTAATCGTCGTTCCCGACCCATACGGCGGCTGATAGTTGAGGCACATAGCCCACAAACCAGATATCTCGTTCCGAGGATGTGGTGCCCGTCTTACCAGCGGCGGGACGATCAAGCCTTGCTGCCACTGCCGTTCCCCGGTTGATGACGCCCTGTAGCACGTCGGTCAGCGAAGCGGTTGCCCACGGATCGAGTACCAGTTGTGGTTTCGGCGTGTTATCTAGCAAAACATTGCCGGTGCTGTCTGTAACCTGCACGATCAGGGTTGTTTCCGAATACCAACCGTTGCTAGCAAAGGTAGCGTAGGCTCCAGCCATTTCTAACGGCGTGAGATCAACCGAACCAAGTGGCAAGGAAACCACAGGCTCGATCGGGCTGCGAATGCCGATCGTTCGGACGACATCGATCACCTTGTTCAACCCAACTTCTTGCCCAATGCGAACGGCTGGAACGTTGCGCGATTGTTCCAAGGCCGATCGGATAGGCATTGAGCCACGGAACGTGTGATCGTAGTTCTGCGGCGAGTAGTATTCGTAACCATCGGGATAGCTTACAGGCGTATCCGAAATCGTTGAATCGGGCGTGAACTTACCAGAGGCAAACGCTGTGTAGTAGACAAACGGTTTAAATGCCGAACCAGGCTGCCGTAAAGATTGCATAGCTCGGTTATATTGGCTCTTACGATAATCCACCCCACCAACCATCGCCTTCACAAAATGGGTGCGCGGATCGACGGCTACTAAAGCCATTTGGTCAGCATAGACGCCCTGATTCAGTAAATTTGCATGCCCACGAGCGACAACATCTTCAGCAACACGCTGGAGCTTGGTATCAACTGTGGTTTGTACTCGCATCCCACCCTTAAGGACAGCATCTTTCCCAAACCGCTTTGTCAGCTCCTGCACTGCTGCTTCGGTGACATAGGGTATGGTGCTACCTTGAAAAGACGTGATTTTACCCAGTTTGATGGGTTGTTTCCGGGCAGCTACTTCCTCTTGGGGCGTAATCCAGTGCAAATCTCTCATGCGACGCAGTACAGTTAGCTGCCGTTGCTTCGCAGCCTTGTAGTCAATGAAAGGGCTAAGGCTTTCGGGAGCTTGAATCAGCCCTGCCATCATGGCAGATTCCGCCAGAGTCAGGTTTGCAGAAGATTTGCCAAAATAGCTTTCAGCTGCCGTTTCAGCGCCATAGGTGTTGTGTCCCCAGTAGACCTGGTTCAGGTACATCTCAAAGACCTGAGTTTTGGAGAAGATTTGCTCCAACCGGAGCGCCAGCACAGACTCTGCCACTTTGCGGCTAAAGGCACGTTTCGGTGTGAGAAACAGGTTTTTGACCAACTGCATGGTCAGGGTCGAGCCGCCTTCAACCGTTGACCCTGTTGACCAGTTTGCTAAGAAGGCGCGCATGACGGCACCTGGGTTTACTCCATGATGAGAGTAGAAGTAGCTATCTTCGATCGCCAACACAGCCCGCTTGAGGTTGGGCGAGATCTTGTCTAGCGGCACGACTTCTCGGTTTGCCTCGCCATGAATGCTGGTCAGCAGCTGGCCCTTCACATCGTAGATATGGGTCGTCTCGCTGGGCACATAGCTACGGAGAATGCGCACATCTGGCAAGTTACGAAAGCTGATAGCTAGACCCACCAGCCCACCAGCGACGACAGAACTCGTCAGCATCGTGACGCCAAGTACCATACCACCCGTCACCTTGCCAACGGTTTTAACGATCTGATAAATCGTGTCTGGTGCGCCAGGGTGTTTGCGTTGTTGAAGAGTGTTGGATGCCACGACGACTTTAAATCCTTGCAACGATGAAACAGGGCAGTCTTTAGCGATCGTGTTAGGTAGTCAGCGATCGCGTCACAGGTACTCAATCATACTATTCATGCCCGAAACGGAGGTATCCGCACGGCTTTAGCAGCAAGGTTAACATCATAACTACGGGATGGATGACAAACCACGTTAAATTAATGGCAGGCAGCTTGTTGATAACTTCATTAAGGAAGTGCCAATGCGCGTTAGCCTTACCAAGCATTTGAGGCTCTGTGCCCTGTTACCCTTCCGTGTTTTTTGATAACAATGTCTAATCTGTCCTGGCTGCGACGTGGCATCAGCGAAATTTTTCCCGATCAGGTCGAGTCTACCAGCGGTGATGAGAATCTGGAGCAACGGTTAGCGCAGAGCGATCGCCCTCTTCGTATCAAGTTAGGCATTGACCCGACCGGGACGGACATTCATCTAGGGCATAGCATTCCGATGCGGAAGCTGCGAGCGTTTCAGGATGCGGGACATACCGCTATTTTGATTATTGGTGACTTTACCGCTCGTATTGGCGACCCCACAGGCAAATCAGAAGTCCGCCGTCAGTTAACCGAAGACGAGGTGCGCGCCAATGCCCAGACGTATCTGAATCAAGTTCGTCCGATTTTAGACTTTGAAACACCAGGACGTTTGGAAATTCGCTACAACTCAGAGTGGTTGTCGAACCTGAATCTCAGCAAAATTCTACAGCTCCTCGCCACCACAACGGTTGGGCAAATGCTGGCAAAAGAGGGGTTTTCAGAACGCTATGACAAGGGCGATCCCATCTATTTGCATGAATTCCTGTATCCCCTCATGCAAGGCTACGACTCTGTTGCCATCGAAGCCGATGTTGAACTTGGCGGCACTGATCAAAAATTTAACATTGCGCTCGGTCGAGATTTGCAGCGTCACTTCGGGCTACGTCCCCAGTTTGGGCTACTCGTCCCCATTTTGCTAGGTACCGATGGCATTCAAAAGATGTCGAAATCGCTGGGAAACTATGTGGCCTTGTCAGAAGATGCGCTCACTATGTACTCCAAGCTAGAGAAAACATCCGATACGCTGCTTAAGTCCTACTTTGAACTGCTCACCAATTTGCCGATCAACCATATCCCTGAGAATCCCCGCGAAGCGCAAAAGCTGCTGGCGCTGACGGTCGTTACCCATTATCACGGTGAAGCCGCTGCGAAACAGGCACAACAAGATGCGATCGCCCTCGTGCAAGGCAATACGACTCAGGCAGATACGGTTCCTGAATTCTCCCTGTCTTCAGTACAATTTCCTGCCAAGCTGTTCTTCCTTGTCAGTGCCAGTGGTTTATGCAAAAGCAGTTCGGATGCACGACGTCAAATTCAAGGGGGAGCCGTGCGGTTAGATGGGGAAAAGGTTGAGGAGGTCGATCGTGTCTTCAATGTTCCCGATGATCTCGTTGGCAAAGTGTTGCAACTCGGCAAAAACAAATTCGTCCGCTTCCTCATCTAACCCTTTTCTCAGTGAACTTAGCGTCTCGGCGGTTTCATCTCACCGCTGAGGCGCAGAGAACGCAGAGGTTTCTTGAAAGTTGGTGGCAATTCGCTTCAGACCGCTCTTGAGAACAGGGACATTGAAATTAATTAGCAATCCCACAGTTAAGCAAGAGAGTTTGAGATAGGTTAGCAATTGTGCGCTGTGAACGGGTAGAAGCACCTCAACCGCTTTTAGCTCCAGAATCAGCCTATCCTCCACCACTACATCCAGACGATACCCACAATCTAGCTGGACACCCTTATAGACTATGGGTAATGGCTTTTGGCGCTCAAACTCCAGACCAGCCAACGATAGCTCATAGCAGAGGCAGTGCTCGTAGGCAGACTCCAATAGCCCTGGCCCTAGATGACGATGCACCTCAATACACGCTCCGATCGTCTGCTGCGTTAACTCATCAAAACTCCGCGTCTCCGCGTCTCTACGGTTCATCATCAGACCTCAATATCAACCCTCCCATTCAGCATTCTTTTTTGCCGTGAAGGATAAATTGGCAATGGATGCACATAGAGCCAATTTACAGAACGATTTAATTTTGTATCAAATTTGACTGTAATTATCGAAATGCTATGGGTGAAAGATAAACTGGTAAGAGTGATATTGGACGAATAAGGCACTCCTGACCGACTATGACTACATCTACACTAATTAACGATTCTGACCTGAAACTTAAACATCTCTCCAGCATGCTCGCCTCACTCACCCATCGTTTAGAGGTCGCTAGAACTGGTCACAACGAGCAATTGACCGCGTTGCTAGAGCGTGAATATGAGCAGTTGATAGGAGAGCGCAAAGCGGTACAACACGCATCCTTTAACCCTGTGCAAGCGTGGTTTCAACACCTGTGGGATCATTTTTCAGATACCGTTCCTAGCCTGTACCAGCTTCAAGTAACGCAACTCGCCGACGGCAAAGGGCACGCGTACTGGAGCGTTTACTACCCCAAAACAGGGCAACGGCTGGTGACACAATCTGAAACCGAAATGCAGGACTGGATCAAGAAAAACTATTGGGCTGCTTAAATCTTTGTAGCGCCGTCTTCATGCCCTCAAGCTGACGAAGAGAGATGGCTTGAGGGCATGCGCTCGTTTACAGCAATGAACGCATCGCTTCTACGTCCTTTAATTCACCACCAAATCATCACATCAAGAGAAGAAAGCAAGCAGTGTAGAATACTCACGATCGTGTCCCTGCGATCGTCAGTTTTGAGCGCAGAGAAAGCAGACTGAACGCTAAAAACGAACTACTCCACACGGCTCCGATGTTTGATTTTCTCTCTACCTATGGCTTCCTCATCGTCTCCATGCTTTTGGGAGCCATGCTGGGGCTATCGCTTTACCTACCGCTCATGGCAGGACAGCTATCACTGGCAAGTCCTGGTTTTTATGCGTTAGGGGGCTACATCGCAGCGATTTTGTCAACGCAGGTCTTCAAACCCGAAGGAGTTTTTCCCATTCCACTCCTGCTGCTAGAGATGCTGGTGGCTGGGTTTGTTTGTGGCTTGTTGGGGATTTTGGTGGGCATTCCAGCACTACGGCTGCGGGGTATCTATCTCGCGATCGCCACCATTGCCTTCGTCGAAATTCTTCGCATTCTCGCGCTCAACCTGGAGATCACAGGTGGCGCAGTCGGCATTTTCGGCATTCCACAACCGTTTCATGCGGCGATCGACTATCTGTGGGTTGTCCTACCCTTACTGGCTATCAGTATCGCGTTTGTTTATCGCCTTGAAAATATCCGTATCGGTCGGGCCTTCATCGCCATTCGTGAAGATGAACTCGCCGCCGATGCGATGGGCATTAATCCGACCTACTACAAAGTCCTGGCATTTGCGCTAGGTGCTATGTTGGCAGGCATTGTTGGTGCAGTTAGCGCTCACTTCCTCAACACCTGGAATGCCCGTCAAGGAACCTTTGATGCCAGCATTATTTATCTGACCTTCGTGCTGATTGGCGGCTCTAGAACGGTAGTTGGGCCTGTAGTGGGCGGCATGATCTTCACCGCGCTACCAGAGATTCTCCGTGCGGCTGCCGATACACCCGGACTGCCCTCGTGGATAGCGCAATTCCTCCGGGATGGTCGTCTGATTCTGTTTGGCTTACTGATTGTGATCGGTTCCGTTTTCTTCCCACAAGGGCTGGTCACTCCTAACCTGCTCAAACCACGCAAACCCAGACAGAGAGCCTAGATGTACCATATTGCCCTTGCTGTATCAGAGAGGGAGTTCGATCGCTGTTTCCCCATCATGCTCGAACTACGCCCTCATCTCTTGGCATCCAAGTTCGTCCAACAGGTGCAACGACAACAGCAGAACGGCTATCAACTGGCCTATCTCGATGACCAAGAACTGGTTAAAGCCGTTGCAGGGTTTCGATTATCAGAATGCCTCGCCTCAGGCAAGTTTTTATACGTCGATGATTTGGTCACGCGATCGAGCGATCGTTCTCATGGCTATGGCGAAGCACTCTTTCAATGGCTCATTAACTACGCCAGAGCGCATAATTGCCAGCAATTGAGTCTCGATTCTGGCGTGCAGCGCTTCATCGCTCATCGCTTTTATTTTCGTCAGCGTATGGAAATTACCAGCCACCATTTTGCGCTCAAACTATAGCGATCGTTAGCCATCCTTACTTTTTACTGGGACAGGACTTGTTCGGGCAAGTTCTGGCTTTTCCACACGCTTCATCGAGGGCTTTAACCGCAAAAATGGATACTCAACATACCGATAGCTGATCCCCGACAAAGCAATTACAAGCAAACCACAAACACTTGCCATCATCCAAAAGTAAATTGGGTTCATACCCTGAATGGGATAGACCAAATTGACCAGTCGCAAAACGCAAAAGAGCACAATGCCGTGCAGCAGATAAACGCTGTAGCTAATTGTGCCAAGATATCTCGATGCAGGAGCGGTCAGCAACCCAAAGAGATCATTACCACTGGCAATGAAAACGAAGGCACAAAAAATAAGTACGATCGCCTTCATATTCTCAATATAGGGCGGTGCGATCAAAAGAGGAATCGCTGCTAAAAGCAATAGAATGCATAGCGAAAGCCATCCACCGGAAAGCCACTGCTTCGATCCTAACCGTTTCACTAAGTAAGCAGCTGCCATCCCAAATAGAAAGCCCCTTACAGTCAGTAACGGCACATAAGGCGTGATCAAACTACACGTAAGCAACCCAAGAAATAACCCCAAAAACCTCCAGGGTTTTACAAACCAAACAAGCAGCGGCAACACAAGATAGAACTGTAGCTCATAGGTTAATGTCCACTGCACGGAGGCATTGATTAGCCCAACTGAGCTGTAATTAAGATCAGGAAACAGCTCCTTATTCGTATTTGAAAAACCGTAAACGCCGCACACAACCCAGCTACCAATTTGCATTAAAAATCTTGCCAAGCTCACTTTGAGTGAGAATTGAGACAAAATCAGAACAATAAGAATAATCAGCACCAACGAAAACCAGTACGCTGGTAACACTCTCAAGGCACGTTTGGCATAGAAGTCCTTAAGATTAAAGCTAGGTTTGGCAATCATTTTTGACCAAAACAAGAACCCCGTAATCATAAAAAAGAACGCGACTGCACCTTGCCCTAAGAAGGCATAAACGTTAGATGGCGTAGTTTGCCAGGTGCCAATTTGAAAATACTGGTAATTGATCACAGCATGATGCAAAAAGACGCCCAGTGCTAAAAAGCCTCTTAGCCCGTCCAACGTTTTAAATTGAGCTTTTTCAGAAGATTGAATCGCTGCTTGATAAAAAGAGGAACGATCAACGATGAGATTTGCACCCCAAAAGAGCAGGATGCCAAGACCGATCGCGGGGAAGATGCTGGTAATGGTCATAACGAGAAACCGTAGACGACTTTCAGTTCAAGATCAAAAATTAGCCATCAAAAACTGAGCACGATCGGAGACAATAAGAGCATCAACCGCTCGTCTTGCTTGCCAACGACTCCATGCCTCCAGTGGAACCTGCCTATGCTAGCCCAGAATCTGATCATGGCTCGACGCTAGAGGCAAAAGGACTGACCCGCCGCTTTGGTGGCCTCATTGCCGTCAACAACGTCTCCTTTATTGTCAAAAAAGGTGAGGTGTTTGGCCTGATCGGCCCTAACGGAGCAGGCAAAACGACCCTGTTCAACCTTGTAACCGGGCTGATTCCACCATCTAGTGGACAAATGCTTTACCAGGGCGTAGACATTTCCCGCTTGCGCCCGCATCAAATTGCAACCAGGGGCATCGCTCGTACCTTTCAAAATATTCGGCTGTTTGGCAATCTTTCAGCGCTAGAGAACGTCATGATTGCTCAGCACATCCACAACCGTAGTGGCGTGTTTACAGGCGTACTGGGGTTGCCACCTGCCCCTCAAGAAGAGCAGCAAAGCCGACACACGGCGATCGAACTTTTAGATTTGGTCGGTCTGGGCGATCGCGCTGACGAACAAGCCCAAAATTTCGCTTACGGCAATCAACGTCGCTTAGAAATCGCCCGTGCCCTCGCCTTAAAACCGCAAGTGCTGCTGCTAGATGAACCAGCCGCAGGTATGAATCCCAGTGAGAAACATCAGCTTAGCGGCTTTATCCGGCAGATTCGCAACCAGTTCAACTTGACCGTACTACTCATCGAGCATCACGTACCGCTGGTCATGGGTCTGTGCGATCGCATTGCCGTTCTCGATTTCGGTCAACTCATCGCACTCGGTGAACCCGCTCAAGTCAAAAACGATCCAGCCGTCATCGAAGCCTACCTCGGAGCCGAATAAACCAACTCACTCCCGATTCCCACTCCCACTTTTACCTTCTGCTCCATGCTCCCCCCCCTGCTCACCCTCCAAAAGCTCAGCGTCAACTATGGTGGCATTCAAGCGTTACAGGCGATCGATCTCGACATTAACGAGGGCGAAATTGTCACGCTTATTGGAGCGAACGGCGCAGGCAAAACGACTACACTGAGAGCCATTTCACGCATTATCAGCATTCGGGACGGGTGCATTCTCTACAGCGGACAAAACATTACGCGTCAACCTGCCTACAAAATTGTCAGGTTAGGCATCGCTCATAGCCCTGAAGGGCGCAGAATTTTGGCACGACAAACGGTGCTCGATAATTTGCAACTGGGTGCCTATACCCGCACTGATCGCCTCGGTATCAAAGCGGATATCGAGCGACAGTTCCTCACCTTTCCCCGTTTAGCAGAACGTCGCCATCAGCTTGCAGGTACGCTCAGCGGTGGTGAACAGCAAATGCTCGCGATCGCCCGCGCTCTCATGAGTCGCCCCAGACTGCTGCTGCTCGACGAGCCAAGCTTAGGACTGGCACCTGCCATCGTACGCGAGATTTTCGGCATCATTCAAACCCTCCATACCGCAGGCGTAACCATCCTACTGGTAGAACAAAACGCCACCCTGGCGTTGCAATATGCTGATCGCGGCTATGTTTTAGAAGCTGGACGGATCACCCTCAGCGGCGCTGCCAACGATCTGCTAAACGACGATCAGGTCAAAAAGGCTTACCTGGGTTAACCAGCTTACCTGGGATAAACACTGATTCGATTTCAATCAGCTTCATACCATACTCAGAAAGCTGGCTCTTTCTTCAAAGACTCGATAAAGACACCAACACCGCTTTTGTCAGATCCTATGATTTTAATTGTGATCGCAAGTTACATGTGAACGCAAATCGGTGTGAGGTCGCATCTACAACATTACAACTTTCTGCAATGCTGTTCATTCACAACGCAGCAAGCCCGGTGCCCCCACTTGGCTAACCGCAAAGACGTTTGAACGTTTCCCAAACGACATGAACTGTGACGACGATCGTGGCTGCCCCCCAAAGCCGTTGATCGTCCTAAAGCCGTTTTTAGCGTTAAGTATCCAGCAAAAACAGGCATTAGAAACTGCTGGCATTACCGTCTCGTCGCATGTTTGCCAAAGCAGCACCGCCTCAACTGTTCTCAACTGAGTTTGCGTTGTGTTGAATACAGTCTGCAAGTGCTTGCCGAACGCTCTATCTATGCAATCTTCAGGCTTAAAGGCTTGCTTCAGCCATGCTTGAATACAGCTCTGCGCTGATGGTTGCAATCAAACTGTCTCATTGAGTGCAGGCATCAGGTACCACTTTAAGCCTTATCAGACAAAGAACAGACGTTTCTTCTTCAACAGCGCCCTCCATATCGCTTCTCAGCATTTCATCCCGTTGTGTTGATCGGGCCTCGCTACCACCTCATTTCTGCTTTTAAGCGGCTTGTTTCAGTCAACCACAAGGCTGGAGCGACCCAAAACGCATCTAACATTCACAGTTTCTTTGAGCCATGCCTACCTTTGATGACGCGACCTTAATTCAGCAATTTATCAGCGGTGAAGCAACGTTAGCGGCAAACCAGAATCTACGGATTGAACCCGCCTTCGATAGCATTCAGCTGTTGGCAAAACGAGGAGGGCTGATTGCCTCTCTTAAATGTGCTGGCAGTCGTAGAACCCTTTTGGTGCGGCAACAGTCTGAGTACGGTACACTTATCCACCAAATTTTGCTGGCTCGTCATTTTATGCCGACTCCCAGCGGTGATCAACCAGGCTTTTTGCAGTACCGAGCCGATGATATTCCGGCAGGCTATGAGCTGGCTCATGCCACCGCTAGAGAGCTATGGAAGGAATGGTGGAGAACCGCCCGTCACAGCGGCATACATGGCATTCATATGGATCTTTTAATCTTTGCCCGCGACACCTGGTATCCCATTCGCAACATTGTTTGCAGCCAGGGCACTCTCTTCGTAACGACCCTGGTGAGCGAAGTGTCTTTTACGGGCGACGAGTGGCTGATCTGGCTACGTCGATCGCCCACACCGCAGACCATTGAGAAAACCCCGCCAACAACAGCACCCAAACTTGCTCGATCGCTCCAGCCGTTCAATAGAGCCGACCAACCGACTAGGACTACCCTCGAACGATCGACTCCAACACCAGCGAACTTTCTCGACAAACCCGAAGCGCTAGACTCTGCCCTCTCTCATCCTGAATTGAGACAGGTGTTACGGATTCGCCACGGGAAGCTGTACGTGAAGACCGCGCTGGGCGACATTGTGGTAGAAGGAAGCGATTTGAAATATCGGTTGGAGGACGGAGCGCGCGCAAGCAAACCACAGAAGTCCCTGCATTTCAACGGCTACCGCGAAGGCCGTGCAGTCAATCAATGAAGGCGTGCGGTGGTCTAGGAAGAATTGTAGAGAAAGCGGATCAATAGTGGGAACCCGTCCTGGAGAACACACGGCTAATCTCAGCCAAGAAGTAACAACCAGGCAAATTCAACCCGCTTAGCATAAACCCATTTAGCGTAACAGTCTGGCACGACAGTACTCCTTATGGGAGTAGCGACTTGTTCAACGAATTGTTAAAACTGTAATCGTAAAGAGCAGATACATGCAGAGGCGTTTTCTGCTGTGAACGCTGCTTCCGTATCTTGTTTTCGGGAAGTGTCTTTTAAACGACAGATTACACTTTCTGGTTACAAGAGGATGTAGCGACTGCTTACCCACTTCTCCGAAGCGTAATGCTATATATTAAGAAAAGTAACAATCTGGAACTAGCCCTCAGGAGTGTACCCAGCGTGAGACCGTTGCAAGCCATCGTTTCAGCTTAGAGTGAGGATTGAACGAAGTGACTGCTTTACTAAATCTGAATGCCACATCTGAAGCATCCCTGATCGCTGACTTTTTTCAGCAATCGGTAGGGCGCTGGAAATCGGAACGACGCTACTACACATTGCCAGATGGCGAGACGAAAGAGGTCGTTAGTGTGATTGAAATTCGCTTTTTAGAACAAAATAGTTCTGAATTGAGCCATTTGGCAGAGTTGCATGGCCTTGATGGAACCTTGCTAAGCTGCGGGGCCGAAGTTCTTTGGGATAGCCATGATTCGGCTACTGGAAAGCCTCAATCGGCAGGTTCCACGCTTTTTGGCGCAGCTGGTACGACGTTGTACCGCGATCGCGGCTTTGCAACAACCAAGCCCATTTCAGCCGCATTCCACTTTCCCCATCCCACTACACTTTGCTTACGCACCGAGTACAAAGGCTCTGTGTTTGAGGAAGAGTTGAAGTTGGTCGGTCGTAACTATCGCACTCGTCAGACCATCATGTCGCGTGCAGGGGAGCAAATAATGATTGGTCAATACCTTGAAAAGCGGCTTTAGGCATTGTGGAGGCGTTGTGGCTGAACGGGAGCAGTAGGAGGCAAAAGTCGCTACTGCAAGCCCTTTGCTACCACCCCCAAGTACCTAACGCTCCTTTAAAAGGGCCTACAATATCGCTGGTGATCCAACCCCCATAGAAATTGCCAGGTTGGGGCGTTACTTTTTCACCATCTACATAGCAGCCATCCATTGGTGCGGGATAAAATGCGACGTGGTTTGCGATCGCAGCAAACGCGAGAGTGGGTTCGGGATAGTACCAGGCAACGTCATCCACGCGTTTGTCGCCCACTGCAAGGCTGTAGTAAGCCCCGTGGCCTTTCCACTCGCAGAAGGTCGATCGCGCACGTTTGATCAGATACTCCTGCTTGATGTCTTCTAGAGGGATGTAGTAGACCGGAGGATGGCTGGTTTCCAGGACGCGCTTTGCCCGTTGCGTATCGGCGATCGTGACACCGTTAAAGATTACCTGGATGCGCTTGTTAGTTTCTTCTAGTCGGGGTGGGCGCGGATAATCCCAAACGGATTCCTGCCCAGGCTGGGGTTCAATACGTTGTTGGCTCATACCGCTATTTTAACGACTGTCTAGCGCTCAATCTGATTGAGGAGAGGATGAACAGAACCAACCTTTAAATGGCGCGTTGGTTGGTATAGCGCCGTTCAAGCGCTTGCATCAATGCTCAAACACTCCCTGGTATTGCAGAAGGTCTAATTGCGCGATCGTAGGAATACATTGAAAGCTCTGCTGCGCCAGTTCCCATCGTTCTTCACGCTTCAACATGGTGATCAACTTTTGACGAGCACTCAGCAGGTAACGGACATCATTGGCGGCGTAACGGAGTTGTTCGGGTGACAGGTTTGCCGCATTGCCCCAGTCTGAGCTTTGAGCGCTTTTGTCAAGCTCTACATGTTCCAACTCCTGCACCAGATCCTTCAAGCCATGCTTGGGGCTGTAGGTACGAGCAAGTTTACTGGCAACTTTTGTGCAAAAAAGCGGCTGGACGTTGATCTGCAAATGGTGGTGTAATGTCGCTACATCAAAGCGAGCAAAGTGAAAGACCTTGACGCTACTGTCTGACTCTAGCAAGCGCTTGAGGTTTGGTGCGTCAGTCTGTCCCCGTTCGATACGCACCACCGAAACGTGATCACTCGGATCACAGAGTTGCACTAAGCAGAGGCGATCGCGTTGGGGCAGCAATCCCATCGTCTCTGTGTCAACCGCGATCGCGTCTGCCTGCAAATACTCGGCGAGTTGTGCTTCAGACAGGTCGCGATCGCAAATCTGGAAATCTGCCAATACCATCTGAATTAAGAGCTAGAGTACAGAGTATAGGGTACCGGGTATCGGCTAGGGCGCGTCATCAATTAAGCTCAAAAAGCTTGAGGTATTAGCCTTGCCGCGCCCGCCCTCACAAACAAGGCTAGGGACTGGAACCCTTGCTGCAAGTTGTGTGTATGAGTCATTGATGACAGCCCTAGCGACGACGAATAAAGATCTGGGTGAAGTAATACTCTCCTTTAGCATTTTGAGCGATGCCAATACCTGTGAGATCAAACGAGCCTTCAATATTCTGGCGATGCCCTGTGCTTTGCAGCCAACCCTGTACAGCCTGACGTACCGGATCGCTGTAGCCCTGATTGTACGCTACGTTTTCGGCGGCACGACTGTAAGGGATGGCGCGGGCGATCGCCTGAACTCGTTGCTGAAACCCATCGTGACTAAATGGGGTGCGCCCACTTGCCATTGCCTGACTGTGTGCCCGTGCCTGAACGCTAATGCGCGAATCTAACGTCAATGGGGCCAATTTGCGACTGGCACGATACTGATTGATTTGGGTTAGAACGGCTTGCTCTAGCGATGGAATAGAAGAGGCAGCCTGCGCCACGAGCTGTGGCTTTAGCGCTTTGGGCTGAGCTGAAGTCACCGGGGCACTCATTGCTGCTGTAGACGATGCTAAACCACTGGCGATCGCAAAAACACTCAGCACACTAACCTTAAACGCTGTAGAAATCATCAGCCTAACCTCGTATGGCATCTTTACCGTGATAGACCCATTAAGCGTGCAAGAGTTCCATTGTTCAGGGTAGAGGCTTGTCTGGATCGGGTCTGCCCACATTGGCAAGAAAGAACACCTCAGACTCGTCATCAAGAAAAGGCGCGAGCGCATAGCTGGGTGACGAGGACAAGAGACGGCTGAAGGTTGATCGCAGCGATGAGAGCGCCTATCATGTGCGTCACAGTGGTTGATGCTGCTCGGTCTCTGCTAGTCAGCGCGATCGCGCCCAACACGGTACAGTAGAGTGAGCCGTCGTTACAAACTGAAACAGTGACTTCATCGTCCGTTGCTAAGCCCCGTCGATCGCTTCAGGCACCGCCTGCCAAGCTTTTTCATTGGGTCAATATCATTAGCCTGTTTCTCATGCTGACGAGTGGGTTGCAGATTTACAATGCCAACCCGGTGTTTGGCGGACGAGAAGGCGTTCACTTTCCCTTTATTGGCTTGCTCGGTGGTTGGCTAGCGGGCGGACGGCACTGGCACTTTGCCGCCATGTGGTTTTTCTCACTGAATTTGCTCTGGTATGGCGTGTACGTTCTCTTGGCCCAACGCTGGAAGCATCGCTATGTCGGCGATAATGACATCAAAGCCTTGCAGCAGAGCAAAAATCCTAAGCGGCGCGTGTACGCATGGCACCGCATTGCCTACACGTCGATTATTCCCATCCTGTTGTTAGCGCTGCTAAGCGGCATTGGCATGTACAAACCTGCTCAATTTCATTGGATTGTGGCTTTCTTTGGCGACTGGTTTGCCCTCAGAGTCGTTCACTTTCTCACGGTGCCGATCGTCCTTGTGTTTGCGATCGTCCACTCCTGGCTGGCATTCAGAGCAGGAGGCGATCGGCTGGTTGATTCTATGTTTTTTGAAGAATGAAGGGAGCAGAGAAGTCGGGGGAGGCAGGGGACCTAGGGAAGCGAGGGAGGAAAGGATCAGTCTTTGATCAGTTATTGCAGTTTCCATGCATTAGTTGACGGAGCATTGGGCAGCGGCGACTGCTACAAACTCCAAACTCTGTAGCGACGTGCCCAACGCTCTCCCCCTACTCCCTTCGCTCCCCCTGCTCCCTCCACTCCCCTGTTCCCCTCACCCCTCACCCCTCAACCATGTCCCCCCCCGACGACACTTTCGATACGCTTCCTCGCCGCAGTTTTCTTAGAATTGCCGGACTTACGGGCGCGGGTTGGGTTGTAAGTACAGCCGGGCTGACGCTGGTGGAAGGTGGAGTAGGCAAGCTGTTTATGCCTGTGAACGATCGACTGGATGCGTTGCTGCTGAAGCCACACAAGCTGGTGCCAGAGTTTCCTGTGAGCGCGATCGAGCCAGCCGCGTTGCTTGAAAATACCTTTCGCTTTGTGCCCCGAATCGATCATGCCGCGTTTCGCCTGACGATCGATGGTGCCGTCAATAAGCCGCTTAGCCTTGACCTGACGGCTCTTCAGCAGATGCCGTTGACCTCAATGGTGATTCGCCATGTGTGCGTGGAAGGGTGGGCGGCGATCGTGCAGTGGGGTGGCGTCAGGCTGAGCGACTTGATTCAACTGGCGCAACCTAAAGCAGAGGCACGCTACGTTTACTTTCAGTCGGCGGATGGTTATTACGAAAGCTGGGATCTTGCTTCAGTGCTGCATCCTCAAACGCTGCTGGCCTACCAGATGAATGGTGCGCCCCTCCCTACAAAAAATGGTGCACCACTGCGGTTAGCGTCTCCAATTAAGCTGGGCTACAAGCAGAGCAAGTGGGTGGCAGGCATTACTCTCGCTAGCGAGCTATCTCAGCAGACAGGGTACTGGGAAGATCAAGGCTATGAGTGGTTCGCAGGGCTTTAAGGCGATAGGATCAATTGCCACTCAGCGGCTTTAGCGTTCCAAAGCGGTAAGGCTGTTTCGTCTACAACGTAAGGTCCCCAGTAGCGTCCAGAGCCATCTTGGGCAAAGGCAACCAAAACATCCCCTGTTTTGAGCTTAAGGGTGCGATCGGGCAAGGAAACCAGCAACCCTTGTGCGCCACCTTCTTCAGGGGAAAAATCCCAATGGGCTGGAGGCTCGTAGCGAGGCTTACCCACTGGAGTTGTTCCTGCCTCTACAGCCTTTTTTGACAGCAGCGCCACTCGCACAGGGTAGCTGGTTGGGTTGCCAACTCTGAAGACCCCCTGCCTCAAAACCGCTTTGCTGAGAGGTGTGCTAGTCGTTTGCTGATTTGCTGACAGGGGCGGCACTGATCGGGTAACTGTCGGCGTGGGGATCGTTGAAGTGCTGGGAGACGGCGTTGGTCGATCGACGGCCTTGGGATCGCTGCTGGGTGAGGTAAGCGGTTCCATACTGGATGGATCGATAGCGCTGGTAGTCAAGCGCTGCAACACAACCCATCCACTCGCCACACATACCACTGCTGCTAAGGTCACTCCAAGGCCAAATTGCCATCGTGACTTGATCTGTCTCGCCTGTTTGCCCGTCATCGTCCACTTGCCATCTACAGCCCTACCCTAGTGATAGCAATCTTTCCGTCCATTGGGGAGAGAAACATTCTAAAGTTAAGCAGAAACAAATGACCTGGTTAGCATCTTCTCTGTACGTGCGAGATGATTGCTGCGATCGAGGAAACAGCGATGCAAAATACTCGACTGAATCGGTTAGTCGATGTGACGGGCGATCGGCTGAGTGGTTGGCTACGTAACCCGTGGCGACGTAGCTCAGTCATCATCATCAGCCTGCTTTTCGGCAACTATCTAGGCCCCACTATCTCTCTTGTTGCAGGACAGCGAGGGCAGTTAGATGTAGTCATTGCGGCGCTTTTGGTTGCTCTGGCTGAGCTTATCAGTGCCGTTGTTTACCGTCGCAACCCAGAAAATGCCCGATCGCTAGCGCTGGACTGTTTGAATGCAATCAAAATTGGGTTGATTTACAGCCTGTTTGTGGACGCGTTCAAACTGGGTTCTTAGACTTGGTGTGAACCAGTCACAGTCATACCTTAAGGGCTAGTACCAAGGTTAGTGGTCTGTCAAGACTCAAAACTGAGAACTGAGAACTGGTATTACTAGGACAGGGTGGGATCTTCAAACTTATAGCCGACCCCAATCACCGTTTTGACAAAGGTTGGGCTGGTGGGATCGGGTTCAATCTTCTTACGGAGACGGGCAATATGGGTATCCACAACCCGCTCATCACCAAAGAAGTTGCTGCCCCATAGCTTATCAATTAGCTGTGTGCGATTCCACACGCGACCAGGGTAGCTCATGAACGTTGAGAGCAGATCGAATTCCAACGTGGTGAGTTCAAGCGGCTCAAGCTGATCAGCATTGACGTAGCGCTGTGCCGATCGCTGATCAACATCGACCAGAAAGTGTTGTGTGCGGTAGATTTGGCTTTCCCCGCCCTGACGGAGCGTTCGCCGCAACAGCGCACGTACTCGCGCCACCAATTCTTTTGGGCTGAACGGTTTCACCATGTAGTCATCAGCGCCCGTAGACAAGCCGATAATGCGATCGAGTTCTTCGCCTTTAGCAGTCAGCATCAGAATGTAGGGATCTTTGATGCCTGCTTTCTGGCGGATGCGTGCGCACACCTCCAAGCCGTCGAGACCTGGAATCATCAAGTCGAGAATAATTAAATCTGGCTTCTGCTCCTGAAAGATCTGAAGCGCGTTGATACCATCACGGCAGAGGCGACAAGCAAAGCCTTCTTTTTCAAGATAAAGCTGGATGAGTTGAGCAATCTCAGCTTCATCTTCCACAATGAGAATATCCATTTGAGTTGCCTTTAAACGGTCAGCGATCAGCAGCTAGCGAGTGTCTAGGACAATACTAGGAGAACTGGTAACCCATAAAGTCCCAGGTTGAACGGGGCAATGAGTGGAGGGGTAGATGAGCAGTGGGATGTTATTTCCCAGCGAGTCCCTAAGTATTAGGACTTACGCAAATTCTCGTAAAACTAGCCCCCCAGCCCCCAATTTATAGCCCTAGCGGGCATACAAGAAAGGGGGAGCAAGCACTCAAAGTCCCCCAGAATTGGGGGCTTAAAGCCCTTTGGGCATACAAGAAAAGGGGGCAAATGCGTAAGTCCTATCTATAGAGAGCATCCTCCATTCTGTGCTAGTGTGCCAGCGTTCGTATCACAACCGTTTGACTGTTTCATGACAGATGGGTGAATAGTTGCATCGCCAACGGGGCACTCTAAGGTAAAACGTCATGACCTCAAGCGAGAATCAGCATGATGTTGCGAGAGCTGTCTGCAAACCGTGCAGAGAAGTGATTAACAGCAATCTTCTTTAGTCGCGATCGTAACAGAGCGGGAGGGTAGGATGTTAAAAACTCACTCTTTGCATTCCTTATGGAAGCCACAACACACCAGCCATCTCTTCAGCATCTGGCTCAACAGTTGCAGGTGCACCTGCGATCGTTGCCCAAGGCTAAACCCATGCAGATTCAGTGTGTGGTCAAGCAAGGTCATTTAATGGTGCTGAGTCAGCACGCGCCAGACGACAGCCTCCATCCCAAGGTGATTTTTGACGCATTGGAGCAAGCGATTCAAGACGCACTGCCTGCATTTAGTGATGAGTTGGCTCTAGAAAACGACGCGCTGGCAAAGCTTTATTTAAGAGTATTGGGACAACGGCAACCCTATGCGTCTCATAGTTTTCCACTGTCGCTGTCAACGCTAGAGACTCCTTTCGTTGCAAAGTCGGCAACCGATGAGTTAGAAGCCCCTGTCGCTGAATTGGCAAAACCGGACGATCGCCCCGATTTTCTTGAGCAAGACAAGCCTGGAGAGCAAGATGACAGAGGCGACACCCCTTTCTTCAGCCAGCAGAACCTGGGCACAACGGACTCCATCTATGATCCAGCGTATGTCGAGCCTTCTGATCTTGCACTATTAGACCCAACAATAGAGCCGCCCAGTGACGAAACGTCCCATCGTCTGGCTCGATCGTTCCCGCTGCCGTGGCTTCTAGCAGGCATTGGGGTCAGCGTGGCTGGGTTTGCCACAGGGCTGTGGGTCATGTCGCGCCCCTGCGTGTTGGGGGCCTGCGAACCGTTACAGACGGCACAAACGCTCAGCCAGCGATCGACCCAAACAATGCAGACGGCAAAAACGGGACAGGAACTGCAACAGGCACAGCAGCAGCTTGCAGAGGCAACGCGCTTGCTGCAAGGTATTCCAGCCTGGTCAAGCCATCATCAAGAAGCAGAGACGCTGCAACAAACCTATCGATCGCAGGCACAAACCCTCGATCAGGTCTTGGCAGCCGAGGCAAAAGCCAGCACAGCCACTCAGACCACTCAAACCTTGCCGCAGCCAGTTACTAGCTTGCAAGCAGCACAAACTCTGTGGCGAGAAGCAATTGCTCAACTACAAGCCATTCCCCAGGACAGATCGCTTTACGCGTTTGCCCAAGAGCGCTTGACAAGCTATGGAGCAAACTTGGGCGCGATCGACACCCTCATCAAGACAGAGCAGCAGGCACAGAAAAAGCTGACCACTGCAAAAGAAACCGTCAAAATCGCAGAAGCCAGACAAGGCATTGCTCAGACTCCTGAGAACTGGCAGCTTGCTCAAACTACTTGGCAGGTGGTGATCAACACCTTGCAGCAGATTCCTAACACCACCACAAGCTATGCCGAAGCACAAAAACTTCTCACGGACTACCAACCAAAGCTGACTGCTGCCCGCGATCGTGCCACTCAAGAACAAATCGCCCAAAAAGCCTTTACGCAAGCACTTGCATCGGCTCAACGCGCTGAAACAGCCCAGCGCCGAAATCAATGGTCACAAGCAGTTGCAAACTGGCGAGACGCACTCGCCACGGTCAAGCAAGTCCCTAAAAACACAGCTTATACAGAACCTGCTCAACCCTTGCTAGCGTCCTACGACACTTCGCTGAAGCAGGCAGAAGCCCAACTTCAAGTTGCAGCAGCCATGCAACGCACGCGCGCTGACCTGAACCGAATTTGTGCCGGATCGCCCCAAATGTGCAGCTACTCAATTGCAAGCAACGTCATTCGTGTGCAATTTACTGGCGTATACGAACGTAAACTTCGCACAGCCTATGTGCTCGGACAATTGGGCGATCGAGGCACCTTAGGCGGTGTCATCAATCACATTGAAACCCTGCAAACTGCCCTTCAAGCGATCGCTGACAACGCCGCCTTGCCGCTGGAAGTCTATAGCGCTGACGGTAGCGAGTTGATTGGGTCGTTTAATCCGAAAGGGTGAGGGGGAGGAGCGCAGGGGGAGCAGGGAGAAGTTTTGAGTTCTGAGTTTTGAGTTTTGAGTTTGCAGCAGCGCCAGTAATCAATGACCCGTCAACCAGTGGATGGCAATTGCAAAGCTGATCCTGCCTCCCTTGCTGCCCTCGCCTCCCTCGCTTCCCCCGCCTCCCTTGCTGCCCTCGCCTTCCCAGCCTTCTTTCAAAAGAGATTTTGATAAACCGACACGATCGCGCAATTTGTCGCTATACTGAATGAGCCGTCGCGGGGTAGAGCAGTCTGGTAGCTCGTCGGGCTCATAACCCGAAGGTCCATGGTTCAAATCCATGCCCCGCCACCAAGTTCACATAAACCTTGTAAAGCTCTACCAGTATCTCTGGGAGAGCTTTACGTTTATTTACCTGTCTTCAGACGATCGCTCCATCCCGATAGAATGAGAGGGCGCTGCTTGAGATGGACTTGAGCGTTTAAGTATGGGGACGATCGCTGGATAGCTATCCGATGAGGTTTGCCAGTCTTCGTACACAAGTCTTGCTCCAAACAGTTGCTGTCCAGATGATTCCACCCCTATATCGATTGGCTATGAGTGTGAACCTGCAACGCCCCCTGATCATTGGCGCTGGGCTTCTGGCGCTGGGCGCTGGGAGCCTGGAACTACTTCATCATGTCGTTGGAGAATGGGGTCTCTACGCAGTCTTTGCGCTGCTGGGCGCGGCAGGCGTGCACTGGTTGCATAAGCAAGCTGATCAAAAAACACTCAAGCCACAGAAGCCTCTGGTCTTTGATGCGGCGACCGTGAAACGAACGCTGACAGAAGTGAAACAGGTGCTTACTCACCTTGCAGCGGAGGTTGAGAATCCCGTTGAGAAGGTTGCCTGTACCGAAGCGGTGCCGCGTGTCTCACGGTTGCAATCGCAGGTGACACAGCTAGCGCAGGATCTCGATCGCAGCGAACTGCGGTTTGCCGTGATGGGTGCTAAGGGCAGCGGCAAAACGGCTCTTATTCAATACGTACAGTCCGCTTTGGGCGATGGTGCCTTGGCACGGGTGCAGTTCAATGAAGTGGCAAGCTTTACCGCCACCACGACCAGCGGTTTAACGGCAGATATTTTGGCGCTCCAGCAGGCACTCTCTGCTGATTTGGTGTTGTTTATTGTCACGGGAGACATCACTGAATCTGAACTGCAAACGGTCAAACGGATTGCAGCCAGTAAACGGACGGTACTGGTGTTTAACAAGATGGATCAGTTTTTGCCCATCGATCGTCAAACTGTTTTGGAGCAACTGCGCATTCAGGTAGGCGGCGTGCTGACCAACCCCGATGTGGTCGCGATCGCCACCGCACCACAACCCATCAAAGTACGGCAGCATCAACCGGATGGAGCCATCAACGAATGGCTGGAAGACCAACCGCCACAGTTAGCTGACTTGACTCAACGGCTAGAGCACATTTTGGCGCAAGAACGTCAGCAGCTCGTGCTGGCAAGCTCTCTGAACCACGCGATCGCCCTCAAGACGCAGGCAAAAACGGTACTCAATGATGTCCGTCGAACGCGCGCCATGCCCGTAGTCGAGCAGTTCCAATGGATTGCAGCCGGAACTGCTTTTGCCAGCCCGCTCCCAACGTTAGATGTGCTGGCAACTGCCGCTATCAACGCTCAAATGATTCTCGATTTGGGAACGCTGTATCGCCAAAAATTTTCGCTCCAACAGGCACAGAAAATGGCAGCGACCCTCGGTAGCCTGATGCTCAAGCTGGGGTTGGTGGAACTGTCCACGCAGACGATCGCCGGATTACTCAAAGTCAATGCCTTAACCTACGTCGCGGGTGGCTGCATTCAAGGCGTCAGTGCCGCGTACTTGACTCGGATTGTAGGCTTAAGCCTGATCGAGTATTTTGACGCGCAGGAGCCAAATCTCACGCTCACAGAAGCCAGCCCACTGGCGATCGAGCGCTTCAGCCAGATCGTTCAATCCGTCTTTCAAAAAAATCACCAGCTAGCCTTTCTGCAGGACTTTGTGTGGCAGGCAATGGAACGAGTTGTCTCACTGTCGTCATCCAAAGCACCCTCCGAACTGACCATAGAGCCGCTTCCAGCAGAACTCTTTATACCTGTCGAGTCCTTTTTACCCGCAGAGCCAGTCTCCGCAGCACCGCTGGCAGCAGAACCCCTTCGGCTTCCGCTCAAACCAGCTTCTGCTTCAAATGAGCGGCAAGAAGTCAAGCTTTTAGATGAGAATGGATCTAGCGTCCGTCTTTCTGTTGCCAGCCTTGACTCAACCTCTATCGCCTCAAACTAAATCCGATTTGCCATCTGACCCTACGACGCGATCGACCTCCACGACGCGATCGACGGCAGTTGATTTACAAGAAACCTACCTCAATCGTGCCCGTAGCGGTGTCCGGCAGGCATTAAATCGTTATAACGCCTTTTTTCGCTCTGAAAAAAACCGCCCGCCCAGTGGCACTGATCGCGAAACCCTCCGCAGCGATGTCGAGCAACTCACCGTCACGCTCAACAAGCTCGAAAGCCAGGTCGTTCGCATTGCCGTGTTTGGTTTGGTGAGTCGCGGGAAGTCCGCTGTGTTGAATGCGCTCCTGGGTCAAAAGCTGCTGCCAACAGGGCCGTTGAATGGCGTGACGCAAGCCCCACGATCGGTCTACTGGTCACCAGGAGGAGACGCAAGCACGCGGGAAAAGGCAGAAAGCACCTCGCTCACGATCACGACGGCAAAGCCACTCACCGTGGAATTCATTGATACGCCAGGGTTGGATGAAATTGACGGACAGGCGCGGGCACAACTAGCGCAAGACATCGCCCGACAGGCAGACCTGATTCTGTTTGTGGTGGCAGGCGACATTACGCGCACCGAGTATCAGGCGCTCTGTGACTTGCGGCAGGCACAAAAGCCACTGCTGCTGGTGTTCAACAAAATTGATCTCTATCCTGGCCAGACCCAGCAGGCTATTTATCAGAATTTGCAACAGCTTGCCGCCAAAAGTGCGGATGGTCTGCAACTGCAACGACTGCTATCGGTGAATGAGATTGTGCTGGTAGCAGCTGATCCCATGCCTGTGCAAGTGCGTGTCGAATTGCCCGATGGTTGCACCACTTATGAATGGGAAACGCCAACGGGACAGATCGACAGCCTGAAACACAAGATTCTTGCCATTCTGCACCAGGAAGGCCGTACGCTGCTGGCTCTAAACGCCCTGTTTCAGGCACGAGACGCAGAAGCCGTGCTTGCCAGCAAAATTCTCGATGTCCGCAATACGGATGCAGAGGCGCTGATCTGGAAGTTTGCGCGATACAAGGCGATCGCGGTCGGCATCAACCCGATCGCAGTTCTTGATCTGGTCGGCGGTGCGGTTTCTGACCTGGCAATGATTCGCGCCCTGTCTGAACTCTACGGTCTACCCGTCACTCGCCACGAAGCCCGTCAACTTTGGCAAACGATTCTGCTCAGTTCCGGTAGTCTCTTACTGTCGGAGTTAGGCAGTGGTTTACTGCTGGGTATGGGTAAAAGTGCGGCAGCAGCAGCGTCTGGAATCGAAACCTCAACCAGCTTTTCGGCCTACGCAGGCACCGCGATCGTCCAGGGCGGCATTGCAGGCTACGGAGCCTACGCGGTTGGGCGCGCCGTCCAGGTCTACCTTGAGCAAGGCTGTAGCTGGGGACCCCAAGGACCGAACACGGTAATTCAAGACATCATTCACCAGCTAGAACCCAACACTATCATCTATCGTTTGCGGCAAGAATTAAGCCAGCAGCTTGGTTTGCCAGGGCTTTAACGGCTAAGGATAAATACTCAAGTGACCGTCGAACGTTTCCAAGAAGGGAAGACAAGCTGCCACGACCACTGCTGATTAGCGTTTGGTACTTTTGCTCCAAGGCATGGGGTCGATAGAGAAACAGTAGGGCACTCAAAGCTACAGTTTGAGTGGATGCTGCTACGTTGCGCTCTATGGCAAGGTGAGACAAATATGCCCTTATTTCACCGACTCCCCCCAGGATGCCGTTTGTCGTGGAACAAGATGTAATCGCGGATGTATTAGACCTCCTGCGCGAATACTTAAAGGCCTCCTCCCGTCCCCCAAGTTTGGGGGAAGCTAAAACTGATGCCCCCCAAATTTGGGGGGATGGGGGGCAAAATCTGATTCATGCAGGAAGTCTATTGAATGTAAGATTTTTCGGTTTTAAAGCTGAAACGCTTGAGGCGAAGCCTTCGTCTCACTTGATCGAGCAAACGCGGTGGCTGGGTTGCAACATAGATTAGTGTTGGGATAATACCGTTATCTGGGGTGTTATCCAGCAAAAATGCTGGATAACACTCTAACCTTCAGGATTAACCATCACAGATGACGGATAACACCTCAAATTCCCAGACTCAAACTATGAATTTTCTATTTAATTCCTTAATAAAGGGGTATTTCCCCGCAGATCTGCAAGATAATCCTGAAAAATCAGAGCATTGTCCCGCAGATTTGACACTTAATACATAGTCATACTGCTTCGTTTGAGTCGTTGTGGCGTTTTTTGAGGCTGTCTGTTACTGCCAAGCATTGAATGGTGAATATGAAAGATGTTGGTAGGCTGTCAGTTGCAAATAGATATTGTGTGGTGGTATGAGTAGATGACACACATGGAACTGCCTCCCAACTCTCAAAGTAGAATCCTTTTTAAGGCAAACGACAACGTTTACAGGTTTATAAACTTCAGTTTTAACAGTAATGAAGGCTCTTTATACATATACTTCGTTGGAATGTCTAAAACACCTGAAACGGCAGAACAAGGAGCCTTCAATTTTACAAAGCAAGTGTGGAAAGAGCCACTTGGCGAAGTTGAAAACGTTCACATTAAAAACCTAAACTTTCGTATCATACATCGGGTCAAATCAATCTCCACTTGTATTCAAGATTGAAATGCTTTGGAGAGCCAATTTATGAAATTTCAAAAGCAAATCTTTTCCTCAATTACTACATTCCAAATATCAAGATTTTGCCCATTTATAAAAAGAAGATAACTGAATTTGATTACCTTTATGAGATTGATTGTGTCGATGAAGAGTTGTTTTCTTTTGTTATATGTCCTAGCTCGACAAAAATCATTAACCCTGACAATTCAAACTATGTTGCTATATATATCCAGGAACTATTCAATCTAGTGATATTCAACAATGAACAACTACTCAAGGAAATACAAATTCCGCGTAGAGACAAACAGATTCTACTATTTCCTGAGCTTAATTTGTTCAGCGAGCTTCAGGTTTCCCAGAGTGATGCAGTAGTTGAGTTTTATAAGAAAACAAGAAAATTAGAGGGTGGTGTTATTGAAGGTCCAAACAATGAAGGAGTTTACAGGTTAATTTTCCCTTCTTCTGATTTAGTGAAAAGGTATAAAATTCTTCTAGAAGATGAGACAATTGAGACGGAGATTATAGATTTTAAGGAAGATCACTCAGTAAGTCTTTTTTGTCTGAAAGATAAAGATGGAAACAGAATAAAAAAGTCAATTTTGTGTAGGAAAATACAATTACTCTAACTTAGTATGATGACAGTAAAATCACGATCTAATAATTCGCTTGGAGCGGACTTTTGAAAAAAATTGTGCATTGCAAAAGCTGTTGACAGCCGCTCAAGTGAACCGTTAACCTTAATTGAATTTATGCTCACTTGCTTCCCAATTATTAACTTGAATTCTGATGACTCATTTTGGTGTTATTTCTCCTACAGGAAGCCACTTGACTACTCACTTTGTCCTAGGATACGAGCTTGAGCGACGTGGACATCGTGTAACTTTTCTGAATATTTTGGATGCTCAGGACAAGATACTTGCCACGGGCTTCGGATTTAGGGCAATTGGTAAGTCGGAGCGACCGATTGGTTCAGATGCCAAAATTTTGACCCAGAGAGGCAAATTAAGTGGAATAGCCTCATTGAGGCATTCTCTTAAAACTGCTGAGCAAGATATGCGAGTGATTCTCCAAGATGCTCCGGAGGTGATTAAATCTCAAGGAATTGAAGCCCTATTGGTTGATCAATGCTCCCCGGTTGGAGGAACAGTTGCAGATTACCTTAAGATCCCATTTATTAGCCTGTGCGCCGCATTGCCAATAAATCGAGACATTAGCATTCCACCTATCTTTACGACTTGGCAGTATAGCCCGACTTGGAATGCCAAATTACGGAACCGACTTGGTTATACCTTATCAACCGTCTTGACGAAGCCTATCAGGAAGTTGATGGCGGAGTATCGGCAACGGTGGAAATTGCCTCCCCATGCTCATCCGAACGACAACTATTCTAAACTGGCTCAGCTCAGCCAGCAGCCTGCTGAATTCGAGTTTCCTCGCGCTAACCTGCCACCGCACTTTCACTTTACTGGACCTTATCACAGTTCTCTTGGGCGCGAGAGCGCCTCTTTTCCGTGGGAGCAGTTAACTGGGCAACCGCTGGTTTATGCATCAATGGGGACAATTCAAAATCAGATTTTCCCAGTATTCGAGGCAATTGCTGCTGCTTGTATTGGACTCAATGTTCAGTTGGTGCTCTCATTGGGGGGCGGAATGCCGCTGGAGGCAATGTCATCCTTGCCTGGAAAACCTTTGGTTGTTGGTTATGCGCCGCAGTTAGAGTTGCTTAAAAGAGCCGCCCTTACAATCACGCACGCAGGCCCAAACACAGTTCTAGAATCGTTAGCCAATGGAGTACCAATGGTTGCTATTCCGATCGCAAATGACCAACCTGGAACCGCTGCCCGCATCGTCTGGGCAGGCGTGGGAGAGATGCTACCGATTTCGCGCTTAACCGTTGCTAGCTTGCGATCGTTAATCCACAAAGTGTTGACTGAAGATTCGTACAAAGTTCAAGCATTGCGTTTGCAAGCAGCAATTCAAAATTCTGGGGGAGTGCATCAGGCAGCCAACATCATTGAATCAGCGATCGCAACAGGACAGCCTATTCTCAGAAATTCAGTCTAACAATCCCGTTGCATACCGACCGTATTAAATTGATTGATTGAATCCGAGAGGTTACTAGCAGCGGGTGAACAAGGTCGTCAGACTGCTAGGCTGTCTGTCAGGGCCGGATTGACTGAACAAGAGTCTTGAAAGGCTGATAGCTCCGTTACCTACCCGCTCGTAATTGCAGCCGTTTATGTTGGGTGATCCGGTCGCCTTAATGTGGAGATCCGTCGCTGTGAAGTTGATCGAGCGATCGCGCCATCGATACCATTAAAGTATCTTCATCAAGGCTATCGATAGTGTCTACAACCGTTTTTGAGTCGTTATCCCATTCAGAGTCAGCATCGCCTCATTCTGCTGCGCGTTTGTGGATGCCTGAGCGTGTTTTGTTTACACCTTCAGCCCTAGAGTTGCTCTGGGGTCAGCAAATTTTGTCGCGTGTGCAGGCTCTCGATCTGCCGATCGAAACCTTGCCGCGCGATCGACTGACAGGTTTGCGAGGTGACGATGACCGCGAGACGTATGCGATCGCCAAGCGTACCCTTGCCGTCGTGGTGGCTCCGCCGAGCCATTTCAAACTCAGCCCCATTCCGCCCTCCGCAGACTGGCAGTTTCACCTGGCAGAAGGCTGTCCTGCCCATTGTCAATACTGCTATTTGGCAGGTAGCTTGCAAGGGCCACCTGTGATTCGGGCCTACGCCAATCTGCCGCAGATTCTAGAGAACCTGGCAGCGTATGAGCGTCCTGATCAGATGACATCCTATGAGGTCAGTTGCTACACTGACCCGCTTGGCATTGAACATTTGACGGGTAGTCTGGCTGAGTGTATTCGCTACTTTGGCACCCGTCCCGATGCTCATCTTCGCTGGGTTTCCAAGTTTGATGGTGTCGATCATCTGCTTGGCTTACCGCATAACGGGCACACGCGCTGCCGGGTGAGTGTGAATGCGGCTCCGATCGCTCAGAAGCTTGAAGGGGGTACGGCCTCTGTGACCAAGCGCTTGCAGGCGTTACGACGGTTGGGTTTACCCCGATCACAAGGTGGTGGCGGTTACCCCATTGGACTGGTGATTGCTCCCATCATGCCGATTGATGATTGGCAGGTTCACTATACTCAGCTTTTTGACGCGATCGAGGCGGCGATCGACTTTGATTGTGATTTCACCTTTGAGTTGATTTCTCATCGCTTTACGCCAGGTTCCAAGGATGTGCTGCTCAGTTGGTATCCCAAGACAACGCTCGACCTGGACGAGTCCACTCGCAGCGTCAAGCGCAATAAGTTTGGCGGCACCAAGTATGTCTACCCCACGGAGACAATGAAGACACTGCGTGGCTTTTTTGAGCAGGAAATTGCCCACCGCTTTCCGCAGGCGAAAGTGCTCTATTGGACGTAGGAGTGAAAGAAGGCAGAGGGCAGGAGGTAAAGAGATGAAGGATAGGGATGAAGGCTAAAAGCTGATAGCTGAGCGCTGATGGCTAACTCACTCTCTTTCTGCCAGCAACTCACTGTAGACGGTTAGGGTTTCTGTATGGACGCGCGAAACATTGAGCCAATCGAGATTTTGGCGCGATCGCGTTTTCCACGTCTTCACCAGTTCTGGGTCACGTAAGAGTTGGGCGATCGCCTCTGCTAATGCGGTTGGATTGTTTGCTGGCACTAATATTCCGGCTTTACCCCCGTCCAGTGCTTCTGGGATGCCATCGACGTTGCTGGCGACGATCGCACAACCTGCTTCGCGGGCTTCTGATAGCACCAAGCCAAACGGTTCCTGTCGAGAGGCCAGAACGAAAATGTCAGTCACCTGGAGATAGCGCTGCGGTTCTGCCTGGTAGCCTTCAAAGTGAATCCGGTCTGACACGGCTGTTGCGTGTGCTTGTGCCTTGAATGCGGCACGATCGGGGCCATTGCCAATTAGGTAGAGGTGCGCGTCAGCAAACTCTGTTGCTACTTGTTCAAAGGCGCTAATCAGGTCGGCAATGCCCTTGCGGTGATACATGCCAGCCAGAGTAGCGATCGACGGACGCTGGAGTGTGATAGGCAGCAGCTCTGATACCCGTTCTCTGGGGCTTCCCAACGTGCCGTTGCGGACCACCCTTAGCTTTACCTGGGAAATGCCTCGTTGTGCCATTGAGTTGGCAACAGATTGACTGACGGCAAGGACGCGATCGGCAAGCCCCATCAGGATTGCACTACGCTGAAACTCGTTGTGGACTGTAGATACCAGCCCATAGCGAGTGTTGCCTCGCAGTGCCCACGCCATAACCACTCCCGTCATCATATGGGCATGGATAATTTCTGGTTGGAGGGTCTGCACTAGCTTCTGATATTGTCTGCCAGCCTGAAGCAGGTTGAGCGGTTGGCGGCGCTGATCAAGCAAGACGTGTTTTGCGCCGTAACGAGTCAGGAGGCGATCGTACTCTCCGCCACCAGAAGCAACGACAACGGTATGTCCGGCTTCTGCCTGTAAGCATGCCAGGTCAACCGCAACGTTGACAATGCCGTTGCCAATTTCCTGAATGTGATTGAGTAGGTGCAGAATGCGCATAGAAAGGGGCGTGGGGACGCTAGGGGAGAGTTTTGCGTTAAAGAGAGCCGTCAGCAATCAGTGGTCGCCTGTACCTTCTACCTCCTTTGCTGCCGCTGCCTTCTGCCTTCCAACTGGCTCTAGCTAACTTGAAGAACTTTAGGCGGCGCAAGCTGTGAGAGCACATCAATATATTGCTCGGTCACGCGATCGACTGAAAACTCTAGAGCGCGTTGGCGAAGGACATTAGCAGCGATCGGGTCTACCAGGGTTGCTAAGATGCCGCCTGCCAAAGCTGCTGGATCGTTGACAGGAACAAGCTTGCCGTATTTGCCACCGTCCAAAATTTCGGCGGGGCCACTGGGGCAATCGGTGGAGACGATCGGCGTACCTGTCGCCATTGCTTCGGCAACCACATTGCCAAAGCCTTCAAAGATGGAGGACAAAGCAAAGATGCTGGCGTGAGCCATGTAAGCATAGGGATTTTCGGCAAACCCAGGAAGCGCTACATCGTCTTGCAAACCCAGTTGGCGGATTTGTGCTTCTAGCTTTGCCCGGTCTTCCCCTTCACCCAGAATCATGAGTCGGGCCGATCGCTGCTTACGCACAATTGCAAAGGCGTCAACGAGCGTTGGAAAGTCCTTTTGGCTGACCAGTCGCCCCACGCCCAAAATGACGGGTGGTTCATCTGGTGCAAACCAGTGATGGTCAACGGGCTGCTGCATTTTTGCGAGTACGGCGGACGTGACAACCGGGTTGTAAATCACGCGAATGGTGTCTGCTGGGATGCCTGTAAGCTTTGCCACATCGTCTGCTACACCTCTAGACGCCGCCACGATCGCATCCGCCCAGGGGTAAAACAAGCGCACCAGTTTGGGTCTGATGCGCCCGATCGTGTTGGGCTGATGATCCCGAAACTGCTGTGAGAGGTTTGTTTGCACGCACATCACAATGCGGGTGGGTACTCCGGCTAGCCGTTGTGCCCAGGTGGCAGAACTGAGAATATCCAGTGCCGAAAATAGGACGGATGGTTGCTCCTGCTGTAAATAGCGACGCAAGGCAAAGGTTTTCGATACCAGTAGCGGCGATCGTGCCTTTAAGTCCACAATCCGAATGGAAGATGGCACCGTATCCAGGTAGGCTCCTTTCGTTTCTGCCAAAACGAGATCGACTTCAAAGCCGCGATCGGCCAGACCTTCTGCCAGGTGCAGCATGGCACGCTCGGCACCACCACCTTCAAGGGCGGGGAGGAAGACACTGAGGGTTGGGTTAGGTGAAGGTTGCGGCATGGGATTAAGAGAGTATAGAGGAGCAGGGGGGGCGGGGGGGCAGGGGAGCAGGGGACGGGGGGAGCGCTTTGAGGTTAAGTGTCAGGACTCAGAAGCCAGGAATCAGAAGCCAGAAATTAAAAGTCAGGAATCAGAAGCCAGGAGCCAGCTTTCTAAAAACTAAAAACCAACAACGTTCCTTAACAGGTGGTCAATCTGTTGACGAATCTGGTTGAGATCAAAGCGCTGAGCGGCTGTAGACTGAGCGGTCTGAGCGATCGTCTTTACTTCGTTTGGCTGTGTACGACAATGGGCGATCGTGGCTGCCAAGGCTTTGACATCGCCAGGAGGCACTAGCCAACCCGTGACGCCTGGTTCTACCAGTTCGACAGCGCCACCGGAGGCAGAGGCCACGACAGGCTTTCCGCAAAGCATGGCTTCGGCAATGACGCGCCCAAAAGGTTCGGGTGCGGTGGAGGTGTGAGCCACGAGGTCGCAGGCGTGCATGAGCGGTATCACATCTGAACGGAAGCCTAAGAAATGCACTCGGCTTTGTAGTCCCAAAGATTCGACTTGCGCCTTGAGTGTTTGCACATAGTCTTGTTCACCAAACAGGGCATCACCGACAAAAATGGCTGCAACATCGGTAGGACAGTCAACAAGGGCTTCTAGCAAAATGTGCTGTCCTTTCCAGGGCGACAGACGGCTGAAGTGCCCGACGATGTATTGACCGTCTAACCCAAGCTGTTGCTTGAGCTGAGTTTTATCCACACTCGGCTCCTGATAAGCGGCTGGCTCAAAGCCGTTGTAGACGACAGTGACGATATTTGCTCGTCCACCTGCCTGAATAAACGCCCTTCGACTGGCGCTAGAGGTGGCAATGATCTGACGAGCAAAGCGATTTGCCAATGTGACCGCGAGACGGCGATTGGTACGGCTGAAGTGGTCGATCGACAAAATGTCGTGCAAATGATAAACCAGAGGACGATGACTGACTAAGCTTGCCAATGCACCAACTATCAAAGCTTTCTGCGTGTTGGCGTAGATCACATCATAGTCGCGGCTAAGTTTTGAAACGATGACGGCGAGCGGCAGCAGTTGACTGAGGCTTTGTAGCCCTCGCACCAAACCACTGTCTTTGCGCACTTCTATCGCTTGGCTGGCGAGTACTTTTACAGATATTCCTTGCTGTTCTAAGGTGGTTCGGAAGGGGCCATCAGTGAATAAACAAACGAGGCTACGATCGCGGTACGGTTGCACAAGATCCAGCAAACAAAGTTCCGCACCCGCCAGTTCGCCACTTTGATCAAGAAAAAGAATCTTCATTGCTTTGGTTGGGCTAGCCAGGTTGGGAGGCTGAGTCGTTATTGCGGTTGGATTCACGATCGTTTTGCTAAAAAGTATCTGTCTTAACCCTATCGTCATGGGTTGCTCAAGCCATTTGTACGTTAGATAGCCGATACCGATTGTGATCGGTAGCAGTAAGCTGATGGTTGCCGGATACCCAATGACTTGCATCAGATGGGTCGCCAGGATCAATTTCAACAGCAAAGATAAGCAAAGATAGTGTGTCAAATAAATGGAGTAAGACGCATCCCCTAAAGACGTAAAAAATCGTAGTAAGCGATTATTTGACGGCTGGTGCGATCGCTGTAAATCTAAAGAGGCGACTCCCAGTACAATCAGCGTTGAAGGAATGCCGTAAGCCAGAATGGGACTGAAGTTGACCGATCGCTCGGCTTGGGCAATGCCAAAGAGGAGGAATAAAGATGTTCCAAACAGAAGAAAGAAGGGTTTTTGTTCTCTAAAGCGCTTTTGTAAAACGAGAGAAGCAACCAGGCAGCCAGATGCAAACTCTAAGTTATGAGCATTAAAAAGAAATTGAATGAAACCGTATTGCTCCAGATTTCCCAAACTAAGAAGATTGCTTAAAAAGAGAATGAGTGTTCCAAAGAGCCATCCTGACAGTAAGCGAATAGAATGCTGGACAGGAAAGACAATGGCAAGGGCAAAAAGGAGGTAAAAGAGCATTTCGTGGCTCAATGACCAGCCCACAATTAAAATTGGAAAATGCTGCTGTGGTATGAGTAACAACGATCTGACAATAACGGTTAGATTGCGCTCATAACCATACCCAAACTTTGGCAACAGAAAATAAATGGGCAAAATGGCTACTGTGATCAGCCAATAAAGCGGGTAAATCCGAATTAAACGCTTAAGAAGAAACGGTTGTACGCGATCGCGCCGCCCTACGTCTGCCTGATGCACAAAGAAAATAATGAAGCCGCTGAGAACAAAGAAAAAATCGACCCCAGCGCTACCAAACGCAAAAAGATTGCCTAAAAAAGATTGGCCCAGCTTTTCTTGGCTCAATTGAGTCATGTGAAACAAGAGCACCAACAGCGCAGCGATGCCTCGGCAGATTTGAATGCCATCCAGACGAGGTTTTGTGGATCGCTGTGACGCCCCCGATGGAAGGGCACGATCGCTCATTTTGGTCTTGATCGTGTTGGTTACGCCATCATTAACGAACGGTTTCACAAACGGTTTCACAGCTCAATCCTCCTCACGCACAGTCATCCACGCCCCACCCTCGTCACTCGCTGTTCACGTCGGGTGGACGTAGATGTTGATAGCGGTAATAACGTTGGGCTGCCAAAGCAATGCCTGCAAAGCCCCACATCACAACGCCTGATAGCGCGAGTGTTGAGCTGCCTAACCCAATTTGAGCAAACACTCCCAGACTAATAGCGCGGGATGCACTCACAAACGAGTCAGACTGAGTTTCTGTGCCACGAAACAGGCTAAAAAATAGCAGAATCATACCGCCTAAGTAAGGAATGGTGCCAAACCAACCCAGATTAAACAGCATCGCTAGAATGCCGCTATCGTTGCTTCCCAGACTGTCATTGGTAAGAACAAAGCCCAACCCATTGCCAGGAATCTCTGCTAGAGCATCGCCTAAAATCTGCCCATAGCCCTCCAAGCGCTGGTTGTAGCTCACATCGTTCTGTGTGTTGGAAAAGGTTTGCAACCGTGCAGCGATCGCCCCTGCAAAAGGTGGCATATTCACTAACGGAATTACACAGACTGCCATCACCAGAATCGTGACAATCAGCCGCATCTGTAATTTTGGCTTTAGCGAAGGAATGTACATCGCCACCCCGACGGCCCAGCCCAGCCAGGACGATCGCACCAGCGACAGCAGAAACGATAGATAGCCAACCCCCACTGCCGCAAAACGTAGCGTACTATGACTGCTAAACAGCAGCAGTAAGCCCGCCATCATGACAGTTGCGAAAGGCCCTGGTGAATTCATCGTGCTAAAGACGCGCATGCCTAACGGCTCCGGCGTACCAAACGCGATCGACTTGGAATTAATCAGCCAGAAGCGATCCCATTCCGGTGCAATCAGGTATTGCAGCACTCCATAAGCGCCCGTCACCAGCACTCCCCACAAAAATACGCGCCCTAAATTTTGGCGGTAGGCAGGGTAATGACGCCAATGGACAAATAAATGAAAGCCAAACAAAATCGGGGCTAACCAGTTCAATAACGGCACCACGACAGCGGTTGGCGGATACTTAATTAACCCAATCAGCAGGCCATAGATCACACCCGCAGCCGACAAAATAAACGGCAACCCATCCTGTCGCAGGTATCGGGGCAAATGGCGAACAAACGTCAAGCCAGTCAACATCATCACCAGAAACGGTGCCAACAGCACAGGACTTGGATCAACCCATCCACTCTGAACATCAATCAAGCGCCGGACAAACGGTGTTAGAAACGCGACCCACCAGGCAAACCCGACGTAAAGAATGGGATACCGCTGGAATAGGAGTAACCCAACCAGCAATGCTCCTGCCGGATACGCTAGCCGCAACAGGCCACCCGCATGAGCCACAAGGCACAGCAGCGAAAACCCAACCAGTGCCAGCATCGCCGTCCACGCCAGCGTTGGCTGTAAACCAAACTGGGGACGATGAATAGGTGCGGCGGAGTCGGTTTGCATGGAGGTAGGGGGCAGGTAAAAGGCAAAAGGTACAAGGCAGAAGGAGTTTGTTGGAAAGAAGCTGACCGCTGATAGCTGACGGCTGACCGCTCCCTTCACTCAAAACTATTCCTTGCGTTGCGATCGCCCTTCTTTCCAATCAATTTCATACAGCTTAATCTCCTTTAAAAAGATGTAGAAACTCCATAAGCCAGAAAGCGCAAAGCCTGCCATGCCGTGACGAAACATGCCGTACCAGAGGTATTGCTGCACAAACTTGGCAAAGGGTTTGAGCAGTAAGCGGAGCAGACTAAAGCGGGTGCCGTTGCGGTGAGCTTGTTGGGCATCCAGATCGGTGTACCGATTAAAGCGAATAACCAGATCGCTAATATCGCGAAAGCCGTAATGCCAGATGACTCCTGGCAGTTTTACAACGGGCGCATCCTTAATATCAGGGCCTTCATGTACCAACACATTCTTAATCCGAAAGATTGTCTTGTTGTAGAGGCGGGTGTGATACTCCGGTCGTGTGTCAAGCCATGTATCCCAAAAGTCGCCAATACGGATGGCAGAGAAGGCATTGGCCGCGATCATCGGTGCCTGTTTCCACTTCAACAAGGCGGTTGCTAACGGCTGATCAATGACTTCGTCCGCGTCAATAAAGAAAATCCAATCGTGTTGTGCCTTATCAGCACCAAAATTACGCTGATTTGAGTAGCCCGACCAGGGGTTGTGATACACCTGACAGCCAAGGTCTTGAGCAATTTGAACCGTAGCATCTTGACTGCCACTGTCCACTACGACAATTTCATCGGCAAACGGTTGGCACGATCGAATGGCATTCGCAATGCATTCCTCTTCATTCTGAGCAATGATGACAACCGAAATTGGCCTCAATGGTTTTGGTGCTGCCTTTGTGGATGGTTCGGTCTGGCTCCTTTGCATAGGTCGATGCTCGTAGATGAATTAGGAAAAAGCTGATATTGCTGATGCTTACTTCTATATCCTGCTTATTTTTTGAAGTTCAGACGTAATGTATTTAACGGTGTTCTCCTGGTTGTGCTTGTTATACCATTGATGGGCTTTCTGAGCGATCGCCTGCAAGTCTTGCATAGACAATGACTGTGTTTGCAACCCAGCGAACAAAAAATGAGTTTGCGCTTGCAGACCATCCATCAAGGGAGATTGTTTCTGCGTCACGATCGGCACTAAACCATGAGCGCAGTAGGTCGCAAATACTCCTGATTTTGCTAAGCGTCCATTATCAGTTGAATAGACAATACCTGCCAATGAGTCAGAGAGTAAGCGGCTAATCGCTTGAGCAGATTGTTCGCCTTTTTGTATTAGAGGAATCCCTGCAATATCTAACTGCTCAAGGTCTAATGATGGACCCACATCGCAAATTTCTTCAATGCCGAGAAGTTGACAGCTATTGATGAGCATGGCGCGCGATCGCTGATAAATTCTGGCACGTCGTCCGGGTGTGCCAAAGACGATTAAGCTCTTTTCTCTTTGCTTTAGTGGCGTAGGCTCATGCAATTCACCAATATTAGAAAAGACCGGAAGATTCAGGATAGGCTGCTGTAAACGTTCTGCTAATACTGTTTTTGTGACGGCATTGTTAGTGACAATGCCAGTTGCGAGGTTGGCAAGTTTCCAGGCAACTTGCTGCTGCCAGGGAAAGCGGTAAAAGGTTTTCTTGAGTAGGTAGAAAGAGGGAAATTCGTGAAAGATGATCAGTAGGGGCAGCGATCGCTGCTGTTGCATCGCCTTAAGTGCTTCAACTAACCAATAAGGCGCGCCAAATTTGGGATCGTAGGGGTAGTCTGAATAGTGTAAAAGAACGGCTTGAATGGTTGTAGGGATGGCATTCACAAAGGCTTGAGGACTCTCGGTGTTTAGCTCACTGATAGGGAAGCCAACCGCTTCGTTGCCCTGCTTAAACGTCATGAAATGCGTGTGAATATCATGCTGCTGCAAGCCATTGGCTAATGCGATAGCATAATCACCAATGCCATCGATCGCAGGCGGGAGCTTGGGACATAGTTGTAAAACTTCCATAGACGAATGCAAAAACGAATGCAGTTAGACTAATTTATTGGCTGAGTACAGGACGCTTTGAGTTTGCGCCTAACGTCTGTTGTATAGACCTCCGGATGAGATGAATAATGTTGGCGCGATCGTAATGTTTGATCGCGGTCATCCGAGCGGCAGCACCCAAGCGATCGCACAGGTCATCGTTTTGCAACAGCTTTACACAGGCATCTGCAAAAGCTTGTGGCTCATCTCGCTGCAAAAAATCCTGACCATTCACAAAATTCAATCCTTCCGCACCAATGCGCGTGGAAACCATTGGTTTTCCGTAGGCCGCCGCTTCGACCAGTTTGACTCGTGTACCACCTCCCGACAGGATGGGGCAACACACGATTCGCGATCGGCGATATAACGCGTCTAAATCATCCACAAAGCCAGTGAATTCGACTCCCGGTACACCACTGCCATAGCTGCGGATATTCTCCGGTTGTTTACCAGCAATGATGAGCCGTGCCTCTGGCCTTTGCTGCCGTATATAAGGAAAAACTTGCTCAATCAGAAAATTAGCAGCGTTAATGTTGGGATAGTAATGGTAAGCACCCAGTAAGAGTAGGGTTGGCTCAGTTGTCAGCGGTTGCGGACGTGGAATGTTGACCGCATTCGGAATGGTTACGACGCCTCCTAAGCCCTGATTGGTCAGGTAAGCCTGATCCTGCTGTGAACACACATAAGTCTGTTGCGCTACTTTGATGGCCTGCCGCTCACCCCACCACAGCGCGGGCATTTGCAGGTAGTAGAGCAACGTAATGAGTCGAGTAGGCGGTTGCCGAATGTCTCGCAGGAAGGCGATGTGTTCAATGTCATCCAGGTCAAAGAACACGGGTGGCAGCGGTTTGCGGGTGAGCAAAGCAGGACACATCGATCGCAACCGATGGCTAAAGATTGCATCGGGCTTACGGTTCAGACACGCTTCAAAGGCTTGAATCTGCTCTGGTTGACTCGTTCGTATCAGATCGCGCTGTTGAAAGAAATTAAACATCCCTGGTGCTTGCTGCTGCCACTTCGGTAAGGGATAGGGATGCTCAAATTCTGGGCACAGAAAGAGCGTGACCGGAACCTGCCAGTGCTGCGAGAGGGCTTTTTCGGTTGCCGCGATCGCCGATCGGGACGTATCGGTTCCAGGTGGCACATAAAAGAGCAGATCAATGTGGGCAAACGACTTGATTGCTTCTAAAAACATCGCCATGCGCTTATACGTGCCCTGCACATCTAAACGCAGATCTTGAGGAAAGTGAGTGGAAACGAAGAGCACCCGCATAGGACAACACTCAGGCGAAACAACTGGAAAAATGAGTGGGTAGTAGCGCTGAAGGGCAGCTTTCAACAAATGACGGCAAGGTCGTAAGTCTTGATAAACGCGATGGAAAAGGACGCGGAAATGTTCCCGTTCTTGCTTGATAGCATACTCAACCAATGGCCACTCATCCAGCGAGCCCGTTATGAAGGAATGACACGACACAAACTGTCTTGACATCTAGCTACGGGCTGAATTTCTTGTCGTGGGAACTATCTTAAGCATTCGTGAGTGCAAATTGATTTCGCCACTGCTCAACGGCAGCGGTATTAATCGAAATCTTGGTCATGAAAGGTTCTTGAATCCATTGCTCTATCAGTTTAAAGTCGTCTCGATCGGCAGAGGGTAACCCTGTTTCATGGGCAATTTCGGTGGCACGGTGATCAATCTTCAGAATTAACGTTCGTCGCTTGGCTAACAGACATCGAATGCCACCATGTAGTCGAGTGCCAATATAATCCAATGACAAATTTGATTCTAGGAAATTCTCTAGTGCAGACAGCGATCGATCAAGGATATGTACAGGCAAATCGAAGCTGGTAACGTAGTCACGATCGCCTGCTCCCTGGGGCCAAAAATAAACGGTTTTGTAGTGAGTAGAGATTAACTCTAGCAGCCTGCGATCGAGGACAGGTTTCTGAGCATAATCGGTTAGCATCAACAGCACATTTTGGGCTTTTTGCTGTGGAATCTCGTCAGCACTCAGGTTGGCTAACGGCCACATAGTTGGACAACCTGTATTCAAACTATTCCAAATGCCAATGGACTTTAATTTCGACTTCGTATAATTATCTCTCACTGAATGCATTCCGCTGGACGAGAGAGCCAAATGCAATAATCCTGCTGTGTAGAGGTTGGGTCGGCCCTGATATTGCCACCAGCTCACCCCCAAAAGGAGGACGCGCTTTCGCAGACGCAGGGCATCACGAAAGAAAATTTTCCATTGATTATAGTGATTCATGTTAGATGACAATAAATTTGTGCCGCCTACTAAAATAACAGCACAGGTTTGCATGTGCTGAAAGTGCTTTTCTTCTAGCGGTGTATGGGTGGAGAGATTGAGAATTTTCTGGTGCCCAAATAAATAACTTAGTTCGCGAAAAACAGCTTGCTGAATAATGAGATCGCCTAAATTAGCACTGGGCTTATTGTCATGGTCTTCAATACCAGGATCAAGTAGACAAATACGGGGTTGATCAAACGCTTCAGCATCCTCTGTAACCAGCTTCTTTGAGACTTTCAGCATATAGGCGATGGCTTGAATCAATCAAGCTTATGAACTTCAAGCCTGATCTAACCATAAACCTTGCTCCTTATCTGTTTGAAACGTATCACTCTGATTACAATTAAAGAGAGATGAATCAGGACTTAAGTCACATTCAATCTGAATTTAATAAAACAATAGTCACTATTTTTCAGCATCGCTTTTGCTCCTTAACTACAGGTTCCAGTGCACGATTTCTAGCTGTTGTTGGATTGCTCTCTTTCTTTGTCAAAAATGCGAGTGTTTGAAGCCGATTTAAGGTCTGTTCAAGCATATGTTCTTGAGAAAAATGGTTCACATGTTGGTTTGCCTTCTCCGCCATTTGCTGCATTTGCTTTGGATGTTGCAGTGCCCAATGGAGTGTATGCAGCAGCGCTTTGCTGTCACCTACTGGACAGAGCAACCCCTGTTCCCGATGCTCAATAAATTCGGGAATGCTGCTGGCGTTGGTGGTGACGATCGGTAGCCTGTAGGCCATTGCTTCTAGCAGCGCAAAGGGATGACCTTCAAAGCGAGTGGGAAAGACAAATAAATCGGCGGCTTGAAGTAGTCGAGGCAGATCAGTCCGATGACCGAGCATGAGTACAGCGTGATCGATTTCGGCCTCACGTAAGCGATCGTGCAATTCCTGCTGCTGTTCACCTGCTCCAGCCCACACAAAGCGGGTGTCGGGATGGTCTGCCAGAACGCTTGGAATGATTGCCAGCAAATCGGTATACCCTTTTTGAGGCGCAAGCCGACCTACCGTAAGCAGCAATCGGGTACTGCTGGGTATGCCTAACTCCTGACGCACTGCTTGACGAAGCATTGCTCGTTTTTCAGGCGTGCAGTCTTCTAGCGCGGGCAGCGTGATGCCGTTGTAAATGAACTGTAAGTCGTCGGCAGACATCTCAAATAATTCAGCGAGCAAGCAGCAGTTTGTAGTCGAGTTGGTGAGCCACTGTTGCCCCCGGTTGCGTGCCCAGGTGTAGAGTTGACGGCGCGATCGACTCAGCGGAATCTTCTCTGGCGGTATCAGGTGAAACATGACGGCAGTGGGTACGCGTAGTTGACCGCAGGCAAGTATGCTACCCAGGCAATGGTCAGCCCAGGGTAAGTTGATCAACACCACGTCGGGTTTGAGGGTCAGCAGCAACGATCGCGTGCGCCACCATCGCACAAAGGCATCGCCCATTGCCCGTATACCTCGACTCAACGGCTCTGCAATCTCCAACGAGTGATAGGTGACGTGATGCGCTGTCATTTCATGCCGTAGAGAGGCCGTTGCGTCAGCTAGCGGGAAGGCGGCATGGGTTTCCCAACCAGACTGGGCGGCAGCCTGAGCGATCGTGAGGGCATAGGCTTCTGCTCCACCGCATACGGTTGCGGATGTGATGATCAAAACCCTCATACGCTGCCAGCCTCATTGGGGGCGGCTTGTTTCCGTGCCCACCATTTGTGCATGGGTTTCCACAAGGCGACTGGCAGGCTGGGTCTCAGATAGCCATACGTCCAGAACAAACGGTACAGCGGCGATCTCAGTAGCCATTGGCGGCTTTTCTTCTCATGTAGAATGAATTGCCAATCTGCTGATACGGCTTTACGCCAGGTTTTCCAGGCATCGCGCAACCCCATTTCGTGACCATAGAGAGCATGCAGTGCGAGCGTTTCTCGACAGGTGCGCTTGTAAACCTGACGTAATTGCTCGTTGTGTGAATGGTAGACCGCTGCTTCTGGGGCATAAGCAATTTTGGTGCCCAGCGAGAGCACTGCCCAGGCCCAGGCCACATCTTCACAGCCAGAGAGCGTTTCATCAAACGGACGTTTTTCCCACCACTGGCGACGAATGGCGGCATTGGCGTTAGAAAACGCACGATCGCCACCATCGTTTGGATTGGTCTGCATACGAGGTTGATCATTATAGAAGCTGCGGTAATCCCGCTCAACCGGAGGATCGGCATCCACATGAGGAACTTGCTTACCATACACCCCTGCTACGTAAGGGTCTTCAAAGGGTTGTACCAGATGTTTCAACCAATTGCGATCGTAGGGAAACGCATGGGCACTCAGCATGACGATAATGTCTGCGTCTGTTGCAGCACAGCCGAGGTTGAGCGATCGTCCAAAGGTGAAGTCTTCAGGACGCATGGTGAGTAACCGGACATGGCTGTGCTGCTGAACCAGCGCTACCGTCCCATCCGTCGAGCCAGAATCAACCACGATGATTTCATCGGGCGGCAGCGATTGATCCATCACCAGGGCAAGTGTTTTGGTAATATCCTTCGCTTCGTTTTTCGTCCGAATTAAAACGCTTATTTTCAAATGCATAGAGTTCAACTGCATACAGCCTCTCAAAAACTTGCCTAGGATCGGGTTAAATCAGTTGTCTAGCGCTTGCTCGGCCGCAGAGGCGCGGAGGCGCAGAGAAGGTCTTTTGCGCTTTTTTTAGTGCTAATTGGTGTGATTGAATGCTCATGCTTTAAAAAGATTTCAAAAATAAAATTAGCTTAAATTTGGTGAGGCTTTGAACAGTTTTGCTTTCACAGCCTGGGGGAATGCTTGAGGTTTTTTGAGAAAATAGGCGATGGTTGCCCAGCGATCGTACAGGGTTAGCTGCCATCGCTGTAATGTGGATAGATCGTTGCGGTACTGTTTTAATAACTGCATGACTCGCTGGCTTGTCTGTCCATTTTTCATGTCGTTTACGGTTTTCGTGCCTTCCAGACGGCGATAATTGCCCCAGACTTGATCAACATAAACAACGTCTGCCACTTGCACGGCTCTGAGCAAAAACTCTAAGTCCATAGAGTAGTGATCATTCAGGTTATAAAAGCCAATTTTTTGATGGAGTGAGGTGTGATAAAAGTAAGCGGCAGGATTACAGGGATAGGGATTAACATTTAGCCCGGTGACTAAATCAAATAATTGGAGTTTACTTGGCTTATTGACTTCAAGGAGATTGCCCGCATCATCCCAAATATTGCAGTTTCCCACCAAAAGCGTTGGTTCCGGCAGAGTTTTGAAGCGATCGCCAATCTGATTCAAGACATCAGGCTCGTAGCTATCATCGACATTCAGCACGCCCATAACCGTGCCTTTCGCCATGACGATGCCCTTATTCATCGCATCCGATTGTCCTTGATCAGGTTCTGAACGCCAACGAAGATGAGGGTAGCGATCGACATAGTGTTGAATGATGTCTACGGTGCGATCGGTGGAGCCACCATCCACAATAATGTGTTCAAGGTTAGAGCAGCGCTGCGCGATCACGCCTTCAATACAGTCGGCAATAAAGCGTTCACTGTTATAAACCGGGGTAATAATGCTGAGCATGGTTCAGGAATATTAGGGTCAGAAACATTAGAGTTTTACATACGAATTGAAGAGTGCCGCGATACCCGCAGTAAGACGGACTCGACGACCTAAATAGGGCTGTTTCCACAGCATCCAACCGATATGTCGGAGCAGGGTTTGATCGTCTGCTTGCGCCGCATTTTGCAGCATGTGTTGTGCGTAATGAGACATGCGATCGCGAAAGTGATTTTCACCTGTGGTACTGAGTCCTGCATACTTGAGGACGGTTTGTTCAATGGCTTCTAATTGCTGCCAAAAATCGGCCTGTCGCCAGGTTTTATACTGATAGTTTTGATCGTGCTGGTTGTAATACAAAAGCTCAGGACTTTCGATCACCAGCGACGGATAACGAGCGCAAATCCGCGCAAAATATTCCAGGTCACAAGAGTAAGGAAATTGTTTGTCAAAGCCGCCGATCGCATCCACAACAGCACGGTGCACCGTTACACCAGATGGCGTGGTCGGAGTATGCATCACGGCCCAAGCTCCGGGTGCCGCCAAGCGATAGCGAAACGCTTGATCCAGGTGCGAGTCAACGGAGCGGTGGGCAATCAGTGCGGGTTCACCGACGATGGTGCAGGCGCGTCGAATGGTGGCAAGTGCAGTGGGTGCCACGCGATCGTCATCGTGAATGATACAAATCCAATCCCGTGATGCAACCTCCAGGCAACGATTCCAGGTTTTGACCATGCCATAGTTGGATGGGTTGGGCACCAGTTTGACAGCATTCAGGTTACGCAATGCGTCCGTTGTGCCATCCTGCGAACCGTCGTCTACAACCAAAAGCTCGTCTTCTGGTGATAGTTGGGGAAGCAATTGCTGCACCAGCGCAACGACTGACTCACAGCGGTTGTAGGTAGGAATGGTGATCGACAACGGGGCGGCTCCTGCAAACGCAAGAGAACCTGCGTGGTCAGACAGCGCTTTAACCTGGTTTAAGTGAGCATCAATGGGGGGCATAGTCTCTCCTACAAAAGGGGCTAGGAGGGGAGGGAAAAGTTTTGAGTTTTGAGTTTTGAGTTTTAAGGGTTAGACCAGGACGCTTTTCAATGTTCTAGCGAGGGTGTTGGTAAAGGTATCCAGGTTATATTTCGTTGCGCAGAGATGGCGACTACGATCGCCTATCGCTGAAGCTTCTTCAGGGTTTGCTAATAAATAGGCGATCGCCCGTTGCCAACCTTGAACATCTCCTGGTTCAACCCAGAAGCCAATGCCTTCTTTTTCAATATCTAGTTCAATGTGTGAGTTGCGCGTCATAATGACGGGTTTGCCAACAGCCATTGCATCCAACAGGCTGGTCAAACCCGCTAGATTGTTGGTGCTTGTGAGTGGAATGGCGATCGCAAAGGCGCGGTGATAAGCAGCTAAGATTTCCTGGTAAGAAACGGCATTGTGGGCTGAATGACTGGCATGAATGGTGATGCGATCGGGTAAGTTTTTGAAGGTCGGGGCTGTATGGGCAGAGCAGTAAATTTGAAGTGAGCAATCAAGATGAAGCAACGCGTTGACTAATGTGTCGTGATCGCGCTCGGTTTTGCCAGCGCTAACAATAAAAGGTGCTTGATTCGCGCTCAAAACGGTTTCTTGTTCTAGCGCTTCCGGTTGCATCTGATCATAGAACGGTAAATCGGCTCCCCATTCAATTAAGTCCATTTTTTTGTGAATTCTTGGGGTTTGAGCGAAGGGTTCCATAATGGTTGGACTCAGGCACAGAAGTCGATCGTGCCCCTTGAGAAAAAGCGTCTCTTTGAGTGTGTGGTTCAGGGGATGATGAATGAGAGCCACAATCGGTTTGTGAAAGAGGCGGAGCGATCGCAGTACCGACAGCAGAAACGTTGTCGTCTGGCAGGCAGAATACACCACATCAAAATCAGCGCGATGAAACAAAACGCGTAGCTGCTGGTCGAGATGATCCCCTAAGCCTAGTTTGCATCCAATTTTATTCAAGAGCTTCAAGGTTTGATAGGGAACGATTTCCACTTCAATACCATGCTTGGCAAGATGCGTTGCGCCCCAAAGATGATGTCCGGGATACTCGCCGTTTTGCCAGCTTTCCCAAGCCTGATCCATTGGGTAGTTGTTCATAAACAGCGCTTTCATAGCAGACGATGCGGGGTGTAATGCGTCAAGGCTTGGACAATCTGGTGTATGAAAATGAGTTTGAATTAGAACGCTTCAGGGGTTGTAGTCGCCGCGATCGCAGAAGGGCTGGCTTGGGCTTGATCACCCATTTCGTACTGCATCTGGTGATAGTTCCAGAGTTTGCCGCGCTGCTCTAGCAATGCTTGATACGGCCCTTCTTCGACGATGCGCCCCTGCTCCATGACGACAATTTTGTCTGCTCGAATAATGGTGGAAAGACGATGGGCGATCGCCAGCACGGTGCGTCCTTCTGCCAGCTTTTCGAGCGATGCCTGAATGAGCCGTTCGGAGATGGAATCCAGAGCGCTGGTGGCTTCATCAAGAATCAAAATTTCTGGATCGCGGAGAATGGCACGGGCGATCGCAATCCGCTGGCGCTGCCCACCTGAGAGCCGTACCCCACGATCGCCGAGGCGAGTATCAAACCCTTCTGGCATGTCCTGAATGAACTCCAGCGCATTTGCCAGTCTGGCGACTTCAATAATATCTGCTTCGGTCGCATCTTCACTGCCATAGGCGATGTTGTTGCGCACCGTGGTGTTAAAGATGAAGGTGTCTTGACTGACGATCGCAAAGCGCCGCCGCAGCGAGTTAGTCTGGAACTCTCGCAGGTCAACGCCATCAATGAGAATGCTGCCTTTGGTGGGGTCATAGAAGCGGGGAATTAAATCCACGAGCGTTGTTTTACCTGCTCCAGATGCACCAACCAAGGCCGTCATTTCACCCTGCTTGATGGTCAAGTTGACGTTGGTAAGGACGAGCTGTTCGGGATCGTAGCCAAAGTCAACCGATCGGAAGGTAATGGCCTGCTGTAAGCCCGGAAAGGGACGATGCCCACTCTTCAGGTACGGCTTGTTGTGGGTATCTAGTAATTCTCGAATATTGTTGAGCGATCCCCAAAAGCCGCTCATCGCCGCGCGACTGCCATTAATTTCATGCACCGCAGGCACCAGGCGAAACAGAATAAACAAGAACGTCAGCAACGACGCCGTTTGCATAATGCCGTTTGTGACAAAGACGGTCAGCGCCAGGATGATCATGCCAATCAGTACCGTTGTGGCTAATCCTTCTGCCAGTGGCCTCACGAGCGCATAGCGTTTCGATGCCAGTAGTGAGGCTTCTACAACCTCACCACTGGCTGCGTAGAAGCGCCGCCGCTCAAAGTCCTGGGTTGCAAAGGCCTGGACGGTGCGAATGCCGTTGATGAACTCCATCGCGATCGCGGTAAAGCGACCGTTTGCCGTAGACACGCCTGCACTGGCCTGCCGAATGTATGTAGTGAGTTGAGAGATGCCGACTGCTAGCAAAAAGAACAGCGTCAGCGACACGATCGAGAGTTGCCAGGAGAGCCGAAACATCAGAAACACGTAGACGCTCAGCGTCAGGCTACGGGTGATGATGAATGACAGCAGGCCAAAAGCCGCTTGCAGCCGACCGATTTCACTGGTAAGCGTGTTCAGTAGCTCACCCGCATTTGTTTTCGAGAAATAGCCAAGGCTCAGGGCTTGCAGTTGCTCAAAAATTTGTTTCCGCAGGCGATCGACCAGCTTTTGCTGGGTCAACTCGGTATAAACCTGCGTTAAGTAGTTAAAACCTGCACGAATCCAGGTGGCCGCCAAAATCAGTGCTGAAACCCGATAAAGGCGATTGGTCGATGACTCATTAACCCCTAGAATCCATTGATCAAACCAGCCTGCACCTGTTTGAAAGGGTGGTGCATCGGGGCTGACCAAACTTTGTAAGAATGCCAGCAGAAAGCCAAAGCTAAACCCTTCAAAGGAAGCTGCCCCAATGGCGCACCCGATCGCGATCGTGGCTACGAGCGGAAAATGCTTGAACTCACGCAGGATCGTGTGGTTTTCTTGCCAGAATGTCGTGGCTTTCAGCGTGTTTTTGAGCGATCGTTGGATCGGCGCAGGAAGTCTTAGCAGCATGAATTCTCGGTAAAGTGGTTGCCGTTGCCTTCATTGTCAATGGAAGCTGAAGCGTCAGCAAGCGCGTCCACCTGAGTTTAGAACGCACCAAACCCTGAAAGCACTTTTGGCACGGTCAGCAGCAGGATTTTGAAGTCTTGACGAAGCGACCAATCGCCGAGGTAGCGTAAATCAACCCGATTCACGGCATCCAGATCCCGCAGGTGCGATCGACCCGTCACTTGCCAGATGCCCGTGATGCCAGGAAGGGCGTTTAAGCGTTGTTGGACAGTCGGGCTGAGGCGCACCGCATCATACAGTGCCCAGGGACGCGGACCGACCAGGCTCATCTCGCCTCGCAGCACATTAATGATCTGTGGCAACTCATCCAGGCTATATTTCCGCATCCAACGACCGATCGGCGTGACGCGAGGATCATCTTCGCACTTGTGTAGACCGACCTGATGCCCCATGACCTGATGGTGATACAACTCTGCACCCGTCACCATCGTGCGGAATTTGAGAATCCGAAAGAGCTTGCCGCGTTCACCCACACGCCACTGACTGAAGAAAATAGGCCCTGGAGATTGTAGCAGCATCAGCCCGCTCAGTCCCAGCATCAGAGGCCCGATGACCAGCATGAGCAGCACTGCTACACTCCAATCAACGATGCGCTTCAGCCACCATTTCAAGCGGCTTTGCTTTTTGGGCAGAGAAGCTGTACTGGGTACGCTCAGATAAGCAGCTTTGTTGGTTTTCGCGCAGGCATCGGCCCACATCGCCAGGGACGCCTCGCCGATCTCAGGTGCAAGCTTTACCAGGTGAATAGGCGATCGCTCCAGGCACTCTGCTAAGAGTTGTTCACTATCCAAAGCGGTCAGGGGTGGAGTCGTCGGCTGAGGAGTCAGCGTGAGTAAGAGTTGTTTCTGCCGCCATGTGAGCGCGTAATGGGCTGCGCGATCGCGGTGAGTTTTGCCTTTTGTAGCCTGCTGGGAAAGGAAAAGGGTAGACATAATGGGGACTTTTGGGGGTTAGAGTGCCGTTTGACTAAGCCGTTGTTACCCAGGCGGTAAGTGCCGTTGTTACCCAGGCGGTAAGCGTTTGATCCATCTACAGGGGGGCTAATTGTCCTTTTCGCTCGTAGGAGACGTAGTGATTGGTCGTCAGGTCAGAGCCATTTGCAATGACACCAATCACGTTGAGTTTGCTCAGAAGTGCCGTTGCTTGCGTTAGTTCGGCACGGGTGACATGACCAATCCGCCCAACTAAGACCACGCTGCTGCAAAATGACGCAACCAGCATGGCATCGACAATGCCCAGCACTGGCGGCGCATCGATGATGATAAGGTCATAGGCTTGCTCCAGTGCCTGCATCAAATCGCCCATGCGCTCGGCACTTAAAAGTTGGGCAGGGTCGGTGGGCGCTGGCCCAGACGTGAGAATCGACAGGGGAAGATCGGTATAGCGATGCGATGGCTGCATTTCGCTGCTTTGCCGGAAAGAGGTTTGCCGGGTTAGCAAGGTGGAAAGCCCATAGCCATTCGGCAGGTCAAGCTGCTGATGCAAGCTAGGGCGACGCAGATCGGCATCAATGAGCAACACACGCTGATGCAACCGAGCAGCGCTGATAGCTAACCCAAGGGCGATCGTCGATTTGCCTTCACCTGCCAAAGCAGAAGTGACCACCAGGGAACGTAAGCCAGCCGCACTGGGTAACAACTGGATATTCTTATAGATCAAGTCCAGGGATTCACGAAAGGGTTGCCAGTGGACGACCTGCATCGTAGATGGCTCAGGGAAACCAGCCTCACGGAAGGGCACTAGCGCCGCCAGCCCCTCCTCATGCTGGAGTGCTGGCACCATGCCTAACAGCGGCACATCCACCTGCTTGAGATCATCCGGCGTATGCACGGCATCGTCCATCGTGTCTCGAATGAAGGCGGCGACACTGCCCAGCATGAGGCCAGCAACGGCTCCCAGCAAAATGTTTTGCTTCAGGTTAGGGCCAATTTGTTTGCCAAGCTTAGGGTCTTCTACCACTTGCCAGTCAAAGCCACCGCGCGCAATTTCGAGGGCAATATCCTGGCGGGCTTTTAGCAGTTGCTGCAAGGTGTTGCGTCCGATCTCCACCTTGGGCTGAAGGCGACCGTACTCTGCCAGCAGACCGGGAAAGCGTCGGAGTTGTTGCTGGAGCGATCGCTCTGCTTCACTCAGACTTTGGGCACGCCCCTGCAACGCTGACAGGTTCACTTGAGCATCGACCAGGGCACTCGCTAGGGTGAGATCGGTGGCGCTCAACTGCCCGACGCTCAGCCCAGACTCACCTGTGGTATTGACCTGAGCAGCATTGCTGCCCAAAACTCTCCGTACTTCGGTTGCTAGGAGGTCGCGTTGGCGTTGGCGCTGGTCGATCGCCTGTTGCACATAGGGACTGGCGGACTTGAAGCGCAGACGTTGTTGCGCGATCGCCAGCTCGCTTTTCTGAATTTCGTTCAGTAGGCTCTGATAGCGAGATGATTGGCTCAACCGGGCTGCGATCAGTGCCTGTTGAGGCGACAGCGCGAGTTCCTGTTGCAGCGTTTGATAGCGACCCTGCACTTCTCGCATTTGCGCCTGGTTGCTTTGCTGCTCTTTTTGCACACCGCTCAGTGCATCGATCAACGCCTTCGACTGCACTTCCGGATCGACCAAATTCTGGCTTTTGCGGAACCGCTCCATCTCATTCTCAGCGCGATCGACCTGCTTTTCTACCAGCGGCAGTTGCTCATCGACAAACGCTAAGCCGCGAGTCAACCGCAGCTTTTGTTGCTCTCGGTTGTAGTCCTGATAAACGCGCTGGACAGCTTTGAGTACTTTCTGCGTTTTTTCCGGGTCGTCGCTGGTGTAGACCACCTGAAAAATTTTGGTCTTCACCTTGTCTTCTTCAACCTGAGTTAAAATCAGCGCCTTTTGAAGTTCTGCCGCCTCAAGTTTGGGGTAATCAGACTGTAGTAAGGCCACCGCTTTTTGCAACAATTGAGAACTTCGCATTTGAGTGAGCTGCGTTGAGTAATCCACTTCAACGGTGCTGTCGGCGAACTGATTTTCGGCTCCGGCTCCAGAGTCTTTCTTGCTTTGATAGTTAGGCTCTACTAAGAGCTGCATCGAACTTTGGTAAAGCGGCTTTTTGAGCAGAGTGTAAACCGTAACCGTTGATAGAACGCCCAGAAAAATTCCGATCAGCCAAAGCCTTCGGCGAAATAGAGCAACGACTAGTTGCCCATAACCTGGATCAGATTCAACTGTGCTGACGACATGACCAACAGTCACAACTACCACCCCTCTTATAACCCATCGAATCGACAAATCGGCTTACTGCCGCAATCTCGTGTCAGTAAAAAAGCTTGAGACCCATTAGATTGCTCCAATAACATGCTCTACTTTGCCAAAAAAGGCTTCCTCTGAAAAATGCCTTAATGCATGTTCTCGAATGTTGCGATAATTCCACTTAATCGCATTAGCTTTTAGGAGCGCTGACTGCACGGCCTCTGGCGATTGACGATTAAATAAGATCCCTGTTTCACCAGGAACCTGAGTGTCTAGAACGCCGCCCGCCCCGTAGGCAATGACGGGTGTACCGCTGGCATTTGCCTCAACGGGCACAAGACCATAATCTTCTAACGCTGCTACAATCACTGCGCGCGCTTTCGACATCAAATGGGTGCGATCGACATCGCTAACGTGCCCTAGAAAGCGAATATTACGCATCGCTTTTGCCTCTAGACGTTTTCGTTCGGGGCCATCGCCTGTAATGAGTAATGGCAAACCCAACCAGTTAAACGCTTCGATAATAATGTCTGTGCGTTTATAGCTAATCAGCCGAGCCGAGGTGAGGTAAAAGTCTTCTTTTTGCCCAGAGAACACAAATTTGCTGCTGTCGATCGGATAGTTAATGACCATTGCAGGCTTGCCATAAACGGTTTCAATACGTTTTGCGACAATGCTTGAATTGGCAATATAAAGATCCGGTTCTTGAGAGTAGTTTAGATCCACTTTTCGCATCTGCTGAAAGATTTTTTCTAGCAGTGGATACAGCTTTCTAAACGTCGTGTATTCCCGCAGGTAATTGCGGGTATCCCACAGAAAGCGGGTAACGTTATGGCAGAAGCAAATGTGATGCGCTGTAGGGCGCTTACGAACAGCTTTCGCAAAGCTGCTGCTGCTGCTGATAATGAGATCGTAGTCTTGCAGATCCAGCGATCGAAAGGCTGGGAAGTAGAGCGGAGCCAGCAGCCTAAAGTGCTTGCTAGCGCCGGGAATTTGCTGCAAAGCCGTTGTGTGCACCAGTCGATCGTGGAGATCAATGGTGCGTTCGGCATCATACAGCGACGTAAAAATATCCGCTTCAGGGTAGCGTTTGCAAAGCAGTTCAAAAACGCGCTCTGCCCCACCTCGTTGGGTTAGGTAGTCATGCACCAAGGCAATTTTCATAGCTAATAATGTGACGCTGTGGTGACGAACTCAATCTCTGTACAGTGGCTCAACTCACGGCATAATCGCGATTTTGCCAAACTGCTTTAGGCGATAAAGTTCAAAGCTCCTGTGATGGTCAAGGTCGAATCGGAGAACAGATGAACTCGTGGACTGCATTCGATCGCGATTGATCGACGATGGGCAGGTTCAAGCACATCAACTTTAAGCGCATCAACTCAAAAGGAACTACCAGCAGAAACCAACCTGGATTGCGTTAAGTATTCATTGATGCAGAGAACGTCAGTAAGGAAACCTATGTCACTAGCTAACGTTGACGATTACTCCAATCGCTAAACTTAACAAAGCGTAAAGAATACTCAGGGACAAAGCATCTCCCTTGAGGCTTAGATTACCAAATCTTTCCAGAGAAATGTAGTGTTGCTATTAGCCGTCACTATAGTAAAAGCGACCAGACACGACAGTTTGATTCAATACTAAAACGCAGAAATAGTAAAGCATATTTTTTGTGACTCCCCACAAACTCTACGTGTCAAGGTGTAAATCTTATACCTTTTAAGGCGTTTAATTACGGATCAATTCTACCGCTGCTGCTACCCGAAAATGAACTATGATGGCTAAAGTAGCGGAGCTGCGTCGATCTGATGGCAAGTAACGCATAGTTTTATGTGGTATCAAAAAGTTGGTGTTTGCTATAAAGCTAAAGCACTTTAAAAAAGAGATTTTTTTCGCTAGTGGGTGTCCAATCACTTAAATCGACATGCGAAGCTTAATCACGCAAATCCATTTTTTCCAATTAAGGAACTTTCAGCTTCCTATCTTCGTCTTTACGAACTTAATCTAGTCTGTTAAGACACAGTGTACGTCCAGGTTTGGTGCGATCGTGTCATCGCTGTCCTAGTCAAGTAGGGTTATGGTGCAAGTTTCGTCTGCCATTGTCATCGGGTTACTTCTGCTGCCATCTGCAAGTATGGCTCAAGTTCCTAATCGCACATCAAATCCTTCCGTAGCGCCGACAGTTGAGGCGTCGCAAAGCCTGACTGAGGATGGGTATTTGCTCGGTTCTGGCGATCGTGTTCGCATTGATTTTTTCAACGTACCGGAGTACAGCGGCGAATATTTGGTGTTGCCTAATGGTGCAGTGAATCTACCCCAGGTCGGTGCCGTTGTTGTGCAGAACAGAACGTTAAAACAAGCATCCGCCGCCATTGCTGCAAAGTATGAACCGTATTTAACGCGACCGATCGTCACCATTGGACTACTGGCGGCGCGACCACTGCGACTGGCGATTGCGGGTGAAGTGAATCGACCGGGCACCTACAATGTGCAAGCGGTTTCAACCAATGTTGATACTGGGGTTCCCAGCGTGACACGGTTAATTCAATTGGCTGGAGGTGTCACCCAGTCCGCCGATGTTCGACAGATTGAAGTCCACCGCCCTCGTCCTTATAACGTGGGTGCGGATGAGATCATCAAGGTAGATCTGTGGCAGCTTGTGAGCACAGGCAACTTGCGACAAGATCTGCGCTTGCAGGATGGTGACAGTATTTTTATTCCATCGGCAACCACAACCAATTTGGCAGAAGCTCAGCGGTTGGCGGCTGCTACGTTTGCGGCTCCCAGCGATCGCCCTTTACGGATTGCAGTAGTGGGCGAGGTGAACCGTCCCGGCCCCTACATTCTGACACCTGACCAAACTAACCCAACCAATCAGCCCAATGGTTCGTCTTCTAATCCACTGCCGACCAACGCAAATTTGAAGCTTCCTACGGTCACGCGGGCGATTCAGACGGCGGGTGGTATCACTCAAGCTGCCGATATTCGGCGTGTAGAGATTCGACGCACGACGCAGGCCGGTGCGACCCAAACCATCAACGTTGATTTTTGGAGCTTGCTGCAATCGGGTGATCTGCGCCAGGATTTACCCTTGCAGGAAGGCGATACGATCGTCATTCCTACTGCAACGGCTCTGAACAACACCGAAGCGACAAAAATCGCGGTCGCTAGCTTTGCGCCCGATCGCATCACCGTAAATGTGGTCGGTGAAGTGATTCGTCCTGGTCCTGTTCAGGTGCCACCCAATACGCCCCTCAACCAAGCATTGCTGGCAGCGGGTGGCTTTAATAATCGCGCGAAAAAAGGTGAAGTGACCTTCATTCGGTTGAATCCGAACGGCACTGTGGCACGACGCGATGTTGATGTTGATTTTGCTCAGGGCTTAAACGACAAGACTAATCCCGCAATGCGCAACAATGACACGATCGTCGTGCGGCGATCGGGCTTTGCCGCTGTGACGGATACATTGGGTTCGGTGCTGTCGCCGATCGGCGGTGTGTTCAGCATCATCAACCTGCTGGGGTTTTGAGCTAAGCGTTATGGTGTCAAACCTGACGTACAGCAACGCACATTAACGACAACGCCGCATCCGCAGAATAGGGATTAAGACCAGAGAGCAATTGTCCGATGCGATAACGCCAGTGAGGTGGGTCGCCGTACACACCGTTCAAGGCATCAGCGCCGATCGCATTGTTATGAGGATAAACATTCACGCGAAAGCCCATTGGTTCTAGCGTTTGATGAAACAACGCTGAGGTAACGCCATGACCTGGCTGATGATGCACTTCCGTTGCCAATGCCTTTGATCGCTCTTCGTCAGGAGCGTCTAGGCTGCGTAGAAAAAAGCGATAAATAATTCCCAAACGCATCTTGTAAAGCAACAGCCCTAATCCTTTGTAGTCCCAGGCGGTCAGTTGTGGCTCATGGTCAACGACTAAAATGCCGCCAGGTCGGACTAATCGTGCCGCTTCCGCCAAAACGGTTTCCATATCATCGCAGTGATGCAAACTGGCATTGATTGCCACAACATCAGCAAACTCTGAAACCAGTGGCAGGTGATGAGCGTCAGCCAGTAAGGGCGTGTAACCGAGCTCTTGCGCCATTTTCAATGAACCCTGGGCAACATCGACCCCCAGTAATAACGTTGGTTTGCCACCCAGGTTTGCGTAGAGATTGCCCGGACCACAGCCGATGTCTACTACAATCTTGTCGTCCCAACTGCCGGCGGCGGCATACCAACGCTCCCTAAATGCACGATCGCGGTGACAAGCTTCAAAATAAGTTTTTGCCCATTTAGGATTGCTGAAGTAAACGCGATTGGCCTGCACCGAAGGGCTATCAGGAAGAACGCATGCTGGAATATCAGCTTCAAAACTGACCTGGTGATCCGCAACGAGAAACGATTGTAAGCTTAACTGCTGCTTCGTATGCATTAGTAAAGTACCTTTATATATAAAAGTTGAGGGTTTGAGAGAGCTAAACATAAGAATGTCTCTCTGGAATCGCTGATCAGAGCACGCCTTAGAAACAAATCCAGCTTTGATGTTGATTAATGTGCATGCTCAAAATCACACCGATCTTGATGTCTACACGAAGTGGTTAAAACCTGTAAAGCGCTAATGGAAGACGCTAGCGAAAAGCTTCTTGCGCAATCATACTGAAGGTCAGGAGAATTTCTGTAAAGAATGAATAAAGATGTCCCATTAATCTATAAACTTGTCAACTATTAAGAAATCTATCTAATAAGCAAATAGATGCAATTAAACTGAGCCTGTTGAATTGCCCAAACCACCCTCTCTCAACTTGCAAGAGAGAACCGGAATCGAATCTTCTTGCTCCCGCTCTGGGAGAGTGCTTGGGGGGAGAGCGTTTCGTCATCAACCAAGCCCTGATCGTTAGATCTTTCTACGGCTACTCAATGTTGTTGGCCTTTTCGTTACAGCAGTGGGTGCTCTAGCGCGATCGCGCCTAATACACCTGTCCGAAAGTCATTCAGCAATTGCCGTGCAGTCCGTTCGACGTCACCCTGGTGCCGACGGGCTGCCAGTTCATGTAAATAGCTTTCACCTGTGAGCGTCTGTGCATCCAGGCTGTAGCGCGTTTGCAAGACGGACTCGATCACCAAATCCTTGAGCATCTCCACCAATGCTGCCGCGACCCGTTGGTTGTCATACGCCGCTTCACCAATGTCATCGCAAATCGCCAGCTTAAGTGCAGCATCCTGATTATAGAGTCGGGATGGCAATACTCCAGGTGCATCCAACAGTTCAATTTCGTCAGAAATTCTGACCCAGCGTAATTGCTTGGTGACCCCTGCACGACGAGCGCTGTCCACCACACGTCGCTTCAGCAAACGGTTGATGAGTGCTGATTTGCCGACGTTTGGAAAGCCAATGACAACGGCGCGCACAGGTCGGGGTAACATGCCTCGATCGCGCCGACGCTGATTCATCTGTTCCCCTGCTTTTTGAGCGGCTTGCAACACCGTCTCAATGCCTTTTCCATGTTGAGCATCGGTGAAGTACGGTTCTTCGCCCTGCGATCGAAACCATTCCGTCCACTGTTGCCGCGCATATGCAGGGATCATATCAATCCGGTTCAGCACCAGTACTCGCCCTTTGCTGCCTAACCACTGCTGCACTTGAGGGTGCTCTGTCGTAAGAGGAATCCGCGCATCTCGCACTTCCAGCACGACATCAACCCGCTTGAGCTGCTCCATCAGCGCTTTTTCGGCTTTAGCGATGTGTCCGGGATACCACTGAATCGAAGGCGTTGTCATGGGAGAAGCCACATAAACGTTGAGCAAGAAATTACATTCGCTCTAGCGATCGTAGCTGACTGAGGAGAGTTTCTTTGCCAAAGACATAGACATGGTTGATAGGATTTGCACTAATTTCAACCTTAGCAGCGGAAAAAACAACGATCGGGGTTACGCTTCGTCACCCTTTTTGCTCTTTCATCGCGATCGCCTGCTGCTTGGCTTGACTCAAAAAATCTTTCTCAAAAGGATATCTTTTCTTGCCGTACTGTCGATAGAGCTTGCCGTCCTGACTGCTAACCTGCCCTTTGTGCGATTTGACATCGATCGTGTAAGCGCGCTTTTTGGGTGAGAGCAAAAAGATGTCGATGTCTCCCAGACGACGATCACGAATGCCATACTCAAGCTGCCATCCCTCGCTGCTTAATGGTGTCAACATCGCGGCAATGTCTTCCTCCCCTTTTGCACCCTGATCTGCATGGTTGGCGCGTTTCCAAAGAAATAACCCACTCCACAGCGTTAAGGCTGCCATGCTGAAGCACACTAGATATAACCAGGCAGGCACGACAATCGCTGTATTTGTAATGACTGCTAACTGTTGGATAAAGGCTTTTCCTGCAAAGGGCAGACAGGCTAGCAGTGCAGTTGCGATGAAGAGTTGAATAGCTTTGAAGCGCCGCCTCAGCGCCATTTTGCGAATATTGTTGCCAGCACGAGACATACAAAAGAACTCTTAGGACGGTGAAGGTCTCTTTTACAGTGCCCTTTTATATATGACGATCGTCAGGGGAGAGTATAGATCTGCCTGAGCGATTGGCGTTAATGTCGCGGCTTTAACCATCGGGCTACAGTGGATTGATGAGACGCATAGATCCAGCCACTTTCTGGTCAGCACCGCTATGGTTCAAACCATTCTCTTTTTATGTGGGTTGGCGATCGTCGTTGGCTTGATCTTGGCGGCACCGCTGTTTAAGCGCCTGAGACGCAATCACATTCGCGATCGCCCGTTTCCTCCTTCATGGCAGAAAATCCTTGATCGCAACGTCCCTCTGTATAGCTGTCTGCCCGAACCACTGCAAAAGCGATTACGGAGTTACATGCAGATCTTTTTGGCAGAAAAAACTTTTACAGGTTGCGGTGGCTTGAGTATTACCGATGAAATGAGAGTGACGATCGCTGCCCAAGCCTGCCTGCTGTTGCTTAATCAAAACGAACGGTTTTACCCAAGACTCAGCGCTATTTTGGTTTACCCAGGCGCATTTGTGGTGAATGCCACACAATCACTAGGCGGCTACGTGGTGCAAGAGAAGACCGCGAGACGGGGCGAATCGTGGGATCGGGGTCTGGTTGTGCTGTCTTGGGATAGCATCCAGTACGATACGATGCACGAGCACGATGGTCATAACGTGATCCTCCATGAGTTTGCCCATCAGCTTGATCAAGAAGATGGCACGGCTGATGGAGTACCTTTTCTTGCGTGTGCTACCGATCGCACCACTTGGGCACGTGTCTTTCGGCAAGCATATGAGCAATTGCAACGCGACGTGCAGCGTGGAGCCAAAACAGTCCTGGATGCCTATGGCGCAACCGCTCCCGCAGAATTTTTTGCAGTAGCGACGGAAACCTTCTTTGAACGAGCTGAACTAATGCAGCGCTATCATTCAGAACTCTATGATGTGCTGCGAAACTACTACCAGCTTGATCCTGCCCATTGGAGCTAGCCTTAATCAACCATCATGGCTGGATGGGAGTGGCACATCTTCGTAAAGCAGCGCGATCGGGCAGCGAAACGTAATGCTCGTCAGCTCAACCTCATCGCCAGCCAAATAGTGCGTCAACTCCCATTTGCCTGCTTGATTCAGCCGAAAGCACTCAACGCTAACCTGCTCAGCATCAATCAGAACGTATTCTCGAAGCGTTTTGATAGTGCGATAGTGGGCAAATTTTCCACCTCGATCATACGCTTCGGTACTGGGTGAGAGCACTTCAACGATTAAGCAAGGATGCTCAATAAACTCAATCGCTGTGCGATCGCGCTCATCACAACTGACTGATAGATCAGGGTAGTGAAACGGTCCCTTCTCTGTAATGCCAACCTTAATATCAGAATTAAAAACGCGGCAACCACTTCCGCGAAGATGCAGCTTCAGGGCTGTTGCCAGATTTAACGCAATGGTGCCATGAGGAATCGTGCCGCCTGTCATGGCAAACACTTCACCGTTGACATACTCGTAACGACATTCCTGCTGCTGCTCCCAGTGCAGATACTCTTGCGGTGTCAACTTCTGGAAATGTGCAACCATTGCTCTTTAGAAGACACAGCGTTGTCTAAGGCACAATCAGTACGGGACAGGGCGATAGGTTAATGACACGGTTGGTGACACTATCCGAAACGCCTTCATCGGTAAGACCCAAGCCACGACAGCCCATCACAATTAAATCGGCATCGACTTCATCAGCCACATCGCAGATGGTGAAGGCGGGTTTCCCTTCGCGCTCGATCGCGTCGGCTTCAATTCCTTGCTGAGAAAACAAAGACTTTGCAGTGGTCAAGAGTTCGGCGATCGCCTCTGGCGAAGACATAGCATCACTCGTGCCATCTTCAGCAGGTGGTTCAACCACTGACAGCAGAATCAAGCGACTGTTGTGAATTTTGACTACGCCAGCCACGGTTTCAGCCGCCTGCTGCGATTCGCGGCTACGGTCGATCGGAAAAAGTACAGTCTTGAACATGGTAGTTATGACCGGAGGGACGTACTTCGGTACAATAGGTAAAAAGACTCATTTAGGAGGTTCTTTCGGTGCCTAAGAAGACTCTAGCAAGTTTATCATCCTCTGATTTGTCTAGTAAGCGCGTCCTCGTGCGGGTAGATTTTAATGTTCCTTTAGATGACCAGGGCAACATCACAGACGATACACGCATCCGTGCTGCTTTGCCAACGATTCAAGACCTGTCTTCTAAAGGTGCAAAGGTTATTTTGGCAAGTCATTTTGGACGACCCAAAGGGGACGATTATGCTGCTCGCGTGACCGACAAGTTTCGCCTAACGCCTGTTGCCAAGCGCTTGTCTGACCTTCTAGGTAAGCCAGTCGTAAAAACAGACGACTGTATTGGCGATGATGTGGCGGCTAAAGTGGCGGCTCTCAAGGATGGTGATGTTCTCCTGCTAGAGAATGTGCGCTTCCATCCAGGTGAAGAGAAAAATGATCCCGAATTTGCCAAGCAATTGGCATCGGTAGCTGACCTGTATGTAAACGATGCGTTTGGCACCGCGCACCGCGCCCATGCATCTACCGAAGGCGTGACTCATTATCTCAAACCCTCCGTGGCTGGTTTCCTGATTGAGAAAGAACTGCAATTTTTGCAAGACGCGATCGAAAACCCCCAGCGTCCCTTGGCGGCGATCGTGGGCGGTTCCAAAGTCTCCAGCAAAATCACCGTCATCGAAACCCTGTTGGATAAAGTAGACAAGCTTCTGATCGGTGGCGGCATGATCTTCACCTTCTACAAGGCGCGTGGTCTCAGCGTTGGTAAGTCTCTGGTGGAAGAAGACAAGCTGGAATTGGCAAAAGCACTGGAAGCGAAAGCCAAAGAAAAAGGCGTTGATTTGCTCCTGCCTACTGATGTGGTCGTTGCAGACAATTTCGCGGCTGATGCAAATGCTCAAACCGTTAGCGTTGAAAGCATTCCCGACGGTTGGATGGGTCTGGATATTGGTCCCGACTCCGTAAAAGTCTTCCAGGATGCGCTTTCCACCTGCAAATCGGTGATCTGGAACGGCCCAATGGGTGTGTTTGAGTTTGATAAATTTGCGGTGGGCACCGAGGCGATCGCCCGCACCCTCGCAGACCTCACCAAAACAGGTACAACAACTATCATTGGTGGTGGTGATTCCGTTGCAGCCGTCGAGAAAGTCGGCGTTGCTGAGCAAATGAGCCACATTTCTACGGGCGGCGGTGCCAGTTTGGAACTGCTGGAAGGCAAAGAATTGCCCGGTATTGCAGCGCTGGATAATGCCTAAATGATGATCTCGACTGCAAGGGGCGATCGTGCCGCTTTTTGCCCTTAGCTGGCTAACTCTCAACTAGTATCTTCTACCCATAGCCTTCACCATTGTGGCTTCTTCTTTGAAGAAAAGCACTGTATACGGTGAGGGCTTTTTGTTGCAGAGAGTGCCTGAGAAGCAGAGTGATCGCGGAAATCCATCTTTTTGCAGACCGTATAAGAGTTCAAGGGCTACCTCTCGGCAGAGAGGTCACAACAGTCCCTGAGCTAATCTTTGCAGTGAAAGCGTCATTTGCACATTAAATTTGCTTTCTCACCCACCTTTACTTTCGCCTGTTGGTTAACCGCTTCGGCAATGAATCAGACTTCCTTTTTCTCATTCAAGATGTTAATTAGAGGTTTACCGTTATGGCGACAACATACAAGATCAAGCTCACAAACGAAGCAGAAGGCATTGACCAAACCGTAGACGTTCCCGATGATGCGTACATCCTTGAAACGGCAGAAAATGAAGGGATGGAGTTGCCCTATTCTTGTCGGCAGGGCGTATGTTCTACCTGTACTGGAAAGTTAGTTGAAGGCTCTGTTGATCAATCAGAACAGTCATATTTGGATGAAGATCAAATTGCGGCTGGCTATGTGTTGATCTGTGTGTCTCATCCCACCTCTGACTGCACGATCGAAACTCACAAAGAGGAAGAGTTGGTCTAGCTGGTGAAAAAGATAGGCATTTCTACTTGTGTGTTTTGAGGAGAAATGCCTGATTGCTATTCTGTGAATCGTACCTGAACTTTGGATGTGTCAATTCTTTTACTGCCATTGAACTGTGATGGGATTGCAATTATGCTCTCTATGCAGTAGCAATCTAAGCGTCAAAGTTTATGGATATTCATGCTCAAGTATTTTTCTGATTTCTGCATTGAGTGCAGGGATTTTGTTAACGACCACGTCCCATACGATATCGTAATCAACGCCGAAGTAGCTGTGGATTAATCGATCGCGCATTCCCGCCAGTGCGCGCCATTCAATCGCATCGTATTTTTGTCGCAGCGCGTCAGGAAGTTGTTTCACTGCCTCACCGATTACTTCAATGCTCCGAACAAACGCGCGTTTTAGGGTCTCATCCTGTACGAAAGTTAGTTTACTGAGATTGTCAGAACTGGCTATGAGGTAAGCCGTTTCATCGAGAATATGCTGCAAATACTCACGAGCCGATGGAGACATACTCCACCTCGTCTAAGATGCGCGGACCGATGTAAGGGCTGAGTGATTCGATCGTGATGAGGTCAACGCTTCTACCAAAAAGCTCTTCTAAGAAAAAAGACAAGTGCATGAAGTTATCAAAGGTTTTTTGGTCTGGCTCAAATGCAACTAGAATATCAACATCACTTTGTTCATGAACGTTAGCATCACGAACAAACGACCCAAAAATACCGCACCGATTGACACCAAACTGCTGTAGTTCTGGTTGATATTTCTGAAGAAGAGACAACACTTGAGCTTTTGTTTGTACAGACATTGTTGGCAAAAGAGCCTGTTTATATTTTGTATTCATCACGATTTTTTCTATGCTCCAGAAGGCTATAAAGCATCATCATTGTGAAAATACCAGTCCAATACTTAGGAGATTAATGAATTAATTCAGCATCTTCCAGATATCTTTCAGATATAATGAATCAGCTTGATGCTGTTGACATATAACGCCTTCAAGAGCTGCATTGATATAAATCTTAAAAAATTGAGTTTACTACTCATCGCCTTAGAAATCTTAATGGTCTATTCACGCTAGTGGTGGAAATTTTTATAACTATAACTTAGCGATAGAATCCTCAAGCCTCTTCAGACTTCTACGATACAAAGCCATATCAGCGACATCAAAATCTTTTGCGTGAGCATCGAATCTATCGTTGATGACATTGCAATCCTGTTCAAACTGTTTTTGGTCTCCGAAGACTTTTGCAAATAATTGCCATTCCTTAGCTATTAATTTAGATAAGTCAGTCCAATTGAACTTCTCAATTATCTCGTCTGCACTAAGATTCGCAATTTTTCGATCGCTTGTTCCCCCAATAATCGCAGAAATTCTTGAAGCTGTAGAAGCCTTATTTTTATCCATCAAAGAGTCGTACTTTATAAAGTTTAAGGAAACTTGGCGGAGCTTTTTTTCAAGTAAGTTACGCCGTCTACTAATTAATGCAAGCTCTTCTGCCCATTCTCCAAGTTCACTGGAAACAGTATCAAGTTTCTTGACTGTTTCCGAGGTAAATATCTCAGTGGAATCCTGCCTTTCCAGATAAAGCTTTAATCCTTCTCTCATTATCAATCCTGATATTTCGTAGGCGCTGTCGGGTGTGCCGAATTGAGTAGGCTTTGATATAATTCCATATTTTTCTAAAACTGAAAGATAATATTTGGGAACTATTTCAGCACTTTTTAAACTACATAGCTTCACATACTTCTCTAATTCATGATGAACGCTAAAAAGATGAGATAGTGCAACTTGAGCAAGCGTCGCACCTTCATAGCTGACGAATTCTTCTAACAATTTAGATACTTGTTCGAACTCAAGCTTTAAGGGGCGTGAAGCAATTTCAGTTCTTCGATGAATATAAGAAGATGCTTTTCGAACCCAATAGGGCATATCTGCACATACTTCTGCAATGCTCTCTAAACCATTCTCGTCAAATTGTAGACCGGCATGACGTGCTAACCGTTTCAGCATGGCTACTGTCGCGCCACGCGGAAGTGGAGAGACATACTCTTCGGGAACAAAAGCTAATGCTGCATTCTCAATCCCCTCGATTGTTCCAGCAGCGAACCATCTACTTGAGACTCCACTTACTAGTAGCGAGAGCATGGAATTATGTCTCAGCACCTCCTGATAAACAGCTCTTAAATTACGCCAAAATATATTAAAGTCACCCTTCCAAATATGACTAGTAGGACTACTTGGAGTAATGTAATCTACTTCATCCATAAACAGAATTATTGGACGGTCGCTATCTAAAATTAATTTTTCTAAATCCTTAGCGCAAGCTGAAATTTCAAGCTCGCTTGTATTGACTTCCACTGCGCGATATATTTTTTGCTCCTTTTGGCAAGATTTGATGGCATCTGCAATTGAAGCCATTAGTTGAGCTGCTCCCATTTGCCAAACCATGTCTTTGGAGCAGTCAATCATTATGCATACACAATCATGATTAGCCTTAGTTTCATTGATAATACGATTAAGAATTGATGTTTTACCGATCTTGCGAATTCCCAAACAGGTCCTAATCTGACCTGTTTGCAATTTACGTGCTAAATCCTGTGCTTCAGAACGTCGCCCATAAAATTGTGCGTCATCAGATACTGGACCCGTTACATCAAATGGATCGTGAGAGAATAATTCAAAAGCTAGATGTCTTTGAAGCTCTTCGCCTGCTGGTATAGTATCCGCAGCTAATACTGGAAGAATGGCTAAACCAAGTTCTCGCCCCCAATTCTTAAGCTTCATGTTGCCTCTTCTATCCTTATGCACAATGATTGCAACTGTGGATTCGAGTCTGGCTTCGGAGCTACTGATTAATTTATTAGCAAATTTGATTGTCCGCACCTGTTGATCTGGGAAATTAGAAAACAGCATCAGCAACTCTCGATCAACAGCCAGTGAAGCTGCCAATCTCTTCGAAGGTTTTGCGAAAGCTACTCCATAAACCCCATTTTCATAACTCTGCACTTCTTGAAACGTAAACTCAAGAATACCTCGAGCACTATTTTTGAACTTATCCATCATCCCGTTGATTTGTCTATTAAGAGAATTAGAATTAGTTTTAGATGTCATAGATATGGTTGGTTTTTTGGGTTTCGAAAAGATTATGGGTATTGTACTAAAACACAAAACAGATCTGGCAGTCCAAAAGCTTTCTAAGCCTAAAAATACTAATGCCTACTGCCCATGAGCCTTAAATCAAACTCCTCCAGGTACGTTATGTCGTATGCAGAAACCTTCGTAAATTTCTCTGCATTGAGTTATATCCAGCTAGACCGACTTGGTTCGTTAGATTAATTTTGGTCGTCGATGATCAAAATACCAATCTCAATTGCGACTTTTGCTTCAGTCTAGATTAATTATCTTTTGTCGTCTTCAAAACTTTCCTTCCAATGCGGGAATGCAACGTTCACACAGAAGTGGATGGTCTTCTGAATCGCCGACGTGGGTTGAGTAGTTCCAGCAGCGATCGCACTTTTTGCCATCTGCATCCACCACGCCAATTTGAAGAGCGTTCGTTTGAGCGCTATATTTCAAGCCGTCCAAGCGTTCCGTAGAGTCTAAAAGTTCCACTTGAGACGTAAGAAACAGGTAGCGCAACTCATCCACGCCATTCCCGCTCAAGCTATCGGCAGGATTGAGCGTTTGCAGGGTTTGCTTGAGTTGAGCATCCGTGGTGTACAGCAGCAGTTTGGCTTCTAGAGAAGAGCCGATCGCCTTGTCAGCGCGAGCTTTCTCCAGCACCTTATTAACCTCATCGCGGCTTTGGGCAAGCGTTTGCCATTTCGTCGCCAGATCTGGTGCACGCCACTGATCCTTCAATTTAACCCAACCCGCCTGGAAGACTGATTTGTGAGGCGTAGTATACGGCAGCGCTTGCCAGATGTCTTCTGCCATGTGGGAAAGCACGGGCGCGATCGCTTTTGCCAAATTTTCGAGGGCGATCGCTAAAACAGTTTGGCAACTGCGACGACGGGGAGAATCTTCCGCACTGATATACAGCCGATCTTTAGCGCTGTCTAGATAGAAGTTAGACAGATCAACCACGCAGAAGTTGAGCACGGTTTGAAAGAAGCGGAAGAACTGGAAGCTATCAAAGGCATCCGTTACTTCGCTGAACACTTCGGTCATGCGATGGAGAAGATAGCGATCGAGTTCCGGCAGTTGCTCATAAAGAACCGCCTTTTTAGCGGGATCAAAATCATGCAGATTCCCCAGCAGAAAGCGCGCCGTGTTGCGGATCTTGCGATAAACATCCGCCATCTGCTTCAAAACCGTTTTGCCCAGGCGCATATCTGAGGAGTAATCCACCGACGATACCCACAGGCGCAGCACGTCAGCACCATAAGGTGGTTCTTCTTTCTGGTTTTTGCCACCATTGATAATGACTGTTGGATCAACGACATTGCCGAGGGACTTACTCATCTTGTAGCCCTGCTCATCCAGCACAAAGCCATGAGTCAGGACGGTCTTGTACGGTGCGAATCCATTCACGGCCACGCTGGTCAGCAGGCTGGACTGAAACCAACCGCGATGCTGATCAGACCCTTCGAGATACATGTCAGCGGGGTAGGCAAGTTTTGTTCGCGTAGCGTTCCCGAAGGGAATATTTTGAGTTTTGAGTTTTGAGTTTTGAGGTGTGCTTTGCGCCGCTGCACTAGAGAGTTTTGAGTTTTCTGGTAACTCATCACTCGAAACTTTGAACTCATCACTTTCCAAAACCGCTGCCCAGGAAGAACCGGAGTCAAACCACACATCCATCGTGTCGGTGCCTTTGCGATAGCTGCGGCCATTGGAGCGGTAAGGTTCTGGCAACAGTTCTTCAACGGGCAGTTCCCACCAGGCATCGGAGCCTTTTTCAGCGACGATCGCCTGCGCAAACGCGATCGTTTCCCGGGTCAACAATGGCTCTCCAGTCGCTTCGTCATAGAAGACGGGAATGGGCACACCCCAACTGCGCTGACGCGAGATACACCAGTCCGATCGCTCGGCGACCATTGGCGTGATGCGGTTTTCGCCCTGAGCAGGAATCCAGCGCACGTCTGCGATCGCCTTCACGGCTTGATCGCGAAAGCCTTCGACCGAGGCAAACCATTGTTCTGTAGCGCGAAAGATCGTTGGCTTTTTGGTACGCCAATCGTAAGGATACTTGTGGACGTAGGGTTCTTCTTTCAGTAAGGCTTTTGCGTCTTGTAACGCAGCAATCACCGCTGTATTGCCGTCGCCCAGCACATTCAAACCCGCAAATTGTCCCGCTTCTTCGGTGAAGTTGCCATCATCATCGACGGGTGCAAGGATGGGCAAACCGTAGCGTTGGCCGACAATATAGTCATCCTGCCCGTGTCCTGGCGCAGTATGCACCAAGCCTGTGCCAGCTTCTGTCGTAACGTAATCACCGCCGATCACGATTTCGCTGCGACGGTCAAAGAGGGGATGCTGATACGTCGTATGCTCCAGCGTTCTGCCCACCATCGTTGCTTGCACCGTCAGCGTGGTGCCGAGGACTTCGGAGAGGCGATCGACCAGATCCTTCGCCACGATCAGGTACTTAAACCGACCAAGCGCGTTTTCGCCCACTTCCACAACCGCGTAGATTAGCTCTGGGTTCACGCTCACGGCAAGGTTCGCGGGGATTGTCCAGGGAGTCGTCGTCCAGATGGCAACGCCCAATTCGCCCGTACCCATAAAAGAATCGAGACCCATCATCAGCGCAGGCGAAAGCTGCTTGACTTCAAACGCGGCGTAAAGACTCCGTGAGGTGTGCCCTTCGGGATACTCCAGTTCCGCCTCTGCCAGCGCCGTTTTAGAACTGGGACTCCAATACACAGGCTTCAAGCCCCGGTAGATGTAGCCTTTGAGCACCATTTGCCCAAACACGCCGATTTGTGCAGCTTCGTATTCGGGCTTCAGCGTTAGGTAAGGATGCTCCCAGTCGCCCCACACGCCGTAGCGCTTGAAAGCCTGTCGCTGCTCGTCAACAGTTTTGAGCGCAAATTCTTTTGCTTTCTGACGTAATTTGAGCGGTGTTAACGCTTTACGCTCCTCAGATTTAAGGGTTTGCAGCACTTTTAGCTCGATCGGCAACCCATGACAGTCCCAACCCGGCACGTAGCGCACTTTCCGTCCCCGCAGCAGGTGATATTTGTTGATGATATCTTTCAGCACCTTGTTGAGCGCGTGCCCCATGTGCAGCGAACCGTTGGCATAGGGTGGCCCATCATGTAACACAAACAATTCGCCTGGGTTCTCCTGCGATAGCTGCTGGTAAAGCTGTTCCGCCTCCCAGAATGCCTGTAGTTCCGGTTCCCGTTTGCTTGCGTTGGCGCGCATGTCAAAGTTGGTCTTGGGAAGATTAACAGTGTCTTTGTAGGAGCCGGGTTCTGTCACAGTCATGGAATTGAAGACTAGAGGTTAGGGTTCGATGCGAATGAATAGAAGCTTGAATATTTAGCGTTGGCGCATAGCTGCAACAGATGCGTCAGATGCTATAAGTGATACTTGTAGTATACGTGTAGTATACGTGTAGTATAACAGTTGACCATGCAAGACCGCTACCTCGACGCTTCAAGCTAAAGCTTACTACCGTTGGTCAGTGATCTGAAGCTTCAAGTTTAGCGAATCACGGTATTGCAGACCTAAACCGCAGCGGTAATTTATTGGGGAAAGCGAGAGCGCTGCCTTTGCGAGTGTAGGGTTTTGGGTGTTGAGAATGCTAATGAAAATGGCGGTGAGAGCGCAAGTTCATTCACTGGATAGAGACAATACAGCTCTGAATTTGAGACTCTAATTGGAACGCTAATGCCGTATTCGTTATTTGTTCTCGTTAGGAAGCATGTATGGTTGGTATCAATGAAATCAAAACCGTCGGACTGTTAGGCTTACTGAGCGGGATCTTTGTACTCGCTGGTTACTATCTAGTCGGTGACGAGTCCGGTCTTTTGTTGGGATTAGGGATTGCTGCGGTTACTAGCTTTAGCTCCTGGTTCTATTCGGACAAAGCCGCCTTAGCCGCTTATCAAGCGCAACCGATCGCCTGTGAGCAAGCGCCGGAACTCTACGATATGGTGGCTCGTCTCAGCGATCGCGCGGGCATTCCCATGCCCAAGCTATTTGTCGCGCCGACCAAATCTCCAAATGCGTTTGCTACAGGGCGCGATCCTAACCATGCCACGATCGCGGTGACAGAAGGCATTACTAAACTGTTGACTACTGAGGAGCTAGAAGGCGTGATTGCCCACGAACTGACTCACGTTAAAAACCGAGATACACTGACTCAGGCTGTTGCTGGCACTGTAGCAGGAGCGATCACCTACTTAGGACGGCTGCTAAGTCTGGGTGCGCTGTACGGCCCTGTCACCCGTGACGATCAACGGGGGGCTAATCCCTTTGGGTTGCTGTTTCTCATCATCCTGGCTCCTCTGTCTGCAATGTTGCTCCAGCTTGCCATTTCTCGGACGCGTGAATTTTCGGCTGACCAGGGTTCCGCCATGATTACAGGCAATCCGATCGCGCTAGCCCATGCCCTTGAGAAACTGGAAGCTGTGGGTCATGAGATTCCCATGCACGGCAACCCGGCGATGTCTCCGCTGCTGATTGTCAATCCGCTTTCAGCACAGGGCTTACAGGCGTTATTTCGCACGCATCCTGCAACCGAAGAACGAATTCGTCGGCTGATGGAGTTGGCTCAACAGCAGCAGGCTGATCCGGCGTTCGCCTAAGCGTCTTGTCCTGCTGAAAGTGGAATAAGCACCGAGAATCATTGGCAGAGGGCACTTGATCCTGGTTAAGTTGCCCTCCTTGAGGCCGACATGCTTGAAAGAGAAAGCCGATCGCAGATACAAAACTCAACTGAACCCGTCTCATAAACGCGGTTGAGAAAAACCAAAGCTTTAGATCATTGGGAGTTTAGAGCCTTGTGATACCGATTTAAAGAATGATAACTACAGATCGATTGCTGGGTAGGGTCAAGGCAATGCCTTGACCCTACAGGGTGTGCCGCATTTTCAATTTAATTTGGTATGAGCGTAGCAACCTGATTTGTGAGCACGCTAAAGCTTTGATAAATTTCATATCGCTTGGTGTGAAATCACAGGTGTTAACCGTCACATCTGCTTAGGATGATTTCAGAATGATATGTACCCTGAGCAGCGATTGCTCCCTGATTGAACACTATGACCCAGCTTGAATTGACACAGTGCCTGCACCTGGCTAAAACACTAGACCTGATTGTGTCGAGCCGTATGATTAACGGGGTTTTGTACGTCTACAATGCCGCTGGGCAAAAGAGACCGTGGGACAGCTTCATCTCTGATTACCCACTAGAGCGTTTGAAAGCGATGCTTGAGCGCCGACAGATACACCCCAAAGCAGGCTAAAACTGCTGTAAAAAACGCAAATCGCTGGTATAAAGGCGGCGAATGTCATCAATTTGGTGTAGCACCATTGCTAAGCGTTCAACGCCCATACCAGCGGCAAAGCCTGTATACACTTCGGGGTCATAGCCAACCGCTTTCAGCACGTTGGGATCTACCATCCCACAGCCCATAATCTCCAACCAGCGTCCTTTCCACTGCACGTCTACTTCGGCAGATGGTTCTGTGAATGGGAAAAAGCTCGGACGAAACCGAATGGGCACTTCGCCAAATAGCTGCTCTAGAAAGACTTTGATCGTGCCCTTTAAATCGGTGAAGGTTAGTCCTTCATCGACTGCCAGAATTTCTACCTGGTGAAACACCGCAGAATGGGTAGCATCGACCGTATCCCGTCGATAGCAGCGTCCTGGCATCACAATGCGTACAGGGGGATCATTCGTCTCCATGTAGCGGATTTGCACAGACGAAGTGTGGGTGCGCATGATGTTGCCGTCTGGCAGGTACAGTGTGTCCTGCATATCGCGGGCGGGGTGGTCAGGCAGAAAATTCAGCGCCTCAAAGTTGTAATAGTCCGTTTCCATTTCTGGCCCTTCGGCAACGGTATAGCCCAACCCCACAAAAATATCGGTGACCCGATCCATCATCCCATTGATGGGGTGAATGCGTCCCTGAGGACGATACACGCCAGACATCGTGATATCTAGCGTTTCTGCCTCAAGCTGCGCCTGAATCTGAGCCGCTTGTAGTGCTGCACGACGACGATCGACATCTACCTGGATCGCTTCTTTGACCTCGTTTGCCAGTGCGCCAATCCGTGGACGATCGCCCGCATCGAGCTTCGCCATACCGCCTAACACTTGAGGAATGGGGCCTTTCTTACCTAAATACTTCACCCGAAGCTGTTCCAGTTGCTCTAGCGAGTCGATCGCTGCGAGGGCCTGTTGTGCTTCTTGCCGAATGGATTCTAATTGCGCTGCGAGTTCTTGAAGCTGAACAGTCATACTAATGAAGTTGTTAGTTATTGGTTGTTTGTAACTGGAAGGCAGAAGGCAAGGCAGAAAGGCTAAAGGATGTAGCTTGCTTCTGCGTAGCAGTAGGCTGAAGGCTAAAAGTTTTGAGTCAATGGCTGATAGCTGACGGCTGATAGTTGACGGCTAACAGTTAAAAGCTCAGGGCAGACGTTAGAAGTCAAATGACAATGCCATTCACTCTTCAGTTTAATAGCTGAGTGGCGGCATCCGCGATCGCACCCCAAACTTCCCTTCTCTTTAACCTTCATCCTTTAGCCTTTTCCCTACCCCCCACTCCCCACTCCCTACCCCCACTCCTTATCGATTCATGAAACTACTCATTAGCAACGATGATGGCATTTTCGCTCTGGGTATTCGCTCTCTGGCAAACCGTCTTGCTGAGGCAGGGCATCATGTCACCGTGGTATGTCCTGATCGTGAGCGATCGGCAACTGGACACGGACTCACCTTGCATCAACCCATTCGCGCGGACATTGTAGAGTCGGTGTTTCACCCTAACGTGAAAGCGTGGGCCTGTTCCGGCACTCCTTCAGATTGTGTGAAATTAGCGCTGTGGGCACTGTTGGATGGTCCCCCCGATCTGGTGCTGTCTGGCATCAATCACGGGTCTAATTTGGGCACGGATGTGCTGTACTCTGGTACCGTTTCAGCCGCAATGGAAGGCGTGATTGAGGGCATTCCCAGTCTTGCGTTCAGCCTTGCCAGCTTTGCATCATCTGAATTTCAGCCAGCCGCCGCGTTTGCAGAATCGCTGGTTGCCCAACTTGCCAAACAACCCCTGCCAGAACTGCTGTTACTAAACGTGAACGTGCCAGCGGTAGCAGCAGAGGCGATCGCGGGCGTCAAAGTGACCCGGCAAGGTGTCCGTCGTTACATTGATGTCTTTGAGAAGCGCCTTGATCCGCGAGGTAAAACATACTATTGGCTGGCAGGCGAACTGCTGGAAGACGTTGCTGAACCTTCGGAGGTGACCGATCAAGCCCCGACCGATGTAGAGGCCATTCGCGCAAACTACATCACCGTGACTCCGCTGCAATACAACTTGACGGCAGCCACCGGGTTAGCCAGTTTGAAACACTGGACGTTTGATCTGCCGCTTGCCCAGAAAGCGTAATGTGACTAGCTTGTCCGCTGTTTCCGAAAGGCGGTACTTAATTTCTGTAGAGTACTAAACCAGTGGTCGATCTTGATTAGCAAGCCCAAAGGAACTGTTATTTTTTACAAGTGGCTAGTTGCACAACCCTGCGGAGATAAAAAATCATGAACCAACGTTGTGTGCGTGCGTCGCTGAATGGGCACCTTAAGTAAAAGCTCGATGAAACATTGAAGCATCTGCCACCATTATGGTGTTTGATTTAATCAAACGCTACACTCTCTACCATGAGATCACTGAGTCATGCGATCGCGATCACTGACACAACAGGCAATTTTTATAAAGCTGCCTTGAAGGGGCAAATTGAGTATCCGTTTCAACGTTAGCGTCTGTCCAGGGCTGATATTCTAGCGGTTGAGAACCGTGAACAACCTGGAAGCTTGATCGAATCTTGCACAAAATACCCATGTCCAACACGGAAAATCAGTTCACAGCCACCTTCTGGGGCGTTCGGGGAAGTATTGCTAGTCCAGGTTCTGCCACGGTGCGTTACGGTGGCAATACGCCCTGTGTAGAAATGAGGGTTGGGGGCGATCGCCTGATTTTTGATGGCGGTACGGGCATTCGCGTTTTGGGACAATCACTGCTTTCCCAGATGCCGCTTGAAGCCCATATGTTCTTCACCCACTCCCATTGGGATCACATCCAGGGTTTTCCCTTCTTTGTGCCAGCGTTTGCTAAAGGGAATCGCTTTCATATCTACGGAGCGATCGCGCCTAACGGTTCCACGATGGAGCAGCGACTAAATGATCAAATGCTGCATCCAAACTTTCCAGTGCCGCTACAAATTATGGGTGCCGACCTGAAGTTTAATGACATTGAAGTTGGGCAGGCCGTTCGCATCAACGACATTTTGGTCGAGAATGCGTTGCTTAATCATCCAGGGCAAGCTGTGGGATATCGCGTAAGCTGGCGCGGACATGCTGCCGCCTATGTCACCGATACGGAGCACTTCCCTGATCGCCTGGATGAAAACGTCCTGTTTTTGGCTGATCAAGCGGATCTGCTGATCTATGACGCGACCTATACCGACGAAGAGTATCACTCTGAACGATCTAGTAAAGTCGGTTGGGGGCACTCGACTTGGCAAGAAGCTGTCAAAATTGCGAAAGCCGCTAACGTCAAGACGCTGGTGATCTTTCATCACGACCCATTGCACAGTGATGACTTTCTCGATCAGGTTGGGGCAGAGGTCGCAGCGGCTTTCCCCAATAGCTTAATGGCGCGAGAAGGGTTAGTCATCCCAATTTCGCCGTCTGTTTCCAGCCCCGACCCCGTGGCGATCGAAGCGGCGATCGAGGCTGAGATTGGGGTTTCGGTCTAGTTGGCAGACGGAGGACGCAACCCCAGAGACGCGGAGGCGCAGAGAGATGGAACGCTTTGAGTTCAGTACTTCGACTCAAAACTCTTCTCCTTGCATCGATCGTCCTTCCCCTTTGTATGTCAAAATGTAAAGCGTGTGGGTTACTTCATCGCCAACGACTGTTCTGACTCCAACTGCTGTTGCTCTAGGAAACTTTGATGGGATACATCAAGGGCATCAGCAGGTGATTCAACCTGTTTTATCATTTTCAGAGTCGGTCAAGCGATTAGATCGTATCCATGCGACGGTCGTCACGTTTCATCCCCATCCACAAGAATTTTTTACGAAGCAGTCGCGCCTTTTGCTGACTCCGTTGATTGAGAAAGCAGCGCAGCTCAATGTTTTAGGGGTTGAACAGCTTGTTTTGCTGTCGTTTGACCAGGCTCTTGCCAGTTTGGGGCCAGAGGAGTTTGTCGAAAAAATTCTTTTGAAACAGCTCAAAGCAACAAAGGTGAGTATTGGTGCCGATTTTTGTTTTGGGCGACAGCGATCGGGCAACGCCGAAACCCTAAAGGTGATCGCGGCGAAGTATGGGATTGCAGTGAGCATTGCACCACTCAAAAACTTAGACCACGATCGCATCAGTAGTTCTGCTATCCGTCATGCTTTGCAGCAGGGGGATATAATGCGTGCGAATCAGCTTTTGGGCCGCCCGTATCGGTTGATTGGTAAGGTTATTCAAGGAAAGCAGCTTGGGCGCACCATAGGGTTTCCGACGGCGAATCTGCAACTGCCTCCCGACAAGTTTTTACCGTGCTCTGGTGTCTATGCCGTGCGAGTACACCGCTGCGATCGCGGTAGCGAGGTTGATCTATCAGCGGTGCCGACGTTGCGAGGTGTGATGAATATTGGCTACCGTCCAACGGTTGATGGCACTACACAGACGATCGAGGTACATCTTTTTGACTGGTCAATCGATTTGTACGACCAGACGCTCGTTGTGAATCTGGAAGCATTTTTGCGATCAGAACAAAAATTTTCCTCACTTGATGCTTTGAAAACGCAGATCCAAGCGGATTGTGATGCGGCTCGTCGATTGCTGTGAGTAGCCTTCCCCTTAGCTCATCGTCAGTTGCCTTATAGGGTGCGGTTACTTTGCACGGCGGCGCGATCGCATTCTGGAAAAAAACTGCTGCTGCGTGCGATCGAACTGGGCACACTACACTCAGTAGATTTTACGACGACCCGCTTTTCCGCACACTTACTTTTCCACACTTAGAGGAACGACTAAATGGCAAACGAGGGACACCTTGCTTTGCTCAAACAGGGTGTAACAGCCTGGAACACCTGGTGGGGACGCAATCCGAAGAAAATTCCAAATCTCGAAGGTGCCAACCTGCGGGACACAAACCTGCGTGAAGCCAATTTCTACAAAGCTGACCTTCGAGAAGTGAGCTTTCAGCAGGTCGATCTCAGCATGGCAAACCTTGAGGGAGCAAACCTTGGGATTGCCATGCTCGAAGGAGCCACCCTTTACACCGCCATTCTCTACAAAGCAAACCTGCGTGAAGCCAATCTCTATAAAGCGGATCTACGTGAGGCAGACTTGAGCCAGGTGGATCTCAGCATGGCAAACTTGCGCGAAGCGAACCTCAGCACGGCCATCCTTGAAGGAGCTACCCTTTACACCGCGCTTCTCTACAAAGCTAACCTGCGTGAAGCCAGTCTCTATAAAGCGGACTTGCGTGAGGCAGACTTTAGTATGGCAAACTTGCGCGAAGCGAATCTGAGTATGGCGAATCTGAGTATGGCGAATTTGAGTATGGCGAACCTGATCGGGGCAACGCTTTATGAGGGAAAGCTCAAGCAGGCAAACCTGAGTTTGGCAAATCTGTGCATGGCGAATCTGATTGGTGCCACGTTGCACAAAGCCAACTTGGTAGGCGCGACTCTGATTGGGGTGAACCTGTACAAAGCACAATTAACAGGCGCTAACCTACGAGAAGCTGACTTACGCGAATCGACGCTTAGTATGACGAACTTGAGTGGTGCTAGCCTGCATGGAGCAAACCTGATGATGGCAAACCTGCAAGGGGCCAACTTGAGTAGGGCGAACTTGACGCTAGCCAATTTTCAAGACGCTAACTTGCATCGAGCCAATCTAACTGGTGCTAACGTGCGAGAAACAAACCTTGCAGGCGCTTATCTGAAAGAAGCGACCATGCCAGATGGCACAGTGAATCCCTGACTTTATGTTTTGATACCGGTAGGACTTACGCATTTGCCCCCAGCCCCCTAATGCTGGGGGCTTTAACTGGCTCGGTTCCCCCAGCATTAGGGGGCTAGGGGGCGAAAGATGACCGCTTTTGCGTAAGTCCTAACCGAGTTAAGTAGACTTCACGACAGATCCATCTGTAGGGACGTTACATGTAACGTCCCTACGTTGCGCGTTGCGTTTGTGCTCTAGATTCATTGCGTCCATTACAGCGACGAGATCGCTCGCGAACCAGGAGATGCGTTAACTCGCTTGCGGTTGGCTCAAGGATGAACGAGCCGCGATCGCCAGAAAAATTCTGGAGACACCTGTAAAAATAATGCTGATGCCGACCAATAGACCGATCGCAAACGGTCCGTTAAACGGCCACTCAAACCAGATCAAGCCACCTAAAACGAGCGTTGTAATGCCATTTGCCAAAGACCAAACCCAGTTGGGCTGATTGCGTTTTTGGAAAGCATACACAATTTCAAACACGCCTTCTGTTAGTAGAAAGGCACCCAGTGCTAATGTCAAGGTAAGGATGCCTTGTAGGGGATAGACGAACAACAGTACAGCGGTACCAATATACAGTAGGCTCAGCAGCAACTGCCAAACAAAGCCACCCTGCTCTCGCGTTTGAAATGTGTAGACGAGTTTTGAAATACCGCTAAAGAGGATGATCCAGGCAATCCAGCTTTCAGCAGCCAGTGTGCTAAAGAATGGAAAAGCGATCGCAGCACTTCCCAACAAGATCAGCAATATACTGACGACGATCGACCCGTTTAAACTACTTTTGACGTCGTTGTTCGTCGAAATTCCAGTACTCATTAAGACACCTCATTACTTGCTTGAGTCATTACGATCGCATTGTAAGACTGCGGTCTTTGTCGCGTTCTCCTTCATTGGAGGTAATTCCCGATGTGATGAAGCTCTCTCAGGCGTTAGAGGTACTCAAGCAGTGGGCTTAGCTTGCGATGATCTCCCGCTCGATCGCACCCGTTTTCCCAGCCAGGGCCGCATCTAAGGTAATGCCTCGAATCGCATAATCCAGCAACTGCATGGGGTGTAGCACAGGGATGGGCTTGCCCTGAAGCTCAAGGTGTTTGCTAATCTGCACAAAGCAACCGATATTGGCTGAAGCAATGAGAGACGCGCCTGTATTTAGCAGGTTTTCTACTTTTTGCTGACCGAGTTCTGCGGCAACGTCAGGTTGCAAAATATTGTAGACACCCGCACTTCCACAGCACAGCGCTGCATCGACAGGTTCTCGTAGCTGTACGCCCGGAATCTGCTTGAGGAGTTGGCGCGGCTGTACGCTGATTTTCTGCCCGTGCAGCATATGGCAGGCATCTTGATATACCAGCGTCAGAGGGGCTTCTTGTAGGGGCGATAGCTGGGCTGTAAGACCGACATCGGCGAGAAATTCCTGCACATCTTTGACTTTGCTGGCAAAGGCGATCGCGTTCTCCCGGTAGTGCGGATCATCGTGCAAGATGCTGCCATATTCCTTAAGGGAATGTCCACAACCAGACGCATTGATGATAATGGCATCCAGAGTGGGGTCATCAAAGCGATCAATCAGTTGACGTGCCAATGCCTGAGTTTGCGCTTCCTGCCCCTGATGATGGGTCAAGGCACCGCAGCACCCCTGGGATTGAGGGATGACGACTTCGCAACCGTTGGCGATTAATACTCGTACCGTTGCGTTATTCACCTCAGGATTAAACAACCGCTGCACACAGCCCAGCAGTAAGCCAACCCGGTAGCGTTGCTTTCCTTGCGCCGGAATGATTGCAGGCAAAGGGTCTTGAAAAGCCTGGGGTGAAATTTTGGGCAGCATAGATTCCATCGCAGCGAGTTGCGGCGACAGTTGCTTGAGTACGCCGAGCGATCGCACCCATTTCTGTAACCCCGACTTCTGGTAAAGCCCTAATGGTCGCAGCAGCAGCCGTAGCCGATCGGGATAGGGGAAGGTCGAGAAAATGAGACGTCGTAGAAGCTTTTCGGGGAGCGATCGGGCATGGTTGCGCTCTACTTGAGGACGGGTCGCCTCGATCAGCTTGTCATACCGCACACCAGACGGACAGGTGGTGACGCAGGCCAAGCAGCCCAGACATGAATCAAAATGCTGCACGGTTGCCGAAGAGAGCGGTATTTGTCCCTCATTCACCCCATCCATTAAATAGATGCGGCCCCGTGGCGAATCCGTTTCTTTGCCAATGACGCGATAGCTAGGGCAGGTAGACAGGCAAAAGCCACAGTGCACACACGCATCAATGAGCTTGGCATCGGGAGGGTTATGGGAATCAAAGGCTAAAGGATAAGGGCTAAAGGATGAATTGACGCTTGGCTCTTCAGCCTTTAGCCTTAAGCCTTCATACTTTCCCTCTTCATTGCTGAGAACTGGTTCAAACTGCTCGTAACGGGTACTCATGACTTAAATTTCGCCTACAAATCGGTGAGGGCTGAGACGATGATGCGGATCAAATTGCTGTTTCAACTGGCGCATGATAGGCAGCGCGTTGCCTGCATAACCCCAAACATCGATCGCCTGCTTGAGCGTGATCGGAGCCTGAAGCAGAGACAAAAACCCGCTATTGGTTTGACAGATCGATCGAATGCTTAAGAGGGTTTCTGGCGGCGTGGTGGCATCGAACACCAGTCTACCCAGTCCGCTGGCAATGTGAATTTGTCCACACCAGGGTGGAGTGGAGAGACGATCGATCTCAGTCAGCAGCGCTACAGCTTCAGAGGGTTGTATTCCTATTTTGCAGGTAATGACCTCTGTCTGGTGAGCCGCCGTTATGCGTTCTTGCAAACGTTGCCATAGAGTGACATCATCCTGCCCCGTGAGATGAACCGTGGCTAGCCCGATCGCTTCTCCCAATTGGATCAAACGGTTGGCTTGCTCTTGAACGCTGGGCAAAATGCTTTGCAGACGAATTGCCAACCCCATCCCTTTGCCGATTCCTAGCTCTGTAACCACTGATGCAGAGCAAAGATCGGCACTGGCAGAGGTGAGTGCCGAACTGTGTACTGTTTGGGCTGCTTGCGCGATCGCAGACGCTTCCCCACTCAACACAACAGTCTGCGAGGCTTCTGGTAGAGGGTAGACCCGAAAGGTCACCTGTGTGATGATGCCCAGCGTCCCATAAGAGCCAGTCAAGAGCTTCATCAGGTCATAGCCTGCGACATTTTTGACGACCCGCCCCCCCGCTTTAGCAAGCTGACCATCAGCGCGGACAAATGACAACCCCAGCAGCATATCGCGCACGCTGTTGTAGCGTTGCCGCAAGGAACCCGTATCGGCTGTAGCGACGATGCCACCGATCGTGGCCTGGTCTGGATGCGCTGGATCGATTGCCAAAAACTGCCCTGCCTTTGCCAAGATTGTCTGCACGTCTGCAAACCGCATGCCTGCTTCAACTGTGACGGTCAGATCACCCACGGCATGATCAATGAGCCGATTTAAGCGCTCGGTACTCAGCACAAGCAGTGAGCTATCTGTCTCCGGTTGCTGAATGATGCCACCCCAGGCAAGTTTGCTACCAGCACCGCAGGGTAAGATTGTTTGACGATCGCTCTCCCTGATGACCGTCGCTAAGGCTTCTGGAGTCTGAGGAGATACGATACCACCGATGGCGGTTTCGGGTGCCAGCGCGCGTTCAAACAACATTTGTTTGGCTGAGGGCACATGTCTCCAGGGCTGAAAATCGCTAGCCTCAAGAGGGTGCATGAATAGTTGACGATCGGCGGGAGTTTCTGCGGAGCTGGTTCCCATGCTGCAAATCAACGGAAGACTACTGCTTACTCTATCAGCCGCGAGGGGGCCGTTTGGCGAATCTAGCGAGAATTGCAACACCTTCAGTCGATCGTCTCAAAGAATTAGGCTCAATCAAGCATGGTATAGAGTAACGGTTACTGGTGCGGCGATTGCCAAGGCGCTGTCACGCTCATGCAAAAAGCGGAATCTTAAAGTGGACGCTGGTGAAGTAATTTGTTGTGAGGGTAACCCGTTGAATGACAAGCATATTTATAAAAGCTATACATAAAAAGCATGGAGCGTTTAGCAGTTTGTCATTAGATTAACCTTGCCTAAGTCTGCACAAACTCGATGATATATTGTGAGCTTAATGATGTTGTGAGCTTGATAATGCAGCTCTTTTTGCTCTGTACGGTGCCGAACAGATCAAATAGAATGTCTGTGCAGTAGGGCAAACAAGCGATGAAGAAAATCTTAGTAGTTGAAGACGAAACATCTATTCGTGAATCGCTGTTAGAGCTGCTTGCGGTAGAGGGGTTTAGCGTTTTGAGCGCAGAAAACGGCCATCTGGGCGTGCAGTTAGCGCAGCAGCATATCCCTGATTTGATTTTGTGTGATGTTACCATGCCCCGGCTGGATGGCTATCAGGTGCTGACGCGGCTACGCCAACACGTAGACACGTCTGCTATACCGTTCATTTTCCTTACAGCGCGGGGAACCCAAGAAGATTTTCGGCAGGGAATGGACTTGGGAGCGGACGATTTTCTGGCAAAGCCTTGTACAGCAGACGAATTGCTGACAGCGATCGCCAGTCGCTTTAGTAAACAGGCCGCTGTAGATAGGCAATCGCAGAAACAACTTGATGCCTTACGCAGCAGTATTGCCTTATCTTTGCCACACGAGTTGCGCACGCCGTTGAATGGCATTTTGGGGCTGACTGAGGTGCTAATGGACGATTTCCAGAGCATTGATCGGCACGAAATGTTAGAACTTGCCCAAGGCATCCACAATGCTGCTGAGCGGCTTTCTAGGCTCATCCAAAACTTTTTGCTTTACGCAGACTTGGAGATTACAGCACGAGATCCCGATCGCCTTTTGGCGCTACGCAGCGATGAAACGCGCCTTCCAGAAATTTTGATTACAAATGTTGCAACCGCGATCGCTCATCAGGAAGGGCGTGAAGCCGATTTAGAGCTAGATCTGCAAAACCGAAGCATTCAAATTTCTGATTTGAAGTTGAAGAAAATTGTAGAAGAGTTAGTGAGTAATGCCTTTAAGTTTTCAGCTACCGGAACCTCTGTGGCTGTGAGGACAAGGGTTACAGCCACAGGGCTGTTACTGAGCGTCAGCGATCGTGGGCGTGGCATGACAGCTGAGCAAATTGCCAGTTTGGGAGCCTATATGCAGTTTGAGCGCAAGTTCTATGAGCAGCAGGGTTCTGGTCTAGGGGTTGCTATCGCTAAACGGTTGGTGGAAGTGCATGGGGGCACATTGGCGATCGACAGCATGCCCGGACAATACACAACGGTACAAGTCACCCTGCCAAACAGTGAAGGCTGAAAACGTAAAAGGTTGTTAGTTGTTAGCTTAAGCGTCTTCTTAAGGTGAGTTAGAGATTAAGCTGAGCTTCTGCAAGCTGATTGCAAACGGATGAAGCAGCAAAAAAGCTTTTCCTAAATTGCTCTAAATTTAGTGCGGACATTCAACAATTAATAACCAGCAACCAGCAACTTCTTAACTACGCTCCGACTAGTTTCTGAAACCAGTCATCATTCCAAAGCTCGTCAAAGGCAACATCGGTTTTGGCTTCAACGCGGTAATTGGGGTTGTATTCGATCGCTTTTTCTAAACTCTCCAGCGCAAAGTCGGCTTCACCTAAAAAGGCATGGCTGATCGCACGGTTGTAGTAAGCACTGGCGTAGTCTGGCTTCAAATCCAGCGCTTTGTTGAAACTAGCGATCGCATCTTTATGACGACCGAGTTGAGCCAGAGCATAACCCCGTTTATCTAACGCTTTGTAAGAATCGGGATTAAAGTGAATCACCTCATCAAACGAGGCCATTGCATCTTTATAGCGTCCCAGTGCTTCCAGCGCCAAGCCTCGATTCATCCAGGCAACAGCATCATCCGGTTTAAATTGAATGGCGCGATCGAACACATTAAAGGCATCCTGGTGCTTGCGCAAAATGCCTAGCGCTACCCCCTTGTTGACCAGTGCTTCGTGATAGTCAGGTTTACTCTCCAGTGCATGATCGTAGGACTCGATCGCGTGGTCATAACGCTTGAGCCGCGCCATACTAACGCCTCGACTAAACCAACCTTTATCGTCCTTAGGTTTGAGTTTCAGCATGTGATCAAAGGACGCGATCGCGGGTTCATGACGCTGTGTTTTTTGTAAGACTAGCCCTCGTTGATACCAAATCTCTGCATTCTCTGGCTGAAGTTCAACCACCTTGTCATAGCGCAAGATGGCAGCTTCGTAGTTTTCTTCGGCAAATAGTTCGTGTCCCTGAGCAATGTATTTATTCACATCAATAAACAACTCAGGACGGTTGGCTTTGAGCAACTCAAGCTGCCCTACTAACTCTTGTAAGTTTTGCTGCAATTTGCCAACCGCTTCTTCGGAAACAGGAGATGCCTCTGCTAGCTGCTTCAAGATGTCATCTTTTTGAGTTTGCGCGGATGTTTGAAGGGTTGTCAGTTGGGTGACAAGATCAGACTGTAACGTTTCAATCGTTTGTAAGGTATTGTCTTTTTGACCAGAGAGATTAGTTTTGAGATCGGTGATTTGAGCGGTGAACTCAGCTTCTAAAGCGGTGAGATCGGCCAGGATACGATCGCGTTTTGCCTCAGTTTGCTGTTGGGCATCAAGCTGAAAACCCGCAATTTGAGGAGCCAGTTCTGCTTTGATCTGCTCTAGATTGCTTAAGATCGCTTGCTTTTGCTTTTGGGCATCTGTTTGAAGAGTGGAGAGAGCTTCTGTAAAGTCTCGATCAGCTGTTTCTAGCTTTTGCAGAAGGCGATCGCGCTGGTTTTCTACGCCTGTTTTTAACTCTGAAAGCTGTGGCGAAAAGTCGGCTTGAAGTTGTTCAAGATGATCGAGAATGCGGTCTTTTTGCTGTTGCGCGATCGCTTGCAAATCTAATAACTGAGCCGTAAAGTCACGCTCGGCTGTTTCCAGACGATCCAAAACCTGGCGCTGACGGTCTTGCACATCTAAGTGGAAATCAGCTAGCTGGGGTGTCACTTCCGCTTTCAATTGATCGAGATTTTCCAGGATGCGATCTTTTTGTTGTTGCGCGATCGACTGTAGCTCGACTAATTGAGTCGCAAATTCGCGCTCGGAGGCTTCCAATCGTTCCAGGAGAGCCATCTGTCGCTGCTGTGCTTCCGATTGTAAGTGCGATAGCTGGGGAACAAAGTCCATTTTTAGGCTCTCTAACTGCTCCAGGATGCGATCGCGCTGTTGACGGGCCGCGATGTGCAGATCCAGCAATTGACCAGCAAAGTCGCGTTCTGAGGTGGTGAGCTTTTGCAGCACTGCTTCCTGTCGCTGTTGAGCCTCTGCTTGCAGGCGCGATAATTGGGGCGCAAAGTCGGCCTTGAGCGTTTCTAAACTGTCGAGGCTGCGATCGCGCTGTTGAGTCACGGTCAACTGCAACGCGGCTAATTGTTCAGCAAAAGCTTGCTCGGAGGCGGCCAGATTTTGGAGCGTTTGCTCCTTTTTATGGCCTACCTCTGTTCGCACGACTGCTAGATGAGGCTCGACATCCGCTTTAAGCTGTTCCAGGTGCCCAATCATTAGGGTTTGTTGGGCAACGGCGGCGGCTTGTAGCTTGGCAAGGTTGGCGGCAAAGTCTTGCTCGGAGGCGGCCAGATTTTCTAGCGCCGTGGTCTGCTGTTGATTAATGTTGGACTGTGAACCAGCTAGCTGGGCGATGAGAGCCTCACCCAATTCTTCAAGGGTTTGCTTGGAGGCGTGAAGCTGGGTTTCCAGTTCGGCAATCATGTGCGACTTGGATTGCGCCAGTTCTGCCACCAGTCCAAACAATGTCTCGCGCTCTTTGGTCACGTCCTTTTGAAACTGCTCAGCTTCGTCTGCGGTATCGTCTGCGATCGCTTCCACTTCTTCTAAAATGAGCTTGGCGTTTTCGCGGGTCTTCGCAATCTGACTTTCAAGCTCCTGCAAACCTTCTAGCTGCTCTTTAGCACGGGTGGCAATTTCTTGAATGACGGCATGACGAAGAAGCCACAAGGCAGCGATCGTCCCACCCAACAGCACAATCAAAACGCCCAGCAGGATGTTGAACAGGGTCGTCATGCGCGCCAGGGAGCGATCAGCCTCGCTCCGTTGCCCTATGCTCGCAGAAGGCTGAAGTTGCGCCAGTAGCTGCTTTTGACCGCTATAGTCTGTGTCTGTTGAGGTGAACGATCGTGCTGGGTTGACCACAGCACCGAGCGATAGCAGCAAAACCGAGAGCGTAATCCCACTCTGAGATTGGAAAGCGAGTTTTGGGTGCTGACGCTTCATCGCAAATCATCCTTCTGGCAGTCGATGGTTGCAGTATATCGAAGACGATACAGAGCAATTGCTTATCTTCTCCAGAGTAATCAAATTTGGGCGCAGTGGTCTAAAGCTGTGTGCTAATTACCAGCGACGACGGTTAGCTTGGTTCCCTTATCGGTGATGACTTTGAGCGGTAAGGACGATCGCGACTCGCGGCGAGGAAATTGAATGAACTGAACGCCTGTGCGGGAAGGCTGCACAGTCATGACATATTGCTCACCTGTCCACTGAATGCGCGTGACCCGGTGGGATAACACCCACACTTCAGCGGTTTTGCCCGCATTGATTTGGGTGATGTTGGTCGCGTTGTAGCACCTCCAGAGCGTGTCTTCAACTGTCCACAGCCCTGATAGATAGATCGGCTCTACCCGCAGGCTCAACCCATATTGGGTAAACGAAAAGACATCCTGTTGCCAAAACCGCTTCGACAAGCTTTGCAGGGGCTGGCTGTTGGGATCATTGGCATAGCGCGGCAAGCTCTGAAGCTTCTTAAGCTGGTCTGCCCTGGGTGGGCGGACCCAATTTTGAGCTTCGCCACACACCTCAAAGGGGATCTCTGCGGCTGGTTGTACCGCGATCGCGATCGCGCTAGACGGTTGAATAGAAGGGGCTGACTGAGACTCAAGCGCAAGCCCAAAGCCACTGCTAGCCAAAAGGGTCAGGCTGTATCCAATGAGCTTCTGAGACAAATAGAACATGGCAAGCGAGAGCAAAAGGATGGGTGCTGTTGGAAGACATGCGTGTGGTGATGGCGATCGTGGCTCTGTAGGGACTAATCTGTGCCGCCCCAACTCCAAACCGGATTCCCATTGCGGACGCCTTTACGAAGGATGGCAGTGGTCAAACCGTTGGCATCGCTCATGCCCGTCATATCGAGGATGAGATAGACCTTGCCACCTGTAAATCTAAGACGTAAATAAGAATGGCTCAGATAGGCTTCTTCATCATTCTTTACGATGCGAGCGGTGGCTTTGCATTGCCGATAAGTAGGTTTGAGCGTCCCTACCCACGTCACGCTAAACTCATCGGCACTGGCAACGGAAAAGCGATCGGCTAGCTGACTGAGATTCGCACTGCCATCGATTGTGTAACCGCCTTCCCGGTACGGCTGAGGCTTTTCCGTTAGCGTGACCTTTTCAGGACAGCGTACCGTTTGAGTGTCGATCGCCGGATAAACTTGCATCTCAAGGGTGCCTGCCTGGGCTGGCAGGGTCATCAAAAGTGCCATCGTTGTGAGGCCCAATCCGGTCAGCGACCGCGTCAGCTTTGTCATCAAATCACCTTTTGCTACAGATCTCTACTTACAGTAGACCTGAGCAGCATTCCGGGAATGGTGAACGCGTTAATGTGCCAGCAGACAACCGTTTACAACCGACAGCGTTGTGTTGCGTCGCCATTAACTCGCTGCTGTCGTGCCGCGACAATGGTTGCTAAATCTGCCCGTCCGGTGAGCGCCAGCCGTCGATCGGCCCAAAGACCATACACAAAATCGACGATCGTGCCAATCACGGGTAGCTTTGTCGCGGCATAGACCCACCCCATGCCCAAAACCTCGTAAACGCGCCGGAAGACCGCGACGTTTTGAATGACTGTGCCATCAGGCAGCACGGCGTGAATACGTCCCATTGCCGTTTCAAAGTCAACTCCTCTGTACAATGCGGGATTGTAATGAGGGTCTGCAATGTCAACAAAAGCGACCAACCCGCGCCCTGCATCCCGCCGCCGCAAAAAGTTGACCTCTCTCATGCACAAGGGACACTCACCGTCATAGAGCAGTTCAATCTTCCATCCAGGTGATGCCGCAAGCGTTTGAGATCCTTCTGTAAAAGAAGATTCTGTCATAGAGGTTGAGTCAACGTTTGAAGGCATGGGGCAGTCCTGAATAACAGCGTCTCTGTGTGAACAAGCTGTGCTCCTTCATTATATGAAGAAAGCTAAACATTCAGAACGGCGACGGTAATGCGATCGCATCGTCTTCGCCTGCTGTAGTTTGTGCCCACTGTACGCTTGATTACATCGATTACTCAGAGAGATATTCAACGAGAGCAAAGTTAAAGTCGTCACTAGCCGCTTCAGCCCGATGTATCTGGAATGAGTGATCTGAGTATGCTCTTGATGCTTCTTGCGAAACCCAGCTTTCTTGCTAATCCTGCAAGAGAACTCAAAACCGGAAGCTGATCAAACCATTGGGTAGAAATATCACTGCGGGAACTCCGCTGGTTACCAAAACTGGGTATTGCAATCAACCGGACGATCGCAGGGTGCTGCCACTTGAATACATTGAAAACGCCATCGGGTGACATGGGGCTACCTTCTGGATGTCCTGCTGGGCGCTGAAGGACTGCTTCAAAGAAATGAATGAGTTGATCTAAGGCTTTGCCATTGACGGCATACAATTGAGCACCAATGATTTCTCCCGAAAAGGGTTGAAGTAATGGCACGTTCACCTTGTGAGTGTCAAAGCGTTCGTCGCATCCATAGCCAAAGTGAACCAGATCCCAATCTGTTTCAAAAAGTTCCGCCAGGAGAATCTCCTCATACTGGTTGAAATCTTGGCGAAGTTGGAGATCGTCTTCCATTACCAAAACATTTTTAAGCCCTCTTGCTTTCGCCTGCTTGAGAACATTTAGGTGGCTGAGAAACGCACCTCGATAGCCGATCGAAGCAAAAGGGCCGGGACTGTCAGGTCTGATGGCTTCAAAGAGCTCAACGTCGCCTGGTTTGAATGGCATCCCTGCATCTTCAAGTTCCTTTGTGATCTCTCGGCGACGATCGGTTCTTGCTGGCAAATTGATCACAAAGGCACAATCAAAAAACTCACTAAATCTCATGGTTCTCCTTATTCCGCTTTTGGTGAGCAATTTGGTAGACCACAAAGAGGCTGCATGGGCTGCATGTGATCATGTGGTGGCACAATCATCGAATGGCATTCAGGAGCGTCACATTGTCTATTCGTTCGTCTTACAACGCCAAACTGAGAGAACCGCGCTGAGAACCGCGTTTTTTGATTACTTTAGCAGGCACCCCAACAGCTACAGAGTAGGGAGGAATGCTCTTTGTCACCACTGATCCAGCTCCAATCACACTGCCTCGACCGATTGTGACCCCATCCAGTACTTTGACCCCATCCCCTAACCAGCAGTCATCCTCAATCACAATGCCTTGAGCCGTTATGCCTTGCCCAACAATCGCACTCGCAGCATCGTTAAAAATGTGGTTGTTTGCATAAATGCCTGTATGGGAGGCAATCAGACAATTTTTGCCAATGCGGATGTGACCTGGGCCTGCAACACATACGTAAGGGCCAAGATAAACATTGTCATTAATTTCAATGTAGCCATCTTCCAAAGCACGGAGGTCGCTTCCTCGATCGAGTGTTACCCCATGCTTGAGTACAATGCGAGCGGATTCTCCTGCGCCACTGAGGTGAACGTTATCGCGTAAGCGCACTCGATCGCCCAGCGAAATGCGCGTGTTGGGTTCAGAAGCATCCAGGTAAACATGATGACCGAGAAAGACCTGATGACCCATTTCAATGTTAGGCGGATTAAAAAATTCAACTCCTCGATCAACTGTGAAATTCTCACCCACATTGAGCCAAAAGTTACTGTAGAAAAAGCGACGTAACAAGATTCCTGGCTGTCTGGGAATCCAACTTAATAAGGTGATGAGCAGAACCCCTTGTAAACGTGAGCATAGACTGAAAACTTTAAAGTGTGTAAATGACATCGCAATTAGCCCAATGATGAGTGAAACTAGTGAAAATTTTCAGCCAAAAGATGAATTAGCGGTGACGAAGCCGTTCTCAAGCCCTGCTGATTTAACGGATTGAAGCTGCTTTATACAACAGGCTGAACTTTACCAGGTAAAGCATATTGACGATTTACTAACCAATTAGGATTAAGCAAAAAAGGCCTGTTAAACCGATAGATATTGACACAATTTCCTGTAAGAATCGCGTAAAAAACAAGCTGTATTGCACAATGAGGAGCGAATTAATACATGCAAGTAGTCACATAGAAAATTGTCAACTTGCTGCTAGCTTACCGAATCAAGCGGCAGAAATCGAGAGAATTTCGGGGGGATTTCGGGGGGATTTGCCGATCCCTTGTAGCACCGATTTTGTTGCTTCAAGCTGTAAGCGTTAACAACGATCGACAAGAAGATGCCTCTCTTAAACAATGATTTTAATGGCAGAGAAATGAGATAATTCCATTAGTGGCGATCGCTATCCTGCGGAACAATCACTACGAAAGTTGTCCCAATTCCTACTTTGCTTTCCACTGAAATGGTTCCTTCATGTAAATCTAAGCATTTTTTGACAACGGTTAATCCTAATCCTGTGCCAATAATTTTATGAGCATTCTTACCGCGCACAAAAGGAGTATATAGTTCGGCGAGATCGCCTTTCTCAATCCCAATGCCTTCGTCCTTAATGTGAAACGTGATGGAGTCTGGTTTAGTGACAAGTGTAAAGGCGATCGTGCTTAAGGGCGGAGAATATTTTATGGCATTAGAAAGTAGGTTGCTTAGAATTGAGTACATTAGTTTTTCGTCTACCCAGACATGCGTGCGATTGCCCTGGTGAAAAAACTTAATGACATGCTGAGACTCATCGGAGAGATGAAAATCTTCGAGAAGATTGAGGCAAAATGTTTGTATCTCTACCTGTTTTGGGTTGTACTCTAACTTGCCTGCATCGGCCCGCGCCAGCGTGAGAACATCGTTGAGTAACTGAGTCACCAACTTGGCTGATGCTTGAATGCGGTAGAGATTCTTCAGTTTAATTGGTTCTACTAGAGGTTTAAGCGTTTCCTCTAAAAGTTGAGCTGATCCAAGAATATGGCTGAGGGGCGTCCGGAACTCATGTGACATCATAGAAAAAAACTGCAACTTGAGTTCACTGAGTGCTTTTGCCTGTGCTAAGGTCTGCTGTCGTGCTTCTGCCTGCTGTCGCTTTGTCTTCTGGTAAGATGCCACGCCATAAATGCCAAAGAGCAGTATGAATGTAGACAACGCACCGATCAATTCAAGTATCATTCTGTTTTCAAAGCCAGTCTGAAAGTATTCAGCCTGATTCTGTAAAAACTCTTCTTCGCTGGCTTGCAGTTCAAGAATAGCTTGACGAATATCATTTTGATTCTGCCTCATTTGAGCGGCTATCGAGACTTGAACAGCTACGTTCGATCGTTCGCTCTGTCGCTGCTCAACGAGTGTCTGAAATAGAGTCTCTCGTTGATTGATTAAAGAGCTGAGAGCATCAATTCCTTGTTGTTGTTTGACTAGACCGGGCGGAAATTGCTTAAGTTTGTTGAGCTGAAATTTAAAGCTTCTGATTGTATTTTGATCTTCTTTTAATTCACTTAAATAACCGGGTTGGCTATCTCCTATATATCTAAATTCTGTATAGGCAAGGGTTGTAGACAGACCAGAAAGCATTTGCAAGCGCTCATTGCTTTCCCGAAGTTGAGCCGCATTGAGCGTTAAGCGCTTAGCATTTCGATAGGAGATTGAACTAATGCTAGCTACGAGTATGAGGGCTAAACCAAAACCTAGTGGAATCCATTTTCCCTTGAACTTCGATCGCAATCGCTTGAGCAATCGCTTTATCCGCTTGAGAAACGAGATAATACTTCTCAATCGCCATTTCATAGGGTTTATCTCATCATATCAGCGAACCATGCGCCTGAACCATTACTTTAAAGCATCAACTCACAGGTTAAAAGCTGTTTTCAAGCGTTTTATAAAGAGGAGATTGTTATAATGCGTATGCTACTTTCAGGTGTGAGACGAAGTTTGTTCAAGGCTGAGTATCTCATTCTGAAGTTTCTAAAGATTAAAGGTTTCCATAGCAAGCATCTAATGCGAATTCTTGTTGTTGAAGATGATGTACAGATTGCCGATCTGCTCACGGAAGCTCTGACTAATCGGCAATATCAGGTCGATACGGCACAGGATGGCTTGACGGGATGGCAATGGTTGGAAGCACTAGAGTATGACCTGGTTGTGCTGGATTTGACGCTACCAAAGCTGGGCGGTGTTGAGCTTTGCCAAAAATTACGTGAATCTAATATTTCTACTCCTGTTCTGATGCTGACTGCCCGCGATACGGTTTCAGACAAAATTGTTGGTCTTGATGCTGGAGCCGATGTCTATATTGTGAAGCCCTTCGATCTTGGGGAGCTGATGGCGCAAATTCGAGCTTTACTCCGACGTGGTAATGCCACGCTCAAACCCAAGATCACCTGGGGACATCTCTTGATCGATCCCAGCACGTATGATGTGACTTACTGCGATCGTCCCCTCTCTCTAACACCGAAGGAGTATGCACTGCTGGAACTCTTGGTCACAAACGGGCGACGAGTCTTAAGCAGACCAGGCATTATTGAGCGGCTATGGTCGCTTGATGAGTCTCCTACCGAAGAAGCTGTGAAGACGCATATTAGAGCACTACGCCAAAAGCTTCGCCTTGCAGGTGCTCCAGATGCTCTTATTGAAACGGTGCATGGGTTAGGCTATCGCATGAGGCAGGTGGAGTAGCTTTGGAAGGCAGGAAGCAGGTTGTTAGTTGTTGGTTGTTAGTTATTAGCAGGGGACAGGCGCAGAAGGATGTAGCTTGCCTCTCGAAGGGTAGGCTGAAAAGCTGAACGCTGATAGCTGGACATTAAAAATCAACGCCGCGTTTGAGGTCGATGCCTTTTTCGGCGTAGTGCTTGTGACAGATCATTTCAGAATGGATGCTAGCGAGGTCGAAGTAAGCGGGTGGATTTTTGCAGCGCCCAGTGATGATGACTTCGGTATCGCGGGGTTTGCGAAGCAGTGCCTGGACGATCGGTTCTTCTGGTAATAGCTCCAGATCCACAGTTGGATTGAGTTCATCCAGGATGATGGTTTTGTAGAGACCAGAGGCGATCGCGGCTCTAGCAATTTCCCAACCGCGCTCGGCTTCAACGTAATCAAGCTCTTGCTGCTGCCCTCGCCAGACGATCGCGTCCCGTCCACAGCGTTGGTGATCAACCAGATTGGGATAGCTTTGATTGAGAGCAGAGATGGCTGCATCTTCGGTATAGCCACGGCCACCTTTGAGCCACTGCATAATCAGCACGCGATGGGATTTATCCTGGCTGATGCCTTTGCCGATCGCCTGCAACGCTTTGCCTAACGCACTGGTCGATTTTCCTTTGCCTGCACCTGTGTAGATTTCAATGCCTGCAATGCCCTGTTCTTTGGCTCCTGCGTGATAGTGAGGCCGCATTTCTGAATGCAAGTCAGCGACATCGAGCAAGGGTTGGGGTGCGCCTCGACCTGTAGCAATCACTTCCATATGATCAGGCTTGCGTTTGAGGGCGCTCACCACTTCATCAATGGGTAGCAAGCCCAGATCGAGAACGGGATTCAGCTCATCCAGAACCACGACTGAGTAGAGGCCAGACGCGATCGCCCCCTTTGCCACATCCCAACCACGTTGGGCTTCTAACTGGTCAAAGCGAGTGATGTCGTCAGGCCCAAAAAATTCGGATCGTCCAGTACGTACCTGGTCAATCAGGTGTGGAAAGCCCCGTTGTAGGGCTTCGATCGCGCCATCTTCGTCATAGGTGCGTCCTGGCCCTTTGAGAAAGCGCAGCAGCAGCACTCGCGTTTGCCAATCCGAGTGGATACCTAAACCAATAGAGCGCAGTACGACCCCTAGCGCGGCTTGAGACTTTCCTTTTCCGGCTCCATCGTACACATGAATTTGCCCTGTGAGCCGCTCGGAGCGTGCATTGGCTGTCCGAATCCCAATTCCCGCGCGTGTCATAGGCTTCAACGCTTGCTGTAGCTTCATGATATCGAATTTTGCTTGCTTTAGTGCGTCCGATTGTGAGTTTACGCTACCTGTAGCGGTTTGAACCGCGAAACTCGTGTTTTTTTTAGGCTTTTGGCATTCTGGCAGCAAGCGCTGGGGTCGAGATGCGCGATCGAGTGCCCTCTACAGTTCTCTTTACCTTTCCTTGGAGTTGTATGATGAGGCAGCACTATTTGATCATCGCAAAGATTGATCATGGCAAGGAAAACGATCGCGATTGCGGCGATCTGCTCCATGTCTATGGGTCACACCTGAAGCGTGCTGACGAGCTAGTGTGCAGCTAGCGATACCATCGATACAGTAGACCGTAGACCGTTCGATGCTTTCATTTTGCTGAGGGGGCATTGTTGATGAGACTCAAAGTTGTTCAAAGCACGGTATTCAAGCAATCGGCGGGCGATTCTGCAAAACTCCTTGCTAAAGATAAAGTCGCGGTTGCGGCAGAGACGGTTTTTAAGCTAAGCTCCTGGAAATTTGTTGAAAATGATCATCTTAAGGTTGCCATTTTAGGGGAGTTTCTGGGCGACCCACCCAGGAATACCTGGTTTGTCTACGGCTATCATGTACAGTTGATTGACAGTCAGGGAAAGGTTGTCTATAGCAAGCCAATGCCACCCTCAAAACCACCCGCAGGCACATTGCCTGCCAGCAAGAATCTCAACATTCCCTACAAAAGTCAGCTCGATAACGCTGTTAACCCGACTGGAGCTTGCAATGTCACCAGTTTCTCGATGGTGATGGCGTATTTTCGGATTAAACAGCGCACTAGTGCCGCTCAATTTGAAGACGAACTGTATCGGTATATGGATGCGAGCGGCTTAAGCCGTCATGATCCAGATGACCTCGCCAAGATGGCAAAAGCCTATGGCGTGCAGGACAATCTCACGCTGCGGGGAAGCTTAGTAGACATTCGTAAGGCGATCGCCGAGGGTCGTCCCTGCATTGTCCACGGCTACTTCACCAGTTTTGGTCACATTGTGGTCATTCGTGGCTACAACCAGAGCGGCTTCTATGTAAATGACCCCTACGGCGAATGGACAGCATCGGGCTATCTCACCGATCGCTCTGGGCAAAACCTCTTCTATTCCAATAGCCTGATTCAAAGCAAATGTAGCCCTGAAGGGTCTGATTATATCTGGCTGCATCGGCTGTCTAAACTCTAACGACTGATTGCATGCTCAGCACCTTTGGCCGTCGAAACTCTTGGACGGAAATGTGCGAACGGCACGCAAGACGGCGATCGCTTGGGGTGATACGCGATCGTCTTCTTAGGAGATTTTCGAGAAAGAATCTACCACGCGGTAGGGGCAGGTTTTGCCCGCGTCATTGCCTGTACCCAGTGACTTTAGTGTCAAACCTGCCCCTACGGGTATTTTGTTTGATAGAAATTTCCGTACAACCGTGCAGGCGATCAGCTCAACTGGCAATTTTCTCGCCTGCCTTGCGAACAGGTCGCTTCCGCTGGCTTTTGCGAACACCTCCTGCCATTTCATATTCAGCACTATCTTTGCCATACTCAAAGGCAACACCTAACAGCATCTTCTCCGACAGTGCCATTAAGGACTTTTCGGCTTCTAGCATCGCGGCACGGTCTGCATCTAACAGGGACAGCGTTGTATTGTAGGCTGCTACCCGTTGACGAGTGGCCTCAATCTGTTCTGAGAAAGCCTTAATGGTGAGCCCCTTGCCCAAATCAAGCGCTGGATTAATGGATTTCAAGCCTGCGATCCGACGCTCGGCTTTATCGACACTGGTTGAACTGCGCTTTAAGCGTGCCATAAATAGTCCTCATCATGGGTAAGGTGATAACGCCAGAATGCCCACCAGCAAACAACCTCAACCATATTTTTTCTAGCAAAATTACGGATCTTTGAACGCTTGAGGCTCCACTGCATCCGTGAATTTATCGATTGGTCGCTTTTGAATGATTGCAATCGACTAATGCACACTCAAGATCAAGAAACCTGGACTAAATATGGCAAACACAAACCTGAAATCAAGAAACGCTTACTTAAGTTAAGCAATACTTATATAAAATCAAGAAAACCGAACTTAAGATCGAGAAATGCTTATCGAATCTTGAGAAATGGGTACATGTTCTAAGAGTTTTCAATGTGCGAACGCTTGGCTTGTCCATGAAGCGGGCAATCGAGCTTGTAGCTATTAAAGGGGAATGAGGAGCAGACCTCGTTACACTCCAAAAAACCTTAAGTTTTAAGTTTTATCTTTTGTGCAAAGTTAGTATGCGGACAAGTTGCAGCCTAGTGACCTCGATCGGGCTTTTAGACTGTAAAGTTTCAGCCTAATCACCCAAATTAAGGATCTTAAACTGCAAGAGCCTGTCCAAATGCCCTAACCAGGGTAGGTGGGCAGATGGAGTCTATCTAATAACAAGTTGTCTTGCTCTGCATTGAGGTATTGCGCTTGTACTGAAGGCGATCGCATTCTTCCCCATGTTAAGCAAAAAGTGTTCTGTAATCAGTGACTACCAGTAAAAATATTGAACTTTGCTCGAAGGGAAGCTTATAAGTTCATAGCCGATTTGTTCAAGCCTGACGCTTACTGCCAGTGTTATTGTGTTTGAGCGCACTCAAAGTTGATTTACCCCCTCTAACTACCAGAGTTCAGAGTGCGAACACTTTGAGAAGAATCATATTCCATTGCCTTAAATTACATGCTGAAGCAGTGAGTCAGGCATATGAACTTATGAACCATTACAAGCAAGACATTCTAGAAATCAAAGCAATCATGCAATCTTTTGCAGATGCCTGGAACACTTATGGCGCAATGCGATTAGCAGAGTTATTCACAGAGGATGCGGATTGTGTCAACATTGCAGGGCGGTGGTGGAAAGGTCGAACTGAACTAAAGCAGGGACATGCCAACGTTTTTGGTAGTCATCTGGAAAAACACTCGCATGAGTTTTCCTGATACCACCGTCAAATTTCTCAAACATGATTTGGTAATCTGCCACAGCAGTTGGAAAATGAGTGGACTCACTCGTCTTGATGGAACCAGTCTGCCAACAAAACATGGAGTTTTGACTGCGATCTCTTTGAGATACCCGCAAGGGGTCACTCAGCAACAACATGGGCAGTGGCAACTGATTGCTGTGCATAACACTGAGACTTTACCCAGAAGTGGATAATAGCCGCTTTGTTCAAGATTGGCGATCGTGACCAGTGTTAACGTACTCAGGGACTCTCAATGAGTCGAGTTCAGTGATATGAAGAAGTGAGGTCAAATATGGAATTGACGGCGTTAGATAAGCTCGAAATCATGGAGCTAGCGGCACGGTTTGAAATGTCGCTGGACAAGGAAGATGTTGAGAATTACCTCGCAACCTTTGCTGAAGAGGGTGCTTTGCAGGGCTTCTGGGGAATTGCAAAAGGGAAAGAAGAACTGCGCCAGGGCTTCTATGCCATGTTAGATACCTTTGCACGGGGAAAACGGCACTGTAGCTCGAATGCCCTCATTCAAGGAAATTCTGACGAAGCAACAATGGAGTCGTATCTGACCGTCGTTAATCGAGAAGATTTGAAGCGGGGAGGGAGTGCCTTTGTCAAAGATCAAGTCAGGAAAATTGATGGTCAGTGGTATCTAGTTTTACGTCAGATTGAGGTTGATCCGAGTTTGCCACTGCTACAACTGTCTCAACAAGCTGGAGCAACCGCATGAATCGCTACATGGTCGAGGTGACTATATCGGGTGTTGATCCGAATCAGTTTGAGACACTTGCTGCTAAAGAACAAGAAGTCGTCGCTGAATTAACCCAAACAGGATTTATTGAGCAAATCTATGTTCAAAATGACCTAGCTGGGGCCTATCTCATAGTAAAAGAACGTGATGAATCTTATGTGAGGGAGCAGTTCAACAGGTTTCCCCTGTCTCCTTATATGACGCTGAAACTGGTTCAGCTTCAAACTCAAAGCTGACCGTTGTTCTTGCGTATACGAATGAGCCAAGTATAGTCACTTTGTGCTGTAGCTTGGCTCATAAACCAAAAACCTGAAGGAACTGACCATACTTTAGAAGTAAAGAGGGAGAAACCCCAAACATGCGTCTGAAAGTTCGTGTGAAATGGGCATGATCTGTAAAACCTGCTTGATACGCAGCATCGGACAAAGCCGTATCTGACTTTAGCATTGCTCTTAAAGCAACTTTCACGCGAACCCATAAAATATATTTCGTTAATGGAATGCCAACTTGCGCTGTGAACAAATGGCGGAGCCGACTTTCAGATAAGCTAACATGTCTGGCAATATCGATAACTTTAATAGTCCTGCTAATGTATTGATTGATAAAATCGATCGCAATGAGTAATCGTTCATCGAATGGAGTTATATTCCTTTGTTCATAAGTGAGTTTATGAATAAGATACAGGGGATCAAATTCATGCTGAGGATTGTCACAGTACCGCCAATAAAAGTTTGAAAATTCATCAATCGCTTCAGCAGAAAAGAGTTCATCAAGCAAAATAAATGTTCGTTCTGATAATTGTGACTTCAGCAAACGACCTTTTGCAGAGGTTGCATCGACGCTAATCACTAACACCGTAGAATCGGCAGACTGACAAGCATGAGGAATATCTGAATCAATCAAAAATCCTCTCACAAATTTAATAGGTTGATTATCTAGTACTGCATTGTAGGGTTTATCCAAACTCACAACAAGCTGAACCGCATGATGGTGATGCATTTCTACAGCAATGTTCTTAGCAAGAATGACTAAGGTATCTTTGTGGTGATCAAGCATCAGTTGGTTCTTGTGAGCCTCTACCTAATTTTACAGCAGCCGATCTTGTAGGGTGCGTTGTTGCAAAGCAAACCATCTTTATCATCTGAGTACGATCGCCGATCTTGTAGGTTGGGTTGAGAAACGAAACCCAACAACTTCTTGTTTGCTCACCTTCGTTGCTTTCGCGATCGCCCCTACATTGCTCAGGGTTAAGCTGTAGAGACAACGTTGAAATGAGGTCAAGCCGATGACTGTTCAACTCCCCCGCTACAGCAAAGAAGAATTTGCTCGACGTGGCGATGAGATTTATGAGAATCAGGTGTGCCAACAGGTTGAGGAAGGCAATCATGGCAAGATAGTGGCGATTTGCTAATGCAACACTACGTGAACGACATCGAAACTGGGGATTCTGAAGTAGATAAGAGCGAGATTGCTGCCTGCGATCGCCTTGAAGCCCGTCACCCCGATGCCCAAATTTGGATTGTTCGCATTGGCTCTCGCCATGTTTGTAGATTCGGCGGACGCAGCCGGAGACCTGCATGATTAACGGCTTGGTCAATGCCGAATTTGAACCCATTATTCCATTATCCATTCGTCGCGCTGATGGCAAAGTCTTTACGCAAGATGCGATCGTTGATACAGGATTCAATAGTTGGCTTTCTTTGCCTCCCTACTTGATTGCTGAGTTGAACCTGAAAGTTCTATGGCGATCGCCAGTTTATTAAAGAAGACAGAACGAATGTGAAATGCTTTAACTACTAAGATAATCTTTTACTTCTGATAGCTTAGTCAGACAAATCTAGGAACTGACGAATTTGCTTAGCAATAGGTTCGTATGCTTGTTTATCAGGATTATTTGTAACTTCTCGTAACTGTAAAATTTTTCCCGAAGTCGAGACGAGGTTAATGACATAGTGAGTCATGCGATCGCTGTCCTCTTCTGCATCAACCTGAATTGATTGAATGTCCTGTAACCGCCATTCAATTACTTTAGGGTACAGAATCGTTTTGTGCTCTGATCGAACAACTCCTATCATTTTGTCAAACGTGTAGACCGTCCACAAAGGAACCGTAAGAAGAGTTATCAAGAGAACCGCACCTCCTAACAGCAACAAACCTGCTCCCCAAAGGCGTGGAGTCCAGTTGTCGGATATGAGTAGAGACGCACTGGCAATGACTAGCAATAAACCGATCGAGGAGTTTATTACTACCCACTGTATTCCAATCATTCTGATACGCAGACTGTTAGGCGTTTGTTCTATTTCCATCACTGTTTTGTTGAAACACTATTTCCGGGGTACGTTATTGAGCAGCTTAGTCGAGATGCTTAATAACGAGTGTAAGAGGCTATTTGGAAATATGGAGAAGTCAAAAAAGTTCAAGCAAGGCGACGGAGCATGAGGCGAATCATCGCAATGTGAATGAATGCCTCTGAGGAAGCGGGTAGACGCTCATAATTCATACCGATTTAAAGAATGACGGCTACAGATCAATCGGTGGGTAGGGGCAAGGCAATGCCTTGCCCCTACAGGATGTGTCGCATTTTCAATTCAAATTGGTATCACATTGAACCGACGGCACCAATGCAGCCAACCGTAAGTGCGATCGACTGTTCAGCGCTTAGGCATCAGGACGAAGCCTTTTGCCCCCCTCAAGGTGTAGGGCAACCTCGATCACCCAACGGTAAATATCCGTCACCCACATTAAGAAGACTGCACCGCAAAGCCATCATCAATCCAGATGCAAACCAAGCGAGGCAGGCGCTAGCGTTCCTGGTGCAGCCGTTGCAGTAACTGCTTTGCGCTTTCGCGTTCGGGGATATCGGCAGCCGCCACGCGCACGGCAATCAGCAGTCCCAACGTATCAACCAGGGTAAACCGCTTGCGTCCCTTGATCTTCTTGCCGCCGTCATAGCCAACGGCTTGCTGCACCATGACTGCTGTGGGCACAGTCTGTGCATCAAGGCTAGCCGCACTTGGCGTAGCCGCGTGTCTTCTGCGACTCGTACCCACTGCACTAAATGGTCGTGAATCTGCGCACATACACAATTGCTTGCAGCACTTGCATCAAGTCAACGATGCGGGGTCTACCCGTTTTCGGCTCAGCACTCTGAAGCGCTTGGAACAACTCGAATGGCTCTAATGTCAGTTCGCTGTCGTAGGCTAGAGTCATAACTTTCCGAAGGACTGTTGAAACTTCAATAAATTCAGCCTATAACCCCAGGAAGCTTTTTTCCTTACGGGTACTCCTTACTACTTTTCAAACAGACTCTTATCTTCTGCCTTATCTTTCTACCCTCTGCCTTCTGCCTCCCTCTACCAACCAATATCTACTCAAGCGGAGATCACGAATGATTATTGACGATCAGTATTACGACATCATCATCATTGGTACAGGGGCTGGAGGTGGTACGCTGGCCTATAAACTGGCACCGACCGGGAAAAAAATTCTCATTTTAGAGCGGGGCGATTTTATGCCGCTTGAGGAGCAAAACCGCAGCAATGTGGATGTGTTTCGCAAAGAGCGTTACCATGCACCGGAGCAGTGGTATGACCTTGCAGGCGAACCCTTTTCACCACAGACGAATTACGCTGTGGGGGGCAACACCAAAATCTATGGTGCGTCATTGTTGAGAATGCGAGAACGCGATTTTGAAGCTGTCGAGCACCCAGACGGACTTTCGCCAGAGTGGGGGCTGAAATATCAGGACTTTGAGCCGTATTACACAGAAGCAGAGCAGCTTTACAAAGTGCATGGTTATGCCGCTGGGGACCCCACCGAGCCAACGCACAGCGCCGACTATCCCTTTCCTGCCGTGGCACACGAACCGCAAATTCAGGAAGTGGTGGATGCGATCGCCCAGCAAGGACTTCATCCCGCACCCCTTCCGCTGGGGCTGACGCTACAACAGGATGACCCAACGAATGATGCGGAGGTCAGCGGGATTGCACCCGCGCTCAAATGCCCTAATGTGACGCTTAAAACCAACGCGAAAGCGATGTACCTGCACACTAATGAGTCGGGCAGAGTGGTGAAGGCTGTGCAGGCGGATGTGAATGGTAAGCCCCATTTGTTTTTGGGCGATCTAGTTGTGGTGGCATGTGGCGCGATTAATTCGGCGGCGCTGCTACTGCGATCGGCAAACGAGGTGCACCCCAACGGCATTGCCAATCGTTCCGATCTCGTAGGTCGTCACTTGATGAAGCACCAAATCTCTTCTGTCGTGCAGTTGAGCGCTCCCAACTCCGGCAAATTTCAGCGCAGCGTCAGTGTCAATGATTTTTACTGGGGTGAAAAAGAGTTTCCCTACCCAATGGGCCACATTCAAAATACTGGTGGCTTGCTGCAAGATGTCATTTTTGCCGAATCGCCGCCCCTTCTCTCGGTGTTTGCCAAAGTGCTGCCCAATTTTGGACTCCAACAGTTGGCGACGCGATCGATCGGTTGGTGGGTGCAGACCGAAGATTTGCCCGACCCCAACAATCGAGTGCACATAAACGGAGACAAACTTCATGTGGATTACACGGCTAACAACACCGAGGCGCACGCACGCCTAGTGTACCGTTGGACAGAAGTGCTGAAAACGATCGAAAAATCTGTGAAACAGACCGTTCTCCAACGTAGTGGCATACATCCCAGCGGCGAAGTGCCCCTGTCCGTCGTGGCAAACCAATGTGGTACGTGTCGCTTTGGCACAGACCCCACCACCTCTGTACTGGATCTCCATTGCCGTGCCCATGAGGTAGATAACCTCTACGTTGTCGATGGCAGCTTCTTTCCATCCAATGCGGGGGTGAGTCCAGCGTTGACGATCATTGCCAATGCGCTACGGGTTGGAGAGCATTTAATCGATCGCCTATAAGCACCCTGAACTCACCGACCCATCCAATTTCATAAACAACTGCCCCAATGCTGCGTTGAGCAATGGGGCAAAAATCTAAATCAATACTGTCGTGACATCTGCGTAGCGTAGTGCCAGAGCCAACGTCAACAGTCAGGTGGGTTAAGCCAAACCTGTGTTTGCTCCGGGCTTACCCGTTGCTAATTCAACCTTAATGATGGTGCCGCCTTGCTTTTGAATGCGTTGCTGCTCACGAAACCAGTTATCGTAAGGCACTAGCTTTGTGAAATAGGTGTTTTGCAGTTCCCGCTGCGTCCGAATGCGAGTCTGACTGGGAACACAAGCAGTAATTTTAAAGAAGCGCATAGGAATGATTTCTCCAGTAAGGGCGTAACAAAGGGAAGAAATTTTGGATCTGAACAGAATTCAGTTTGGGAAGGTTGTTTAGCCGCTCTTACCGCTACAGTGCCGAAAAGCGCGATCCCTAGCGTAGAGTGCGTTCCAAGGTTAGGCAAGTTTGGAAGTCAGAAGCCAATGTTAGACCGTTAAAACAAAACGCGAATGGCGGTAGCCTTTGACAAGCTAGCACTCACTCCAGACTTCCAAACCTACAAAAAGTGATCGGCTATTTAGAATGACAATTCAAAAATAGCTGTCAGCTTAGCTCTAGCTCAGGCCAGAGGAGATGTAGTCGAGGTAAACACCGAGCTCTTTACCAGCATCAGAACCGACTAAACCAGCCGCAACTTCTTTGATCGCCTGGATTGCTTGAATGGTTGCAGCAACAGGAACGCCCAAGGAGTTGTAGGTTTCTTTCAAACCGTTGAGCACGCGCTCATCCAGGATGGAAGGATCGCCAGCAAGCATTGCATAGGTTGCATAGCGCAGGTAGTAGTCGAGGTCGCGGATGCAAGCAGCATAGCGACGAGTGGTGTACATGTTGCCACCGGGACGGGTGATATCCGAGTACAGCAAGGACTTAGCAACAGCTTCTTTGACGATCGCCGCAGCATTAGCGCTCACAGTAGTCGCTGCACGAACGCGCAGTTCACCAGTGCTGAAGTAAGCTTTCAGCTTTTCGAGGGAAGCGGTGTCCAGATATTTGCCCTGAACGTCGGCGGAATTAATAACGGAAGTGATTGCGTCTTGTGCCATGATTTTGGGTCCTCAGAGTTTCGTAATCTTCAAATACTTAGCAGTTGCAGAAACAATGATTACTGCAAAGCGCCAATGACGTAGTCGAAATAAGCACCAGCTTCAGCCGCATCTTCACCAGAAAGGAGAGAGCTAGCAACACTCTTAAGGCCACGAACACCTTCGCCAACTGCTGCGATGGGGGTTCCCAGAGAAGAGTACATTTCACGCACACCAACGACACCGATTTCTTCGATCGGGGTGACATCACCAGCGACAATACCGTAGGTTACAAGACGTAGGTAGTAGTCGAGGTCACGCAAGCAGGTTGCGGTCATTTCTTCGCCATACGCGTTACCACCTGGGGAAACAACGTCGGGGCGCTTTTGAAACAACTGGTCGCCAGCTTGCTTGATGATGCGCTCGCGGGATTCGGTCAGCGTTTGAGCGATCCGCAGTCTCCGTTCGCCGGTGCTGACGAAGTTCTTGATGCGGTCAAGTTCGCCAGGACCGAGATAACGCGCTTCAGCATCTGCATTCACGATCGATTTCGTGACAATACTCATTGATGGATTCCTCCAGAAGAATGTAACCGATGATGTTACGGGTCGTGTGTTAAAGGAGTATCGGGGCACTATAACGCTACACCGACGTTGACCTGTACCGTCAAGCATTCAATCCGCCTTAGCATTCAGAACTTGTAGACAAGCTGAAGCTGAGGCTGCTGAGAACTTGGTTGGCACAGGTGCTTTAGACTCAGTTCCCTTCCGTAGTTAATTTTGCGGCATCACGTTCCCTGTCCCTGATGCTGTGTAATAGTTTGTAATATTATCCTCATGTTTAGCCAGGAGCTGCGATCGTGTGCTCTATAGCACGTTTTACGACACTGCAAGTATTCTAATTCTGGCGATCGCACTAGATTATTTGGTGGGCGACCCTAAAGGATGGTGGCATCCTGTGCAAGGTATGGGCTGGGTCATCGCCTCTGTGTCTCAATTTGCATTCCAATCCGCAAAGACACCCTTGGCTCTCCGGTGCGCTGGAACGCTGTTGAGTAGCGGCGTGATTGTGGGTAGTGGCTTAGCAGGCTGGCTGCTGGTGGCGATCGCCAAACATCTGCATCCAATACTTGGCACCGTTGTTGCTAGCATGCTCCTGGCAAGCTGTTTTGCGGCTCGAAGTCTCCGAGAGGCCGCTTTCGATGTGTTGAGTTCCTTAAAAGCAGACGCGTTAGATGAGGCTCGTTTTCGCCTAAGCCAGTACGTGGGTCGCGATACCGATCGCCTGACTGAACCAGACATTCTACGCGCTGTATTTGAAACGGTCACAGAAAACGCGACAGATGGCGTGCTTGCGCCCTTGTTCTATGCGCTATTAGGAGTTGTACTGCCCAGTGTGGGCAGCGTGCCGCTGGCACTGGCATACAAAGCAGCCAGTACGCTGGATTCGATGGTGGGCTACCGCGAAGCCCCCTATACCGACTTAGGCTGGTTCAGCGCGAAAACCGAGGATGCTTTGACCTGGGTGCCCTGTCGTTTAACGGTGCTGACGATCGCCCTCCTCTCCCGCAGACCACGCCACGTCTGGCAACTGTGCCAACGCGATGCGCCCCAAGACCCCAGCCCCAACTCCGGTTGGAGCGAATGTGCGTATGCGGCGGCGCTAGACGTGCAAGTTGGTGGTATTAACTGGTATCGAGGCGTTGCGAAACCTAAACCGCTACTGGGCGATGCAGTACAGCCCATCACTGCGAATATCATTGATCGCGCCCTTCAACTCACCCACTGGAGCGTTTTGCTCTGGCTGACAGTCTTTTTGTGTGCCCTTGGTGCCTGGCAAAGGTGAGAAAAGAGCGTTTTGAGCTTAAATGCCCTGAGCCTTCAGCGGTCAGTTCTTACGTTCTGCCCTTTGCCTTCTGCCGTCTCTCCCCCTGCTTCCCCTGCCCCTAACTCCCGCCATGAAAGCCCTGAATGAAGTTAACCAGGCTGATTAACGGTGGCAGGTGGGTTGCCGAGGGAGGAGGCACGATCGGGGCCACAGTTGGATCGAGATTTGCCATCACGCGTTTCCCAAACAAAGGATGGCTGTACAGCGGCAACGTTTGATTGCTGGAGTTCACCAATACCGTTTTGGTCGGCGCTTGAAAAAAGGGAATCTTGGCAAGGGTTTGCAAAGATGTGTCTGAAAGTTTGAACTCGTTGACTTGCGCGATCGTCATTGAAAGGGCTGTTTTGAGTGGTGGGAACCATTCTGCGGTACCAAATCGCTGTTCCATCTCTGGTGACAGCAGCAACTTGACGAGAGCGATCGTTCGTTGGTTTACCTCAGTTGCATCTTTAAACGGAAACAGGGCAATGCAACACATTGCAAACAGTTGCTCATCGCGGCTCAGCTCAAACGCTAGCGTGGTGCGACGACGACCCACCTGAATATTGGGGGGATTTACATCCAAATGATAGTGTTGCCCCGTCTGGCGATAGGTCACGGCTAGGGCGTAGTGCGCATCTTGATTTAACACCTCATCAATCATCAGACGCACAGTTGGCGGTGCCGCATGAAAAAACGCCGCATCATCAGAGAACCGATAAATCTTGCTCTGGTCACCGATCGGGCTGAGATCAACCCAATCGCAGATAATGCCGTCCGTTTTAATGCCAAAGCGAGGCACGTCGTAGAGTTTTGCGCCAGTTAGCGTCGCGCCACTTAAGTCTGCGCCTACCCAATCGGCACCAATCAGGTTCGCCCGCGTGAGATCGACATGCACTAAGGTAGTGCCAATCAGGTTAGCGTTGCTCAGGTTCGCGCCTGTCATATTCGCCCCGCTGAGCTTAGCACCGCTGAGATCAGCGCCACTCAGATCGGCACCGCTCAGGTCGGCCCACCGCAAGTTTGCGCCACTCAGGTTGACCCCTCGGAGATTTGTACGGCTGAGATTAGACTGCCGCAATTCTGTACTGCTGAGGTCAGCTCCGCTGCAATCGGCGCTGCTGAGATCAGTCCCATGAAGGTTGGCTTCCGCCAGATTTGCCCCGGTAAACACCGTCCATTTCAAATCGGCGCGGCTGAGATTGGCATTTGATAGGTTGGCATTGCGAAGTTTGGCATCTTTAAGATCGGCACCGCTCAAATTGGCATTGCTCAGGTTGGCACTGCTCAGATCTGCTCTGGACATTTCGGCGCGGACGAGAGAGGCTTGGCCTAGCTCAGCGCGAGTCAAATCAGCCAGCGTCAGATTGGCAACGTTGAGAATGGCTTCACTCAAGTTAGCGCTCGTCAGGTTAGCGCCGCTGAGTTTCGCCACATTGAGTTTGGCGCGGTGCAGGTTCGTCTCACTCAAGTTGGCTCCGCTTAAATTTGCCACGCTTAAGTCAGCTCCACTCAGATCTGCATGACTCAGATCCACCCCGCTCAGATTGGCTTCATTCAAGTTGATGCCTGCAAAGGCGCGATCGCCATCGGCATAGCGTTTTAGAACATCCTCAGGTTTCATCCAGGTTACCTTTACAACGCGCTCAGGCTGCTCTAAAGCCATTAGATCATGCATTAAAGTATTTTAGTGTAGCGATAAAGTGATCAGCACGAGCGGGGCGTTTACAGTCCACCCTCTAGATTGCCCGTATGTGGTTCTCAAATTAGCGTGATGGCGCTCCTGATCCAGGCGTGAATGAGCCTGCGTGATCAATTGGTGATCAGGGTAAGCCTCTCTGTGGCGATCGACTACCTGCGGCAGCTTACGATAGGCTACAAGCTTTGAGGTTAAATGGGGCGGCATCGTCGTACCGCAATCTGCTTGGATTGAGAGTGTGGATTCTGATGCAAGCCTGACTCACGGCCCCTTCACTTTTACAAAGGATTTGGGACTGCTAGATGAACATTGGCATTGTTGGGCTGGGGCTGATTGGAGGTTCGCTAGGGCTGGCGTTGCGATCGCACGGTCACACAGTTTTAGGCGTAAGCCGTCAGTCCCACACCTGTCAACGCGCGATCGCACGCGGAGCCGTTGATGATGCTGGCCTCAGTCTTAATTTGATGCAATCTGCTGAAGTGGTGTTTCTCTGTACGCCGTTAGCAGCGATGCAAGCAACTGTTGTTGAGCTAGTGCCACACTTAACTGCTGATACCGTGTTAACCGATGTGGGATCGGTGAAGGGCTGGGTCGTAAAGACGATCGCGCCTCTCTGGTCTAACTTTGTGGGCGGGCATCCAATGGCAGGCACGGCTGAAAGTGGCATTGAGGCAGCCTTACCAGATTTATTTAGCAATGCGCCTTACGTGTTAACGCCGACTGAAACGACACCCGCAGGAGCAGTTCAGCTTGTCGAAGCTTTGGTGCGACCCTTGCAAACCCGGATCTATCGCTGCCGTCCTGATGATCACGATCGCGCCGTTGCCTGGATATCACATCTGCCCGTCATGACCAGTGCCAGCTTGATCGCTGCTTGTATCGGTGAAGCAGATCCAGCCGTTTTAGAGTTGGCCTGTGGTCTTGCCAGTTCTGGCTTTCGAGATACCAGTCGCGTTGGCGGCGGCAATCCCGAACTCGGCCTCATGATGGCACAATACAACCAGGTTGCCCTCATCCGATCGCTCCATGCCTACCGCGATACGCTCAACCAAATGATTGCCCACATTGAGCAATCTGACTGGCGATCGCTGGAAGCGTTGCTGAAGCAGACTCAACAGGCACGACCAGAATTTTTACAGTGAGGATGATAGAAAAGCGCCTCGTTTTGCCTGTCAGCATCGTCTTTAGATCAATTCGCTTGGCCTAACAGCATCACTTTAGGGCCACAGCGGAATCTGTCATCAGAAAGACGTATCTACTCAATCGCTTTTTTACTATCAGAAAAGCTGAAATAGCAGCCATACAAGCGTTTGAGAGTGTACAGGACGCTGGCATTCTTTCATTAAAGGAGTACCGATCATGTCAAAGCAGTTTAAGAAGGGCGATCGTGTGGAGTGGCATTCTTCTGGCGGCACGTCGCGCGGGGTGATTAAAGAGGTCATTACGGAACCGACGGACTTCAAAAATCACCATTTTGACGCATCCAAACAGCAGCCTGAGTATCGGGTTGAAAGTGAGAAGAGCGGCAAGGAAGCCATCCACAAAGCCGAAGCATTGAAGAAGATTGACGAAAAATAGCGCTAATGCTTAGACATTCAACGTTGTAGTAATTCCAATTGGCCGTTCTTGTGTATTTCATCCAGGCACTTAATCAGGGCAAATTTGCAGTGTTATGGTTCCATAACCAACTCGATCGCCCCTGCCAGATCTGCTCCTGATTTCTCCCTTTCATCCCTGCCCTAAGCGGTGGCGCTGAAAGAAACTCCAAATTTCCTCACTACCATTGAGCAGTTGCGATGGCCCCGAACCACCTCTGGGCCATACATGACCAACCCCCTTCAAGGTCACAAGCTCGACTTCTGAGCCACCCTGGCAGTTTGCATAGCGAGCCACTTCGACTCGCCCGCCCGTTAGCTGCTTCACCTGTGCCGATGAGGGACAGCTATTGTGACGCTGCCAAAACTCGATCGTCCCAGGGACAGACAAAATAGAGCCATAGCTCAAATTGCCACCCTGCCAGGGCACTTTGCGATCGTCCGTGCCGTTGATCATCAAAATTGGGGTGGGCACTTGAGGGTTGCAGGAGCCTTGCAACTGACTGGGAAGAGTAGCAACCACAGACGCAAAGGCCGCGATTTGAAAGGACGATTCACACGCAAGCCGCTGCACCAGAAAGCCACCATTCGACACCCCCGCTGCATACACCCGGCGCGAGTCGATCGCTCGAATGCGCTTGATATGGTCGATCAATGCAGGCACAAAGCCCACATCATCAACGCCCGTCAAAAACTTGTTTAGTGGATTCCAACGGCGATCGATGCCATCGGGGTAAACCACTACAAACCCTTTCTGCTCTGCGGTGTCGTTAAAGCCAGAGCCATTTGCCAAGTCTTTACCTTGCGATCCGTAGCCATGAAAAGCCAGCACGAGGGGAAGGGGGCGATCGGGGCGGTACGACTTTGGCGTGTAGAGGTGATACGTCCGTCGCTGCCCCTGATAAACCAGTTCGCCAGTTGCGTCTCCTAGTTTCAATGGTTGAGCCGCAGAAGCCGCATCTGATTGCGGGGATGATGCACGCTGGCTTGATGGTGCTTGGCAAGCAGCCAGCCCAATGGCGATTGCGATCGGCAGTGAAACCAGACGAGCGATCTGCCTCCAACCTATAACTCTGTTCATCACAGCAGGCTCCACTCAGCTTAGACAAGGCAATGCTGCTTTACGGTAAAGCACCGCCATGCAGCATTGCGACCAATCCATATCGGCAGCAAGCTTAACAAAAATTTATAGAGAGCAGGTCTGTCTTTGGATTGATTGTCTAATTTTTAGTACAATTGTATTAATTTAACAAAGGAACCAGATTGGTTAGTGCAAGCGGTTCATCTCTAGATACAATGTGCCCACACGCATGGTTGTGCCCACACGAACGATTGCTCAGACCATAAGGGCTGTAATGCCACTCTTGTTTTAAACTCCATAAGGCGGAACGCAGAATGGCTATTATTGCCCTCAAAGCTTGGTATCTCCAGGAATACGAGCCGATTAAAGAACTAGAGAAGCGTCCCCATGATCTGCGCTTGAGCAAAAATAGCCTCTTGAAATCAGGGCTGCGGGCAGATTTTTTGGAAGATAGCATAGAAGTCAAGCAAGCACTTTGGTTTCAGCGCTACCTCGAAGGGGAAGCTGTCGAGTTCTACATTGAAGGAAGCGGCAGCTATGCGATCGCCAATATTGATCTGCAAAGTCATGAAATCTACTTCTCCAAACAAGATGCCCTGACGCATTTAGAACCCACGATCTTTCTCTGCTACCAAACGGAATATGCCGAATCCAGCGAGTTACTCCGCGATGAACTGCAAGCTTTAGTGGAAAAACTCAACCCCCGATCGCGCTTAACCTTAACACTGGTCGAATCCCATCGCCTTACAGATGGCCCCACACGCTTGAGCAGCAAGATGATGCGATCGATCCGCCAGAGCCTACTGTTTATTGCTGATGGTACGTCGATCGCTTACATCGACAGCACCCCGCCTCAACTGATCCCCAGCCCCAAAGTATGTGTCGAGATGGGTTATGCCTTACAGTGCAAACGCGCTGACCAGATTATCCTCACGCAAATGGAGCGATCTGACCAGCCCGGACAGTTTCCCTTTGATCTCCCCAGCCAACATCGATTAGTTTTCAAAGACAAAGCGCAACTCCACAAAAGCCTACCGCCGCTAGTGCAAACGCAGCTTCAACGGTTCAATCTCTTTTGAGTTAAAGCCGTCAGCGGTCAGCGGTCAGCTTTGAGCCAATCTAGTACATTCAGTTCAATCGTGTCCGGTAACTCATACCGCCGCTGATAAAACTTTCCGTGATCGCCTGTCCCGCTCTGCACTCAAAGTGCGGGCTGACAGCAGGAAGTCCTCTATAGGCTTTGCCTTCCCGAAGGGTAGAGCTGATACCTGACCGCTGATAGCTAAAACCGATTTCTGGGCAATGTTATGTAATCAGCCCAACTGCATTGATAATTGGGAAGGTTCTCACGCGCTTAAGGGAACGAACTTATGACAAACAATTTCAACCAACCACAACCAGGCGATGCTGTCGCTGGGGGAACGCCCAATCAGGGAGCGGCTGCGGGTGAACAACGACGCAGCAAGTATGCTCGCACACCCACCGAATACGCGGTGCACATCTTGATTGATGGCGGACACCGCGAAGAAGTACGGTTTGCCACGATTCAAGAATTTCAGAAGTGGTACAGCAGTGAACTGGTGCCAAAAGCGGCCTCAAATGACTTCATTACTGTGCCCATTAAGAATGTGCAGGGCGAGTATATGGTGCTGCGTCCCGCACGAGTCTTGGGCATTCGCGTTGAACCCGTCTTTAGCTCCAGCGTAGAGCGGTTTTAGTACCAGCATGATGAGGGTAAGGGGAACAACTGCAAGCCGCTGGATCAGCATTGTCTGCGCGGGTACGTTTTGGGCTGCTGGCGTTACGCCAGCAGGATCGCAGAACCAAGCCACGCCTAATCGCTCAGCACAACCATCGCCCTCTACTCCAGCGAAAGCCATCCCTCCCCTGATGCCTTTACCGATCGCACCGTTTCGCCAGTCGGGAAGCATTCCATTTGAGGGTGATCTCAAGACACCAGAGGAGCGTCGATCGCTGCTAAAAGCCATCGACTACAGCCTGCGCTACCTACAAACCGAGCAAGGGATCGCGGCCTATCGTTTATCTCGAACACCTGGCATTACCCGTGAGCGAGTTGTTCGTAGTCTCAAGCGGTTCCGACAGTTGCTGCTCACCACAGCATCTAAAACGGCGTTGCAAGCTGCGATCGAGCGCGAATTTGTGTTTTACCGGGCTGCGGGTAAGGATGGTCAGGGCACTGTTGCGTTTACAGGCTATTTTGAACCTGTTTATGTCGCCAGTCGCCGTCCAACCGCGGACTTTCGCTATCCACTGTTTCGCCAGCCGCCTGCTTTGTCAAGCTGGTCAAAGCCTCACCCTACCCGCCTCCAGCTAGAAGGAGCCAATGGATTACAGTTTCAAAATCGGTGGCTGAAGGGCTTGGAATTGGTATGGCTGCACGATCGCCTGGAAGCATTTCTGATTCAGGTGCAAGGCTCCGCACGCCTGCAACTCACCGATGGCAGTGTCATGACGGTTGGTCATGCTGGCACAACGGACTATCCCTATACGGGCATCGGTCGAGAACTCGTCAAAGCGGGCAAATTTAAGCTCGAAGGCCTGACGCTGCCTCTGCTGATTCAATACCTGACGGATCATCCAGCCGATCGCGACATCTACCTTCCTCGCAATAACCGCTTTGTTTTCTTTAAGGAAACGGGTGGTGCCGCTGCCATTGGCAGTTTGGGCGTACCCGTCACAGCAGAACGGTCGATCGCCACGGACAAAACCCAATTTCCACCCGGTGCTCTAGCGTTGATTCAAACACAGATTCCCAATGCTAATCCAATGGGTCAACTTGCCAAACGCGCAGTCAGCCGCTACGTGCTCGATCAAGATACAGGCGGCGCAATCAAAGGGGCAGGTCGCGTTGATGTGTTTATGGGCACCGGGAAACAAGCAGGCGATCGAGCAGGACTCATCAACGATACAGGGTACCTCTATTACTTGCTTCTGCGATCGAGTTAATTGCCTCTGCGATCGATCACTTGCACCTCAAAGCACTCGCCTCGTTAATCGACAATTGAATCAGACATTCTCCAAACCCTGTCACTTGTTCGATACTCGTGACAGTTCAGCTTCTGTCCACTGCGGGGCAAGTTGCCGTTAGACTACGATGGCTGCCAGGGCACTCTAACCTAAACCGAAACGGTCGTTACACACCCATTGTTTAGAAGCGCAAATGAACTCAAACCTTAGCTCATTTGAAAATCAACGGCAGCCAGCAGCACCGCAGCCTTTAGTAGACTCACCCTTGGTAGCCACATCCGTAGCACCGTCAGCACCGTTCGATCTGTTTGCCGACGGAGATGATGCTTCGTTAGCCAAAGCGGCAACGTTAATGATGGACTTGCCCGCAGGCCAACCAAAAGTCGAAGCGGTGGAGACAGCTTCCGAGCCGCTGAAGTATATTCAGGGTGTGGTACAGGGGAAGCAAGCGTTTATCATCACCAATCTGCCAGATGAGTCTCAGACATTGGCCCAACCTCAGATGGTCTGGACGATCGGGCGTAACCGAGAAGCCGCTATTCCGTTGAAAGACCGGGCCATGTCCCGTCGCCATGCGGTGCTTCTGTACATGCAAAATGTAGGCTTTCAGTTGATTGACCTGAACAGCATGAATGGCTCCTTTGTCAACGGTGAGCGGATTCGGCAACGTCGTATTCTCAAAGATGGCGATCGCATTCGAGTTGGTAGCATCAACTTTACGTTCTACGTCAGCCACCGATCGCGCGCCCTTGATGCCATTCACCCTGAAGTGCTTGCTCGCTTTAATACAACCGAACCCCGCTCTGCGACGTTCATTGATTACGCCGAACTTGAAGACCCAGAGGTGCTGTTTAAAACGCGGAAGTAGCTAAAAAGGTAGAAGGTAGAAGAAGTTGTTAGTTGTTGGTTTTTAGAAGGAAGTTAAACAGTTGACGGCTGATAGCTCTTTAACTCAAAACTCTTAACTCAAAACGCCCTACCACCCACTCTCCACTCCCCACCTCCCTAAAAAATCCTGCCCCAGACGTTGCCAGAGCAGGATAGTAAATTCACGCTAGTCAGGCTAGCAGTCAACCTTTGTGCAGGTGCTTGGCGCAATCAAGTTCCCGATGTCCAGGAGTTGGTGTACTCAATCTGCTCTGGAGTGAGAGAGTCGATCGCGATACCCATTGCCTGAAGCTTAAGGCGTGCAATTTCCTTGTCAGCTTCCACTGGAATTGAGTGGATGCCGGGTTCTAGCTTGCCTTTGTTGGTAACGAGGTATTCACACGCAAGTGCCTGGTTCGCAAAGCTCATGTCCATCACAGCGCTGGGGTGTCCTTCAGCCGCAGCCAGGTTAATCAAGCGGCCTTCGCCCAACACGACGATCGACTTGCCACTCTTCAGGCGATATTCTTGCGTGAAGTTCCGCACGTCTTTCACTTCGGTAGTCTGTGCGCCGAGTGCTTTGAGATCAATTTCAATGTCGAAGTGACCAGAGTTGCAGACGATCGCGCCGTCTTTCATAGCTTCAAAGTGCTCACCGCGAATCACATGCTTGTTACCTGTCACGGTGATGAAGATATCGCCATGTTTTGCCGCCTCTGACATGGGCACCACGCGGAACCCGTCCATCACGGCTTCGATCGCCCGTACCGGGTCAATCTCAGTGACGATGACGTTGCCACCCATGCCACGCGCACGGAGGGCAGTACCCTTACCGCACCAGCCATAGCCTGCTACGACGATCGTCTTGCCTGCCAGCAGAATATTCGTCGCACGAATAATACCATCTAAGGTCGATTGTCCGGTGCCATAGCGGTTATCAAAGAAGTGCTTGGTGTCAGCATCGTTCACATTTACAGCCGGGAAGGTCAACACACCCGCTTTGAACATGGCGCGTAGGCGCACGATCCCGGTAGTGGTTTCTTCGGTGGTGCCAATCAGTTCAGGAAGCTGCTGCTGACGCTCTTGCACCAGCGTTGCCACGACATCACACCCATCATCCACAATAATGTTGGGGCGGTGATCCAGGGCAATTTGCACATGACGAAGGTAAGTTTCGCTGTCCTCACCGCGCTGAGCAAAGACCGGAATACCATAGTCGGCTACCAGGCTGGCTGCCACATCATCCTGGGTAGAAAGCGGGTTGCTGGCAATGAGCACAGCATCTGCACCACCGTTTTTGAGCGCGATCGCCAAATGTGCTGTTTCCGTTGTGATATGGCAGCACGCAACCAGACGAATACCGCTAAGGGGCTTTTCTTTTGCAAAGCGCTCCTGAATTTGCCGCAAAACTGGCATCTCTCGTCCTGCCCATTCAATCCGTTGCCGTCCCAAAGGCGCGAGAGACAGGTCTTTGACTTCGTATTTTTGTTCTGTCGGGCGAACAGGAGTAGCAGTCATAAATAAATTCCTTGAAATTGAATAAAGCAGGCTAGATTACTCGAAGACTAGCATTTCAGCCAGAGCAATCGCCCGTTAACGGTAGCCATTTACAACAGCGAATCGCATCAGTTTAAGCCCTGCATGGGTGCACATCTTGAATTCTTTCAAGAGTGTAAAGAGGACCACTACAACCTTAAGCGATGATTCGGAATTCATCAAACGTGCCAGCAAAAGCAGGAAATGGCAGCCGCTAGAACGTCTCCTTGGACGCAAAACGGCTGGACAATGAGCTTGAGTTGGCTTGCGACCAGATAGCTCTGGCATTGTGACGGGCGATGGTTAAGGAAAGATTACCTGAGCCGTACTACAAAACGCAGCAATTGCTTTAATAAGCCTGAACCGTCCTCATGTCGAAAACGACGCGCGATCGCAAAGCATGCTTTTGCTATAGTAGTTAAGCCAGATAAGCGGATGTGGCGGAATTGGTAGACGCGCTAGATTTAGGTTCTAGTTTCGTAAGAAGTGAAGGTTCAAGTCCTTTCATCCGCATCAGAAAAGCAAGCGGTCACTCAATGATCTTGGGTAGCACGAAACAGAGTCGCGTTCATCGGGGGGCTATTGGAGTGTTGTTGCTGAAGCGATCTTAGGGTCACAAGTCGCAAACCTTAAATCTCGGTCTACGGGACAGAGCGATACAGGGGCAAGCGAAGACACCGGAGAGCAGGGCAACGGTTAGACGCAAAGCAACCAACGTGTGGTGACTGTCCTAGCCGTGATTCCTCCCAGATGGAAAAATGTAGCTTCTATACTGGAGAGAGAATCGGTTTTTCAGAGGCACAAAGATGGCTCCGAATCCCACCATTATGCAGGCGGTGGAACGGCTTGATTACCGGGTCACCGTTGGCGATGTTGCCAGTCAGGCAGGGTTAAACGTAAACGTGGCGCAGCAGGGTTTGTTAGCGCTGGCCTCCGAAGCAGGTGGGCACCTCCAGGTCGCAGAATCCGGTGAGGTCGTTTACTTGTTTCCGCAAAATTTCCGTGCGGTGCTGCGTCAAAAATATTTGCGGTTGCAGCTTCAAGAATGGTGGAACAAAGTTTGGAAAGTGCTGTTCTACTTAATTCGGCTTTCCTTTGGCGTTGTGCTGATGGTTTCCATCGCGCTGATTTTGCTGACGATTGCGTTCATTGTGGCCGCCGCCAGTGCAGGTCGTGATGGGGACGATCGCCAAAATTCTGGTGGTGACATCTGGATGCCAAATCTATGGTTTGGGCCAGATTTCTTTTGGTTCTTCTCCCCGAACTATTATGATCAGCCGCAGCGCGCCACCCTTCGGCGTTCACGCTATGACGAAAAGCCCCAGTTGAACTTTTTAGAGGCCATCTTTTCCTTCTTGTTTGGAGATGGCAACCCTAATACCGATTTAGAAGAACGACGCTGGCAGGCGATCGGCACCGTTATCCGAAACGAGCGTGGAGCCGTTGTTGCGGAGCAAATTGCACCTTATCTCGACAACATTGGTCAAGGCTACAGTCGGGAATACGAGGAGTACATGCTGCCTGTGTTAACTCGCTTTAATGGGCAACCGGAAGTTAGCCCTGAAGGTGATATGGTCTATCATTTTCCGGAACTTCAAGCAACAGCCACCCAAACTCATCCCAAGCCTGTTTCAGCCTATTTTCAAGAATTTCCGTGGCGCTTTAGTCAGGCGAGTTCAGGGCAAGTGATGCTGGCGATCGGGTTGGGTGGTGTCAATTTGGTGGGCGCATTAGCCTTGGGCAAACTGTTGGCGGGTGGTGCGGCAGCGGCTGCGTTGGGTGGCTTGGTGGCGTTTGTACAATCCATCTACTGGCTGCTGCTGGGCTATGGTTCTGCATTCTTAGCGGTGCCATTGGTACGCTATTTTTGGATTCAATGGCGCAACAGCAAAATTGCTGCACGTAATGAAGCACGTCAGGAGTATGCGGTGCAGTTGAATCGAGCGAATGCCAAGCTCCAGGGAAAAATGGCGTATGCTCAACAATTTGCCACTGAGATGGTGATTGGCACTGACGACCTGGCGTACACAACTGAGCGCGATCTGTTGGAGCAGGATGTGGAACAGACTGACAAAATTGATGCCGAGTGGCAGCGTCGCCTCAATCAAGGACAGACGTAGCTTAACTCTATGGTTGAAGACGTTTAAGTTTGAACAGACATATTTTCGCCGCTGCAAAGGATCACAGCGCGTTTATGAACCGTGTTTAACTCTTCACAGAGCCAAGCGTAAAGCGATTCGCTATACGGCAATACTGGGAGTATAAATTCTCTCATACCGATAAGTTGACGCTATGAAAATTCAGCTTGGAGATATTCTGACGGCTGAGAATGGAACGTTCTATCGCGTCATAGAGTGCAGCGGAAATGTGATTTCGCTGAAGCGACTGAACGGCTACACGTCTTTTTCTTGCAATCTTGCGTTTGCCGAAGCTCAGTTCCAGTTTGTGCAGCCACCTTCATCGACTTATAGCCGCTCTACCTACGCGTAATCTCCCTACCCCATAGCTTTGCTCTGAGCTCCCTACTATATGTAGTGTTGTTCTACATTTTTTTGTAAAGAACGTCGTAATTACGGGGTAAGCGTGCAAAATGTTAAGAGCTAACTTGGCAGGGCGTCCATTTTCCCTATAGCATCGCTATCAAAGCAGCTAGGGCGATCGCCTCTGACTTGGTTTGAATGCTCTATCGGTTATCCGCAACGTGACGTTAACGCACCTACAGATACTGACAGCCTGTACGCTAGCGGCGATCGCCACTTGCGAAGGGGTGCATACAACCAGCGCCAGCGCCAGCGCTCCGCCTTCATCAGCCAGCCGCAGCCAGCCAATGCGCAACACCATCGCTCAGGCAAGCACGGCTCCTGCCAACGTACCGAGTGAGACGACTGCTGAGGCTCAGACGACAACAGCCAGCACCCAGTACTATCAGGACTATGAGCCGATCGCCCCAGTACCGCAGGCGACTCCGTCCTCTGAACCCTCGATCTCGCCCCCCAACCCTGCACTGCCTGTTGGGTCTGATCAACCCGCCATCACCTTTGGTGCGCCTCTATCGCCTGCTGCACCAGCAGTACCAGCGTCGTCATCCACGTCCACACCGTCCTCAACCTCGATCAATACCCCAGTTTGGGTTGTCCCGACCCAGCAAGCGACGACCCCTGACAGTACATCCTTGCCTGAAACCGCACCAGAGACCTTACCAGATAAGGTAACAGTGCCGCCGCTGCCGTCTACCACGCCAACCGCGATCCCCACAATCCCCAATACGACACCTGTGCCTACCCAACGTGCTCCTACAGGCACGATCGTTCCGCCTAATCGGGGAGTGCCTGATCTGGTGGTAACCGCTACCGATGTGCAGGTTGTGGGAGTGGAGGCAGAGCTACAGCAAGTCGTTCGCAACACAATTAAAACCAAACCTGGTGGTGGGACGAGCGGTAGTCAGCTAAAACAAGATGTTGCCGATATTTTGGGTACCGGGCTGTTTGCGAATGCCAGCGTCAGCAGTCGTACCAATCCTCAAGGGCTGAGTGTGGTGTTTCAGGTTGAACCGATCGTGGTGCGATCGCTCCAACTCGCTGGTGCACAAGCCTTGACGCTGGAGGTTGCCAATCAGTTATTTGGCGAACAACTGGGTGCGGCGGTTAAGCCTTCTCTGCTGAATGAAAGCGTCAGGCGGATCAACGAGTGGTATGCCCAAAATGGCTACACCCTGGCCCGCGTGTTGACTCTACAACCCACACGAGAAGGCGTTGTCACCGTCGAGGTCGCTGAGGGCTACATTGGCGATGTGCAGGTGCGCTTTGTAAATAAAGAGGGTAAGCCTGTTGATGACAAGGGGCAGCCCATCAAAGGACGTACCCAACCAGACTTCTTGCGTCGTCAGATTAAGCTGCAACCAGGGCAGGTATTCCGTAACGATGTGGCCCGTGCTGATTTGCGACGACTTAGCGAATTGGGCATTTTTGATGGGGCCACCGTTTCCTTTGAAGGGGATGCACGGCGGGTCGCAGTGATTTACAACGTGCTGGAAGCGTCCGCACGGCGGGTCAACTTTAGCGGCGGGTATAACGACGAGCAGGGCTTATTCGCCTCTATTAATTTTCAGGACAACAACTTTGCGGGCTTAGGGCAACGGTTTAGTGCCAATGTTCAGCCTGGAACACTTGATACGCAGTTCGATGCCCGCTTCGATAGTCCGTATCGTGACACAGACCCAAGTACACCAGGCTATGGTGCGAACTTTTTTCGACGGCAGGGTCTTTCTCAGGTCTTTGATGATGACATTAAGCTGTCCAATGGCAGCCGTGTCCGAGAACGCAAGATTGGTGGCGGCATTAATGCGACCAAGCCGTTAGGCCCAACCTGGAAAGGGACGGTGGGACTGAATTATACAAACGTGAGTTTGCGTGATCGCGATGGCAATGTCTTCGCCAGAGATGGCAGAGGCAATCCCCTTTCACTCAGCGGTACGGGCATTGATGACTTGACAACCCTCTCGTTTACAGCGTTTCAAGATTTGCGCGACAGTGTGGTTAACCCCAGTCGTGGCTCGGTTTTAACGCTCAGCACAGAACAGTCACTCCCGATCGGGCGTGGTGAAGCACTGGGTAATCGATTACAGGCCAATTACGCCTCCTTCATCCCAGTCAATCTCATCAAAGCAGGAGCAGACGCGCAACTGCCCCAAGTCTTTGCCTTCAATCTTCAGGGTGGCACCACGATCGGTGACTTAGCACCTTACAACGCTTACGTACTGGGCGGCCCTAATTCAGTCCGTGGGTATGGCGTGGGAGATGTGGCGACCAGCCGCAGCTATTTTCTCGCATCGGCGGAGTATCGCTTTCCCATCTACCGCTTTATTGGTGGCGTTGTGTTTACCGATTTTGCCTCTGATTTAGGCACTAGCGATGAGGTGTTAGGCGAACCAGGAGTTCAGCGCCGTAAGCCTGGAACAGGTGCGGGTTTTGGCGTGGGCGTGCGGGTAAATTCACCCTTTGGCATCATTCGCGCCGATTTTGGCATCACCAATCAAGGCGACACACGCTTGCAGTTTGGCTTTGGTCAGCGGTTCTAACCTCAGGGAGGAGAGAGGGGCAGGGGGCAGAAGGTAGAAGGTAAAAGCAGAAGGTAGGAGTCAGGAGTCAGGAGTCAGAAGTCAGGAGCAGTTTGAGTTAATTCAGCCTCTAGTCATTCTGTTCTGCCTTCTGGTAACTTTTTCATCCTTTAGCCTTCCTTCTACCCTCTGCCTTCTTACAGTCCCGGCGTATCTAAAAGCGCATCAGGCAACGCAGTGACTTGTAGGTCTGTGCCAGTCAGGGTGGCACCGCACAGGTTGGTTTCGGTTAAATCTGCGCCCCACACATTTGCATCGGTCAGGTTTGCGTCGGTCAGGTTGGCTTGCGTGAGGTTTGCGCCCCAGAGATCGGCAGCAGAGAGATTTGCCCCAGTCAAGTCGGCTTCGGTCAGGTCGGCTCCTGAGAGTGATACGTGACGCAAATCGGCATAGTGCAGCACCGCGTGGGGTGCAATGAGGTATGCGCCGTGCTGTTCAGGACGGTAATCAAGGGGGAATTGAGTGCGGCTGTCGTAAACGGCTCCTTGTAGCGTCGCGGACTGCAAGGTGGCAGCGCTGAGGTCGGCACCAAAGAGGTTGGCTTTCCGCAAATTTGCGCCTGTTAAGTCAGCATCTGTCAGCGTAGTGCCGCTTAAGTCGGCGCGTTGCAGGTTTGCCTCAGTCAGATTTACCTCGGTCAGGTTGGCTCCACTAAGGTTGGCCTGTTGCAGGTCAGCTTCCTGTAAGTTGGCCTGTTGCAAGACGGCTGCACTGAGATTAGCCTGACGTAAACTCACTCCGAACAAAGCAGCCTGTTGTAAATTGGCGTGTCTGAGATCGGCATCACTCAGGTCAGCGCCGCTGAGATCGGTGTGGGTGAGGATAGCGTTCTGCAACACACTTTTGGGTGCAATCAGGTAGGCGTTGGCGATCGCAGGGTCGAAGCCTTCAGGAAAGCGAGTCATCCGATCGTAGAGCGCTTGTTGCAAGTTCACAGCGTGCAGGGTAGCGTCGCTTAAATCGGTCGATCGCAAATCGGCGGCTGTCAACGTTGTCTCTACCAAATTGGCTCTGGTCAACTTGGCCGCTTTGAAACTGGTGCCAGCCAAATTCGCTTCACTGAAGTCAGCGTCACTGAGGTCGGCTTCCCAAAAATCAGCGGCTGACAAATCGACCTGTCTGAAATCAGCCCAGCTTAAATCGATGCCACTAAAATCTCGTTCGCCGATCGCGTAGTGTTCTAACAGGGTTGCAGCATTCATAGCGGAGTTATTAGCTGTTGGACTTTAAACCAGTTTTGAGTTTTGAGTTTTGAGTTACAGAAGCTTTGTTTCATCACTCTTTGAGGTTCTTGATCTGCAGCCTAATTAAATAGAAATGGTATTAGACAAGGAACTGGACAGTTGTCTGCTGATGTCTGACGGCTGACGGCTGATCGCTGACCGCTGTTTAACTCAAAACTCAAAACATCCCTGCCTTCTCACCCTGGAAGCGCTATGTTTTCTTGCGGCGGCAGAGTTGGTTGCAGTTGCAGGAGCTGATCGAGGTTCAGCAGGAAAATGGGTGGTTGCTCTGAGTCGAGAACGATCAGGCATTTAGCGCAGCGCACCTGTCCTCCAGCGAGGTAAGTAGGGGAGAGTGGCACAAAGGCGGATTCTGGGACGCGGCGTAGGCTGGGTTGGGTATCAAGCGGGAAGCCGATCGTTGTTTCAGCGCTAGTTTGCACCAGTAAAAGTAGTGGCGTCGCCGGTGAAAGTTCAGCATGGTTAGTAGGGTGCGAGGATGCAGCCTTACCCGGTAGCAATGGTTGACTGCCAGTACCAAAGATGCGCCGTTGGATGTCGAGGACAGGAATTTCTCGGTCTTGGTACAGTGCCAGACTGACATCTGTGCCGTTACCAGCACCGTAGAGCTTGCCTAGCGGAATGACTTTTTGGGCGACGTGAATGGGTAAGGCAAACCACTCTTGACGCAGGCGAAAGACGATGAGTTGGTGAGTCACTTCGGCTTTGCGCGCTCGGAGTCGTTGTGATTTGGGGGAAAGTTGGAGGGACATGGGGGAGGGGAGTGAGGGGTGAGGGGTGAAGGCTAAAGGATGAAGGATGAGGGCTAAAGGATGAAGGATGAGGGATTAATTTTGGTGCTTGGGTATGAAGGCTTCGTGTTTTATGCTCTAAGCTTCGTCGGTAATGGTCTGAGGTTCATCGGTGATGGTTCGAGCTTCGTCGGTGATGTTCTAAGGTTCAAAGAAGACGATCGCGTCACACGCTGCACTCCGAAGACCTGTTTAATCGAATGTCACTGAAACAAGCTGCTACCACCGATCGAAAACATTAGTATAGGACTTACGCAAAAGCGATCATCTTTCGCCCCCTAGCCCCCAATGCTGGGGGAACCGAGCCAATTAAAGCCCCCAGCATTGGGGGGTTGGGGGCAAATGCGTAAGTCCTATAGTATTTTGTAGAGTGAGCACTGCCGACCCTCCTTGAGTTAGTACCATTCCTCTTTTACCCTTCATCCCTCATCCCCCTCTTCCCCATCCCCCTTCCTACACCTTCACCTCGCCTTTAATCACGCGTTCTAGCGTTTGCAGCAAATCATGTTCGTTATACGGTTTGGAGAAGTATGCAGTTGCACCCAGGTTCATTGCCAGTTGACGGTGCTTGTCGCCACTGCGGGAGGTCAGCATCGTGACGGGAAGATGTACCAGTGCAGGGTTTGATTTGACTTTAGTGAGAAAGCCATAGCCATCCAGACGGGGCATTTCGATGTCACAAATGACGGCCTGCACGGATAGTCCGGCCTGAAGCTTTTCGAGCGCATCCTGACCATCTTTTGCCTGTTCGACCCGGTAGCCTGCTTTCTCTAGCGTCAAGGCGAGGAAGCGGCGCACGTTGATGGAGTCATCAATGACGAGGATTTTGGCGGCGGTTTTAGAAGGTAAGGGGGGGCGGGAGGCACGATCGCCCGCAATAGCAGGCATGGCAGGCGGACTGGGCGGAGTTGCTAAACCGGAGCGTTCGCAGCTTGTGATCCAGTGGAGCAGTTCGGGGACGTTGACCAGAGGGACGACGCGACCATCTCCCATAATGGTGCAGTTGGCAAAGCCTGCTGGTAGAGACAGTGTGCCTTCGATGCGGCGAATGGCAACTTCTTGCTCACCCCAGCAGCGATCGACCTGTAGCCCAAACAATTGTGTGCCCTGGCTCACCATTAAAACGGTGGCTTCGTTAATGCTGGGTGGCGATTCCAGCGCATAGGGCTGCCGTGGGCAATTGAAGACCAGCCAGCGAGCTAACCGAATCAACTGTACCAGCGTGCCGCCCCAGTTGAGGACCTCGCTGCCAGCCGTGTTAATGACCTGCTCTGTCTGAAGCAAGATCAGTTCGCCGATCGCATCGGCAGGCAGTGCTAGCAACATGCCGTTGCTCTCAACTAACAAGACGCGCACCACTGAAAGCGTAAAGGGCAGCGAAAGGGTGAATGTGGTACCAAGCCCCGCTTTCGTATCGACCGCAATTTCGCCCCGCACTTGCTTGAGGTTGTCACGTACCACATCCATCCCGACACCGCGACCAGACAGTGAGGTCACCTGATCGCTGGTGCTAAAGCCCGGTTCAAAAATGAGGGAGAGCAGTTCTTGGTCACTAGCAGCCGCTAGTAAGGACGGATCTAGCCCCATCTGCTCGGCCTTAGCGCGCACTTTATGAATGGGAATGCCACCGCCATCATCCCGTACCGTAATAAAGGTGCGGTTACCGCGATGGTTCGCTTGAATTTCGATCGTTCCTTCTTCAGGCTTATTGCGAGCACGGCGCATTTCAGGATCTTCAATGCCGTGGTCGAAAGCGTTACGGATCAGGTGCATCAGCGGATCATTAAGCGCCTCTAGGATATTGCGATCGATCAGGGTATTGCTGCCGTTGAGCTTGAGCTTGGCTGGCCTGCCGTACTGCAACGCCAGGTCACGGATGGCACGAGGAAAGCGATCGACCACATCTGACAGTGGGCGCATGCGCACCTGCGTGAGTCCGGCTTGCAGGTGCTTTGCCGTTTTGTTCAGTTCGCGCGCGGTTTGCTCTGTGTCGTCTAGGTTTAGCTCAATGTCGCTGGTGACTTCCTGAATTTGAACGATGGTTTCCATCATTTCCTGCGACAGCAGATGATGTTTGCCGTAGCGATCCATTTCCAGACTGTCAAAGCGGGTGTCGGAGTGGGGAGTGGGGAGTGGGGACGTGCTTTGCCTGGATTCTGGTAAGGCAGGGCGGAGAGCGAGTAGCTTAAAGTCGCTGCTTGCGCGCGGAGTTGCCTGATCGTAGAACGATCGCAGGCGGGCATTGGATTGCTCCAGAGAGCGAACCCGACGCGTCAGGGTATGGGTCATTGAGCGCATCCGCTGGATATACATATCCATCCCATTGCGCTGGATTGCCAGTTCACCCAGCAAGTCGTTCAGTTGATTGAGTTGTTTGACGGGCACTCGCACTGTCGCATTCGAGTCTTCCTCTGGTGGGGCATTCACGTCTGTGTTTGTGTCCAACACCCGAAAGTCGGTGGCTTGCGATTCGGTGTTCACTGGCTGCTGCCGTGCCAACGATTGGACTGGCTCTGGCGTGGCATGCACCGTCTCGTCTGCGCCAGATTCCTGACCTAACTGCACCTCGGTCAGCGGCACATCGGCCAGTGGCACATCGGCTAGCGGCTCCTCAGAGGGGAAGAAATCAAAGCTGTTTGCGTCTTCGTGCCAGGTGTCAAAGGCATCAGGTGAATCAATTGCCTCTGCGTCTTCGTGCCAGGTGCCTGCGTCTGTAAGGTTTTCCGTCTCGTCAGGTGCCAGGTTGAGCGCTTGCAAATCGATCGCGGTGGGTAGGCGATCGCACGCATCTGCCAGTACGAGGGTTTGTGAGTATCGCCAGGCCTGCAGCGTTGACTGGGCGATTGTCTCTGTGCGATCGGGCGCTACATCAAGGGCCTCAGTGACCGATCGACACAGGCTAATGAAGGCTTCAAGCTGAAGCATTTCGCCCAGTCCGCCCAATTCTTGCGCCAAAATGGTCAACTCTTCGCGCAGGCAGGGCTGAGCGGGGTTGGATAGTACCGCTTCCAAGCGCTGAAGGCACCCTTCAACTTCCGTTTCAAACAACAGCGCAATTACCGCCTGCCCATCACTGTCAGGCGAGAGAATCGAGGCAGCATCTTCTGCCTGTGGTTCACCCAGACGATCGTACAGTTGATCGAAAATAGGGGTTGCATGGGCGGTGAGCCAGTCTGCTTCAAGCGGAACATGCTGTCGATCGCAGGTGACCAGGTGCCGCAAGCAGTCGATCGCTGCCAGCAAAAGCCGTTCCAGATCCAGATCCACTTCGATGGACTTCTGAATCTTCAGGACTTTGAACGAATCTTCCAGGCGGTGCGACAGATCGCTCAGCGCCAAAAAGCCCATCATGCCAGCCCCACCCTTAATCGAGTGAGCGGCCCGCAGTGCTGCATTAATCTGCTGTATATCAATGCGACTGCTTGACAGTCCCAGAACGGATGATTCTAGAAGGTCTAGATACTCTTGCGCCTCATCGAGAAACTGCCGCCGGATTTCGAGTTCTTTGTCCTGCATGACGCTAGGTAGTTGTTAGTTGTTAGCTGTTCGTTGTTAGACATCAAGCAGTTTTGAGTTTTGAGTGCTGAGTTTTGAGTTGTGCGGAAACAGCTTGCAACTCGAAACTTAAAACTCAAAACTCAAAACTCTCCAATCCCTCATCCCACTTTGAACGTGCCGACTGATTCCTGTAGCTCTTGGGCGACTTCGACCGTTTGACGGAGTGCGCTGGATACCTTTTGAGACGAGTCGAAGGTGCGTTCAGAGACCTGCACGACATCGCGCATGAGGGCCGCGATCGCATCTGAGGTTTGCGTTTGAGAAACCGTCGCGTTAAAGATCGACTGCACCAGGGTATCGATTTGGCGTGAAACGTCCAGCAGTTGTCCCAGGCTTTGTTTGGCATCGCCGACGAGCCGTGTTCCTTCGACAACCTGCGTGGTGCCAAGCGACATGGCTTCCACGACTTCACTGGTTTCGCGCTGAATGTTGTCTACAATCTGCTCAATTTCTTGGGTGGCGATCGCAGAGCGAGCCGCCAGTTCACCCACTTCTTCAGCTACCACTGCAAAGCCCTGACCTTGCTCTCCAGCACGGGCCGCTTCAATGCCTGCGTTGATTGCCAGCAGGTTGGTTTGCAGGGCAATCTGGTTAATCAGCGACACCACTTTGGAAATTTGTTGCGAAGATTCACCCAAGCGTTTCACCTTCTTTGCCGTTTCGCCGATCGTGTCTCGTAGCGCCAGAATGTTCTGCACGGTCAAATCCATTGCATCTTCTCCAGCTTCAGCCGTTGTGGCCGCCGATCGGGTCACAGCCGCCGCCTGACGTGCACTTGTAGCAACTGTCTGAATCGAGTTGACCATTTGTTCGACTGAATCCAGCGTGCGGGTGGTTTCAGCGGCCTGCTTGGAGGCTTCTTCCGCCAGTTGTTGAATGGCGTATTCATTTTGACCCAGCGAGGCGTTAACCTCCAGCGCAGAAGTTTTTACCTGGGTGACAATCTGCCGCAAACTTTCCACGATCGAGTTGAAGAAATCTGCCACTGTACCGATTTCGCCCGCTGTGACTTCGGCACGCACCGTCAAATCGCCGCTGGCTGCTCCTTCAATGTCGCCAAGCAACTGCACTAGCTGCATCTGAAGGGCTTCGGTTTGCAGTCGTCGTTCTTCAGACAGCGTTTCTGCACTCACTTGTGCCCACTCTTTCTCTTCAAACACTCTGGCTTGCTCGATCGCAAACCCAAGCTGAATCGCCACCTGTTTGAAGAAGTTGAGTTCGCCTTCCTGCCACTGACGGGGTTCAGCGCATTGATGGGCCACCAGCAGACCCAGCAGTGTGCCTTCCACCAAAATCGGCGCAACCAGATTTGCCTTGACCTGGAAGGGGGCAAGTTGATCGAGATGGCAGTTAGTCAACCCCGCCGTATAGATGTTTGCCGTTGCCTGCACGCGTCCTTTGCGATACTTCTCGACATAGCTTTGGGCAAAGCAGGGGTCAGCAATCTGGGCACCCAGGGCCACTGGAAACCCTGGCGCTATGGATTCAGCCACGATCGTTCCCTGCCAGTTTTCATCAAATAAGTAGATGAGCGTGCGATCGACTCCCAGTGCATCCCGCGTCCCTTTGAGGGTGGCGTTGTAAATCTGCTGTGGATCAAGGGTTTCGCGCATCCGTGAGGTGATTTCGTTGAGCTGACGATCGAGTCTGGCTTCTTCTTCGCGTTGTTGCAGTAGTTTTGCTTGCTCGATCGCAAAGCTAAGCTGAATCGCCACCTGCTGAAAGAAGTTGATTTCGCCTTCCTGCCACTGACGGGGTTCAGCGCATTGATGGGCAATCAGCAGACCCAGCAGCGAGTCTTCGACCAGAATGGGCACAACCAGATTTGCCTTGACCTGGAAGGGGGCAAGTTGACTGAGGTGGCAGTCGGTCAGGCCAGCGTCGTGGATATTTGCCGTTGCCTGCACGCGTCCTTTGCGATACTTCTCGACATAGCTTTGGGCAAAGCAGGGGTCAGCAATCTGGGCACCCAGGGCCACTGGAAACCCTGGCGCTATGGATTCAGCCACGATCGTTCCCTGCCAGTTTTCATCAAATAAGTAGATGAGCGTGCGATCGACTCCCAGTGCATCCCGCGTCCCTTTGAGGGTGGCGTTATAAATCTGCTGCGGATCAAGCGTTTCGCGCATCCGAGAGGTGATTTCGTTGAGTTGACGCGCTTGTCTGGCCGCAATTTCTTGCTGCTTGAGCAAATCAGCCTGATCCAGGGCATAACCGATCTGGGCAGCCAGTTGGCTAAAGAAGTCGATGTCAGACGGTTGCCAGTTGCGGGGGCCTGAGCATTGGTGAGCGCAGACCAGACCCATCAGTCTGCCATTCACCTTGATGGGTGCTACCACATTCGCTTTTACCTGAAGACGCTCCAAAATTTCGCAGTGGCAGTGGCTCAAATTACTGTAAGCAATATCGGTAGTGTGCCAGACGCGTCCACTCTTGTAGCGTTCGATCGCCCCGTCCACTAGTGGATCTTCAATGGTTTGCCCCAGAGCACGTATCCAGCCACTACCAACCGATTCAGCCGTAATGATACCGCTCTTATAGTCATCGTTAAAGCGGTAGATCAGGACACGATCGACCTCTAAAAACTCGCGGATTTCATCCACCCCGGTTTGCACAATGTCATCAAAATTGAGCGTCTGACGAATTTTGACCACCACGTTACTCAGCAACTCTGACTGTTGTGCTTGCAGGTCGCGCTGCCGTCCCTGGTTAGATAGGGCGGCTTCAGAGCGCACAATACTGTCTGCCATTGCATTGAACGCAATGGTTAGTTGCCCCACTTCATCTAACGAGGAGACTTGAGCACGCTGGGTACGATCGCCATCAGCAAACGCCTGGGTAGCTCGTTCCAGGTTCTCTAGAGGCCGCAGCACCAATCGTCGGAAGGCGGCTGACCAGAGCGCAACGACTACCAGCGTCAGCACCAGCACCACCGCTTCTTGCCGCAAGCTGTTGGAGATCAGTCCATTGAGTCCGTCTTCTAGCGCGCCTCTGACCAGAATTACAGTGGGCTTGTCGCCAAAGGTAGATGCTGCACCATCAGGCGTTTCTACGGTTTGCTCAGGAATAGCCTTAGCGGCGATCGTGTAGGCATGATCCCCAATGTTCAGCCGCTGTGTAACCGTACCCCCTCTGGCGGCGGCGGCCTGTGCCAGCAGGTCTGTCTTAGGGAGCGTCAGTTTAGTGGGAGTATTGGCCTTAGTATCAGACGGCACCTTGTTAAGGGCAGTTGCCACTGTAAACGACCCATCAGGCTGACGGGCATACACAGCGTTGTAGCCGCTGCTAATGTCTTCCACGGTCGAGAGTTTAGCATTTACCATGTCACCAAACACCAGTGCTCCAACGATGGCTTTGGTGTCCGGGTCTTTGACGGGTGTCACCACGTACCGTACCAGCACATCCTGTTTCTCCAGACCACTGGGTAGCGAAGGTGCCTCTTTCGCCAGTTCAGACCAGGGTACAATGGCGCTTGCCTTGATCTGAGCAGGCGTTTTCAGCACTTTGCTGACTAACCCATTGGGGTCAAACGTTTCGCCCTGGCGATCGGCATTGGCATTTGCCACAATCCGCAAATCTTTATCCACCAGCGTGGCGTACTCCATTTTGCGGGCTTTGACTTCGTTTCGCAAAAGCTGCCGTGCCTGGGCTGACAGATCCGCATTCAACTTACCGCTCTGAGACTGAGTGCGTGCAGCATTAATCAGCGTGGTGTTGTCAGCTTGCCCCCGTGAGCCATAGCCTATCTGGTCAAGCTTGCTGTTGTAGCTAGTTTCCGCAACGGAAACTTCTGACTTGGCCTGCTCTAGTAGCTGTGTCCGCAAACTGCTGGTCAGTACAAAGATAGACCCAAGACCCAGACCCAAAATGGGAACCAGTTCACAGACAATGAGCGCTAGGGCCTGCTTGCGACCGATCGGCAAATTGCAGAACAATTGGATCAAGAAGGGTCGGCGTTTAACCAGCGTTGGCGTTGGCAGGAAATCAGCCTCCAGTGCCTCAGGCTGATCCGCTGACAGGCTACCACGATCGCGCAGCATCTCGCCGCGAGAATCGCCATTCAGTTGATTTGTGCCATTTGGGTGCGAGTTTCGATCTGTTAAGTGGTTCGCAGCATCAATTCGGTTAACCATAGGGCAGGCATCTCAAAGTACTAAGGGGAGAAGGATCGCAAACTGCTGAGTAAGATTTTGAGCAACACTTACGGTAGATCGGACGAATTATGAAAAACGGGTGATTGAAAAACGCTCGGAGCATCCAGCACAAACCAGATCTCTTGCTCTTGCAAGACACATCCCCGCAGATACGTCAGCACGCTGGATGGCACATGGCTGGGTGGCGGCTGAATCTGGTCAGGTGTCATCCACACCATGCCTTCTACCTGCTGCACCACAACGCCCAGCGACAGATTGCCCGGACGAATGATGACCAGAGAGTGCTGCTGGGTATTCAAGTCGAGCGCTGGGGTGCCCAACATTCGCGTCAAATCGACGACCCAAAGCACACGGCTGCGGCGGTTCATCAACCCAATAATGCAGGCAGGCATGTTTGGCATGGGCGTGAGGCGATTGGCCGACAGCACCAACACCTCCTGTACCTGCTTCATGGGCAGCACGATCGGCGTTTGAGGGTCGAGCAAAAACTTGAGGTACGCCTCTCCCAATGCATGAGGCTGGCGGTTTTTAGGCAGGGTCAATGCTGATACTGTCATTGGCTCAACCCACGATCGCTTTTACAGCTCGCACCAGTTGTTCACGGGTGAAAGGCTTTGTGACATAGGCATCAGCTCCTTGCTTCATCCCCCACAGGCGATCGATTTCTTGATTTTTAGAGGTGCAAATAATGATGGGAACGTTTTCAGTCACCGGATGTTTCTTCAAACTGCGGCACAGTTCAAACCCACTCATACCGGGCATGACAACATCCGTGATAATGACATCGGGCTTTTGCTCAACGGCTTTATTCAACGCTTCTTGGGCGCTCACAGCATTGATCACGGTATAGCCACTTTCGCGTAAGTAGTGGCTCATCAGCTCTCGTTCCGACGGGGTGTCTTCAACCACCAAAATCGTGATCATCAGCGTTAAACTCATACAATTCCTCTTCGTAATCTGCGAACGATGTAGGTGTTAGTTGTTAGTTTTTAGTAAGCCAGTCGTTAGCGACCTGGAATGATGCAGCGTCCTTTCTCTTCTAAGCACCAAAAACTAACAATTAAAAACGGGTACTAACAACTAAGGTGTTTGAATACAATTTTGAGCAGTTCTGATTGTGTAAATGGTTTTGTGAGGTAGCCCGATGCACCAACAAGTTTCGCCTTGGCTCGATCGATAAAGCCCGTGTTACCAGTCACCATAATGATGGGGGTATTTCTAAAGGTTGGATGTCGCCGTAAGAGGGAACATAGTTCATACCCATCCAGATTTGGCATCTCCACATCCATCAGTACCAAATCCGGTTTACTACGAACAACTTGCATCAGTGCTCGTACTGGATCATTCACCATGACAATGGCAAAGCTTGTATCATCCAGAAAGCTATTAATTGCTTGCAAAACGGTGGGGCTATCGTCAACACACACGATCGTATACTGAGCGGTAAGCGATTCCTTTTCAGGCGATTTAACACCATTTCTAGAGCTTTCTGCCGTAGTAGAAACAGGCGCTTGATCTGTCAAATTGCCGGGTGCTACAGGGGGCTGAAGCACTTTTGTTTGTGATACAAAATTAGGACGCTGATTGGGTGATGGCAGCGATGGCTTCACCGATCGCTGTTGTCGTACCCGCTCCTGACAAAACTCAACTAGAGGGCGCAAGTCAAGCCGATAAAAGATGGGAAACTCATCGAACTTCTCTTTCTCAATCAATTCATAACTGCCCTCCTGCACCGAAAGAAACGATTCGATGACTTCCTTAGCCAACTCTTCAATGAGACTCGCCATCTGCTCAGAGGTCAGATGCTGCTGTTCTACTAACCAGCAAAGAGCACGATAATCCGTACAGATTTTCGATCGCATCTCTGGAGCACTTTCAAACAAGAGGCGCACCTGTACCCGCACAGCGCTCACCAGGCTTGGCGCTTGTCGGCTGATTTGGCGCAGGTGGCGATCCAACCGTTCAAAGCGATCGACGGAATAGGATGCATAAATTAGTTCGCCTTGATCAAGATAAATCGACCATAGTGCTGCATTGCTAGAAACTCGCAAACAGCCACTAACCTGACGGCTTTTAGCTTGCGCTAAAAGGCTTAAAGGATGCAATCGTTGAGAAGGTTTATGGTCAACCATAGACATGGTGTTCATGATAATCGGCTCTGATGCGTTCAAAAAGATCAGTGGAAGAATAAAATTTCATCGTTAATACAGCACAGCCTGATAGACGGCTTCAGGACAATCAATGGCAATTAAGCGCTTAAAAGGGCAAATACGTTTGCTAAATGTTTTCAACTAAAATATCTGCAGACTAGATGCATACTCAGTGCAAAGATGGAAAAAATAAACTTTCTGCTTCAAGTAATGCGGCTGAACAGAAGTCAATCGGCTGTGCAGGAAGACTTTGAGAACTACAAGCCTCGTTGCTTCAGTACTTTTAGCTGTTAACCCCTATCGAAAAGCACCGCAAAAGGAGCAACCATTCATTCACATAGGGACAGCAACCTTTATAATTCACATCAGTGGTTACAACCCTATAGAGATGGATGCTGAGGGTCAATCAAACTGATTACTTGATCGTGGTTGCAGTCTTATTGTTCAATTAGAAAAGGTTCGGTCATCAAATTGATGGTAGCAGAGGTCAGTTTGAGAGGTAAATGCAATTGAGCTCAGTGAAGCGGTAGAAATGCAGCCTCTTGAAACTGGTAATGCTTGATTGAAATCAACTTAAAGTTAGATGTTTCCTAGTTATTAATGAGCATATCCCAAAAAGAAGAAAAACTTATAAAGAAATGATGAAGAAGCATTTAACTCAGACTGAAGTCTATGAAGCATAAATAATTTTGAAAGTAGTTTAAACTTACGGACAGTAAAATTTCTAAGGCACATTTTCCATCCTCTGAGCAATAGTTAATTTCAGCCTTTGATGCTTCGCGGGTTGTTTTTTTAGTGTTTGATTTTGTGACACGATTCAGTAGATATCATGAAACCGAGGTAGCCTGGAGACTAATCATTGTTACCTGCTATTGTTCAGAATCGATCGAGCTAATCTAGCGATCGCAATAGCTGCTTAATTTTGCTTTGTTGTTGACGATCTAGCGATGTGGGAAAACGTAACTCCATGACCGTGCGATCGGGTGTTGTCAGATGATCTTCTACCAGAGATGATGCATCTAAAGCAGGCAGGAAACCTTCGACGCTTTGCACTTCAGCCACCAGGCTTTGTGCAAAGGAGCTATCAGAATCACGCGCAATAAGCAGCCCAATTTGCGGTTTTGCTTGTTGAAGCTGCGCTAACTTTGGCACGGCTTCTTCATGCAGCTCTAAGCGAAGATCCCGAATGCCAATTTCAGTTACGGTAGCTGAGTAAGATTGCCCTTCCCAACCGTCCCAGTACAGTTGAGCAACCGCACATACTTGCTTACGAATTTTAATGCCCGTTTCGGGTTGAAATTCACGAAACACTCGCCCAAAGCTGCTCATAATAAACTGAAGCGACGTTAGCGGATTATCCGCTGTGGCGCGCTTTTGCGAATACCACTCTTTGACATCAGAATAAATCACCACGCTCAGGTCATCTTGCTGGATGCGGCTCAGGTTGATGAACTGTACGGAGAGGACGGTTTGCAATTTGTCAGTGGCGATCGCGCGAATCACATGGGCATCAACTAATACCCGTGCCCCGTAATCACCAATGACTTCAATCCGCACGATATCTGGAATGTTAGGCCACACATCCAGTGAAATCCGTGCGCCTGTTTCGCTCACGTTGGTGGTAGTACCTGTCCACGTTTGGCGATCGCTGTGAATGACGACGGGCAGTTGACGCGGTAGTCGATGCGCTTGCCGCAGTTGAGGCTGCTCAAACGCCACCAAACAGGCCGCCAGCACCAGGATCAGATCAAAGACACACCAGAGCGCATTGATGATCACCGCTTGACCATCTTCTGGACTGACCACAAACCAGAAGGGCACGGCAATGAGCGATGCCCCTGTAATGGCACCTAAAAACACCAGGTAGCGCACGCTCTCTAAATCAAAGCTGCGCTTCGTGACCGTCAGCCCTTTATCCGTGACGTTAAACGTCCCCAATTTGGGATTCACCAACGCCAGCATGGTGACGATGCCCGCCTGAAAGGACAAGGCAAATTCGTAAATCTCATTCCAAAACGAAAACCGGACGTGTTTGTAAGGAATGTGATTGGTCTGCATCGACAGCAGAATGTGCGGCAGCGCGTAGCACAGCGTCTCGAAGCCCAACCCCTTCACCGAATTGATGCCCAGCAAGAGATATAGCACTGGGGCAATCACATACATCAACCGGGGAAAGCCAAAGAAAAAGTGGGAGGTCGCGCTGAAATAGCAGAGCCGTTGCGCCAGTCGCAGCTTGAGCTTGCGGTTAAAGAGGGGGTTTTCGAGCCGCAGAATTTGCGCCATGCCTCGTGCCCAGCGCACCTGCTGACCCACGTAGGCCGAAAACTTTTCGGGTGCCAGCCCCGCCACCATAATTTTGTCGTAGTAGACCGTTTCGTAACCGAGGGAATGGAGCCGCAGCGAGGTGTGGCAGTCTTCCGTCACGGTTTCCGTTGCGATGCCACCAATTTCGAGAATGTAGCTCCGGCGAATGACAGCCGCCGAGCCGCAGAAAAAGGCCGCATTCCAGAAGTCGTTACCCTTTTGCAGCACTTTGTAAAACAGCTCGTTGCCCACAGGTACCTGTCCCCCAGTGAGCAAGTTGCGCTCGAAGGGGTCGGGGTTATAGAACCAGTGTGGGGTTTGAACCAGGGCTACTTTAGGGTTTTGAAAGAAGCCGACGGTGTGTTGCAGAAAGTGGCGCACTGGAATGTGGTCGCAATCGAGGATCATCACCAAGTCACCCGTCGTTTTGGTCAGGGCCGTGTTGATATTGCCCGCTTTGGCGTGGTCGTTGTTGTCGCGTGTGAGCATGATGCAGCCGAGTTCTTCGCACATCTGACGCAGGGCTTCCCGACGCTCTTTGTACTTTTCGGCTCGACCATCATCCAGCACATACACCTGCTTTTTGTCAGCAGGATAATCTGTTGCCAGTGCAGCCAGGGTCGTTTTGCGGACAATTTCCACATCTTCGTTGTAAGTGGGGATGTAGATATCGACCGTAGGCCAGTCGTCTTGCGGAATGGTAGCGAGGTCAATAGGGGTTCGATCGCGCACCTTCAACGTTTGAAAATAAGCCAGCATCAACGTGCCGATCGCGTACAGTTCTGCCACATACAGCAACAGGCAGAAAAACCCATTGAGCCAGTTATCCAGGTTCATGGTGTACGCCGTGCGGTAGTAGAGATACCGCAGGGTCGTCAGCACACTCAACGCAATGAGAAAGAGGTGCAGCTTTTCACTCCGCTCTGTCTCATCCTGCTGCTCTTCCAGACTCACAATGGTGTAGCCGATCGCCACCAAGACTGCGGCAAGAACTGCCTGCTGCCAGGTAGGGGGGCGTTCTGTCACTAGGGGAACAAACAACCACAAAGATGCACCTGACAGGAGCAAGAGTTGGTAGCGAGTCAGCCACTGCAACGTGCGCTCAGACCAGGCAGGCACGCGATCGACCAACCACGTTGCAAGCCATTGCTGCCAGACTGGTGAGGCTTCGGTTGGTTGCTGATGTACCCGGAGGGGGAGTTTGAGCATGGGAGGAAAGGGGGAAGGGGGGAGACAGGGGAGGCAGGGAAGGCAGGGGAGGCAGGGGAGGCAGGGGCGTTTTGAGTTTGAAATTGGGTAAGTCGAGCTTAGTGATAGGCCGAGCGTGGAGTGGAGTAGGTTGAGCTTGTGATTGGATAGGTCGAGCTTGTAATTTGCTGAGTCGAGCTTGAAATTGGATAGGCTGAGCTTGTAACTTGATAGGCTGAGCTTGTAACTTGATAGGCTGAGCTTGAAATCGAATTGGTCAAGCTTGTGATTTGCTGAGTCGAGCCTGTAATTGAATAGGTTGAGCTGGTAATTAGATAGGTTGAGCTTGTGATTAGATAGGCTGAGCTTGTAATTTGCTGAGTCGAGCTTGTAATGCGATCGGTTGAGCTTAGAACTTAATCAGTCGAGCTTTATTCTTAGGGTTTACGCAAACCTCAGAGGTTTTGGTCAAAGTACATAAGTCCTGATTTTTTACCTGTTACCTTCTCCCATCTCCCGATCCCCTCTGCCCCCTGCCCCCTCTCCTCTCACCTCTTCTTCCCCAACCGCCCCAAATACGACTGGGCGATCGCATACAGCAGCAGTGCCGCGACTACAAAACCGGGGGCGAGAATAAACCAACTCACGCGGAGGGTTTGCAGGAAGCGATCGAGGAGGTTGGTTTCGCTCAATTGCTGTTTCTGCTTTGCCTGTTGCAAAAACTCCAGCGTGTAGGCGTTGGGGTTGTACGGGTTGGGGTCTGGTTCACCAGCGCCAATGAGCACGGTATCTTCGCGCAGTTGGAAGAAGAGGAAATCGCGGTTCAGCAGGTCGCGCACTTGATCTAACCCGGTGCGGGTCTGTCCGCTGAGTAGGAGGAGGACGCGATCGCGGTTCCAGGGCGACACAATTTCTTTGACCATGCCTTCGGCATCCGGGAGCGTCTGGATCTGGCTTTGCCCGCGTTGACGGCGAAAGGCTTCCTGGAGGGTGAACCCTTCGGACTGGAGAGCATCGGGAAGGGGAAATTGCTCACGGGTGCCAATGGCAATCAAATGGCGATCGCTCCGTTCGGTCGTGGGCAACTTCCCAGCACGGAACACCTCTAGCTTGACAGCTTCTGCTTTGCTGAGTCGTCCTAAGCGGGCACTGATTTCGAGGAGCAGTGCCAGATCGGTTTGAGTGGGTGTCTCTGGGAGGACGATCGTGGTTTTGGACAGATCCTGGGGAGCCGCAAAGGGATAGCCAAATTGCAGCAGTTTCAAGTCGGGTACCTGCGCGACGTTGGTACGGTTTAGCTCAAAGCTGGTGTCAGCATGCACGGTACCCCAAAGCTGTTGGTCTAGCGCCCGGTTGCAGGAACGACGTTCACGAGGGTCAAGCTGAAAGCGAATGCGAATTTTGGAGTTGGGCTTGATGCGGTCTTCGGGTAAGGCGACTCTCAGCGTTTCGTGTGATCCGCCCGTGACCGAATCGAGCTTTTTACCGACAAGTGCCAACCCGTCTAGCTGCACTTCTACCAGAGAGGTAAGTGGGTTGACCTGGGGACTGTAGCTGTAGTTGAGGTTGATGAAGTTGCCCGTCGCAAACTGGTCGTCGGGCAGAGCGCGGAAGTCAAACTCCATCACCGGGGCATCGGCACCCCGAACGGTCATATCTTCGTAGGGCTTGCTGTCAAAGGTGGTTAAATCTTTGAGCTGAAAGCGGTTGCCAGTGGGGAGATAGCCTGCCCACTCGCGCGACGATGGTGTCGGGACATCGGTGACTTGCCGCACCACGACCGCCTGTCCGGTACCCAACTGGCGATCGCGCGGCTGCATGAGAAACTGTGCCGCTTTTGCCACGCCTTCGGCTGCGTTGCCTGTGATCACCAGAACGGGGTGGAGCTTATCGGGCGTTGTTGTGAGCATGACCACACCCACATCGTTCGGCAAAACCTTCTTTTCCTTGTCCCGTACCTTCCCGTCTTTTACGGACAGCGGTAGGGAGAGTTGCGCCAGCGCAGGCTGCATTTTGGGAGTGCCAATGATAACCAGCCGCTCATTGGGCTGCATCTGGTCGATCGTCGTGAGCAGGCGCGTATTGAGCGGACGGTATTGCGCAAACCGCCCCATATTTGCTTGAAAGCGAGTGGTCGCTGTGAGCCAGGGTTCTTCCACCGTGTTGGGCAGCAGGTAGGCAAGCTGGTTGGGTTCCAGGCTGAGATCATCAAAGATGGGATAGGGATAGCGGCTGAAGTTGAGCGCGATCGGTTGGGGCTGAAAGTCAAATACCAGCTTGGAATCGGGTAAAATCTCCGTCCACAGCGATGGGTCAAACGGGTCTTGCGTGCAGGTAGGCGAGTTGTTTTGCAGCGCGGCCAAGACGACTTCGTTGTAGTCCTGAATAATGTCTGGCGGAATGTCAAACACGGCGCTACCGATTTCCGCCTGCTTTTTGTTTAGCGGCAGGCTGCCTACGCTAGCACCGTTGATATAAGCGGTCAGGTTCGATCGAGTGGCGTACAGCGCAGGCGAGTGCCGAAACCGAACCTGGAGCTTCGCTGTTTTGGGCTTCCAGGCACGAGGACGCGTAAAGCGCAGCCGCGTTTCGTCATAAATGCTCCGCAGCCGCAACCGATTGCCCACCACTGGGCTGCGGTTAAACTCCAGCACATACTGACCCGCTGCCAATGGCGACACGATCGTCCCTTTTTTCGCCGCATCCGAAACATCCGGATCTTTCGCGGCTGCTTCACCAGAGACTTGCGGTGGCGCTGGCACTTTATCAATACCCGATGTCGCAGGCGCTTCAGCAGGCGGATTGGACTGAGCAATGGTGACAGTCTGCCACCCCAAACCCAGGCTCAAGGCGAGGGTTAAGAGGAAGAGGGCGATCGATAGCAAAAGGCGGGGCGGGGAAAAGCGGGTAGGGTGCATGGGTAGAAGGTAGAAAGCAAAAGGTAAAAGGCAGAAGGGGGAGCAGAGGGACGGGGAATGAGGGATGAGGGCAGAAGGTAGAAGGCAAAAGGTAGAAGGTAGAAGAGGAGTTGTTAGTTGTTGGAAGCAAGCTGACCGCTGACCGCTGACCGCTCTCTAACTCAAAACTCAAAACTCAGAACTAAAAACCCTCTAGTACCGCTCCCATGAGGGTTGAAAGCCGCGTCGTCTTAGAAGATCGACCTGAATTTTTTCGATTTTGCGATCGGTTGCGTTGCTCTGGGTCGCTGTTGCAGTGGGAGCATTGCTACTTTGCGCTCGTAACGCTTTGAACTGCTGTAATGCAACACCTGGATGGTCTTGGGCAAGGCTGAGTTCACCGAGAATGCGACGGGTATCGAGGTCATTGGGGCGTAATGCCAGCACGCGGTGGTAAAGCGTTTGGGCTTCGGCATAGCGCTGCTGTTGAAAGCGCACTCCTGCCAGAGCGGCGATCGCGTCCACATTATTGGGCTGCTGCTGCAAAATAGCGCTGTATGCCTGGTCTGCCAGCGGCAAATCGCCCAGCGTTTGCGCCAGATCACCTTGCACAAAGTAGGCGTTGAGATTGCCCTTGTTGCGCGTTGCAAATTGTTCGACTTGCGATCGTGCTCCAGCCGGGTCACGAACTGCTAGCACTTGCAGGGCACGCCGCTGCATGGGAAGATTATCGGGCTGCACAGCCAGCAGCGTGTTGTAAAGGGCTTCTCGCTTGGGGTCGGCTGGCAGGGTCTCGACGAGGCTAAACAACTCTGGTGGTGTTTCTGTAGCAGACGGTGACTGGAGCCATGCCGCAAGCACCGTCTCGGCTTCAGCCAGGGTGATGCGATCGGCACGGTAGGCAGCGCTGGCGCGACCAAGCTGGGTGCGTAGATCCTGCGGCCTGCTTGCCAGAACCTGGTCGTATACGCGCAAGGCTTCGTCCGATCGCCCCTGCGCCTGTCGCACATCTGCCAAACCCAGCAGGGCGTTTGACAAGACGGGGGCAGGTGGGTTACTGGCAATTACGGCTTCGTATCGTTGAGCGCTGGCATCCAGTTTGCCTTCGCGTCGCTCAATCTCGGCTAGCAGTAGTTGAGGTGCACGATCGCGGGCACCTGCCGAGGTCGCACTGTATGTTTGAATTGCTTGCCGTGCTTGTTCAAAATCCCCTTTGTCTACCCAAATTTGGGCGACGCGGAAGCGCAAGAACGGTGCATCGACTCCACTTTGCAAAAGTTCCTGGTACTGGGGAAGCAGCGCTGGATCAGGAGGATCAAGGCGAACCAATGCCAGCGCGATCGCCTGACGTTCTACCGCTCTAGCAGGCAGCGGTTGTAAAACGGTCTGAAGCTGTTGGCGTAGTTCAGTCGCGGTGACTCGCCCAAGCTGACGGGCGATGATCAGCCGCTTCACCACCAATCCTGGCTCTGACTTTTGGGTAAGCAACTGCTCATACAGCGACAGCGCTTCTTGCCGTGCGGGTGGAAATTCGCTCAACACATCCGCCGCTTCTGCCACCAATCCCGGTGATGGGTTCGCCGTCTGACGCAAGGCCTGTCGATACTGCTCGATCGCTTCGGCATACAGCGTGGTATCGCCCGCTTGCCGACCGACCTGGCTGAGTGCCCGTGCTAAAGGCAGTGTGGCTCCTGGCTGATTGCGTAACGGTTGGAGGACAGCGATCGCCCGATCAGACTGCTGATTGGCCTCATAAGCGGCTGCCAGGGACGATCGCACTTCAATCGATCGTCGATCCGCTGGTTTTAACTGCCCCAGTTGCTCCTCCAGCAAAGGAATAGCCTGATCAGGCTGGCCCGTTTCTCGCAGGGCCGTTGCGTAGGCAATCACGGCATCGGCTGGTAACGCTTTACCCGTTGCACGGTAGCGCTCAAATAACGTGACGCCTTCTGTGTAGTTGCCGCTGTAGGTATATGCCTGAGCCGCTCCTAAAAGCACGGCTGGAGTAGGCTTTTGCAGCAGAATCTGATAATCCGTTAGAGCTTCAGCAAAACGTCCCTGGTAGCCGTACAGCACGGCCCGCTGCGTGCGATCGCTCGTTCGCTCTGGAGCCAGCGTGAGCAACGTGGTCAGCGCCTCAATGCCGCGTGCCTGCCATTCCGGTCGATAGCCACCCAGCACACCGATCGCAGACAGCGCCGTCAGGTTCTTCGAGTCCTGCACCAACACCTGCTGATAGGCTTTCCAGGCGTTGGCATCCTGTCCTGCTTTCTGATAGGCGATCGCCAGCCCAAGCTTGGCCTCTAGCGATTGGGGGTTTTGCTGCAATGCCCTTTGAAACGCGGCGATCGCATCATTCACATACCCCTGGTTCAGCAGCGTATAGCCCTGCCCAGCAGATGCGGTCTGCGCTTGAGACGGCATTCCAGACAACGCGATGAGTAAGCTACTGGCTAAACCTAGCAGGAGTGGGGAGTGGGGAGTGGGGAGTAGGGAGTGGGGGGTGAGAGTTTTGAGTTCTAAGTTTTGAGTTTTGCGTTTCAGGAAAGGTGAGAGGTGAGAGGTGAGAGGTGTAAGAGTTTTGAGTTTTGAGTTTTGAGTTTTGCGTTCTGAATGAATGCTGCCTTCTGCCTTCTGCCTTCTGCCTTCTGCCTTCTGCCCTCTACCTTCTGCCTTCTGCTCACGCTTCATCTCGACCTCCTGAATACTGACGAAATGTCAAAATCTGTCCGGACACGTACACCTAAAACGGTGTCTGAGAAGCTATTGCGCTCTTGAAGCATCACGGCTGCTCGTAAATTGGGTGTGATGCGGAAGTCGTAGAACAGTTCCAGCACATCGGGGTTGTTGTCGCCCCGATCGCGCCGCAGGTCATCATTCGACAGTTGCCGCCCGTAGCCAAGTCCCAGACGATCGCTCGGCAAAAAGATATCTAAGAAGTTCAACCCGGCACTGTAGGTTGTGCCGCTGGCATCCAGAGCGAGATTGGTGTAGCGTCCATAGCGCCCAAAGAGTCCCAATTTGAGGTTGGGAATGTAGACTTCACCGTTGATGCCATAGGCTTCTTCACGATCGCCCGGTTGAGGCCCTAATCGGCCTGATCGAGGAATATCAAAAATTTCTCGAAAGCCACTGCGCTGTCTGGCATCACGAGAGGACACGTAGGTGCCACGAATGATGGCAGTGCCAAAGCGTACCCCCACTTCACCCGCAAACCCATCCAGATGAAAGTCACCCAGGTTGCGTGTTGAGGAAAACGTCGTTGCTTTGAGGTCAATATCGTCCGTTATGCTCCAGTTCACCAGCAAGCCCGGCCGGGAGGCAATACCTGCGGCGGCCAGCGCTGGGTTCGTTTGAAACACCGAATTGAAGAAATGCGTCGCGCCATCTTTGGCAAAGCTGTTGCGATCAAAGTAGGATGTGAGATCCATCAACCCCACCACAAACCGCAAGGTCGGCAGGGACGGCAGCGATCCAGCAAAATACAGTTCGTTCAAGTTCAGCCCGGTTTCTTGCGAATCAGCAAACCCCCTACCTGTCGTCAAATCCACTTCTGCGCCAAAGCCTGCGTTGGGAGTGACGGGGTAGAAGGTGGTGACTCGTGCCCGTGCCGAGGTGTCGCTGCCTTCCTGCTTAAATACGCCCTGTAATTGAATCGACGGCACACCCAGTACTGAACTGCCTTGCTTCAGCACTTTATCTGACGGAGCTGGCACGCCTGAATCGGCTAAGAGTAGAGACGATCGCCTGACGTGTGGCGTTAACTGTTGAATCTGAGTTTGAGACGCGTCTACGTAGAGAGCAAAGTCACGATCGGCAGTGAGCGATCCATTTAGTTGCGCCGGGGGCACCATTTCACCCTTCAGTGCGTCAATTATTGTGGTGTGCGCACTATAGGCAAAGGTCTGGCTGGCTGTCGAGTTTGACGTCGAAGCAAGGGTTAACGCCACAGCCGATGGCAGCACTGGGCGATCATCCGTTTCTGGCGCTGATTCTGCAAGGCCTGTTGATTCTGCAAGGGCTGTGGAACAGTGGCTGAGCGTCTCTGCGGCTCCAGCCGTCAGCAGGATAGCCATTGTTAATCCAAGGTGTAAAAAGGGATGGAGCCGCATGCGTTTTGGTCGCGTTAACCTCGGCGGATGCTGGGTCGGGTATGTCTTCAAAGTCATCATCCTGGTTGGGGAGGGCCATCCCATACGGCTCAGTGCTGCAACGGACGATCGGGCGATCGCACCCGTCACAAGCCTGAGAAGGTGGGCTGTGTGCAGCAGTTGGCTTAGCAACAAACAGAAAATAAGTGCTAGCAGAACGAAATCGATTGAGGCATCAGTGCCATCAACAGGGGGAGTCTAGCCAACGGTGGGTCACGGATGGCATGATGTCTGCCGTAAATGAGTCTTAGAACGATTCCCTTCAGTGCTTCCAGCGAGGACTTAATGTGGGGCGCAATCAAGGTGCGCTCATACCAACCCTGCGTAAATTACTGAGGTAACTGACTCCTGTATTCCAGCAATCAGAAAGTAATCAGGGTAATTTCTATAAAGAGCGTGTGAGTTTCTTCGACTTCATGCTGAATTTTTTTGTCTTAACATTAAAACCTTTTGCCTTGCTTCAGGCGTTTCCGCCTTTGTGTTAAGCTTCTCTGCTTTGCTTTTGATTCAGCTACCAGCTTAAAATTTCAGGCTGACCGCTGAGAGCTAAATGAAGTTGTTGGTTGTAAAGCCCTTTGGGCATACCAGAAAAGTGGTTGGTTTTTAGAAGCAGGACTTACGCAAATTCTCTAAAACCAGCCCCTCAGCCCCCAACTTGGGGAGCAAGAACTCAAAGTCCCCCAGAATTGGGAGCTTAAAGCCCTTTGGGCATACAAGAAAAGGGGGCGACCAAGAAGGAAACTGACGGCTGACCGCTGATTACTAACCGCTGATTACTAATTGAGCCAAACCCAGTATGCTTTTCACAAATGATTTAGGACTGATGTGGGCAAGAAAGGCTACAACAAAGAGAGGGTTGCAAGGGCTTCATTGCTGCTGTAATACCTCTGATCTGTGGTTCCCTTCTTGTTGCTTTCATGACTTCTCCTTTTGCAGCCGAACGTCTACTATTTACCCCAGCAACGCCAGGGTCTGATGCTGTGCCGACGATCTTTGCGTTTCCCAATGAGTACAGCGTGGGGATTACAAGCCTGGGTTATCAAGTGGTGTGGGCAACGTTGGCAACGCGGACGGATGTGCAGGTGAGCCGCCTGTTTACTGATGCTCAGGAGCCGCTACCCGCCAGACCAGAGTTACTGGGCTTTTCTCTGTCCTGGGAGTTGGACTATGTAAACATTCTGAGCTTGCTGGAACAGTTGGAGGTTCCCATTCGGGCGATCGCGCGCTCAGATGAGCATCCGCTTGTATTTGGTGGTGGCCCAGTGCTAACAGCAAATCCAGAACCGTTTGCAGACTTTTTTGACGTGATTTTGCTGGGCGATGGCGAACGGCTGCTGGGTGAATTTATCGAAGCGTATCGATCGATCCGTCATGCCGATCGCGCGACCCAACTCCGCCATCTCGCGCAAGTGCCAGGAATTTATGTCCCCAGTCTCTACACCATGACGTATCGCAGTCTAGATGGTGCGCTGGAGTCGATCGCACCCGTTGATACCAGCATTCCAGCGCGGATCGAAAAGCAAACCTATCGAGGCAATACACTCTCAGCCTCCACTGTTGTGACGGAGAAAGCGGCGTGGGAAAACATCTACATGATTGAAGTGGTGCGGAGCTGCCCAGAAATGTGTCGCTTCTGCCTTGCCAGCTATCTCACGCTCCCGTTTCGGACAGCGAGCGTAGACGAGTCGCTAATACCCGCGATCGCGCAGGGGTTGACCGTGACCGATCGCCTTGGCTTGCTGGGCGCGTCTGTCACTCAACATCCCGAATTTGAAACGCTGCTCGATTATCTCAATCGTCCTGAATACGATCAAGTACGGCTCAGTCTTGCTTCAGTGAGAACAAACACTGTCACGCCTAAGCTGGCAGAAACGCTGACCAAACATGACACCCGCTCGATTACGATCGCGGTGGAGAGTGGAAGCGATCGCTTACGTCAGATTATCAATAAAAAGCTAACCAATGACGAGATTATTCAGGCAGCCATCAATGCCAAAGCAGGTGGGTTGAGTAATCTCAAGCTCTACGGCATGGTTGGCATACCAGATGAAGAACCAGAAGACCTGGATCAAACGGTGGCAATGCTGCGCGACATCAAAAAAACGGTGCCCGGCTTGCGGCTAACTTTTGGATGCAGCACCTTTGTCCCTAAAGCCCACACGCCCTTTCAGTGGTTTGGCGTCAATACAAAAGCCGAAAAGCGGTTGCAATCGCTACAGAAACAACTGCGATCGCAAGGCATTGAGTTTCGTCCTGAAAGCTACAACTGGTCAATCATCCAGGCGTTGCTTTCCAGGGGCGATCGTCGCCTGTCTCACCTCCTCGAATTAACCCGTCACTATGGCGATTCGCTCGGCAGCTACCGTCGTGCGTTTAAAGCACTGCGCGGCAAACTGCCTGGATTGGATTTCTACGTTCACACCAACTGGAACCACGAGCAAGTGCTTCCCTGGAGCCATTTGCAGGGGCCACTACCGCAAGCAACGCTGCTGAAGCATTTGGCAACCGCAGAGGCATCGTTTCAGCAACCAATGGCCGCGCTATCTGGTTCACCGTAGGGTTGGGTGTAGGGTATAGGGGACAGGGTTGAGGGGGAGAGGGATGCAGAATACAGCGGAATACTACTGTGCCTACTGTGGCGAGGAAAATACAACGTTTGTCGATATTAGCGGCGGTAGTCAGCAGTCGTATGTAGAAGATTGCCAGGTTTGCTGCCGACCGAACATTCTCTATGTGCGCATTGACGAAGAAACGCTAGAGATTGAGATTGATAGCGAATATGAAGGCTAGGCTGCACGATCGCCCTCTTACTAAAAAATCCTGAGCAACAGATACTGTAGCCCAGGATTCATTAATCATTAGGATTTATGCAAGAGCAGTCATCTTTCGCCCCCTAGCCCCCATTTTTGAGAGAACTGAGCCAGTTAAAGCCCCCAGAATTGGAGGTTTGGAGGCCAAATGCGTAAGTCCTAAATCATTTAGCAAGTCAGAGTTTGCAAGCAGCCTTAAACGATTTGCTGTAGCTCACGCTCAAGCAACGAAACCAGGTTTTGATCACCTTGTTCGCGTGCAATTTGCAGGCGACGCTGTACATTGGTGCGGAGATTACTGCGATGTGTCGTAACAAACTCTGCATTATTAGAGGCTTTCCTCTGAAAGTGCGGCTTGCTGGAGACAGCACTCGCTCTGTTTTGTACAGCAATAGGGTGCTCACCACCATTCAAGGCGTAAGCAACGCCACGATAGGTTAGCTGTGCCGATGACCGAACGGAGGGCAAAACAGGCTCTGCGTTCGGGTCAACTGCATAAACAACGCCACGATAATGCAGGTTATAAATGGGGCGAATCGTGCGATAAACGGTTGTTTCGCGGGCGGCTTCAGCGCTGCGAGGATGATAGTCGTAGTTAACGCCCCGGTAAGTCAGTTGCATGGTCTTCGCCTCTTGGTTAATGCGTGTTGTGAGTTGAGGCGCGTTCCTTCGGGACTTCTCCCTACTTCCGTCTACCGAAACTAAGATTGACTAGATGAGTATCGGCTAGATGAACGATTTGATTTATATCTGTATTATAAGCTACCGAATTTGACGAAATCGGCAGTTTAGCGAAACTTTATACTGTTTCACGATAAATCTATCTGGCGAAAGAGCGGCCCGTAGGGTGTATGCATCGTTCATCACACCTGCCTCATGCTGCTGGCAACAGTCCTTTTGTCGCTAGCCACTCCCGATTGAAGAGCTTGGATTGATAGCGACTGCCACTGTCACAAAGCACCGTCACGATCGTGTGTCCCGGCCCCAGGTGCTTTGCCAAGGCGATCGCGGCTCCTACGTTAATACCCACAGAGCCACCCATAAACAGCCCGTCCTTTTCTAGCAGTTGATACACCACGCGCACAGCTTCAGTATCATCAATTTGAATGGCATCATCTGCGGGTGCCCCTTGCATATTGGCAGTCACACGGCTGTTACCAATGCCTTCAGTGATCGAATTGCCTTCCATCTTTGGTTCACCTGTTTTGACATAGCTATAGAGGCCGCTGCCCATTGGGTCTGCAAGAACACATTGAATGCTAGGATCTTTCTCCTTTAGAAAAAGAGAAACTCCAGCATACGTGCCGCCTGTGCCCGTTGCTGCTACCCAGGCATCGACCTTTCCATCCGTTTGTGCCCAAATTTCGGGGCCTGTCGTGGCGTAGTGGGCGTGACGATTTGCCAGGTTGTCAAACTGGTTTGCCCAGATCGCGTTTTCCATCTCGGCGGCGAGTCTGCCAGAGAGCTTGACGTAATTGTTGGGGTCTTTGTAGGGCACAGCGGGAACGGTACGCACTTCGGCACCCAGCGTTCGTAACAAGTCAATTTTTTCCTGCGACTGAGTTTCAGGAATGACAATCAGGCACTTGTAGCCTTTGGCGTTGCAGATGTGTGCTAGCCCAATCCCTGTGTTACCTGCGGTACCCTCAACAACAGTGCCACCGGATTTAAGTAGCCCTTTTGCTTCGGCATCTTGAATGATGAAGAGCGCTGCCCGATCTTTGACCGAGCCACCCGGATTGAGAAATTCGGCTTTGCCCAAAATTTCGCAACCTGTTTCATCGCTGAAGCTGTTCAGCCGAATCAGGGGTGTGTTGCCGATCGCGCTAACGAAGCCATGCTTGATATCCATGCTGCAAACTACCTACTAGTTCCCTATAAAGATTTTGGCGTATAGCGGATGGATTGACGATCTCCTTTTTGGTGCAGAGCGATCAGTTAAGGGGGCAGGGGGAGCAGGGGAGGCAGAAGGGCAGGGGGCATGAGAGAGGGAGTTGGGAGTTGGGATGCGGAGGGAGCTAGGGGAGCAGGAGAAGACGGAAATTTAACTCAAAATTCTTACACTTCTCATACCAATTTGAATTGAAAATGCGACACATCCTGTAGGGGCAAGGCAATGCCTTGCCCCTACCCACCGATTGATCTGTAGCCGTCATTCTTTAAATCGGTATCACCTCTCCTGAAACTCAAAACTCAAAACTGAATATGCGGCTCACGGTGCCCCTACGATCGCCATGCCATCAAAAATGGGTGCTGCACCATCATGGCACAGCACCCATCAACATCACGTTACGTCATTGGCGATTCAGCTTACGAATAGTTGAAGTTGATGTAGAAGAACGCATTAGAGAGCGTGCCTCCAGCACCACCATCTGAGACTGTGAACTGGAAGGTTTCACCACTGCCGTTACCGAGGTAATCGAAACTGAGGTTACCCGAATCAATGTCGGCTTGAGTGAACGTGCCTCCGGCATTGATCTGGGTGCCATTAAGCCGCAGAATACCTACCGTTGGATTGGGAACAGAGGTGAGCGTGTAGGTCAGTTGAGCCGTTGTGTTGTCCACATCTGACACCTGAAGCAGATCGCTACCAATCACCGTTAATGAGGGCGTATTACCAGCCAACAACAATCCTGTATTGTTGACCAGTACAGGTGGATCGTTAACCGGGTTGACGTTGATATTGAAGACGCGACTGCTCAAAGTCGTCGTGCCATCCGACACCTGGAAGACGAAGATGTCGTTGCCGCTTGGCTCACTACCGTTGTGAACGTAGGTCAGCGCACCCTGATCAATTTGCTGTTGCGTCAGGGTTGCACCATTCGCCAGGGCCGTCCCATTCAAGAAGAGGGTGCCTGAGATCGGCACTGTTGAGATGGTGTAGAGCAACTCTGAGGTAAGGTTATCTGGGTCAGACGTGCGCAGTAGCGTGTTGGTGACGTTGAGCGTTGCGCCTTCGTTCACCGTTGCAGGCCCCGCAGAGACGATCGTCGGTGCATCATTCACGTTGGTAATACCAACATTAAACGTTCTGCTGCCCGTCGTGCCGCCTGCACCATCGTTCACCGTAAAGATGAAGCTGTCGCTGGTGGTTTCGCTACCGTTGTGGCGATAGGAGATCCGGTTGCTGTTGATATCATCCTGAGTAAAGGTCTGGTTGAGGCTGAGAGCCGCACCATTCAAGCGCAGATTCCCGTTATTAGGGGCACTGCTCAAGGTGTACTTTAATTGCACCGTTGTGTTGTCGGCATCGCTGACACTCAGCAAGGTGTTAGAGATGGTACTCGTTGCGCCTTCGGTCAGGTTGAGTCTGGCGTTGTTGACGATCGTCGGTGCATCATTCACCGGATTAATCACGATGTTGAAGGTGGCGTTGCCGCTACCAGGAACGGTGATACTACCAGGTGTATTGTCAAAGACTCTGAAGGTAAAGCTATCACTTGTGGTCTCACTGCCATTTTGGAGGTAGGAGAGGTAGCCACTGTTGATATCGGCCTGGGTAAAGGTGCCACCAGCCGCCAGCGTTGCCGTAGTGCCACCCCCATTGGACAACCGCAAGCTGCCACTGGTCAGTGGATTCGGTGCGCTAAACAGGGTGTAGACCAGTTGCCCTGCTGTATTGTCTACATCCGTTGTGCGGAGTTGAGAGTTGGTGATCACACCAGAAGTCCCTTCACTCAGTGTCAATGCACGGTTTGTCAGCAAGACAGGCGCGTCGTTGATTGAAGCGACGCTGATGTCAACAGAGCCAGTCGCAATGCCCGGTGAACCGGAGCCTGTATTGCCCTGGTCATTGACGGTGACATTCAGCGTGTCGGCACCGAAGTAATCCTGCTTACCGCGATAGGTCAGGGTGTTGAGGATAGGTGACAGCGCTGCCAGGGTGCCAATGTAGGTGACAGCGCCCGTGCCATTACCCGTGAGTGTGCCGCCGCTGCCAACGGCACCCAACGTCAAAGTACCGTTGCTGACGGTGAAGTTCACTTGAATGGGACTGGTGCCGGAGTCTACATCGGTTAGGGTAATGGCTCTCCCCCCGTTGAAGACCAGATTGGTGTCTTCGTTGACCGTCTGTGCTGCTGGGACGGTTAGCACGGGTGGATCGTTGACAGCATTCACGTTAACGCTAATGGTCTTGGTGTCAGACAAGGCACCACCAAAGCCTGTATTGCCCTGATCATTTGCCGTAATCGTGATTGTGTCGGCCCCGTTGTAGTTGAGCTTGCCTCGGTAGGTGAGGTTGGCGATCGCCGTGTTGATGTTCGTGACCGTATCAGTGATGGTCAGTGTACTGCTGCCCGCAACCACTGGGTCAAGCGTTAAGGTGCCATTCGTGGCTGTGAGCGTCACAGTAATGGGAGTGCTGTTGGCATCGACATCCGCAACACTCACGCCAGACAGCGTTAAGTTAGTATCTTCATCAACGGTCTGGCTACCAGGAACGGTAATGACAGGAGCATCGTTGACGGGCGTAACGGTGATGCCCAGCGTTCGGTTATCGGTGCCGATTGGCCCAGAACCCGTTGCACCTTGATCGCTCACGTTCAACACCAGAGTGTCTGCTCCGTTGAAGTTGAGGTTGCCACGGTAGCTGAGTCCTGCCAGCGCTGCGTTGATATCGCTGAGAGTGCCTCTAACGGCAACGCTACTGGTGTTATCAGCGCCAGCGGTGATGGTGAGTCCAGCGGTATTGCCTAGCTTGAGCGTGCCGTTTGTCACCGAGAGCGTGACGACCAGTGGACTGCTGCCTGCATCCACATCGGTGAGGCTGAGGCCTGCGATCGCCAACGTGGTATCTTCGGCAACGGTTGGTGGATTGGGCAGGGTGAAGATCGGAGCATCATTCACTGCCGTGACGTTAATGGTAAAGGTCTGGAGTGCGGAGCTATCTACCCCACCCAGATCGGTGCCACCGTTGTCTTTAAGCTGCACGGTGACGATCGCGGTGCCGTTGGCATTGGGCGCTGCGGTGTAGGTCAGGGTGCCTGTCGCTGGGTCGATCGTGGGAGCAGCGGAGAACAGCGAGGCATTGTCGGTATTGACCACAAAGTTGAGGGTTTGAGCCGCTTCATCGGCTGGGCCTGCGGAAGTGGCTGTTGCCCAACCCGTTATCGTTTGTGGGCCTGCATCCTCTGCGATCGTCTGGTTGGCACCTTTGGTAAAGGACGGCGCATCGTTGACGGGGTTCACCGTAATGGTAAAGATGCTGTCGGGTGACGTATCCACACCACCGTTCGCAGTGCCGCCATTATCCTTCAGGCGCGTCGTCACGGTGGCTGTACCATTCGCATTGGGTGCCAGCGTATAGGTGAGCTTGCCTGTGGGGTCGATCGTCGGTGCCACGGTAAACAAACCAGGGTTAGTGCTGGAGGTGATGAAATTAAGCGTTTGGCTCGACTCGTTCGCGGGGCCTGTCGCAATGCCAGTAGCCCAGTTCACGGTCTGCGGTGCGGCATCTTCATTCACCACGAGATTGGTGCCAGCGGTAAAGGTCGGCACATCGTTCACGGGCACAACCGTCACGCCGATCGTTTTCTGGATGCTCAACGCACTGGAGGCACCCACAAAACCCTGATCATCTACCTTGATGGTGATCGTGTCAGCGCCAAAGTAGTCAGCATTGCCCTGGTAGCTGAGGGTTGCCAACGCGGCTCGCACGCTGTCGATCGTGCCTGTAAAGCTGAGCGTCCCATCCCCATTGTTGGTGCTATCGGCAAAGGTGAGTCCGCCTGTTGTCCCTAGCGTAAGCTTCCCATTCAACGTGCCAACGTTCACCTTGACGGGATTGGTACCCGAATCGACATCGGTGGTGTCAATGAGATTCGCCAGAGAGAGGGCCGTATCTTCGAGAACCGTCTGCGCTCCTGGAACGGTTAAGGTCGGAGCGTCGTTGATGGGGTTCACAATCAGATCGATCGTCTTCGCATCGGTCTTCGGGCCGCCTGCTCCTGTGCTGCCCTGATCGGTTACGCCAATGGTGACTGTATCAGGCCCATTGAAATTCGCCAAGCCTCTATAGGTCAAGCTGCTGAGCGCATTATTAACGGCAGTGAGCTGTCCAGTGAGTGTGACTTGACTGGTGCTATTGTTGCTCACCGTCAGGCTGCCAGGGTTGAGACTGAGCGTGCCGCCCGATGCCGAGAGAGTCACGACCAGCGGATTGCCACCAATATCGGCATCGCTGACGCTGACAAGCTTGGAGCCTGTAAACGCAAGGGGAAGATCTTCATCCACTGCCTGGAAGCCAGGTACGGTCAGCACGGGCGCATCGTTGACAGGCGTGACGTTGATATTGAACGTGGTGAGGGCGATCGTTCCAGTCGAGTTATCCGAGGCGGTAAAGCTGAAGCTATCGGCGGTTGTTTCTGACCCATCGTGCGTATACGAGAGTCGGTTACTGTCGATGTCTGCTTGTGTAAAGGTTTGATTCGCTGACAGGGTTGCTGTACCCAGTTTTAAGCTACCTTTCGTCGTGCCAGCGCTCAGTGTATAGGTTAAGGGGCCGGGGCCATCGTTATCGGTAATCGCCAGTGCGGTGTTGGCGATCGTGCTGGTTGCGCCTTCTGCTAGCACCAGCCCCAGGTTGTTGGAAAGACCGGGTGCGTCGTTAACAGGCGTGATCGTGATATTGAAGGTACTTGGCCCCACAGGCGTTGTCACCACACCATCCGTTACCGTAAACGCGAAGCTATCCGACAGCGACTCACCCCCATTGTGCTGATAAACCAGTTGTCCACTGTTCAGATTTGCCTGCGTAAAGCTAGTCACCGCATTGCCACCCAAGCGCAACGTGCCGTTCGTAGGTGCATTGGTTACGCTATAGACCAGACTGGTCGCGGGTGGGCCATCACCATCGCTGACCTGTAGCACGCTGCTGCTCAGCGTCGTCAACGCACCTTCAGCAAGCGTGACACCGCTATTAGAAACCAGAACAGGTACATCGTTAACCGGGGTCACAGCAATACTAAAGGTCGTAAGCGGCAGCGTGCCTGTCGAACCATCAGAGGCCGTAAAGGTGAAACTATCCGCTAGCGTTTCTGACCCATCGTGGGTATACGAGAGCCGATTACCGAGAATATCCGCCTGGGTAAAGGTTTGTCCTGCCGTAAGGGTCGCTGTGCCTAACTTCAATGTGCCTTTGGCGGTCGCTGTGCCTACGGTGTAGGTCAGAGGGCCAGGGCCATCGTTATCGGTGATTGCTAGAGCTGCACTGGCGATCGTGCTGGTGCCCCCTTCTGCCAGCGTCAGCCCTAAATTGTTGGAAATGCCGGGTGGATCGTTAACCGGAATCACCCCAACATTGAACGTTCTCGCTGCCGTTGTTGCCGCACCATCGCCAAGGGTGAAGGTAAAGCTATCCGCCGTCGATTCACTACCGTCATGCACATATTTGAGTTGACCACCCGCCAGATCCGCCTGGGTGAAGCTTGTTACGGTCGTTGCGCCTAGAACCAAATTACCGTGGGCTGGAGTTGAGACGGTGTAAGTAATCTGCGCGTCCAGATTATCGACATCGGTTGCACTCAACAGCGCCGTTGTAATGCTGCTAGCGGCTCCTTCAGAAAGCGTTAGACCAGCGTTAGATAGCAGTGTCGGGGCATCATTAACCGGAGTCACGGCAATGCTAAAGGTGGTACTGGGAATTGCCGCGCCAAACGGATCAGAGGCCGTAAAGCTAAAGCTGTCGCTGGTTGTTTCGCTGCCGTTGTGCTGATAGGTTAGGCGATTGAGCGTGTTGATGTCCTGCTGCGTAAAGGTTTGCCCAGTCGTTAAAGCCGTTCCATTCAGCTTCAGGGTACCGTTGAGAGGTTTTTGACCCAGCGTGTATTTTACCTGGGGCGGTGGGTTGTCTGGGTCAGTGACTTGCAGCAGTGTGGCATTAATACTCGCTGTTGTCCCTTCGCTGAGGGTTAAGCCTGCGTTTGTGTTCAATACAGGCGGCGAGTTGATGGGCGAAATAATGATGTTGAAGGTGGAGTCGGTCGTTACTGTATTGCCGTCAGAGACACGGAAGACGAAGCTGTCGCTATTGGTCTTACTCCCATTGTGGTTGTAGAGAATACGGTTGTTGTTAACGTCTGCCTGGGTAAATGTGCCGTTCACAGCCAGGGCATTGGTGCCAACAAAGATCGTGCCGTTGATGGGTAAGGTGCCGACCGTGTAAATGATTTGGTCAGGAAGCTGCGGCGAGATGGCTGGCCCTGTCAATTCAGCATCACTTGTGAGCAGTAGCGCTGATGTGATGATGGGAGACGCCCCTTCAGTGACCGTCAAGCCAAAGTTGGAGACTAGGACAGGTGCATCGTTGACAGGTGTAATGGCGAGGCTAAAGGTTTGCGGCGATAGGGGCACGGTACCGCCTGCACCATCGGTGACAGTAAACGTAAAGCTGTCACTGGTGGTTTCAGTGCCGTTGTGGCTGTAGCTTAGCCTGGTGCCTGTACTGATGTCAGCTTGGGTAAAGGTACTTCCCGCCGCGATCGCCGTACCGTTTAACAACAGGTTGCCATTGCCTGGCACACTATTGAGGCTATAAATCAACTGCGCTGCCGTTTGCTCTACATCCGTTACCAGCAGGTTGAGCGCAGAAAGGTTGGCGGCAGTGCCTTCACTCAGCGTTAAGGCTTGCTTTGTTGCCAAGACAGGCGCGTCGTTGACAGGAATCGTATTGATAGTGAATGTTGTAGCGGCAATAGTGCCACCTACCCCATCGGACACGCTAAAGACAAAGCTATCGCTGAGCGTCTCGCTACCATTCTGCTGATAGGTGAGCTTACCCGCGTTAATATCCGCCTGGGTGAAAATGCTGTTTTGAGCGATCGCAGCGCCATTGAGGCTGAGATTTCCCTTGGTCGGATCGGGAGGGTTGACCAGCGTATAGGCCAGTTGCGCCGCTGTATTGTTCTCATCCGTGACTTGTAGCAACGTATTGCCGATCGTGAGTGCCGCCCCTTCACTGATCGTCAGCGCATTATTGCTGAGCAACACAGGCAGGTTGTTTGCATTAATGTTCAGCTCATAGGCGCTGCTGCCAGACGCAGCGGCAATCTGAATGTAATAAGTGCCTGCAATCAAACTGCTGGCGATCGACTCTGACGCATTGCCACCATTGGCGGAACTGGCTACCACATTGCCAAACGCATCATAAACCCGCAGATCTAGATCGCCATTCAGTGCCCCTCCCCCTGGACCATTCAATGCCAGCGCGAGTTGGGTCGTACTGCCCAGCGAAAACTGGTAGTAATCATTAGTATCTGTACCACCAACCACATCGCGGTAGATGCCACTGCCATTAATGGGGCCGATCGAGAACGCAGACGTTGTAGTATTGCCCGCCGCATCGGCTCGCACCGCAGGCAGCGTCCGAGCAAACGGTGCCACTGCCCGCCAGTTCGTATCGGTGACGGTAGGCAAGAAAGCTGACGACGCAAAAGTTGTGCCTTTGAGGAACCACACAGCATCCTGTCCTGTAGCGTAGTTGCGCCAGAGGAGATCTGAATTACCGTCGCTATTGAGATCAACGGTGCCCTGCATTCGCCAATTGGGGTCTGCACCAGGCAAGTTGACAAAGCCAGCTCTTGTGACACCATTCATCAACCAAACGAAGTTGCTTGCATTAGGCGTATTATCGCGCCAGACCAGATCCGCGCTACCGTCATTGTTGAGATCAGCAACCGCCTGAACGTTGTAATTGGTACCCGCCAACGACTCGATCAAAACGCTGGAGGCTAGTGTCAGATTTTTAAGGAACCAGACCGCGTTTTGCCCGGTTGAACTATTCCGCCAAAAGAGATCGCTGGTGCCATCGCCGTTAAAGTCACCCGCGCCCTGAATCCTCCAGTTCAGATCCGTCACCGCAAGAATGGATGAACCGGACACCAACGTTGTCCCATTCATCTGCCAGATTACATCTTGCCCTGTTGCATAGTTACGCCAGGCAATGTCAGTATTTCCGTCGTTATTAAAGTCTCCGGTCGCCTGGATCGTCCAATTGATATCTCCGACGGCTAGAAGGTTTGTAGCAGACACTAGCGTCGTGCCGTCCATCACCCAGGTCAGGTTCTCGCCTGTTTTGTAATTTCGCCAGAGAATATCTGTTTTGGTGTTGCTATCCGCCGAAACGTTAAGGTTGTAGTTGGTGCTAGGGGTCGTAGTCAGCGGGTTTAGCGGGTCGGTCGCTGGCCCTGGCGAGACGCGAATGTAGTAGGTGCCAGGATCAAGAATGTTATTGATCGACTCTGCTAATGTGCCTGTATTGGTCGAAGTCAGCACAGCCCCATCTGTACCTGTAGCAAGAGATCCAGAACTGGTCAGTACCTGAACATCAGCATTTGCACTTAGCCCGGTGAGGGACAGCCTAAAGCTGCTGGTCCGGGAAAGCTTAAAACTGTAGTAATCGTTCGCATCAAGAGCACCAGCGTCAATCCCGACGAATTCGCTCTGTGTCTGCGTACTAATGATTGGAAAGATTTGCTTAGCGGTTGCTAAGGTATTACCGATAGAATCTGCGGGCATTGCTGTCTACACCTACATGGCTCTGCTATAGTGCCCATCCCCTCCACGTTTGATAACAAAGCCAATGGTTATTTTCGTATATCTTTACGAAGATTCTGTTGAATGCACTGAAAACCTGGTGTTTCTACGTAGAAGCTTCAAATTGTTTCTACGTAGAAGCTTCAAATAGTTAACCTAATACCAAATAAAAGGTTAAACACGATCGAAAATAGCGATCGCAGCTCACTCGATCGCGCAATTTACAACAAGCTTAAGTCACTACACCAGAGTGTTTAAGCAGTTTGATTCTCAACAGTAAACTCGCCATCTGTTGAAGCACAATCCAACACGATCGACTTCAAACCAACAGCACACAAAACTGCCCATTAGATCGATGCTTGCTGTCTCTGGTAGAGAGACCAGTACAACCCTTTACTCCGGAGCAAATCGTCGTGAGTGCCTTTTTCAACTAATACACCTTTCTCCAACACCACAATTAGATCCGCGCGTTTAAGGGGAGCAAAGCGGTGAGCAACGAGAAAAACGGTACGATTTTGGGACACTTTTTGAATGTTTTGTAGAACCTGTTGTTCGGTTTCGGCATCTAATGCACTTGTAGCCTCATCCAGCACTAAAAGAGGTGCTTTAGACAAGAACAGTCGAGCGAGTGCGATGCGTTGACGCTGACCACCCGATAGCGCCGTTCCCCGCTCACCGACGCTAGTTTCATAGCCATGCTGTAACTCACTAATAAAGTCATGAGCCACTGCCAGCCGCGCAGCTTCAACCACCTGTTCGGCACTGATGTCTGGGTTTCCAAGGCTGATATTTTCCAACACAGACCCGTTAAAGAGAAAGTCTTCCTGTAAAACCACAGCCACTTGCTGGCGGAGGGAGGCGAGATCCGCACTCTTAATGTCAAATCCATCAATTAAAATGCGGCCGGATTCGACAGGATACAGGCGCTGAATTAGCTTAGAAAGCGTACTCTTACCAGACCCACTGCGCCCCACAACCCCCACCAGCATTCCCGGCTGTACGTTAAACGAAATGCCCCGTAAGACAGGCTCTTGCGTTGGGTAGTACCGAAAAAAGACCTGATCAAACGTTACCTGACCCTGAAGCGGCGGTAGTACTAGGCCAGATCCCGCTTCGGCTTCGGGAGCTGTGTTGAGGATATCACCGATGCGATCGACCGAGAGCAACACCTGCTGGAGATTCTGCCAAAGCTGCACCAGACGCAGCAACGGGCCAGTCATGCGGCCAGAGAGCATCTGAAAGGCAACCAGTTGACCGATCGTGAGCTTCTGCTCGATCACTAGCTTGGCACCAAACCACAGGATGAGGAGGGATGACAGGTTGGTGAGAAAATCGGCAATGTTGTTGCTGCTGTTAGAAATAGTGGACGCTTTGAAGCCCGTGCGAATAAAGCGGGCAAACAGCCCTTCCCAGCGATCACGCGCCACTCGTTCAGCCGTATGCGCTTTGACGGCTTGAATGCCTGTAATGGTTTCGACTAAAAACGACTGGCTATCAGCACTGCGATTGAACGTTTCATTCAGCCACCGTCGCAAAAATGGGGTGACCGTTAACGTCAGCAGCGCAAAGAACGGTATCATTCCCAGAGACACAAGGGTCAGCGGAATGCTGTAGGCAATCATAATTGCCAAGTAAACCACCGCAAATACCGCATCAAGAATGACTGTGAGTGCGGTACCCGTCAGAAATTGACGAATATTTTCGAGTTCTTGTACGCGAGCCACCGTGTCACCTACCCGACGCGCCTCAAAGTAAGACAGCGGCAGGCGCATGAGATGGCGAAATAACTGGGCCGAAAGGCTCAGATCAAGGCGGCGTGCGGTATGGGTGAAAATGAACAGGCGTAAGAAGCCTAACCCTGCCTCAAAAAACGCCACGGCGACCAAGGCAAGCGCCATCACATCCAGCGTCGAGAGGCTGCCCTGCACCATCACGCGATCAATGATGACCTGAGTGATGACGGGAGTTGCCAAACCCAACAGTTGCAGCGTGAAGGAGGCCAGCAGCACCTCACTCAATAGCACCCGATAGTTCCAAATGGCTGGCAGAAACCAGGCAAGGCTAAACGTCTCTTGCTTCTGAATTGGTTCAATTTGCCAGAGTTGCCCATCCCAGACGCTTTCGACCAGGGCACGCGGTACACTTTCGCAGGTACGACTGGGATTGAGGGGATCGGCCACAATGAGTCGATCGCCCTTAACGGCGTAGGCAATCACCCAGCGCGTCGTCGCAGCCTCTACAGTTTTTACAGAAGGCGGCAAGATTAAGGCTGACGCGGTTGCCGTGCTACTGCCGTCATCTCGCCATTGCATCAAAGCTGGTAGCCCAAGCTGGCGAAGATTATTCCAGGCTGTATCAATCCGTCGCAGTTGTAGCCCTAGCTTTTCGGCAGCTTCTATCACGTCTGCCGATCGCTGCCCCCGCACTTGCCGCTGCACCCACTCTAGTTGAGCTGGAATTTGCAGGTGGCTGGCGGCCATTGTCAAGCAAGCGGCGGCTGTGTTGACGCTCGCCACAAAGGGAAACCCAGAGATCGGCTGAGGCGTTTCTACAGTTGTGGGCAGATAGCGATTGCGTTGCTGTGCCCAGAAGCGCTCCAGTTCGGCTGAAAAAACCTGATCCCACAACGCAACATGCCACTGAGCCACCACTACATCTTTATCGGCGGCTCTCGCTTTCCAGAAACCAGGCAAATCTAAGCGATCGCCCAACCAATCGCCCGTCTTCAGCATGATGGATTGGCCGTCTTCAGGCACCAGACGAACCTTGCCACTGATGACCAGCAGTTGGCTACCGGGACTATCCGTAGACCACAGCATGTCACCCAGGCTAAACCGACGGATGGTCGCGTCTTGCTTGAATTGCACTTGTTGGTCAGGCGCAAGTAACGAGAGTGGCGGTACATCCCACGGTAAATTGGTGGCTAGTTCGTTCGCAATCATTCGTTCACCTGTAGCTTAACGGTCATGGTCTGAATTTTCTCTGACAGCCAGCGCTCAAACAGTTCGTTTTGTAAAGCCTGTTGCAACTGGGTATCTTCTAAGGTGGCGGGTAAGAACTGTTCTACTCGAAAGATTGCCCAAAACTTTTCCGCTTCGATCGGCCCCACCAGTTCGCCTGGGCTAGACGAATCGATCGCGGCTCTCAACGCATCAGGCAGGGTACCTCGACTCACGGGGCCCATCATGCCGTTTGCCACGCGTTCATCCGCTGTTGAGTATTCCCGCGCCAGTTGCTCAAAAGGCGCGCCTTCCGTAATTTGACTGTACAGTTCTTCTGCTAGCTCTTTGCTAGCCACCACAATCCGCGATAGCACGACGCGATCGAAAAACACTTTACGCTCAATAAAGTGTTCTTGCACACGCTCTTGCGTGACAAGTACTTTCAACTTTTCGAGTTTAAAACTGCCAACAATTTGACTATGAAACTGCTCGTAGGTTAAGCCATTGCGGTTCAGCCACTCCTGAAAAACCTTACTATCGGTAAGTTGCTGCTGCAACCGGAAATCGATTACCGACTGCTCGACGATCGCAGGGCTAATTTCAATGTCTTGTCTAGTCTCTAGCGCTTGCTCCAGTACATATTGGCGCAAGATATCCCCAACAAAACCTTGCAGCTTACCCGCCGCCTGTAAATACCGCAAACATTGCCTTAGGGAGAGGGGCTTCTCGTCAACAACTAACAAGGCTTTTGAGTCTGCTACTTTAGCTTCCATGAAATAATCAGGTCTGTAAGATCTAGAATCTGTTGTTATCTTGCCCGAATATGCCGTAGCAATACCGAAATCTCGTGCAAGTTTTTACGAAAATTCCACAGTTCTACTTCAAAGCTTCTCAGTGTTTTCCCCAGACTCAACGACGGGAAGAAACCATCAAAACGTACCGCACCGACCTCTCCTCTGAGATCTAAGACCGTTAAACCGCAAGATTACTCAGACGCTAAGAATCGTAACGTCGCTCATCATTCCCTGTCACGATGACCGACCAAAGCAATCTGCGCTTTGTTGATCGTTCATTTAAGTTTTGCATTCCTTCTCAATCTCAAAGCAGGCTGAATTCTACAGCAGACGCAAAACCTGGGCCGATCGCTCAATCCATATTGATTTTGGATCGCATTCATAGCGGAGAGGGCATTCAGCTTCAGCCGGAGCTAGCCCATTCAACTCATTTCGGGCTAACAGGTTAATAAACTTGCTGGGCGTAGACAGTTCTACTCCCATCTTTACTGCATCCACATAGTAGTATTTAAATTCCCCCTTCTGCTTTACGTGACCTTTAAGACCAATTTGAATTGAAAATGCGACACACCCTGTAGGGGCAAGGCAATGCCTTGCCCCTACCCACCGATTGATCTGTAGCCGTCATTCTTTAAATCGGTATAAGTATCCAGGCTAGGAGCTTAAGTAGATCTAAACTCCGATCGGGAAACCAGAGTATCGTGGCATGATGGTAAACTGTCGAAATGTAGCTAACGCAACTCAAGCAGGAAAGACGCTTATGACGCTTCAACTAGGCGATACCGCCCCCAACTTTACTCAAGAGTCCAGCGAGGGGCCGATTGATTTCTACAACTGGGCAGGGGATAGCTGGGTTGTTCTCTTCTCCCATCCCGCTGACTATACGCCCGTTTGCACCACCGAACTTGGCGAAGTCGCAAGATTGAAGCCCGAATTCGACAAGCGCAATGTGAAAGTGCTGGCGCTTAGCGTCGATCCGAATGATTCCCACAAGGGTTGGATCGACGATATCAATGAAACGCAAAAAACGACCGTTAACTATCCGCTGCTGGCAGATGCCGATCGCAAAGTGTCTGACCTGTACGGCATGGTGCACCCCAACGCCAATGCGAAGATCACGGTTCGCACGGTTTTTGTCATCGATCCCCAGAAAAAGCTGCGCCTGACGCTGACCTATCCCCCCAGCACCGGACGCAACTTTGACGAAATCTTGCGGGTCATTGATTCTCTGCAATTGACCGACAACTACGGTGTAGCAACTCCCGTCAACTGGAAAGATGGCGATGATGTGGTCGTTGTGCCCTCCATTTCCACCGAAGACGCGAAGAAGAAGTTTCCGAAGGGGCTGACTGAAGTGAAGCCTTACCTGCGTCTAACACCTCAGCCCGATAAGTAGATTGATCGGCACGAGCTAAATTGTTGATGAGTCACGATCGTCCAACATAGGGCGATCGTGTCTTTTTTGGCACAATCAGTTGAAACTCAACAGGTGGTGTAGAAATACTACCTGTCCACGAAGGAGAAGTCATGGCGATTTTGAGCGCATGATGCTGCCAATTTACGGGGTTGTCTCTGGATCAATACCCATTGATCGCAGCCGTTCCTTCAGTTGAGCAACCTGCGCTTCAGCCTGGTCTGCCCGTTGGCGTTCCTGGTTTGCTCGTTGGCGTTCTTGTTCTGCCCGTTCTTCCGCTTCCAGGCGAGATTGCACCTCTTCTCGGAGAGCCTGTGCCAATTCGCTAGAAGCTAACAGTTTTTCGCCCGTATCTTCCCGGTAGAAGGCAATTCGCTGACCATCCACCTCAAGCTGTAGCTGTAGCGGTTCAATCCGGCGATCGGTAATTGGTTCGTAGCGATCGCCCCGCAGCCGAAACCCTCTTAGCTGTTCCTCGATCCACTCGCCTTTAGGATCAAACTGCCAGTATTCCTGCACTTCAAGCTGCTCATACAGCGTTTTTTTAAAGCCCTGATCCTGGCTTTTGATGACTTCGGAAGTGATCTCAAAAATGACAACGGGAATCTGACCCTCTTCCCACAGCTTGTAGTTGTCGCGTGGCCCAGGTGTCACGCTCAAAACCACCATAATATCGGGCGCAACCCGTAGTCTAGGGTAGCCCTGAGTGTAATAGAGGAATTGGTCAGCCAACACGATAGCGGGCTGGTCATTGAGATGCTGCCTTAGCACCACCACAGCATCAATGATTGCATCAACATGGACGGAGGTTTCTGCCAACAGCTCACCATCGGAACTGGGATATACGATCGCAGGAACTTGTGGTAAAAGCGTCGTCATGAGTGCCAAAGCCAATACGCTACACCCTTATGGTACTTCTCATACCGCTTGAATAAGTATTTGTGACAGGTGTCCTAAAATATGGAGTCAGAAGCCAGGAGTCAGAAGTCGTATGTATTCCAACTCCTGACTGCCCAAACATGCCGTGTGTCGCCTTTGAAAATCAAATTGGTATCAGCTAGCCGTGCGATATGGCTTTACAAGGCAATCAAGCACTATGAAAGCGAGGATTATGCTTGAGTTCACTGGGTTCAAACGCCTGTACCCATTCAATAAACGCCGTATCGATCAGGGCCTTCGGCTGAATTAGCAGCGCAACGTAATGGGCTTTTTGCTTTACCACAATGGCTGAATAATCGGTACCAAGAATTGTGGCATGGTGAAACCCCTCCAGTTGGAGCGACGACATGAGGAGCGATCGCAGCCCCAAGGCTTGAAAGATGGTTTGCACCCAACTCATGTTGTTGTCTTCAGGAGTTGTAAAGTACTCCTTGGGCAGGCCATTCAAGTCAAAAACGGCTGCTCCTACAACATAATCGGGATAGGACATGGATAAATGATTGGAAGATAACGGATTGGGTAGCCGTGGCTCTACAAGGCTAGGCATAACAACTGCTCTCACAATAGTTTTTATAGTCGCTACAAATTACTGCCGCAATAGAGCGTGGATCAAGGTATGGCGTTCTTGCGGTGATCTCAGTCTAGAGACCAGGGGCAAGCGCTGCGACCGTAGAATCCTCACCTGAACTTTTAGGGTGCCCATACCTTACACGGAATGCACTCACTCATTTCTTGTAGCAGGCAGCATTGTCACTCTACTACCGATGAAAGCTTCCGTCGGGCATCGTTACGCCGTTAAATTGGGTACGATCGCGCCTCACCTCACTCAAATCAGCCTCAATTAGAATTGCGCCTTCGAGCATGGCTTCACTCAGGTTAGCTCCCCGTAAATTTGCCTGGGTGAAATTGGCATCGCGCAGATTGCCTCGTCTGAGGTTTACGCCACGCAAATTCGTTTGGTGTGCGATCGCGCCAGACAGATTCACTCGACTCAGGTTTGACCAGGAAAAGTCAGCGCTTGACAGGACTGTTTGGCTTAAATCGGCACCGTAGAGATAGGTGCCGACGAACCGGGCTTCGGTTAAATTCGCGGTATGAAGATTCGCGCGGTAAAGAACGGCCTGTCCACATTCAGCGCGATCGCAATTCGCACGGGTGAGCGTTGCCCTACTGAGATTAGCACCAATGAGCATAGCCTCACTCAGGTTGGCGCGGCTGAGATCTGCTGCATCCAGATCAGCGTTTCGTAGATTAGCTCCACGCAGATCTGCCGCACTCAGATCGGCATTGCTCAAGTCGGTACGTCGCAGTAGAGCCACTCTCAAATCGGCACCGATGAAGACCGCCTTACAAAGCGTGGCACCGTTGAGCCTAGCAGCGCTGAGGATAGCGTTGATGAACGTTGCCTGTCTCAAAGTGGCATTGACAAGGCTAACTCGCGTCAGGTTGGCATCGTTGAAAGTTGCACCATCGCATTGCGCACCATTCAAATTGGTGTTGTAAAAGATCGCGCCGTTGAGGTTCGTACCGCTCAGGTTGATGCCTTCAAACTGCTTGCCACTGAGCTTGGCGTAGCTGAGATCGGGCAATGTTTGGGGCGATCGCTGTCGCCATTCATTCCACTGAGCAACACCGTGGTCTAGCTGTGCAAGATGCTCTGGATTTGCCATACTTGCGTCCTATACATCATCAAATGACTTAAAACGAGGGCTTCGAAACAGAGGCAGCAACAACCTTCCCCTCTCTTTGCCTAAACCCCGCACCCACCTTTGATTCCCATTCAACCTACTCTGCACGACGATCGTCAGGATGGCTCCGTCCAGAGACATTTTCCATTGCCTCCACCACAGCTCCGGCAGCAGCGATGATGTCGCGCTCTTCGCCACCCAGGTAGAGCCGACCAAAGCTACCTACGGCTGAAATTTGGAGGATATTGATCATGGCTGCTTTTTCGGCTTCATTGGCGGCAAGTGCCGCATAGGCAGCTGGCTCAACTTCCATCACGTAGAGCGTTTGCCCTGCCATAATCATCTGTCCGCGACGGTTGCGGTTAATGAGCTGTGTATGGTGTGGATCAATGTTGCGAATGATCTGACTGGAGAGCACACGGGGCCTGAGGCAGTCTTGTCGCCGCACGCCTAGCGTATCCAAGATAGCTCTACCCGCTGCTTGAATTTCACCTTGATTGCTGGAATGCACTTCCAGCAAGCCATATAAGCGCTCAACGACCAAAACACCGGGACGCACGACTGCTGATTTGAGAGCAACATCCGTAATGCGGTTAATCTCGATACCGGGAGAAATTTCGATCCAGAGAGAGGCATCGCCTGGAAGTGGTAGAAACCCGATGGAAACAGTTCCCATGTAAGCCGCGTGTTGGGCTTGCAGGCGATCGATATATACGTAGCTGCGAAGGTCTATACCCAAGGTCTTATGAAGGCTGAATGGCTAACTTAGTTTTAACTGGTTGCGATCAATCGCACCCGAACGTTGGGTATCCGTCTGCTATTATTTCACCTTCTGACTACTTTCTGGTGGCTGGCTGAGCGACTTGGTGAGCAAATTGATCAACAGATATTATTGATCGTCGTCTGATGGTGATGCTTTGAGGCTAACCGTACACATAGCGTAGCACTGCCGTTTGGCTGGAACACAGGGCGTTGATTTGACTCTTGTAAAAGCATAGAAAAATCAGGGCATTCTAAGGAGACATTTGGTTCAAGCCTGATGGCAGAGGTCTTCTATGAGTGCAGCGCAACCCATTCCTTTACTGTATAGCGGTCAAGCCGGAACCTACTTCGGCACCGAATATGAAGGCTTACCTGCTGAGGTGCATCCCAGCATTCACGCCGTTGGGCAACTGCTCTTGAGCCAAGGGTTAGCGTATTTAGGCAAACTCACCAGCTCCCAATTTTCTCAGGTCGAAGTGTACGCCTATGCCACGCCCGATCGCCGTATCGCGGTCTCAGTCATGGCAACAGAAGCGGGGTTAGGTGGCATTGATTGCGTTTCTAAGTTTCTGGACGAGAGTTTTCTCACCACCACCACCGTGCAAGTCCTGCACAACGCCTACGACGAACAAAAGCTCTTTCGCCTTTCCTTCCCTGGCTTGAACGCTGTAGAACTGTTGGAGCAGCATTTGACGTTTGTACAAGAGTTTGAGCAGCGGTATGGAGCAGCACAGGCGCTCTTTGCCGATTTGTTAGCGATCGCGCAAATGGTGGATGAATACACGACCCGTCAGCAAGCCAATGTGGGGCATGGTTGGTTACAATTCGCGGGTGGCTTTGCCCAGGCAAGTGTGAGTTGCATGATGGGCGATGATGCGGCAGGGGGCGATGAAAATGATGAGGACGAGGACGACGATAAAGAACTTGACGACGATCGCATTGCATACGATGAAGACAACGCATCACCGCTGATTCGAGCCATTCTTCAAAATGAGTTTGCTCAGGTTGAAGGGTTGCTAGCAGCCGGTGCAGAACTCAATCCCAGTAGTTGGGAGGACGAAGTTCCCCTTGTCGCAGCCGTTTATCGGGGCGATCCGGTGATGATTCAAAAGTTAATTGCCGCCGGAGCAAACCTGGATAAACTCGACTTTTCCATCAATGTTCGCCCGATCGGGATGGCGATCCAGCAAAATCGCCCCGATCTGGTCAAGTTACTACTTGATGCTGGCGCTTCCCCAGAAGGAGGCAATCTTGAGGAAACCGGATTGGCAATTGCGATCGAGCAAAATAATCTGCCCCTCTTGCAAATGCTGTTAGAAGCAGGCGCAGATCCAAATGCAGGCATGGAAGATGACTATCGAGTGATTATGCTGGCGGCATTACGGGGTCGCTTAGAAATGTTGCAACATTTGGTGGCTCACGGTGCTGATGTTAGCGCCTGGAGTCAGGGTGAGACAGCGATTATGAGTGCGGCTTGCGGCGCTCACCAGGCTATATACGACTATCTCTATCCTCTTGTGGATGAAGAAACCCGTCGCCATGCTGACAAGCATGGACAAAAGAAAATTGCTCAAGGGATTAAAAGCAAAGCCCGTGAAGCCAACAAACTGGCAGAAAAACTGGGGGATGCTGCCCTGTTTGGCAAATCAACCAAAGTGCAGCAACTGCTGGCAGACGGTGCAGACCCCAATGCCCTTACCGAATGTGGCAAAAGTCCGCTGATGATGGCGGCGATGTATGGTCACACAGGCGCGATCGCAGCCCTCCTGGATGCTGGAGCCGATCCCAACCTTGGTAGCGACGAAGAGTTTGAAGAAGGCACAACGGCGTTGATGTACATTGCCAGCAGTTTCTTTGCTTCTAATCGAGCTGAGGTTGAATTACAAAGACGGCAACGCCCTGGTGGCAGCGGCGGGCAAAGGGAACGTAGCGATGGTCGATCGCCTGATTCAAGCCGGAGCCGATGTCAATTTAGGCTGGGAAACTGGGTCTACTCCGATCGCAGATGCCGCGTATCAAGGTTATCTGGATGTGGTTGAACGACTACTAGCAGCAGGGGCAGATCCCTTTCAGCGTACCCATGATGATGAGTTTCATGATGCCTTGGACTACGCTCGACTTGGACAAGCTGAAGGACACCATCCAGGCAAAGACCACGCGGCAATTATTGAGCTTCTGAGCCGTCAACCGCGTGGGTAAGGACGATCGAGCGGTCACTATCACAAGGCGCGATGAGCAACAGTTGCGTTCTTTATGTTGTGATCTTGCAGAGCGATTCGGAAAGATGCGATCGCCCATGCAGCCAGCATTCTCAATTAAGGCTGGGGTGGCAGTAGGCGATCGATAATGCCTGCCAAGCGATTAATGGCTTCCGATTGACTATGGTTGGTTGCCTCCATCGCGGTGGCAAGCCGATCAATGCTGTGGCTTTGCTGTTGTACGGTCTTCGCCAATTGATCGATACGTTCGCCTTGCTTGTCGATCGCTTCCAGTTGTTTTTGGGCAATTTCTGCCTGCGCCTGCACTAAGAGCTTGAGTTCTGTTAAACCCTCGGTGAAGTGTCCAACCTGGTCAATCAGAATGTCGATTTTATCTGGGGTGTCAGGGCTTCCGTGATCAGTCATCGCGTTGACCAGAGGCGTACAGGAGGGCATTATACGATCGCATTTTAAGAGTCTATACAGCTCATGCTTTTCTCTCGTAATGTTCTCATCTGTGGTTTAACCCTCTGTAGGAATGTTACATGTAACGTCCCCACAAACGAAAACAACGTGTTTGAAACATTTCTCATGATGGCAAGCCCTACATCGCAAATCCTATGCAGACAGATAAGTATAGCGGCTCAGGCTACGCTCGTAGTTTTGTAGCAGCAGTTGAGAGTCCTGGAGGGTAATGCGCTTTTCTCGTAGTGCCAGTTCGGTTTGCTGACGAATGCTTTCGATCAGATCTTCGGAGTCGTACTGTACATAACCCAACACTTCCGTCATCGTGTCGCCTTTGACCACATGTTCAATCTCGTAACCTTTAGGTGTGAGATGAATGTGTACCGCATTCGTATCACCAAACAGGTTGTGTAGATTGCCCATAATTTCCTGGTAAGTGCCGACGAGGAACATGCCCAAGTAGTAAGGTTCGTGGGAGTGAGGGGCAGTTGTTAGTTGTTGGTTGTTAGTTATTAGTGAATGAGCGCCTTCTGACTCCTGACTTCTGACTTCTGACTTCAGTGAATGCAATTCCAGTACAGGCTTCACATCTTTCAGGTCGATGAATTGATCGATTTTGCCGTCGCTGTCGCAGGTGAGATCGGCGAGAGTGGCACGTTTAGTAGGCTCCTCGTCGAGGCGGTGAATGGGCATAATCGGAAAAAGCTGGTCGATCGCCCAGGTATCTGGTGCCGATTGAAAGACAGACAGATTGATGTAGTAGATCGATGCCATGATCTTTTCGAGATCTTCCAGGTCATCGGGGACGTATTCTTGCTGACGAGCGATCGCCAGGATCTTTTCGCAGCAGACCCAATAGAGGCGTTCGGCTCTGGCGCGTTCAGGCAGGCTGACGTAGCCAAAGTTGAACAGGCTGAGTGCTTCTGCTTTAAACTGAGTTGCGTCGTGGTACGCCTCTTGATAGTTCTCGACAGTGATAGACTCGTAGGTTTCGTAAAGATTGCGAATGATCAGGTGTTCGGTTTCTTGCACAGGTTCCGGTACGCCAGAGGGGACTTCGCTGGTGCTGAGCACGTCGAACACGAGGACAGATTGATGCGAGGTAATCGCCCGTCCGCTTTCGCTAATCAAGGTTGGTACGGGTAACTTGCGCTCGTCGCAGGCTTCCTTGACTTCAGCAATCACGTCATTCGCGTAATTCTGCATATTGTAGTTTTTGGAAGCGTAGAAGTTGGTTTTGGAGCCGTCATAATCCACGCCCAAGCCGCCACCGACATCCAGATATTTCATGTCTGCGCCCAGTTTAGCCAGTTCCACATAAATTTGGCTGGCTTCTTGAATAGCAGTTTTGACAACGGCGATCGACGCGATCTGGGAACCAATGTGGTAGTGCAGCAGTTGCAGCGAGTCCAGCATGTTCGCCGCGCTGAGTTGCTCCACCGTGCTGAGAATTTCAGGGATGGTCAAGCCAAACTTGGCGCGATCGCCTGCTGAAGTTCCCCAGTGCCCCACATCTTTGCTGCTGAGTTTGGCACGGACACCGAGAATAGGACGAATACCCAGCTTGCGACCCGCTTCAATCACCAGCGGCACTTCTTCAATTTGCTCCAGCACAATGATCGGGGTTTGTCCCAACTGCTGTGCCAGAATTGCCATTTCAATGTATTCCCGGTCTTTGTAGCCGTTGCAAATCAGCAAGGCACCAGGCGTTTTCAGCGTTGCCAGCGCGATCATGAGTTCGGGCTTGGAGCCCGCTTCTAAGCCAAACTGGTGAGGTTTGCCAAATTTGACGAGGGCTTCGACGAGATGCCGCTGCTGATTGCATTTAACAGGATACACCCCCCGATACACGCCGGGATAGTTGTACCGCGCGATCGCCTTTGCAAACGCGGCATTCAAGCGTTCGATGCGGTCTTCGAGAATATCCGAGAACCGAATCAGCAAAGGCAGACCAAGATTCCGTTGCTTGAGGGCATTGACCAGTTCAAACAGGTCGAGTGAGCCCCCACGATCGCCTTCGGGAGAAACGGTCACATGTCCGGCAGCGTTGATCGAAAAATACGGTTCGCCCCAGCCTGTGATGCGGTAGAGTTCCTCACTTTTTTCGATCGACCAAGTGGCTGAAGTACGGCTACCACTGGTTTCAACGGTGCCGTTGCTTGTCTGTTTAACAACATTTACGGTTGAACGATCGCTTGCCTCGATCGCGCCCGTTTCTGACCCCGCCTTCGCAGCAGTTGACCGTGCCCCCATTGTTCCTTGCCCTCGCAATCATCTCTGAAGTGCTAGTCTACCGCATCCCTTCTGATGTCGTAGGTAAGGTAGGGCACCCAACACTTATTCAGAGTCTAGCTCTTCGGTTTTAGGCGTTGGGGGTGTTGAAGGCGTGAAGGTGGGCGCGGGGGTTGGGCGTGGCGGGGGTGTCGGCGTGGGGGTGGGCGTGGGTGTAGCCGCAATGGGCGCACGGGTTGGCAGCGGCTCAGGCTTAGCTTCAATGCCAAGCTGATTTCTGGCTGTAGCAAGTGTGCTGGCAAGCGCTGACTTACTGGCTTCGAGTAGCCCCTGGCCCGCATCTTGAGCTACGCGATCGGGATTCGGCTTCTCAAAATTGTTGATCCATTCGCGGGTGCTCCAGCCTGTGCGGTAGCCCGTTCGCCAGATCCAGTCGCCAAACACCAGCGTCAAACAGATAACCAACCACAGCAGGTAGCCTGTTTCCTTGAGAATCAACCAGGTTGTGGAAACCGTTTGAGTGTAGGTTGCGCCAGTGGCGGGGTCTTTGATAATGCCCCAAACTTTTGCTGCTTGTGATTGCACTTGATTATTCATCTCATCATCTCCTCATGCCCTGATTTAGTTATAAGCGTCAATGGTGGTGCTGTAAGTGCTGCTGCTAGATTTTTAGCCGCAACTATCGCTGACGGCACCAGAGACGCACTTGCTAAAGATGTTCGATCCAGATCATACATACTGCGATCGCACCACGACGCTAAGTTCTAGTGGCTACACGGTACGATCGTCTTCACTAGAATATCTAAACTGGTCTAAAGATTCCCTGCCGTAGGCTAGATCTCTACGTTGCTTAATCTCTCATTTCTTTGCAGCGAGTAATTTTTGAAGGCTGGCAAGCTGAGACAACGGCAGAGTTGGGATTCGCGGCCCGGTGGTGAACGCCAAAGCGATTGATAAACCCATGACGGTAGTTGTTGCGACACTTTACAAATTTATCAGCCTCCCGGATGCTGCCGAGAAGCAGTCGTCCTTGCTAGCACAGTGCCAGTTAGAAGGCGTGAAGGGGACGATTTTGCTAGCAGAGGAAGGGATCAATGGCACGATCGCAGGCTCACGTGACGCGATCGATGCGGTATTATCCTTTCTGCGCGCCGATCCTCGTTTGACAGATTTAGAACATAAGGAATCGTTTGCTCAGTCACAGCCGTTCGATCGCATGAAGGTACGACTGAAAGCGGAAATTGTGACGATCGGCGTACCTGAAGCCAATCCGAATACTCAAGTTGGCATCTATGTCGATCCAAACGATTGGAATGCACTGATCGCCGATCCTGATGTCACTGTGATTGACACACGCAACGACTATGAAGTGAGCATTGGCAGCTTTCAGGGAGCAGAAAATCCTCAGACGCGATCGTTCCGTCAGTTTCCAGAATATGTCCGCACCCACCTCGATCCTGTAGAACACAAAAAAGTCGCGCTCTTCTGCACAGGTGGCATCCGCTGTGAAAAAGCGTCTGCGTTTATGCTGACGCAGGGCTTCGAGGCGGTCTATCACCTCAAGGGCGGCATCCTCAAGTATCTGGAAGAGGTGCCTGCCGATGAAAGCTTATGGGAGGGCGAATGTTTTGTCTTCGATCAACGGATTGCCGTGCAGCATGGGCTAGAACCTGGCACCCATGAGATGTGTCGCGCCTGTGGACATCCTATCTCTGAGGAAGACAAAGCTTCTCCAGACTACGAAGATGGGGTTGCCTGTCCCCATTGTGTTGATCAACTCACAGAAGCCAAACGCACTCGTCAAGAAGCACGACGACAGCAAGCAAGATGAAACTTTTCAGCACGAAGGGCAAATCGTTATGAACGGCAAAGACTTGAGCAATACCTCTCGTACTAATTGGGCAGCACTCGAAGCAATGGATGACGAAGGCATTGACTATTCTGATATTCCACCCTTGACGGAAGCGTTTTTTGAAAAGGCTACTGTAAGAATTCCCGCCTCTCAAGCACAGCGACTGGTTTAGATTGATTCAGATATTCTGAGATGGTTTCAAGCCGAAGATAAAGATTATCAAGCCTTAATCAATTCGGTTCTACGCGGTTACGTAGACAGCAACGGTGGACGATCAGCAGTATAGAACTCAAATTTTGAGTCCTGTTAAGCTGTTTCAGCAACTTGCTTTAAACGCTCCAGCCAGCTTTTTAGCGAGGTATCCAGCGTTTTTTGCATCATGCCCTTCAGCAAACCGACCAGCCAACCATCAAAGGATTCTTCGGTTTTAACCAGCACTCCATTGGGTTGCGGTTCTAGAATCCAGACATGAATGGCGCGTGTGCCAAGTGCTTTGCCTGTCCAACTCAAGCGGTGCTGAGGCTGTACCTCTTGCAGCGTCGATTGAATCGCAGTGCCACCAGACTTCCAACGAAAGGTCGAACCGGATTGGAGTAAGCCTTCTAGCTTGGCTTCTGCAATGGCTGGATGCCAGGTAGGCCAATGGTTGATGTCGGCAAGGAGTTGCCAGATTTTCTCACTGGATGCGTGAATGAACAGTTCGTGACGCGCGATCGCAGGTGCATTTGCATTAATTTCCATCATTGTTCTCAATTGCAGCAAGATTATGCTATCCGCCCTCCACAGCCCATTGCATTGACATGGGTTAAGAAAGCCTGCGCTGATAAATTCTTCGCTTTAACCGACTGAGCGATTCTGCTTCAATACCCAAATGAGAGGCGAGATAATGCTGGGGCAGCCGCTGCAAAAGCTGTGGCTCTGTTTCCAATAAACACAAATATCGTTGCTCTGGTGTATCGCGGTACAGGGACAGCAACCGATCGCGCAACCGAAAGGCCAGATGTTCAACAAGCAGCCGCAGTAAGCGTTGACCATCGGGTGCGGCTTCCAAGGTTTGCATGACCTGTTGATTGATCAGCAGTACTTCGGATGCTTCGATCGCTTGGCAGGAAAAGCAAGCTGGCTGCTGTTGCCGGAAGCTCTGGTAGTCGCCAAAGACATGCTTTTCAGGCTGGAAAAACAGCGTGAGTTCTTTACCGTCTTTGAGAAAAAACATCCGTAAGCAACCCTTCAGCGTGAGGCCGACAAACTCACACCGATCGCCCTCCTGAAACAGAAACTCTCCCTTTCGCAGTTTCTTTGACATGAGAAGCGGCTCTACCCGATTCCAGTCAATGGTGAACTGGGGCGCAATCTGTCGAACAAACGTTTCCAAAGGTTCATGCATACTCACAATCATGCATAGTGGCAACCTTGTTCTACTCAATCTACAATCAGGGGCGATCGTACTACATAGAGGACGCGCTAATCGCCTAGTATGAAAGGACGAATTTGACGTGAATCCTATGGCTCCTCAACTTCTGTCTTCATCGATTGACGAACAATCTTTGCCAGAACAGCGCGTGGTGCTTCAGGGTGTAAGTTGGCAGCAGTATGAGATTTTGCTAGCTACCCTGGGTGATGATTTCCCTGCTTTGCGGTTGAGCTATCTGGAAGGCGCGTTAGAAATTATGACCACATCGCCTCTGCACGAAGAACTCAAGAAAATGATTGGGATGTTGATGGAGGCATACTTTCAGGAAACCCGCACTCGCTTTCATGCTATTGGTTCGGCAACGTTTCGCAAGGTTGCTAAACAGCGGGGATTGGAGCCGGATGAGTGCTATTGCCTGGGGCAGAAAAAGGAGTTTCCTGATTTGGCAATTGAGGTTGTACTGAGTAGCGGCATGGTGGATAAGCTTGAGATTTACCGAGGGCTGGAGGTTACGGAGGTATGGGTGTGGGAAAATGGACGCTTTGCAATCTATCATTTGCGGGCTGAGGTATATGAATTAGTTGCAGTGAGTGAGTTGCTACCAGATTGTAATGTTGAGCTGTTAGCGAGGTATGTGAAACCAGAGGAGCAGTTTGATGCAGTGATGGCGTTTCGTGAGGCACTGAAGGCGCGATCGCAGAAATAGCCGCACTTTACCAAAACCTCGGAGGTTTAAGCCAGTCTGTTGGTCACATTGCTTGATTCTTGGTGAAACCCCCCGAGGTTTGCGGAAGTGGAGAGGTTAGCGGCAGTCGATAGGTGTTCCAATGATCTGAGACGGGTTTGGTCAGCCCAAGCAGATGTAATGTAGACATCCAGGTTGCTTTAGCTTGAGAATTTTGAGGCTTTTGCCGTTGAAACTCTGCCATAGCGGTCAACATCTCGTGCCATAATGCTGCATTGGCATAAGCTGAAATCACTGTTAACTCATTCTTCTGTTGCAACTGACGGTTGAGTTCTGGGGTTAATGACACTCGTTGTACCCAACCATTAACGGTTGCGTCCCCAGAGCGGTTGGCTGCATTACAAATAACGGAAAAAACCCAGCGATACCGTTTGCCTTCCTGCAAAGCTGGCATCGTGTTGGGTAGTTGCAGACGCACAATGCCTGGTTGCTGAGTGAGGAGAAATTTTGCAGCATAGACATCCTTTTCGCTTTCATCAAAGATCGCAAATTCAGCATTGCGGCTTGAGGTTGGCACGAAGGGAACATAAAACCAGAAGATGGGACGGTCTTGAATCGTCTTTTCGACAAATGGAGTTCCATCAGGTGTTGCAGGCACGAGTGCCGTTAGGGGTGGTTGGGGTGGTTGGATCGTGGGACAGCGATCGCGAGTGGCCCCACCTTTTTGTCGTCCAGCGGGCGACTCCCGATTACGATTATCGCGTGGAGTAAAAAAGCGAAGAATTTGCACTAGAAGATTTGGCGATCGAGCTGGCTTAGCTAATGCTTCAGGAACATAAATTGTAGATATGACAATAGCAATTGCCAAAGCATGGACAAATTTGACTTGCTTAAGCCAGGGGTTCATACACGTCCCTCAGTATCAGATTCTGTGAAGCTTTTGTCGGCGTAAAACTTGACTAGAAAAACAAAACTACCTGTAGGAATTAAGACAAATAATGTAGGGATCAGTGGCAGCCAGAGTCGGAGAAGAACAAATGCAAGAGTACAACTTGCTACCAAAATACTCGATACCGTTGCCAGGGATAAAGCAAATAGTAGAAAACGGTAGCTTTTCCAAACAAGTAAACTACTGCCGACTGTCCAACCCACAACCCAAAGTAATTCTGCTGCTGAAGGCAAGTACCAGATCATACGCTGCTTATCCTCAACAACTCTCAGGATCTGACCAACCATTTGTGCATGGATGATAATTCCCGGTACTGGGTTATCACTGAGAGGTGTATGCCAATAGTCCCGAAACTCTGGATCGGTGACCGCAACCATGATAATCCGTCTCTTTAAGTCCTCATTAATACCTTTTTCTTCAAGAATCTCAGTCAGCGTTTTGGTCGTAGCAATCTTTCTGACTGAACCTTCTGGTGCCCGATAATCAAGCAATACTTGATGCCCCCGATCGTCGAAGTTCCAATACCCCCCTGCTGGGTAATTCATGGGAGTAAAAAGAGTATCACCAAGTTTGTATCCTTCATCAGTTAATTCTGGCTCAACGCTCAAGTATTTCATCGCTAACTGAAAGCTAAAGGCAAACCCAGCCTTACAAGGAGATGTCGCATCTGGTTTCATTGCAAACAGATAGCGCCGGATAACTCCACCATTAGCTCCACCATCTTCCAGGTAAATAAAATCACTAAAACCCTGACGCTCTAATGGCAGCTCAGGAGGAGGAGCATAGGCATCAGCTTCGTAATCTGACTGATCAGAAGCTTTGCAGACAGAAACAATTTTTTGATCTGTTCTCAAACGCCGCTCTAGTTCGCTATTGGGTTCAGCAGCAAAGGGGCGATAGACATCTAGCCCGATCGCCTTCGGTTCGTAACGGTCAAGCGTTTGCAATAGTTTAGTAATGACGTCATCTGACAAAGTGGCTCGCTCCTTTGTCTGTCCTCCTCCCCATCGCTTCACGTCATTCTTATTGATCTCAACAATCAACAACCGATCATCCGGTTGGTCATTGATTCGTATGTTGAGTAACCTGTCAAACGCCGCTAGCTCATAAGGTTGCAAATTTCCTTGAAGGCGTAATCCAAAGACAATGCTCGTTACCCCCAAACTTACGATCGAAACGCAGCGATACCAGGAGCGTCCAAGCCAGCCAACAGCTTGCTCAATTGGTTTAGAAGCTTTGGTTGTTGGTGAGAAAACATCAGACGGGTGGGTGATTGCAAACAACTGCCCCCCGCCATTGTCTCGCCAGCGCAAATAAAGCACCGGACGATACCATTGGTTTCCTTCTGCACCCATTGCTTCTCTACCCTGGCTTACCGCGATCGCCAGCGCATTTTTTTGTCCTAATGACCGATAAAACTGTTCTGCGAACTGGGCTGCTGATTGCACACTGACGGAATATTGCATCGCCACGACCGCAGGAACCCGATGGCTGATCAAGTTTTGGGCCATACCATTAAAGAGAGAATCGCCTACAACAGACATCCCAGATTGACACGCACTCAGCACTGTCAAGGCAATTCTGTTGGATGAGCGAGTGCCATCAGCAAAACTCGTTTGTTGGAGCAATGCCCCTAATGCCGCTGCACTAACATAGTCTGGCTTCCCGTCTTCTTGCTCAAAGACCAGATAGCCCTGAGCATCTGGCAATGCTGTCCCGCAAATTCGACAACGCTCAACTTTGATTCCCTTATGGATAGCGCGGCACTGCTCATTGACACAGCGCTTACCAAACAAGCCGTGCCCATCAAAGTGCAGTACCTGAGGGTAGGCATCTCCAGTCTGTTCTGTCAGATATGCCCTCAAATGCCTGAGCGTTGAGCGCTCCAGTTGCACTAAGCGGATGTCTCCTGTTTGCGTTGCTTTTTCCAATCCCTGCTGAATGGCCTGTTGCTCGGTTGTGGAGATTGGCTTCAACCCTTGAGCCACATCGGATGCAGAGGACGAGACCAGCAAAACCGTGATTTGCTTGGTTGCTGGTAGGTTTGGCGGAACCGTGTCATGCGCGATGTAGCGGGAGAACGTCACCTGATGTTGCGCGAGAAACCGTTGACCATCGTGGATCAGTTCCCAGGGATAGTCTGCCAAGCGCGATCGCGGAGTAGAATTGGCATCAAATTTTAGGCGGATATGCAAGCGTATATCCTTGCTCTCGGCAAAGCTTAGAGCAGACTGCAACCGTTGCTTGACCACACTGTCTTGGGGAAACAACGCCTGATAGAGCGATCGCCCAATCGTTTTCAATCGGGTGGGATGCAGGGTCTGGCGATCGTTGGAAAGAAGACCTGCATGAACCATCCAGGCTTGCTCATTTGGGATTTGAAAGTTGTCAGGATCGAAGGCGGTGGACTCCATCGTTTTGAGTAGGGTTGTCCGCCAGTCATGCTCCCCCTCAAAAAATGGTAGTAGTGACTCAACCGAGCCTTCCCCCACAGAAGACTGGCTCACCGTTACTTTGAATTGGTTGGCGGCTTCACCAGGAGCAAGATATAGCTCGAACAGTTCCATCCACTTACCTCAGTACAGTCGCTAGAATTGGTCGCCAAGCCGACTGCCATCCTCAACGGTCTTCATCAAGCCTTCCAGATTTTGAGCAACGAACTCTTTTAACTGTTCGGGATGTCGTTTGCGGTACAAATCTAACAGCATTTCTTTAGTTAACAGTGGCGAGAGAGTGACTTTCACTTTCTGAACATCATCCCGGCTACCGCCGCCCCCAACTTCCAGGACGTAGATTTTGACTCCACCTTTGCCTTCCTTCTTCACCGTTACCTGCAATTCCAGTTCTACTGAGTCTACTGCCAGGAGGGGAAAATCTACACCTTCACTCTCGGCAGGTGTCAACAACTCCTGTTTCACTTGTTGAATCAGTTCTGCCAGCCCAATTCCAGCCGGGTTCTCATCTGCCATCTCGAACCTCCAAACGGTGAATCTTGAGTGAATATCATCATTCTCAGCCTCACCATACACGATTAGGACTTACGCATTTGCCCCAACCCCAACGCTGGGGGCCTTCATTGGCTCGGTTCCCCCAAAAGTGGGGGCTAGGCTGTGTTTTAAAACTCCTAATCGCTTCGTTGCTGAAGCTTCTGCCCCCCAAATCCCCCAAGATTGGGGACTTTGAAGCCTGTTTGAAAGCCCCCAGAATTGGGGGTGGGGGGCTTTCAAGGGTTTTAAAACACGCCCTAGGGGGCGAAAGATGACCGCTTTTGCGTAAGTCCTTACGATATTATCTAACCATCAATTAAGGTGTTAGAACCTTACGTAGTGATTTTTACTGGTTCTGGAAAAATCACTGCGATGTTCTGGTGTGGAGCAGCAGCAATGGTAGAGCGACGCAGGCGGCTTTTGGTTTGGCAACGTTGGAGCTTCAGACTGTTCTGCTGTTTTCTCGCAGTCCTGACGAGCTTTTTGACGTTGGTGACCCCGATCGTTGGAGTAGTGGCACAAGATCGCTCCCGCTCACCTCAACCCCAACTGAAGCCTTTCAATGGAAACAAGCCCGAACCTCGGGTTCTCATTGCAGAGGTTGTGGTTCGCAGTGGCAAGGAGAAACTACCAGTCAAGTTTATCGATGAAGTCTATCGAGTCACTCAAACCAAACCAGGAAACAAAATAAACAAGGCGCGACTCCAGGAAGACATCAATGCCATTTTTGCTACAGGTTACTTTAGTAACGTCAAAGCAATTCCAGAGGATACTCCGTTAGGAGTCCGAGTGACGTTTGAAGTCGAACTCAATCCAATCTTTCAAAAGGTGCAGGTAGAAGGAACAACCGTTTTACCAGAGGCTGTGGTTGCAGAGGCATTTAGCAAGCAGTATGGCAGCGTACTAAACCTGGTGCAGTTGCAGGTGGGGATCAAGAAAGTTAATAAGTGGTATCAGGATAAGGGTTATGTCTTGTCGCAAGTTATAGATGCACCAAAAGTAACTCCAGATGGCATTGTCACACTCGCTGTAGCTGAAGGCATCATTGAGCGCATACAGATTCAATTTTTGAAGAAAGATAGCGATCGAAAAGATGCTAGAGAGTTTCCAGCGCGAGGAAGAACGTCTGTCAAAGAAATTTTAGCTAAGTCCACCGTTAAAGTAGGAGAAGTTTTCGATCGTACAAAAGTTGAAGCTGAGATTAAACGAATACTTGGTCTTAATCTAGTTGAAGACGTGAGGCTTGCTTTAGAACCGGGACAAGACCCGCGCAAGGTGGTGATTGTCCTTAAAATGATTAATGAATACACTGCCTTACAACGGGCAGCCGCCGCAGCGCTCGATTTGCAAGGTCAGGATAATAGCATTAGCGCGGTTAATCAGTACAAAAAAGTGCTTGAGTTGGCAAGAAGTAATCATTCTAAAGCAGATGAAGCGTTCACTTTGGAAAATATTGCCCATATCTACAAAGAAAACAAGAACTATCGGCAGGCAAAAGATTCCTACCATCAGGCATTAGAAATCTTTCAAGGCTTTAATGCTCGTTTGATGGAACTCATTATTTATATTAGTTTAGGAGAAGTTTATCGTCAGCTAGGAGAACCTGATAAGGCATTAGATGCATACCAGCGAGCATTTCAAATTCAGTCTTCACTTAAGGAAACCTCTGAATCATTCGTTCTGTTTGGCTCACTTCCCAAGAAGTATTATTTCCTGACCGACAAGGAGGAGCTAGGGCCGTATCGATTGGTTAGTTATTTGCAAAAGCCCGCTTTACTTTTTGATCTAGCTACTACCTATGCAGCGATCGGTAGCTATCAGCAAGCGTTTTATGTTCTCGATAACGCCTATCCTGCCCTGACAAATTCTCTCACCAAATTGAACGAGGAACTTTCTCAGTTACTTCATGAGCAATACAAAACGTTTTATGAAAAATTTGAAAATGAAATTAACCAAACGTTCTCTCGTCTCTCTGAAATTCTCATCTTACTGCCGTACAATCTTCTTTACTCCAGCGTCGGCGATCCGGTAGAAGGAAGAATTTATACGGAACAAGCGCAAAAGAAAACTCAAGCGTTATTGGATATCTGGAAGCACTCGATTAATGAAAAGGACACCGATAAAGTTACTCAGTCTATTAAGCTGGCTTTAGACTTCATAAGTTTCTTGCTTGAAGAAAAGAAGAATGATCAAGAAGTAGCGGCCCAGGCACAACGACTTGGCGAATCATTGAGCGCATTAATGAGTGAGACAGACGATAAAAGCTTGCAATCACTAATCCCTGCGGTTCGACCTTACGTTTCATTACTTTTAAGTAGTTTGGGTAAGTTAGATAATGATGAACAATCGTTGCTCATTTCAGATCAAGTCCTGAAGCTGTTAGATGCTTCTCAAAACGGTTCAGGTAAGCAGCCCGACTGGCTAAACTCTAGCGTTCCCTGGATCAAGTCGCTCATGTTCGACCAGCAAGGAGCCGCTTATTTTAGATTACGTCGCTACCGAGAGGCACTAGTAGCCTACCGTCAAGCCGCAGAAGCATCTGGCTCCAGGCAAAATCCAGCCGCTCAGACAACTCCTAGCAAAAATTCTGCCACTCCAAGTGTCAGTGTTTCTGTATCATCAGACTTTGCTTCGCTGTTGCCGTTCTTCCAATCTGCCCAAAGCGCTTCCAGACTGCTAGCCGTTGGTAAAACCTATGAAGCCCTCAACGAACCTGAAAACGCTCGTGCATCCTACGATCAATTCCTAAAACTCCCTCCTACCTCTAGAAGTACGCTAGGAAGTGCTGAAGCCAATTATGGGATTGCTAAAGCGGAACTGCTGCTTGGTAGTGCTGCTAAAGCAAAGGCTGGGATTGAGACAGCGATCGCCAATAGCGAACGGCCTCCTACTACTCTGACTGGAAAAAGCTATGGACCTGGATTCGCCTCTGCCGAAATGAAATACGGATATGGGCTGAAGGCTGAGGGAGGAGGTAATAGGGGTTCGATCGCGGCTAGCTTTGTTCTCTCCAGTGCAACCTTAGATCCCTACACAGCCACTTCAGACAAACCCGATCCGGCTAATCCGTGCAGTACCATCTCAACGTACTTCGCCTGCAAGCAGAACTATTTTGAGTTCTACATCAACTTGCTGCTCAAACAACAGCAGCCCGACGACACTGGAGCTTTTGAGGCAAGTGAGCGTGCCCGTACTGTGACAACTGATGTGTTCCGAGCCAGTGATACGGTTCCAGCCAATCAAACGTCTGAGAACCCACCCAACGGCAAGCCGACCAACTCAAATCGTCAGCCAGGGCGGACTCGTCCAGCCCATTTGCCCGAAATTCAGGCACTTCTGGATGACAAGACTCTGCTCCTGGAATATTTTTTGGGAGACAAGGAAAGCTATGTATGGGTAGTGTCTAAAGATTCCCTCAAGACCTACTCTTTGCGTGGACGCGCAACCATTGAAGCTAAAGGACGAGAATTTTACGATCTGCTCACGGCTCCAACAGGCAGGGTTCGTCCTCAAACCACTGCCAAAGTCGGGAAAGAACTCAGCGCCATGATTTTGGGGCAGATCGCTGACCAACTGGGACAGAAACGGTTGCTTGTTGTGGGTGATGGCATTCTGCAATACATTCCCTTCAGCACGTTGCCTGATCCTGCTGCAACATCTGACTCCAACCCTGATGCACTCAAGGGTGAGTTTGCTCCTTCTATGCAACCCCTGCTAGTCAATCATGAGGTTGTTAACTTGCTCTCTGCCTCAGCAATGGTCGAACTTCGCCAGAATAAAAGCAGCCGTCCAGCGCCAACGAAAGAACTGGCAGTCTTTGCTGACCCAGTATTCAACTACGAAGATAAACGGGTCAATCAAACGGCTCTGGCACGATCCAAACGCCAGACTCACACGATTCTGTCCCAACCAGGGGAGCCGATTTACAATGCATTGCCTGGGACGAAACAAGAAGTGGAGCAAATTTCTCAGTTTGTGGCTCCAGAGCAGCGATCGCAGTTCTTGGGCTTTGATGCCAATTATGAAACCGCGATTAGTGACACGTTAAAACAGTATCGCCGCATCCACTTTGCCACACATGGATTCTTTAACATCAAAGCTCCAGAACAATCGGGCATTGTGCTATCAGCCATTCGTAAAAATGGCGAACTACAGCAAGGCTCGATCACACCCGCCGCTACTCTCAAGATGGATTTGTCCGCAGCCGATCTGGTTGTGTTGAGTGGATGTCGTACAGGGCTAAGTGGAGACCTGATTCGGGAAGGCTTGACTGGGCTAACAGGTGGCTTAATGGCGGCTGGAGCAGAGCGAGTGGTTGTCAGCTTATGGAGCGTCAATGACGAGGCAACTGAAAAGTTGATGACCTTGTTCTACCGAAACATGTACAAAAACAAGCTTTCTCCCGCTCAAGCGCTTCGATCAGCCCAACTGTCCCTATGGCAAGATGAGCGCTGGCAAACGCCCTATAATTGGGCTGCGTTTAACCTCTATGGCGAATGGGAATAGTGCAACTGAGGCTGGGCTTTCGCGAACCTTGAAGTTTTAAACCAGGGATTTGGCATTGGCTGGCCGATCGCTCAACACTCCGAGGGTTCGATCAGCCAGCGTCGTTCAACCGATCGCACTATGAATCTCAACAGCGACGCTCAGAATACCTTCAGTGACGTTTCAAGTCTACGGATGACTCTCTGCACTTCAATGCTTCCTGGCTAACGTCAATCCATCGCCGATCGGCACCATGCTGAGGCTCACTCGTTCATCTTGATGCAACTTCTGGTTAAAGGCACGAATGCTGTTTGTGCTGTTGTCTTGCACTGTGGGATCAGCGACTTGCCCATACCAGAGCACATTATCGATCGCCACCAGTCCGCCCGATCGCACCAGTTGCAGCGATCGCTCGTAATAACCCTCGTAATTACCCTTATCCGCATCAATAAACGCAAAATCAAACGTGCCTGCCTGTTCTGCTGCCAGCAATGCATCCAACGTTTCTAGCGCGGGGGCAATGTGGAGGTCAATTTTGTCGGCAACTCCAGCTTGCTGCCAGTAGCGGCGGGCGATCGCCGTATACTCTTCGCTCACATCACAGGCCACCACTTTGCCATCAGTTGGCAAGGCCAGCGCCACTACCAGAGAACTGTAGCCAGTAAACACGCCAACTTCCAGCGTTTTCTTCGCGCCCATCAGTTGCACCAGCAGCGCCATGAACTGTCCTTGCTCTGGCGAAATCTGCATGCGGCTCATAGAATGCTGGGCAGTTTCTTGCCGTAGCTGGGTGAGAATCTCCGGTTCCCGCAAGGAAACCGAATGGAAGTAATTGTAAAGTCGATCGTCGAGGTTGATTGATTGGCTGGACATGGGGAGAGGAGAGAAGGTAAAGGATAAAAGGCAAGGGCTTGGAGTTTGAGTGGGCAAGCTTTGAACTTGGTGTATCGAGCCTGGAGATCGGAAGGTCGAGGTTTGAACTCGGAAGGTGAAGTGCTGAACTCGAAGTGTCGAGCTTGGAGGGGGAAAGGTGGGGCTTGGAGGCTGGTGTACCAAGCTTAGAACTCGAAACGTCGAGCTTGGAACTCGAACGATGGAGCTTGGAACTCGGAACGTCGAGCTTGGAACTCGAACGATGGAGCTTGGAACTCGGAACGTCGAGCTTTGAGGCCGGAGTGTCGAGGCGTGAACTCGGAAAGTCAAAATTTAGGCTGAAAACCTCCTATTCTGCACTTCACTCCTGACTCCTGACTCCTCTCCCCTTACGCCTCCCCCCTCACCTTTTCTGCAATCCTCAACTTAGCCGATCGCGCTCTCACATTTTCCGCCACTTCATCCTCCTGCGGCAGAATGGGCTTTTTAGTCAGCACGTTTAGTCGCTCCGACTCACGGAAGCGATGTTTGACAATGCGGTCTTCGAGGCTGTGGAAGCTGATGATAGCGAGTTTGCCACCCGGTTTGAGCCAGTGAGGGGCGCGATCGATGAAGGTTTCCAACACGCTTAATTCTTGGTTGACGGCAATTCTCAACGCCTGAAAAACACGGGTGGCGGGATGAATGCGCCCGTAGCGATAGGCTTTGGGCACCGAGTAGGCGATCGCCTCTGCCAGTTCTGTCGTCGTTTCAAACGGTCGGCGTTCGACAATGCGGTGGGCAATGCGGCGTGAAAGCCGTTCTTCACCGTAGGTGTAGAAGATGTCTGCCAGCTTCGCTTCATCCCAGTGGTTAATTATCGCGGCAGCAGTCAGGTCTTGCTGCTGATTCATCCGCATATCCAACGGGGCCGTGTGGCGAAAACTGAAGCCGCGATCGGGAATGTCAAACTGCGCAGAACTCACGCCTAAATCTGCCAAGATGCCATCGAACTGCTGCTCTCCTGGCTGAAAATGCGCAAAATTGGTGTGTTGAAACTGAACGCGCCCGTTAAAGGCTGACAATTTGGTCTGGGCGGCTGCGATCGCTTGCTCATCTTGATCGATCGCCGTCACCTGTACCTCTGGAGCCGCTGCCAGAATCAACGCGCTGTGTCCACCTCCACCCACCGTTGCATCCAGGTAATGCCCGCCCGATCGCACACCCAACCCGTCTAGCACCTCACGACTCAGGACGGGAATATGCACAAAAGCGGCAGCTAGCGACGGATCAGGTAAATCAGTCGCCTCGTGGGGTGAATCTTGTAGAGATGCCATGCAAGGGGTAGGTGAGGAATCAGGAGTCAAGAGTCAGGAAAGACAAGAGCGTTCGACCCTACTCTATCGTTTTCCGCTCAAAGCTTGATGCGTTGTCGTCAGCTTAGACACCTTCTCTGGGCGAACAGTCCGTATAATCTAAGAGAACACGCATAAGTTCTTGGTTTTTAGTGGTTAGGTGTTAGATATGCTCTTCGCTAACAGCCAGCAACTAAAAACGAACCAACTGCTCACACGGGAGATTGTCCAGCTATGACAATGATCGAGACGAAGACAGAACCTATGGTGATCAACATGGGTCCTCACCATCCCTCGACGCACGGCTGTTTTCGCCTGGTTGTGACGCTGGATGGTGAAAATGTGATCGACTGTGAGCCTGTGTTGGGCTACCTGCATCGAGGCATGGAGAAGATTGCTGAAAACCGTACCAACATCATGTACGTCCCTTACACCAGTCGGTGGGACTACTATGGCGGGATGTTTAATGAGGCTATTACCGTCAATGCAGTCGAAAAATTAGCCAACGTCCCCGTACCCAAACGCGCTAGCTACATTCGCGTCATCATGCTGGAACTGGGACGCTTGGTCAACCATTTGTTGTGGCTTGGCCCTTTTGTGGCTGACCTCGGTGCCCAAACGCCATTCTTTTACACCCTGCGCGATCGCGAGATGATTCTCGACCTGTACGAAGCGGCGACGGGCTACCGGATGGTCAATCACAACTATTTCCGTATTGGTGGCGTGGCGGCGGATGTGCCCTACGGCTGGATTGATAAGTGCTCCGACTTCTGCACGTATATGATGCCAGTCGTGGATGAGTACGAGCGGCTGATTACCAACAACCCCATCTTTCGGCGTCGGCTGGAAGGGGTTGGCGTGCTGAGCCGCGAAGAAGCGATTAACTGGGGTTGTTCTGGGCCGATGCTCCGGGCTTCTGGCGTGCAGTGGGATTTACGTAAAGTGGATCACTACGAATGTTACGACGACTTTGACTGGAAGGTTGCCTGGGCAACGGAGGGTGACTGCCTCGCACGCTACGTGGTACGGATGGCAGAAATGCGCGAGTCGATCAAGATCATTCAGCAGGCGATCGCGGGGCTACCGGGCGGGCCTTTCGAGAATCTGGAGGCTAAGCGCATCGAGTCGGGACCGAAGTCAGAATGGAACGAGTTTGACTACCAGTACATTGGCAAAAAGATTGCACCTACGTTCAAGATTCCCAAAGGCGAACATTACGTCCGACTGGAAGCGGGTCGTGGCGAAATGGGGATCTTCATCGTTGGGAACGATAATGTTTTCCCCTGGCGCTGGAAAATCCGTCCGGGTGATTTCAATAACCTCCAGGTGCTTCCCAGTTTGGTGAGAGGCAACAAGGTTGCTGATATTTTTGCCATTCTGGGCAGCGTTGACGTGGTGATGGGATCAGTTGATCGTTAACCGATAATCCCGTTAGGGACACGGCAGGTAGGGACATGGCAGTGCTATGTCCCTACTTCTTTTAGTGCTGCTGAACACGATCGCCAACCACGATCGCCTTCATCCAAAGCATGACAGCAATTTGCGGCTGAACCTGCTAGAACAGAGGTGTACGCAATCGGATGCAAGCTATGAACTGGCGATCGCGCTTGGCAGCGGTAATCGCACTTTCTCTGGGGGCAGTTGGGTTTGTGGGTGTTTCAGCGCAAGCGGTGAAATTAGCCAATGGCACGACCGCTTTTGTGCAGCCACCCCGTTTAGACGGCGCGATCGCCACGCAAAAAACCGCTCGCTTTTTAGGATCAACGTACTATTTCACGCTGACACTGCCTGCAACGGCGGGAGAACCGCTGCAAAAAGTGGTCATCTCCCCCCAAGAAGCACCCGATCGCGTGTACTTTGATGTCAACCAGACCGAAGCATTTGAAGGCACTGCCGAACGAGAAGGGACCAAGATACCGCTACAGACGGTCACTCAAGATGCAAAAACACAGGCGATTACCGTCATGTTTGATCCTGCGGTGGCGGCTGGTAAGACACTGACCATTGGGCTGCGCGCTGACCGTAATCCAGATATAGGCGGTACCTACCTGTATGGTGTCACCGCCTTTCCACCTGGAGAGCAAGCCTATGGGCAGTTCTTAGGCTATGGCCGTATCCAGATTTACGATAACGGCCAAAACTCTTCCTTTCGCCGCTAAAGCTGAATGTCTCTAAAGGGGGTGCAGGTGTTGAGATCAGGGCTTCGCTTTGAACATTACCACCGAGTATCGAGGAAAAAGGCAACATGAACATCAGCAAATGGTGCGTAAGTGCCGTGCTAGCGCTATCGGCAAGTGGTTTGTGTCTTGGCTTACCAGCGCAGGCTGTGCAGTTAGCAGACGGCAGAACTTACTTCGTGCAGCCACCCCGGTTTGAAGGGGCAACGGCAACACAGAAAACGGCATATTTCTGGGGATCGACTTACTATTTCACGCTATCGATACCAAAGAACGCTGGTGAGTCGTTGCAAAAGGTCATGATTGCGCCAGAAGATGGCCCCGATCGTGCCCGGTTTGATGTCAGCCAAACAGAAGTGGGGGCGAAAACAGGCGATCGTGAAGTGAGAGTACCACTCAGGGAGGTCATTCAAGATCCGAAAACCCGTGAGATCATGGTCACGTTTAACGAACCTGTAGCACCGGGCAGTGTAGTCAGAATTGGGCTCTACGCTGTTCGCAACCCAGATGTGGGTGGCGTATACCTGTATGGCGTGACAGCCTATCCCACAGGAGAACAGCCCTACGGTCAATTCTTAGGGTATGGCCGCATCCAAATTACCGACCCCAGTTTCTTCCGTCGTGGGTTCTTTTAGATGACCCGCTGCGATGCAGTCATCAATGACCTGTTGCACAACGGTCCACAATGCTGGCGCGCCAACCTGAATGGGAGCCATCCGCTGAAGCACTTTATCGCTGGTGACCTGGTGCAGTTTCCAGGTATGTCCGCCCGTTTGCTGGTTGTTGAGGAGGGGCTGAAGGCGATCGAGCGCGGCTGCAAATTGGGCAGCAGGCGTTTCCTGGGCTTCAAACTCATCCCACAAGGCACGAAAAGCTACAGCCTGATCGGGTGGCAACAAACCAAAGAGGCGATCGGCGGCCTGAGTTTCGCGATCGGCTTTGCTCTGGTTGCCCTGCTCGTCGTAGCAAAATGTGTCGCCTGCATCGATTTCCACCAGATCGTGCAGCAGCAGCAGTTTGATCACATGCAGGACATCGATCGAGGCTGGTGCATATTCGGCCAGGACGATCGCCATCAGCGCAATGTGCCAGGAATGCTCAGCGCTATTTTCGCGACGGGAGCCATTCGTGAGTAAGGTTTGTCGCAGCACTTGCTTGAGCTTATCAACTTCAATCACAAACTGAATCTGCTGTGCGAGTCGAGCGGACGGCATGCAAATCTCCTTTAAGGACTGCCCAATAGCGACAATGAGTAAGACGGCTGGTGTTGCCTATAAAACTGCTGAATAGCGAACATAGGCGTGATTGATCTGGTGGAAAAGACGATGGAAGGGTGTGGTGGCCGCGCTACTCCAAGTCGTCAAACCACCGCTCCAAATCCGCGATCACGTTGAACGACAAGAGCGCTTCACCTAGAGTCTCTAGCTGCTCCAACGACAGAGTTTCGATGCGTGAGCGAAGTGTCGCTGGAACATCTCCAACTTGGCGCGTCAGCAAGCGGAGGACGAGCGATCGTTCTCCTTCTTGTCGTCCTTCTTGTCGCCCTTCTTGTCGTCCTTCTTGTCGTCCTTCAGCTTTGATAGCTTGATAGGTGACTGACTCTTGCATCACATCCCTCCGCAAGACTTGTTGAATCGCTGCCTGCTCCAATAGTAGCCCAGCTAGAATGAACGTTGAGGCTGCCACATTGCTCTGGGTGCGGGCATCCGCAATCTGATCAATTTTTTGCGCGACTTGCTGAAGCGTGCCAAGGCGATCGGCTGTTTGACTTAAGACAGCAAAGGGTAACAAGCCAGGAGACTGGAGGAACGCATGAGTCGGTTGTTCCCACAAACGGATGACTGTAAACTCGTGACGAGTGCTTTCCAGCTCAAATGTCGTTTGCCGTGCTCGATCGGAAGTCGTTGGCTGTAAGTAAAGCACCACCTGTCGCATCCGTTTGTGAGGAAAGCGGCGATAGACCCGCAAGCGGTAATCAACCATGCGAAAGGGAATGTCTGGCTTGGGCTGTGTTTGGAACTCTAGATGCAACACCACTGTCTCGGCTTGCAGCAAGATCAAAGCATCAGCGCGGATTGGCTCTAACGAGAGTTCCGATGGACTTAGCTCCGTGAGCGTGATGGGTTCTCCAAGCAGCCAGGTGGCGAAATCGGTGGGAAAGGCTTCCACCAAAAATTTGCAGATGTTGTCGAACATCGTGTCATTGTGACATAGCCTTTACCATTCCTTCATCTTGATGGGGCAATTCGATCGATCAACAGGTCAATGCGTTCTACTGATGGATTGATTCGCTTACTTGATGAAGCAATTTACCGATTCAACGAATTAATGCGCGTTCTCGACGAGTTGATTCGCCTGGTCGATGCGGCGATTCGTTTTCTGAAGGGGACGATTGATCGCTCAATGGCATAAAACTGATTCAGGTAGGCAGTGATTGCACAGGCTCATGTAACAGGCTCATATAGATGGGGGGCACTCATTGCCAAGATAGCCTTACGTGTTGAGCGTATCCTCGCCAGGATAGGGGGTGAGAATTTCGACGCCTGTATCGGTAACGGCGATCGTGTGTTCGCACTGAGCAGAAAGTTTGCGATCGCGCGTCACTGCCGTCCACTTATCGGCGAGGACTTTCACTTCCCAGGTGCCTTCGTTGATCATCGGCTCGATGGTGAACACCATGCCTGAGCGCAGTTTTTTGCCCGTACCGGCTTTGCCGTAGTGGGGAATTTGAGGCGCAGTATGAAAGATTTTGCTGATGCCGTGTCCCACAAAATCTTGCACCACTGAGAACCCTTGCGATTCTGCATACTCCTGAATGGCTGCACCAATGTCGCCAATCTTGGCACCGGGCTTCACCGCAGCAATGCCTCGACGACGGCATTCATCGGTGACTTCGACGAGTTTACGGGCGATCGAAGACGGCTCGCCAACAAAAAACATCCTGGACGTATCGCCGTGATAGCCGTCCAAAATGACCGTGACATCAATGTTGATGATGTCGCCATCTTTCAGAATTTGCTTAGCGTTTGGAATGCCGTGACAAACCACCTCATTCACACTGGTGCAAATGGATTTGGGGAACCCTTTATAGCCCAACGGGGCACTCTTCGCCCCATGCGCTTGAGTCCATCGTTCGGCTTCGTCGTTGAGTGCGAGGGTGCTCACACCGGGCTGCACCAGGGAAGAAAGGTGATGCAACAGTTCTGCTGCCAGGTGTCCCGCCTGACGCATTTTGTCGATTTCCCTTGGGGACAGGAGAGTAATGACTTCGCGTTCCATAGACCACTATTCTACTGACAAAGGGCTTGCAACGGGCGGAGTTCTGCGGGAGTTAGATCGCGCCATTGACCGGGGGCGAGTCCGGTGAGTTGAAGGTGCCCGATCGCCGTCCGCACCAGTCGCAACGTGGGAAAATTGACTGTAGCTGTCATCCGACGCACCTGTCGATTACGCCCTTCTGTCAGCGTTAGTTCTAACCATGCTGTCGGCACCGTTTTACGAAACCGAATGGGCGGATCGCGTGGCGGCAACGCTGGTTCTTCTGCCAATAGCGTGACCGTCGCTGGACGTGTTTTAGTGCCCTGAATGATTACCCCCTGCCGTAGCTGTTGCAGCGCCGCCGCATCGGGCACTCGCTCGACCTGCACCCAATAAGTACGCGGATGCTGAAACTTGGGGTCACTCAAGCGATGCTGCAAGGAGCCGTGATTGGTCAGCAGGAGCAGTCCTTCACTGTCACGATCGAGCCGCCCCACTGGATACACGCCCGTCACCGGAACGTAGTCTTTGAGCGTGCGCCGCACCCCATTTGAGCCGTCATCCGTAAACTGGCACAGCACATCATAGGGTTTATAGAACAGCAGGTAGCGGTAGGGCACAGGCTTAGAAGCAATATCAACGAAGGGTTCGTCTATTTTGGCTGAGGGCGAAGCGGCGGGTTGGGCTTGAGAGGACTAAACTCGCAAACGTAGGGAAACATGACGCTCATGCGGGCATCGTAGCCGACGTATTGACCGCTGGCATCGTAAACCTGATCGCGATTGTTGCCACATCGGGCATACCAGGTCAGGCTTCTCGCTGTGCTGATAGGGCGCACCAAAAAATATTGCTTGTCGCCAGTCGCGCTCTGCCCTCGGTTCACAACAACGTCGCCGTAACCGGGGAGATTTGAGAAGAGTTTTTCATTGGGGCCAAGCGCAATGGTTTCGGGACGGGGGCCGCGTCGCACCACCCATTGCGTCGTTTGGTTGGCGTTAGTCACAAAGCAGTAGCCCGCCGCACCATACGGCTTAACGCTCCAGTCCAGCAAATAACCATAGGCCGTACGTTGGCTGATTTTGACAATGAGTTGATTACCCGAAACGCGATATTTACTCGCCGTAAAGCTACCACAGGCACCGATTTTGTCTGCGCCGGGGGCGATCGCGCCAGCAGGCATGGTCATGAGGACAGCCGAAATGCCTGACATTAAAAAACTAAAGCGTTTAAACATGAGCTTTTCGATCGCGTGTCGCACTAAAGCACTTTTCCAACGTTGCTTGAGGCTAGAGCCATGACAGCACCAGGGCTTTTAGACATTCACAGCCAAACGCCTTCAGGATTTTATCAAGGCAAGAGGTAAAGTGCCATCGCCCTGTTGAGCAGCGCATGGATGGGTGGAGGCGTCAACGAGTCGTTCAGTACAGGCACTCAGCCACCCATTGCCCCATTCACTAAAGCTAACAATCTGTTAGATGATCCGAAAGCGCGCGGCTGACGGTCTGCCAGCAAGGTCACACCAATGCTTCAAGCCACCGGACATAAACGCTGGAGCATGACCTTCAACTGTTCTGCATCTTCTAGATACAACACATACTCATGGTCGCCGATCGGGACGTTTTGTCCTTCCAGATCGTCCCCGTACTGCTCCGCCAGGATGAGAATCGGTACATCACGAGCAGGTTTTGTGTTTTCACGAATTCTTTGCCCGATCGCCAGCGTCGCCTCAATTGGTTGCTTGTATTGATTGAGTAGGATGAGGCCAAACTGTTGATGGACTCCCTGCGATCGCTGTATCGCATCGGCTTCGTCCAGCGCCATAATGACGTCATACCCCCAATTTTGCAGATTAGTCTTCAAACTGGGCCGGACATCGTTATCGGGTTCAACGACAAAAAGGCGAGGTGATAGAGTGTGTCGCTGGTTCATTGTTCGTAAGAGGAAGGACAAAAGGCAAGCTGCGTTTGACTTATTATGATTCCCTCAACAGGCGCGCATACTCCGCTTGAGTGGCTTTAAAGCATTCACAAGCAGAGGCTTCTAGCGCCGTCTGGTTGAAGATTTGAACCTTACCCCGCCGATATTGAATCAGTTTGCGCTCTTGCAGCCGTTGCGCCGCCTGCGTCACCCCCGATCGCCGCACGCCCAGCATCTCAGCAATAAACTCCTGCGTTAGAGGCAGGTAATTGGACTGAATGCGCGTTTGCGTTTCAAGCAACCAGCGCGGCAGGCGTTGATCGAGCGTATGAAGTGCGTTGCAAGCCGCCGTTTGCGAAACCTGCGCCAAAAATGCCTGCGTATAGCGTAAGAGCAACTCATATAGTTCAGCATGACGCTCGAACTCTTGACGCAAGATCTGAGCCTCAATTTTCATCGCGTCGCCTCCAACTTGGGCGATGTAGGTCGTCTGTGTGCTTTCACGTATGCCCATCACAGCATTAAGACCTAACACTTCCCGACTGCCGACCATCCCAACCTCTGCTGTCATCCCATCTTGCATGGCAAGCGTGATTGAGAGGAGACAGTTAAGCGGGAAATAGACTTGGGTCAAGGGTTCGCCAGGATGGTGAATGATCGTACCTTGAGATAAAGTGACTTGATCAAGGTGAGGCGTCAATCGATCGTGTACATCCGCCGGGAGCGCGGCCAGTATTTGATTTTCAGCGGTCATAGAAGCCTCAAAAACAGGGTGGTAGGACTTACGCAAAAGCGGTCATCTTTCGCCCTCTAGCTCCCAATTCATAGCCCTTTAGTCATTCAAGAAAGCAGGGTGGTTTCATGTATCAGAAGAAAAAAGGTTGGCAACAGATTGTGGAGCGGATGAAACAGATAACCCAAACAAAAAGCCACCTAATACCAATTTGAATTGAAAATGCGACACATCCTGTAGGGGCAAGGCAATGCCTTGCCCCTACCCACCGATTGATCTGTAGCCGTCATTCTTTAAATCGGTATAACCCATCCATTTCAGCGGTTTGCCATCCGTTGCTCATTTGATTTCCTTGTATGAAACCACCCTGCTTTAGTCATTCAAGAAAGGGGAACCAAGCCAATACCCAGAATTAGGAGTTTGGGGGCCAAATGCGTAAGTCCTACTTAATGATCCACAGTAATAGTTGCGAAAGCAAAGATCCGTTCAGTTCCGAACAGTAGAAACGCTCCGTTACACCCACTAACGCTTCAAAGCAACGGTGCGCTTAAGCATTACCAAACCGAAAGGCCAGCAGCGAAGGACGCAGACACAAGTAGGCGAGAGGCCCTAGCAAGGGAACCCATACAGCCACTTGAAAGAGGCGAGAATCGTTTGCCAACCCACGTCGCGCCATATCATCTTGTAACAGCGTGGGGTAGGGGAACAGCACACAGAACAGACAAAAGGCAAGACTCATGCCATACACAAACCGATTGGTCACAAACTCCTGCGCAAAAGCAGCCCAATCGCCACACACAAGGGCAAAAAGCAGCAGCAGCATCGTGCTGATCGTTAAAACGATGCCAGTCTTTTGCGAATCTAGTACAGCCAGCCAGGGATCTTTTTCACCCGCAAAGGATTGATTGGGCTGACGCAACGCCAGGTAGGGAATGAGCGCAATCACGCCAGTGACGATCGAGGCCAGCATAAACATCCACGCCGATAAGGACTGCATTCTGCCATCGGCAAAAATGAGGCAACTGTAGATCAAGAGCCAAATACCCACCAGGCTAAACAGCGACAGAATCACTGGATTAATCGACGGAAGGTGTCCTGTTAATAGCGCTTGCAGGGGTTGAAACGTATCAGGCTGTAAGGGCGGAGCCAAAAACAGCACATAAAGAATGAAACCAAGCCAAATCAACCAGAGTGTCAGCGATCGTGCCATAACAGGCGATCCCCATTGCCTACGCTTGATTGTTAAAGCTGAGTCGGGTCAAATACACCTCCCCAAGGCAGATTGCTCAAGATCTGGAGTGCGATCGCGAGAGCTCTTTGTCGCTAGAGCAATTTAAAGTTTCAATCAAGTCCATCCTGAAATCTCTTGCCGTCCACAGTTTGCTGGTTCATGCTGGGCTAGATGACCCGTTCATTCTCCTGACGTAGCAAATATGCGATCCATTATTTTGACTCTAGTACTTGTGGGTATAGCCAGTCCTGCTCTGTCCGCTACATGCGAAGAAAGCTTTCAGAAAAAAGGTGATTTTTTCAACGGCAGCGCCTTTGCTGCACGAGTTCAGATTGAGGGAGGCACTGTCGAGAAAACGTTTTCCCAGTTGCGTCCCATTCTGGCCCGCGATGGCATCAAGACGATCAGCACTGATACCAGCATGGGCGTGATGAAAGCCGAAAATCCCGCTACAGCCTTTCAGCGTGCCTTGCCGATCGATGTCTATGCCACTGTGGACGGCACTCTGCTCAACGTCGAAATGGTCTTTACCCTTCCGAGTGGGGTGGGCGCTCGTCGAGAGACCGTTAGAGATCACCTATGTAGTGCGCTTAACCAATTGCTGCCCAAAGACGATACAGTGTCGGCTGTGCCAGTGAAGGATGATGCTACGGCGATTGAAGTCGATGCCGCAACTCTCGCGAAACAAGTCAAAGAATCGGCAGACAACCCTGCCCGTCTGCGCTTGAATTTTACTGGCAAAACGTTTCGGGTAAACGGCAAAGTGCTCGACATTGCAGAGAGTGCTGGCTCTTATACAGTATCGTTTGACAGCAGCCAAACCGCACCAAGTAAGGTCTCCACAGACAAGACGAATCGAACGACGGTTTTGTGTACGATGGCTAAAAACCAGGATGCTGCAGTCGCCGCGTTGCAGACCAATCAGCGTGCAACTTTAGTGGGGCGGTTTCAAAGGTTTGACCGCAACGTGAATACCATTCAACTACAAGACTGCATTGGGCGCTAAGTTTTGAGATTTTTCGCTGATCAATTCCAGCTTTAGTGGCGGTTTAATACAACTGGACAAGTTGATATTGGTCAAGCCCAGTCAACAGAACGTGCTGCTGATGCAGATAATACCAAATTAAATTGAAAATGCGGCACACCCTGTAGGGTCAAGGCATTGCCTTGACCCTACCCAGCAATGGATCTGTAGTCATCATTCTTTAAATCGGTATAACCTGAATGTCATCGCCTTGACGAATAAATAACTCATCAGTTACTATTTGTTCATGGCTAGAACTCCAACCATTACCCAGGCTCAGATTCTGGAGGCCGCTCGCGCCGTCTTTTTAGAACAAGGCTTCAACGCGACAACGGTAGATGTGGCAAAGCGTGCGGGTATTTCCAGTGCCAGTATTTTTAAGCACTTCCCCACTAAAGAAGCGCTGTTCTTTGCGTCAATGTCAGACACGAGCCGCGATCGTCTTTGGACAAACGCACTCGAAGCTGACATTGGACAGGGTGATCCGCGATCAGATCTACTCAAAATCGCCTTGCAGACTGCGGCTTACACAGAAGTAATGCTGCCACGCATGATGCTGGCCTGGTCGGTGCGACAACCCGGTGAAATCGTCATGCCGCCTGATGTTGAGTCTGATTTTGCCGCGCTGACTGCCTACCTCGCGCGTGAGATGGCACTTGGACGCATTGCACGGGGCGATCCAACTATTCCAGCGCTCACGTTATTCCATACGGTTGTGGGATTTGTGATGAGCCAAACCCTGCAAAGCACGGCAGTTCACCTTGATACAAGCCGTTTTCTGGAGGATTTTGTCAATCTCCTCTGGCGCGGACTCGACCCCAACGAATAGACCTCGCAAGCTTTTTTCGATTCAAAAATAACTAATCAATTACTTATAAATTCACCTTTTCCATAAACGCTTTCAAGCGCTCACTGACCCTCTGCTCATCAAGACGAAGGACTAAGCACCATGACGGCAACACATCCGAGCATCCACCTCGACCCGGTAGATATTACAGCACCTAGTTTCAGAGCCAATCCGTTTCCAACCTTCAAACGCTGGCGAGCATCCCGGCCTGTTGTGCCCGTTCGAGCGTTTGGGGAACGTGCCTGGATTGTTACTCGCTATGACGATGTAATGGCTGCGCTCACAGACGATCGCCTCGTCAAAGATCGCCGTAATGTTCGAGATCCAACCAAAAAGCACCGAGAGGTGTGGCTACCGGGATTCATCAGACCCCTCCAGCACAACATGCTGGAGACTGACCCACCCGACCACACACGTCTGCGGTCTTTAGTGCATCAAGCGTTTATGCCACGACTAATCGCAAAGATGCAAGCCCGCATTCACCTCCTGGCTCATGAACTGATTGGTCACGTTCAAGCGAACGGCGAGATGGATTTGATCAATGACTTTGCCTTGCCCATCCCAATGGTTGTGATCAGCGAAATGTTTGGCGTGGCTGAACGCGATCGGGCCGCTTTTCACCGTTGGTCAAATGTTGCGGTGAGCGTGACTAAACCCCTTGACGGTGTGCTGGCAATCCCCAACTTGTACCAACTCGTGCGGTTTCTGCGCCGATTGTTCCACGAACACCGCCTTAACCCACAGGATGATTTAACGAGCGCCCTGCTGCAAGCCGAAGCTGAAGGCTCGCAATTAGCCGAAGACGAACTCATTGGGATGGTGGGGATTTTGCTCAGCGCGGGTCACGAAACAACCGTCAACTTAATTGGGAACGGAGTGTTGGCCTTGCTGACGCACCCAGCAGACCGCGATCGCCTTCGCGCTGACCCCACCCTGATGAAAGCTGCGATCGAAGAACTGATGCGCTACAGCCCTCCTGTCTTGTTTGCCACCTCTCGCTATGCCCGTGAAGATCTGACGATCGCGGGTACTCAGATTCCCAAAGGCGAGATGGTGCTGGCGGCATTGGGATCAGCGAATTACGACGAATCAAAATTTGAAGATCCAGAAACCCTTATGCTCGATCGACCCAACAATCAGCACGTTGGTTTTGGCTCAGGTATACACTACTGCCTGGGTGCGCCCCTCGCACGACTGGAAGCCAGCATTGCGTTTCAGGTACTTTTTGAGCAGTTGCCCAAGCTCCGACTCGCCGTTCCGCCTGAACAGTTGCGCTGGCATTCGAGCCTGATTACCCGTGGCGTAAAAGCCCTTCCCGTCAAGTTCTGACTTGACCAAACACTAAATGGGGAAAAGATAGAGATACTACTGATGCAAATGTTACGTCAAAGGGGACGATCGTTAAAAGTTCATCGCTCTATGTACCTACAAATTTGCAAGACGGGCTTCTACTGTGTCATTACATCAAAATCGTTGCTGAAGATTTCACAGGTATAGCGGCATGGCGGTCTGGTCGGTATCAAAGGCTCTGTGCCCTACGAATCATCTGTGAAACCTCTTTACTAGCATTTAGACTCGTCAGTTCCATCTCTGGGTGTTGCTTTTTGAAAACGCGAAAAACTTCATCTGCAAATGCTTGACCGATCGCTTCTATACCCAAAAAGTCAAAGACAACTACTTTGAAGTTATCAACTCCAGCAAGTAGCCGTTTTGCTTGAGAACGTGACACTAAGCGCTCATCGCCATATTAAGCAAGACGAACTGGCACCACTGTCTTCGTAGAAGCATAGTCATCATCTGAGGAAAACTGATCGAAAACTTGTTTAGAAGTTCTCGATGTATTGTTGTTGAGCTTCATGCAAACCAGTGTTCCAGTTTGAAACCGATTTTCTTCTACAATCCAGTCTTCTGAATCATTGAACTCGTGCGAGAAGTAGACATTTCCAGAGCGGATGACAAATTCGTCGAACATACGCGATGTAAAAAAGATACCCTGACCACTATGACGATCTGGATCAGTTGTAAGCTTACCCTTCGCTAGTTCAAGCACTGCATGACGCTCATCATCAAGGCACAACTCTCTGGATTTTCTTAAAAATTCCTTCTCCGTCATCAACGATAAAAATCCCAGTATCGACTGCTGTTCTCTCAACTTGAATGATGACCTTGGTACCAGATGAATGATCGATAGCGTTATTCAACATCTCAGTAAAGCCATACACCCAGACTTCTTTGACGTTATCAAGTAGATCGGATACTAAAGGTTTGATATCGGAATCCCAAACAACATCTTCTTCGAGCTTGCTATTTAGCTGATATGTCTGCATCCATTCAATTAATGGATGTAGTTTTTAGATTCTACTTTTCGTAGACCCTTCAGCCGCAATCGCTTTTTGTTCAACTAAACGTTGAATGTGCTTACTAACGGCTTGCCTGCTAATGCCGAACATTTGAGCAGTCAACGTAGCAACGTCGTTTGGATGCTCTTCTAGGTTCGTCAAGATAAACTGACGAATCTGCTCCCCTCGTTGACGAACCTTGACCATTAGCGTTTACCCACCCACAGCGTCAACCTTATCACTCCTTATTGTCAACCTTACGCTGTTATTGTCAACCTTGAATGCTGTGATAGTCGAACATTTCCTATTTGATGAGTCGGTAGCGACCGATCGCCGTCAGTGAAAAGTGCTGTTGATAGAGGTGGTACTTCAGGTAAAAGTGGCAGGGAAAGCCCGTACCTGTGAAGTAGTCTTCATCCCAAGTACCATCGGGTCGCTGGGTTTGCAGGAGGTATTGAATGCCGCGATCGATCGCCTCCATTGCATACGTCCCAACGGCATCACCTGCTGCCATCAACCCAAGCAGCGCCCAGGCCGTTTGCGATGCGGTACTGTCTCCCTGCCCTTTCAGCGACGGATCGTTGTAGCTAAAGCAGGTTTCGCCCCAGCCACCATCCGCATTTTGGCATCCGGCTAACCAACGTGCACCCCGCTCAATTTCTCGCTGATGCGTCTTCGGTGCCACCAACGACAACGCTGCTAACACCCCGCTCGTCCCGTAAATGTAATTCACACCCCAACGACCAAACCAGCAGCCTTCGGGTTCTTGCTCGGCGCGGAGGTAGGAGAGGGCGCGATCGAGAGCGGGAGTGGGGAGTAGGGAGTGGGGAGTGGGGGGAGAGTAATGAGTCTTGAGTTCTAAGTTTTGAGTTTTGAGTTCTAAGCTTTGAGTGGAAGCTGATGGCTGACCGCTGACCGCTGACCGCTGACTGCCTTCCAACTTCCCCACCATCTCCAGCACTCTCGCGGTTACATCTGCTGTGTTGGGGTCGATCATGGCTTTGAGGTCGCCGTAGGGAATGGCGTTGAGCCAGTCTTGATCGTTGTTGATGTCGAAGGCGGCCCAACCGCCAGGGGTGCACTGCATGGTGGCAATCCAGTCTACGGCACGGGCGATCGCGGCTTGCTTCAACGGCTCATTGGGTAACTGGACGGCACACAGCGCCATGACGACGACCGCCGAATCATCCACATCCGGGTAAAAGCGGTTATCAAACTCAAACGCCCAGGCTCCGGGCTTGCCGTTGCGGTTTTTGACGGCCCAGTCGCCATAGTCGAAGATTTGCTTTTCTAGCAGCCACTCACCCCCGCGCACCAGGGCAGGATGATCGGGAGCAAGGCCAGAATCGACGAGCGATCGCATCACCAACGCGGTATCCCACACGGGCGAAATGCAGGGCTGAATCCAGTAGTGCTCATCGGTTTCCAGCGCAAAGTTATCAACGGCTTTGAGGCCGCGATCGACGATTGGGTCAGCCACGTCATAGTCAAGCGCTCGTAAAGCCAGTAAGGAGTTCAGCATGGCGGGAATGATGCCACCCCAATCGCCAGTGACTTCCTGGCGTTCCAGCACCCACTTTTCCGCCGCGTCGATGCCTTCTTGACGAAACGGCACCAGATTCAGGTTCTCTGCCAGTTTGAACGCACTATCCAGATGCACAAACAGATCTGTCCAGTCGCCCTGGCGTGGTAGCTCAAAACGCACGTTGCTGCGTCCCTCAGCATACAGTTCGTCCAGGTTAATGGCTGGATCGGTGATGTAAACAGGCTTGCGATCGAACACAATCAGCAACGGCACCGTGCTTCCCCGCGCCCAACTCGACAACTCGTAGATATTCACCGGAAACGCATCTGGCAGCAGCATGACCCAGGAGGGAATGGAGGGGAGTCCTCGCCAGTCGTAGCAGCCAATCAGCCCCAGATGAAATTTGGTAAAAATGCGGGTTTTGCTAATGCCGCCCCGCTTCAAGATGAACGATCGCGCCTTCTCTAATGCCGGATCGTTCGCAGGCACTCCCAGCAACCGCAGTGCCATGTACGCTTCCACAGAGGTACTCAGTTCGCCACCATCGCCGTAAAACAGTTCCCAACCGCCATGCTCGCGCTGCTGCGATCGCAAATACACTTCTACCTTGTGCATAGGGCGCGTTTTGTCCGTACCCCAAAGCTTGTGCAGCAGCACTACTTCTGCCGTAATGGTGACGTTCGATTCCAGTTCTGCCCACCAGTGACCCTCTGGATACTGAAGCGATAGAAGGTAATTCTGACTGCGAGCGATCGCGTCCTCTACCTGTGCACGTGAAACCTCTGGGCTATTAATTGCACCCTGCTCTTGAGTCTGCATAGCGTCATTCACTCTCAACACACCAATCCAGCCAATCCTATCGATACACCTATCGTTACAATTAGCAGATGTTGTATTTTGCCTCTTAGTGCAGAGTCTTGGCAATTAGTAACGGGTGAGAAATGGCTGAAATCGGGTTAGGAATCACAGCACTGTCACTCATCATCTGGCTGGTGCTGCTGTTCGGACGCGGGCAGTTTTGGCGATCGGATCAGTTTCTAAAGGATGAGGGCGGAGGGATGAGGGATGAAAATAATTTACTTCATCCCTCATCCCTCATCCCCCATCCCTCCATCTGCGCCATCATTCCCGCTCGCAACGAAGCCGATTTGCTGCCTGTGACGCTGCGATCGCTCCTCACCCAAAGCTATCCCAACGTTCAGATTGTGCTGGTGGATGACCACAGTACCGATGGCACGGCTGATGTAGCACGGCAGACCGCTCAGACGTGCGATCGAGCCTCAAAGCTGACGGCGATTACGGCTGAGCCACTCCCAACTGGCTGGACGGGCAAACTATGGGCAATGGAGCAGGGCATTCGCTACACGCAAACGCTGTCAATCCAACCTGACTATTTTTTGCTAACCGATGCCGATATTGAACATCATCCCGAAAAGCTGCAACAACTGGTTGCGAAAGCACTGGCGGATGATCTCGATCTGGTGTCGCTGATGGTGCTGCTGCGCTGCAAGAGTACCTGGGAAAAACTGCTGATTCCTGCCTTCGTCTTCTTCTTCCAAAAGCTCTACCCCTTCCGTTGGGCAAACGATCCCAAACGCAAACTTGCGGCGGCGGCGGGAGGCTGTATTCTCATTCGTCGTGAAGCGCTGGAGCAAATTGGAGGACTCCAAATTCTGCGTCAGGCGTTGATTGATGATTGCTCGTTGGCGCAAGCGGTGAAGGGGTTGGGGAGGAGGCAGAAGGCAGAAGGCAGAGGGCAGAAGATAGGGGAAGTAAAAGAGCAATCTTCTGAACTCAAAACGAAAAACTTTTTATCTTTCATCCTTCATCCTTTATCTTTTCTTCTTCCACCTCAAAACTCAAAACTCATAACTCATAACTCCTTCTCCCCAAACCCCTCCGGCAAAATCTGGCTGGGTCTTACCCGCGAAACTCACAGCCTGCGTCCCTACCCATCGCTCAAAACGATTTGGGATATGGTGGCTCGCACAGCGTATACCCAGTTGTACTATTCGCCTCTACTGCTGCTGGGGACGCTGGTGGGAATGACGGTAATTTATCTAGTGCCACCAATTAGCACGATCGCTGGACTCATCACCGGACATTGGCTGATTGCCTTCCTTGGGCTGGCAACCTGGCTGCTGCTGGCGATCGCCTATTTGCCAACCCTATTGCTCTACCAATGCCCTCCACTGCTGGCCTTTGGGCTACCTGCGATCGCCTTTCTTTACACCCTGATGACGCTCGATTCGGCTCTGCGTCACTGGCGCGGTCAGGGTGGAGCTTGGAAAGGACGCGTCTACTAATCCACGAACACACAGGAGTATCACTATGGACGTGCAGTTTCGGGAATTTGACCCGTTTAGCGTCTGGATCTGGATTGAATTTAATACTGTCCCCTCAGAGATGGAAAAGCAATACGTTGAGGAAGTCTTCAATTCGTGGTTCTTTTTGGGCAAATTGGGCGGTTTTAATGCTGAGAACCTCCAAGTGCAGGACGTGGGACTGGACATCAGCTACATGGAGTATGACAACGATGCTGCTGATGAAAGCCTGGTTGCACTTATGCACAACATAGGAGAAGTCGAATATGAGGGCAACTGGGGACGTTGCTGGTTTGACCTGGGTACCAGTGATGCGATCGCGTTGGATGTGCTCATCATGGCGCTGCGACAGTTCAGCAAAGATTATGTGGTTTTGGATAGCCTAATTATCGGCGGCGAAAACGATGATTGGCCGACTGGGGAAAGTCGCTATCGATCGGACACGTTTGCGGATAGTGAGATGAATTAGTGAGAAGTGAGGAAAAAAGGCAAAAGGTAAAAGGCAGAAGGCTGACCGCTGACTGCTGATGACTCAAAACATAAGGGTAAAAGGCAGAAGATTAAGATGCCAAGGATTCGAGTGATCGTGTTGGGAATGATTCAACAGGATTCGCGCTTGTTGGTTTCGGAGGGATTCGATCCGGTCAAGCAGAATTATTTCTATCGGGCGCTGGGGGGTGGCATTGAGTTTGGCGAAACGAGCCTAGAGGCACTGAAGCGAGAATTTCACGAAGAACTCCAGGCAGAATTGATGAATATTCGCTATCTCGGCTGCCTGGAAAACCTGTTCACCTATGACGGCAAGCCAGGGCATGAGCTGGTTCAACTGTATCGCTGTGATTTCGCTGATCGAACCTTTTACCAGCGAGAAGAAATCCTGTTCTCAGATAGCGATCAAACCTACACGGCTCAGTGGATTGAACGCGATCGTTTTCAGTCCGGTGAACTACGCCTGGTACCTCCTGAAGCGCTGCAATACATCGAGTTTTGAGTTCAGGAGCTAAGCGTCAGGCGTCAGAAGTCATACCAATTTGAATTGAAAATGCGACACATCCTGTAGGGACAAGGCATTGCCTTGCCCCTACCCACCGATTGATCTGTAGCCGTCATTCTTTAAATCGGTATCAGAAGTCAGAAGTCAGAATTTTCCTTGCTCCCCCTGCTCCCTCTGCCCCCTCAGCTTCCCCCCTCCCACTCCCCACGGAAGAAAATGAAGAGAAATTCACCGCTTCCGAAACGCATCGGTTATTCTGTGTGTCTTGAAGTAATGTCTCTTCTAATACGACTATGACCGCCGCTACACAACCGCCACGCTCCTACGATGTCATTGGGTTTGGGGATGAAGTTCCCGGAGTGCTGGCGCTGGTCAGTGCGGCCAGGGAGTATCGCCGTCGCACAAGTAAAGCGCTGCGAATGCTGCTGATGTTTAAGGGCAATTCTCAGGAGGGGGTTGGTGGGCATTTGGTGCGAGGAGGGCTGGCGTACCTCGATCGCTGCTCGCTACCTGCCGAGATCCGTCAATCGTATGGGTTACCGACGTTTGGTGAGCCATCTGCTATTTATCAAGAGTTTTTGCATCGGGCAGGCGTTGCCCAAATTGCCCTCGATCCACGCAAGGCAGATGCAGCGTTGCGCGCCATGTTAAGCGAGGTTGGAGCAGATATCATTAGTCGTGTGCAAATTCAGTCGGTGCTGCGCGATGGGGCTAAGCTAAAGGGCATTCAGCTTACGACTGGCAGTGTCTTTTTAGGTAAACAATTTATTGACTCTAGCGTCAATGCGGAACTGGCTCAAACAACGGGTGTAAAAAAGCTTCAGGGCTTTGGCACGTTTGGGTTACCAGATTCTGAACTGCCCGTAACGCTGGTGTTTGAAAGCCAGGGGCTGAGCATTCAACGTCTGAAAGAGATTGAGCTGAACTACCTCAAGCGCTTTACAAATCCCAACGATGCGGAAGCACAACACTACATTGCGATCGCCGCTGGCTCTGATCCAACCTTGATGGACAAGATTTGCAAAAGCTTTGTAGACGAACATGGCAATCTAAGAACGATGTACGTCGGGCAAGACCACATCGATGTGCGTAGTCAGGCGTTATCGGTGACGTATCACGCCTTCCGGGGCAAGATGATGTCTTTGGCAGACAGTGGCGTGCTGCTCGATCAGGCAAATATTGCTGTCTTAGGGGCCAATCGGCTTTCCTGGAATGCACTCATGTTCTACGTGACGGGTGCACAGGCTGAAGCACTGGCACGGGGAGCCGCGAAGCCCACACCTGCAATGGTGGATGAAATGGGCTTTGTGACGAAATGGCTGAAGAGTTTTGGCGCAACGGCTGTCAAAGCAGCATCGGAACTGTACATTCGACATGCAGGCAATATTCAAGGCGCAGTGGAACCTTTGAGTGGTGCTCAGATGCTCATGGGAGGAGTCTCTGAGGCGAATGCGATCGCAACGTTTGGCTATTATCTGGATGTACGAGGTGGTATTGCGGGGCTGGGTAAAAAGGCAGCAGCGAAGGGCATGAGCAGCATTTCTTTTCACCATCCGCCGCTATTTAATGTGGGGATTCGCCATGCGCTCATACAGTCCGTGCCAAATTTGGCGGTGGTGAGTCCGGCTTCTGGGTTTGATGGGTATGCCTGTGCGGCAGGTAGAATTGTGGAGTTTAATACGGCGGTGGGCAATGGGGTAGGGATTGCGGCTGGGATTGCGCTGTCGAGCGATCGCACATTAGCGTCAATTATGAATGCTGAGGTCAGACAGGCTCTAGCAACGACTGGAAAGCTGCCTCGCATTTATGGGCAAAGTTATGCGCTGGAAGCAAGTCGTTTACAGGATTTTGAGTCGATTATGATTGCTTAATTTGATTGTGTAATCTCTGCGGAGTTTATCGTGGACGTAAATTTGGGCTTCGCTGGGAACCTTTGTCCGGGGGACTTCCCCCCGGTCCCCCGCTATGTGGGGTCCTAATTCCCCCCAATAGACAACAGCGTTGGCATGGTGGCTGCCATCAACGCACAGGGAGACGCCACTACTAAAAAAATCAGCGCTCGATAAATGGTTGTTTCTCAACTCCAATGCAGGAGAACGGGCGGCAGCAGCGCTAAAAGCATGCCACACACCACAATCAATTTGGCGTAGCTACGTTCAAACCGCTCGATGAATTGCTGCGATGGTGGCGTTTCGGTTTGTGCCTGTTTCACTAGACGGATCACCCGCTGAATCAAACTGCTTTCGGGTGGTTGATGCACAGTGAGTTGTAGCGCACCATTCCCATTCACGGTGCCCGCAAATACTACATCTCCAGCCGCTTTCTCCACAGGCATGGATTCACCTGTGATCGCCGCCTGGTTGAGCGTGCTGTAGCCTTCGTAAATGAGGCCATCGGTTGGAATCAGTTCTCCAGGCTTGACGAGAATACGATCGCCTACCTGTAACTCACTTACAGGCACCAGAGTTTCCTGACCATGACGCACCACTCTCGCGGTATCAGTTGTCAAGCTCATCAAGCCGCGAATACTGCGCTCTGTACAACGCATCGCATATCCTTCCAGCGCACCGCTCACTGCAAAGATGAGAATCAGCGTTGCCCCATCCACAATAAAAAAGTATTCACGCCGCCACAGTCCCAGTCCTGCTGCCCCCAGCGCTGCCACAATCATCAACAAATCCACATCCAGTTCCTTTTCCTGGAAGAGGGTCGTCAGCCCTTCGCGAGCACTTTCATAGCCACCAATCACATAGGCAGCAGGCAATAACAACAACGACAGCTCTATCCATCCCCAATGCAGTGTCAGCCACCCCAGCAGCAGCAAAATGCCGCAGAGAATAGCCGCCGCCACATCAGAGTGGTCTTTGGTCAGTTGGGTAAAGCGAGACGGATACAGCATCGCGATCGCGGTTGAAACACCCCTCCACGCTAAACGTTGACATTGGTGTTAATGTCAAGGAAGTTGGAAACGGGAAGTTGGGTGTAGAGAAGGCAGAAGGCAAAAGGCAGAAGGTAGAAGGCCGTTAACCATGATCAGTCATCAGTTTTTTAACGTCGATTGACTGTTGAGTAGTAGCAATTCGCTGTTGAGTAGTAGCAATTCACTGTTGAGTAGTAGCAATTCACTGTTGAGTAGCAACTATTGACTGTTGAATAGCAAATATTCACTGCTGAACGATGACAATGCATTGTTCACTAATGGCTACGCACTGTTGAATGGTGTCAATTTACTGCTGAGTGGTAGCTAATGCACCGTTGACTGATGGCAATTCGTCATTGAGCGGCAACAATTCACTATTCACTAGCGACTGACGACTGTTCACTGCTTGTCGATCGCTGACCGCTGACTGCTGACCGCTAACCGCTGAGACTCCATCATGGTTGAACAATCATTGACGATTAAAGAACTTACAGATGCCGTTGGGGGTGGCATTTCGCCTCGCATGGTGCGGCATTATCATCAGTTGGGCTGCTGCCGCAGCCTGCCCGATCGCGCGGGAACTATCGCCTTTACAGCCAGCGCGATGTGCAGCGACTCCAGCGCATTGTGGCGCTCAAGCAACAGGGTTTTCAGCTTTCCCATATTCATAAGCTACTGGACAGTGAACCAGATGTCGATCGGTCAGAAACGCTCGTGGTGCAGTTTCAGCAGCAGTATCGATCGATCATTCAGCAAATCGCACACCTCGACAAACGGCATCAGCACTGGAAAGTTTGCTGGGGAGGGATGGCGATTGTCAGCGTGTGCAAGCAGAAGCGATCGCGCAACTCAAGCTGTTGGATGTAGAAACGCAAACCCAGTTGGGCGGGCTAGAAAAACTGTGGAGCGGTTTAGATGCGGTCGTTCATGACCATCCTGAAGCGTTTCAAGAATCGTTGCAATGGTTGTTGCCCGACCTCTCCGATCGCTCCGAAATTGAAGTCGATCTGCTCTCAAAGCTAGTGCTGGCCTGTGGGGATGTGAGCTTGGTGCCATTCGTCCATGTGGGAAAAGGGGCGATCGCAGCCAGTCGTGCTGCGCTCAAGGCAGGCTGTCACGTAGTAACCGATGTCCCGCTGATTCATGCCGCACTTGACCACACTCGCCTAGCACATTTAGGCTGTGCTACAGAAATCTTGATGGACGATCGCCACATCACCAGCGTTGCCGAAGCAGAACAGGCATTCTGGCAAGATTCAGCGTGGAAAGCGCAGCTACACCACTTACCCAAAAACTGCATCGTAGTCGTGGGTTATGCTCCATCCGCGTTGTTGGCCGTCTGTGACGCGATCGCACAACACCATCTTCATCCAGCCCTGGTCATTGGCATGCCGATCGGCTTTAGCCATGCCCCAGCAGCGAAGCGCCAGTTAATGCAGTCTGACGTTCCCTTCATTACTCTAGATGGCACGATCGGGGGCGGCTTACTCGCTGCTGTCGCTCTGAACGCGATCGTAGCTTCCACTATTGAAAAGCCCAACTGCCACTGCTATCTAAGCAAAGCGTGAGAGAAAACTTTAGGGGACGGGGGACGGCTAGCAGCGGTCAGCCTTCTGCCTTCTTTTGCCTTTTGCCTTCTTCTGCCCTCTGCCTCCCCCTCCACCAAAATTCTCTTTAACGTTTCCGCAATCCCCCTCGTCTTAAATGTATCCATCCTTCGGACAATTCTGTCTGAAAAATTCTCACTCAAAAGAGTAGACATTAGACATACTACACGTGTAGCATATACAAAGCGAGTTTTTGTTAGAGCCATCCCATGATTTGCACACCTTTACTCACCTCATATAGCGCGCCGCAGCAGCGACCCCACAGCGAGTGGTCGTTGGCAATAGCGCTGTTTGGGGCTAAAGGTGTGTCTGCACGCTTTAGAGGCAATCTGCTTCAAGGCAATGCGCTTCATACAGGAGTTTTGGTCACAGGTATGACGAAAACCCTTGCAGAGCTACAGATTATTGATCGACCAACACAAAGCGGGTGGTGCAGGCGCGGTCTTGCACCAACATAAAGCGCCAGTAAGGACTGAAGCTGTTAACCCCCGCTCCTGAGTATCAGAAGCGGGGGTTGTTTTTTAGGAGGCAAGCAGGATGTTGAAGCTGACCTATATTGAGGACGGGTTACACCTGGAGCGGATGGCGGCTCCCCTGGAAGTGCTGATTGCACAACGCGTACTGCTGGCATTGCGTGCTGGGCAAAAACTCTACGTTGAACCGAGCAAAGCGGCCTTTTTGCTGCCTGCGGACGCCTTCGGTTTGAGCTATTTAGAGCTGACGCTGAAGCGCGATCGTGTCCAAAACATCACCGTAGCCCCTGTTGATGATGCCTTTGTAGAAGTGAGCTTGCAGGGTAGCTGGTTGGCAGAGGGTGTAGACGCGCACGAAGGCATGTTTCTGACGGCTTTCTCCGATCGCGCCGAATTCTTTGTCCACAAGCTCTGGCAGGCAACGCAAGTACATGCATCGTCCTTAGCCATCGGTGATGGACGCTAAAACGTGGGTGATCCGAGCAGTCCTCGCTGTCGATCGCCCACGCTTTCCTTCCTGTCAAAGCTTTATTGAATCGAGCCTTATGACGTATCGAACAATCGACGAGATTGAAGCGTTAGTGGCAGCCTTCGAGAGCTGTACGTTGCCTCGATCGTGCTGGACTCATACCGCACATCTCACCCTTGCTCTGTGGTATTTGGTGCATCACAAGCCTTCACAGGCGATCGACTGCATGCGCGAAGGCATTCAGCGGTATAACGCGGCAATGGGCATACAGCAAACAAAAAACAGCGGCTATCACGAAACCATTACCCTCTTCTGGCTTTGGATTGGGCTGTGGTACCTCGCAGAGCAGCGCATCTCTGCCCTGGCGTTGGATGAGGTCAATCAGTTCATCCAGCGATGCAGTGATCCACAGTTGCCGCTCCACTACTACAGCCGCGATCGCTTGATGTCGTGGGAAGCGCGCACAGATTGGGTTGAGCCAGATTTGCAACCTTTACCGTAAACGTGGCTGCTGAGTAGAAGCAAGAAAAGCGCGCACTGTGTATCAAGTGGCGACCTGAATCGCCTACGATGACGAATGTATGCAGGAGGCTGACTCATCATGTGGCTTGTAACGGTTTATTGTTCTGCCGAAAGCTGGCGCAAGGCGGCGACTGCGTTTAACGCGATCGTGGCGAAGTATGCCGTAAAACCGCTTTCGACTAAAAAGATGAAAGACGATGAACGGCGCATCATGACGTTTGAGTTAGACGATGTGAGCGATGCTGAAGCCTTTCAAGATGAGTGCATGACGCTAGAAGGCTTTACCGCTCAATTTGAGTCTCTCTAACACAACGGCTACTCAGTTACCGCCTTCTACTTTTTACCTTCTGCCTTTTACCTTTTACCCCCTGCCTCCTAATCAAGAAGTTTTTTGCTTGTAAAAGCCTACAGGTCTTGCTATATTTCACCTCAGGGCGATGGAACTCGCCTTCTGACACAGGCTTCCTTTTAGCACAGTCAGAGAACTGCCTTCAAGGCTGATAGTTTCTACTTCATCGTTCGATCGATGCTTTGTTAAAAAGCATCTGTGAAGTGTTGACTATTGGATTTTTGGAGAGCAGTGCGGATGATCGAACAAGTTTTTGCCCTACCGCAAACTGCAAAATGGCTAGCCATCGCCACAGTAGCAGGTGTCCTTTGCGGAACGGCCTCGGCGGCACTGTTAGCTTCATTAGAATGGGCCACCGATTGGCGAGAAGCGCATCACTGGGTTATTGCCTTGCTGCCGTTGGGTGGGCTACTGAGTGGCTTGATCTATTACTACTTTGGTCGATCGGTCGAAGCGGGCAACAACCTCTTACTGGAGGAGATCCACAATCCCAGGGAGACCATTTCCCTCCGCATGGCTCCCCTAGTGCTTTTAGGGACGGTCATGACCCACTTGTTTGGTGGCTCTGCAGGGCGAGAAGGCACCGCATTACAGATGGGGGCATCCCTGGCGGATCAACTCACCAAGCTGTTGCAACTCAAGGGGGCCGATCGCCGCATCCTTTTGATGACAGGGCTAAGTGGAGGGTTTGCGTCCGTCTTTGGCACACCGCTAGCTGGGGCCGTTTTTGGGCTAGAAGTGCTGACGATCGGCAAGCTTCGCTACGACGGGTTGTTTCCCTGCACGGTGGCGGCGATCGTGGGCGATTACGTCACCCTGAAGTGGGGCATTCACCATACGGACTATCGCCTGACAAGCATCCCCTTACTCAGCCTGGGAGATTTTTCCGATGGCTCTGCCGCTCTCTTGTCAGCGGTGCTTGCGGGTGCCGTGTTTGGTCTAGTAGCACTTCTGTTTGCCGAAGCGACCCACACAATTGGGCAGATCTTTAAGTCTAAAATTGCATATCCACCGTTGCGTCCTCTGATTGGTGGCAGCATGGTGGCGATCGCAGTTTGGGCAGTGGGCACGACAAAATATATTGGTCTCGGCATTCCTACCATTGTGGAAGCGTTTCAGACGCAACTCCCACCCTGGGATTTTGCTGCCAAGCTCGCCTTTACGGCACTCACTTTAGGCGCTGGGTTTAAGGGCGGCGAAGTCACCCCATTGTTTTACATCGGTGCCACGTTAGGCAATGCGCTGTCGATCGTTCTGCCACTGCCCACGTCTTTACTTGCAGGCATGGGCTTTGTCGCCGTATTTGGGGCCGCTGCCAATACCCCACTGGCTTCAACGATTATGGCAATGGAGCTGTTTGGGCTGCCTGCCGGAGCCTTCGCTGGCATTGCCTGTGTCGTGAGCTACATCTTTTCGGGTCATGCAGGCATCTACCGCGCTCAGCGCATTGGTCTCAGCAAGTATCCCAGGGTTTTGGTAGAAAAAGGAGTCAGTCTCGCCACGCACCCCAACGCACGATCGCAAGAGGACAAAGCACCGAAGCAACCTCCTGACTCTTAACGTTAAATTTTCAGCGAGCAGCGGTCGGTGTAGAAGTTTTGAGTTTTGAGTTTTGAGTGAAAGAGCCGTCAGCGGTGGGTGTAGAAGTTTTGAGTTTTGAGCGAAAGAGCTATCAGCTATCAGCGGTCAGCGTAGAAGTTTTGAGTTAGTGCTGCTCCCTCCGCTTCCCTTGCTTCCTCTGCTTCCCCTGCCCCTTCTGTGCCCTCTACCTTCTGCCCTCTGCCTTCAAAAACCGCTACCTCTGTGACTCAGCGATGAGATCGCCGATCGCGGCAATGAGCAGAAACACGCCTGCGATCGCTAGCGCTGTAACCCGACTATGGGTACTGGAAAGCACAACCAGTGCGATGACCACGAGCGTTGGTAGTTTCGTTTTGACGACAGAATCCAGCACATGCCGTAGGTCGTTCATCAAGTTGCCCCGTTCAGCGAGTGTTTTGTCGCCCATAACATAGCGCCATAATTGCCCTGCTTGGAACAAGGTAAATAGCTTGCTGCGGATTGCTGGGTAGAAATCTGGTTGATGGGTGAGTGCTTCGTCAAAGCTGGCGATCGCAGCATCAAAGCGACGTAGCTTTCGCATTGCCAGACCACGCAGATGCCAGAGCTTGTAGCGGGTTGGCTCTGCCTGTAAGAGCTTGTCGTAGCTGGCGATCGCTTCCTCGTAACGACCCAACTTTTGCAGTGCTGTGCCCCGATGTCCCCAAAGAAAAGGGGCATCCGAGCTTAGTGCCAACGCTTTGTCATAGCTAACGACGGCTTCGGTGTAGCGTCCTTGATGATTCAACGCATCGCTGAGCGTACTCCAGGCTTGCTGGTCGTCGGGCTGTAGCTCCAAGGCGCGATCGCAACTGTTCGCTGATGCTTCGTACCGTCCCAGGCGAGAGAGCGCTATACCTTGCAGACTCCAGGCTTCTGCATGCTCTGGTGCTAATTCCAAAGCCCGCGTGCAACTGGCGATCGCGCCTTCGTGTTCACCTGCTTTGATGAGCGCGGCAGCATGTCCTGCCCAGCCATCGTGCCAACCCGGCTTGAGCGCTAGCACCTCCACAAAGCAGGCGATCGCAGTGTTCACATCATTGCTCTCTAACGCCTGTCGTCCCTGCTGGTAAAGCAACAACGCCTTGAGAGATTCGCCAATCTGCTCATCCGCCAGCATCTCGCTGCGTGCTTCGGGTGGCAGATGCCAGTAGTACTGATAGTCTGCCTCAGAAAAATCTTCGTGCCAACTCATAGGAAGATCGCCCATCGATAGTAGACTTGCTTGGAGGTGAGGGGAGAGGATAAAAGGATAAGGGACAAAGGCTAAAGGATTAGTTTTGAGTTCTGAGTTTTGAATTCTAACGATGGCTTCTGCATCCTAGCTTCCGCACTCATTCAATTTTTAGCCTTCATCCTTTAGCCTTCATCCTTTAGCCCTTAGCCTTTCTAACAACTACCCCCTTCCACAATGCCGTTATGAGTACCGAACTTGACCCGACAACATTATCAAAAAAGCAGGTTGGCGAAGCTGCCGCAGCGCGAGTGCAGTCTGGTTCCATTGTAGGACTGGGAACTGGGTCAACGACAGCCTTTGCCATTCAAGCGTTAGGCGATCGGCTCAAGCGTGGCGACCTGAAGGACATTAAAGGCGTGACAACATCGTTTCAGGCGATCGTGCTGGCGAAAGAAAATGGCATTCCCCTCACAACGCTGGATGAAATCGATCGCATTGATGTGGCGATCGATGGTGCTGATGAAGTCGATCCACAAAAGAATTTGATTAAAGGCGGTGGTGCGGCGCATACGCAGGAAAAGATCGTGGATGGATTTGCCGATCAGTTCATTGTGGTAGTTGATAGCGGCAAATTAGTCGATAAGCTGGGCACCACTTTTCTGTTGCCTGTAGAAGTGATTCCAATGGCAATGAGTCCTGTGATGAAGGCGATCGTGGCTTTAGGCGGCAAACCCCAACTCCGCATGGGCGTGAAGAAAGCTGGGCCTGTCATCACCGATCAGGGCAACTTTGTCATCGACGTGAAATTTGACAGTGGCATCGACAATCCCGCCGCACTGGAGAAAACCCTCAACAATATTCCTGGCGTACTCGAAAATGGTTTATTTGTCGGTGTCGCCAGCCTGATCATGGTCGGTGAAGTGAAGGACGGTAAGCCATCGGTGAGAGAGTTTTGAGGTAAGAGAGCGGTCAGCCGTCAGCCTAAGACTTTAACGCTGAACGCTGAACGCTGATAGCTACCCTATATCAACGGACTACCGTGATGGTGCACCAAATACCATTTCTGCCCCAGGCGTTCAAAGATGTTCGTAGCCACTGATTGTGCTTTGTTCTGGCGCTTACCTGTCACTTGCAGCACCGTTTCCACCAGCACCACGTAAGCAAGATCGCCGTTCACCTCAATACGCACAATCTCGGTCTCAATTTCCAGATAGCTGGTATTGCGAAAAATTGTTTCCCACGACGATCGAATCCCGTCCCATCCACAAATCGCCTTTCGTCCTGGGTGAATGCACACGCTACTCGTCCCCTGCGACCACACAGCCGTCATCGCCTCAAGATCTTTCTTCTCAAACGATCGATAAAACGTCTCATTGGCAGCAAGCACCGCTTGTTCTGGAGTCATGCGATGGGAGGAAGTAGGGAGTGGGGAGTAGGGGAAGCAAGGAAATTTCCAAGCTTCTTAACGCCTGCTACATAAAACAGAACCTAAACCGCTTCCTCATTACCAACTGACATTTGCAACACAACGTAACGAAAGACGTGAGTAAGGGGCCACAGAACGTTTTAGACTTTTAAAGCCGTCAGCGTTCAGCTTGAGTTTCATCCACTTTGAGTTTCATACGCTTTTGGCACATCATTGAACCCTCAGCGACCCACTTCATATTCAAACATTCGCTGCTGATCGCTGATCGCTATTCATACCGTCCTCTCGCCGCATCACTCCTATGTTTCCAAACCAGCGTCCCCGTCGTCTCCGCAACCACCCTCAGCTTCGTCGGATGGTGCGCGAAACCGTGTTGACTACAAGCGATCTCATCTATCCCCTCTTTGCGGTACCGGGTGATGGGTTTGCCAAAGAAGTGCGATCGATGCCGGGAGTCTTTCAGTTGTCGATCGACAAAATTGTGGAAGAAGCGAAGGAAGTCTACGACCTGGGCATTCCCGCGATCATTCTGTTTGGCATCCCAGCCGATAAAGATATGGACGCGACGGGAGCATGGCACGATCACGGCATTGTGCAGAAAGCAGCAACAGCGGTTAAACAAGCGGTTCCCGACTTGATCGTGATGGCGGATACCTGCCTTTGCGAATACACCTCTCATGGTCACTGCGGCTATCTGGAAGTGGGCGACTTGACTGGGCGGGTGCTGAACGATCCTACCCTGGAACTCCTCAAGAAAACAGCCGTTTCTCAGGCGCAAGCAGGAGCCGATATCATCGCACCGTCTGGCATGATGGATGGCTTTGTGCAGGCGATTCGGACAGGGCTGGATGAGGCAGGCTTTGAAGATACGCCCATCATGTCCTACGCGGCGAAGTATGCCTCAGCGTACTATGGACCCTTCCGCGATGCTGCCGATTCTGCTCCTCAGTTTGGCGATCGGCGCACCTACCAGATGGATCCTGGCAACGCTCGTGAAGCCATTAAAGAGATTGAGCTGGACATCGCCGAAGGGGCAGACATGCTGATGGTGAAGCCCGCTCTGGCGTACATGGATATCATCTGGCGCGTCAAAGAAGCGACCAACCTACCCGTGGCCGCCTACAACGTCTCTGGCGAATACTCTATGGTCAAAGCTGCTGCCCTTAATGATTGGATTGACGAACAGCGTGTCGTTCTGGAAACCTTAACGGGCTTCAAGCGGGCTGGAGCCGATATGATTCTGACCTATCATGCCAAGGATGCCGCTCGCTGGTTGGGAGCGTAGTCTCATTTGGGTTGGGATGGATTGAGATATTAGGGCAGAAGGATAAATAGTTTTGCCCTCTCAGGTAATGACTTGCGGCTGGAGGCTTTCGCCTGCCAGGTTGTTGAGTGCGCCTAAATAATCCTGCGTCGTTGTCACCCAGCCAAAGAATTTTTCAATATTGAAAAGGGTTGCTTCCTGAATGGCTGAGGAACCGATGTGGTGAGTCGCGTCGGCAAGGACGATCGCAAAGTACTCCAAAAAGAACGCATCCCGTAGCGTTGATTCGACACAGACGTTGGTTGCCACACCCGCAAAGACTAAATTGCGAATGCCGTTGCCGCGCAAAAGCATATCCAGATTGGTGCCAAAAAAACCGCTGTAACGGGGTTTCTGCAAAATGTAATCCTCCGGCTGCGGCTGAATGGCATCGATAAAGTCGTAGTCCCAGGTGCCTTTGATGGTGAGTTTGCCTTGCAAATCGGGATTCTCGCGCATCAGCCGCATCGCATTAGACTTGTGCCAGTGGGGCGAAGCAGGCGAACCCGCTTCATGCAAACTGGCGCTCCATCCATTTTGCAGAAACACAATTTGCATCCCCGCACGACGAGAAGCCACGATCGTCCCCTGAATCGCCTCCACCACCGCTGCCACACCCGATAGATCAACGCCCAGGATGTCTAAATAGCCGCCCTTTGACGCATAGGCATTTTGCATATCAACCACGATCACCGCCGTTTCACGGGGATTGATGGCGATCGCCTCTGGTTTAGCCGGAATGGTAATTAGTGATGACATTTTAGCCCTATGAAGGTAATGGTATGAGCTTTCCGCGTTTCTCCAACTCCTGACTCCTAACTCCTGACTTCTGTCCTCTGCCTTTCATGTTTAAGCAGTCAGCGTAGAAGTTTTGAGTTAAAGAGCTATCAGCCGTCAGCCGTCATCTTTCTTCTAACAACCAACAACTTCTTCTGCCTTTTACCTTCTGCCTTCTGCCTCACCGAACAATGTGCGCGATCGACGCAATTTCGACCAAAAATTCTGGCTTGACCAGATCAGCGCGAATGCAATAGCGGGCAGGGCATGGACTGGGAAAATACTCGGTGTATACTGCATTCATTTTGGGATAGTCGGCAAAATCCTTCAGAAAAATCATGTTGAAGGTGACATCCGCCATTGTGCCCCCTGCTGCCGCAATCACGCTCTTGATCGATTCCAACACCTGACGAGTTTGCGCCGTCGCATCGCCCTCACCCACTAGCTTGCCATCCGCATCCAGTGACAGCGTACCAGAGACGTAGAGTGCTTCGCCCGCTGCCAGCATTCCGGGCGAGTAAGGGGCAAGGGGAGGGGGAGAGCCTTCAGGGGTGATAGGGGTTCCAGGCATGAGGGAGGGGGAGAGTTTTGAGTTTTGAGTTCTAAATTTTGAGTTCGGCGGTTAGCAGTCAGCGGTCAGCTTTTTATCCTTCATCCCTCATCCTTTTGCCTCCTTTCTGTTCACGCCGCGATCGCCGACTTTACCTTCTGACGGCATTGCAGCAAGGGCATGACGGCTTCGCCAAAGGTGGTGATGTCATCGACGAAGTTAGGGAAGGTGAACAGGATGCCGTCGATCGTGGTTTCGGTTGCCAGTCGATCGAGTTTGGCAGCAACGGTGGTGTAGGAGCCGACGATCGTGGGGATGCCCATGAACATTTCTGCCTGCATGGCTTTGGACATGCCGCCGTCTTTGTCGGTAGCTAAAGCGCCGCCCCAGGCTTGGATAGCAGCAATGTCGGCGTTTTCGGCCAGTTCCTGCACGCGTGCTTCGGCGGCGGCATCGGTGGGCGCAGCAACGACGGTAAAAAGGGCGTAGGTACCTACCTGTCGCTGGCAATCCTTCGCTTTCTGTTTGAGGCGCAGATTGATGTCGCTGATGGTTTCCAGTTCGCCTAAGACAAAGTTGTAATGCCCCAACTCAGCGGTGAATTGAATACCGCGATCGGACTGTCCCGCGCAGACAATGGGAATCTCGCGGGAGGGTTTTGGCTGACAGAGACAATCCGTTAATTCAAAGAATTTTCCTTTGTAAGTAACGCGACCTTCTGCCCACAGCTTTTTGAGAATTTGCACATATTCAGTGGCATATTCATAGCGGTAAGACAAATAGGAATGATCCGCTAATAAACCCATTTGAGCATATTCAAGTTTGTTCCAGCCGGAGACAATATTGATGCCAAATCTACCTTTGCTAATATCGTCGATCGTGACGACCATCTTCGCCACAACAGCCGGATGAATCGTGGGAATGGCTATAGACGCGTAGAGGTCGATCGTGCTAGTGACAGCCGCCAAGCCTGCCATCAAGTTAAACGATTCCAACGCATAGTCCCAATGCTCAATTTCACCGCCATAGCCGCGCCATTTCACCATTGAAAACGCAAAATCAAAGCCATACTTTTCGGCTCGTAAGGTAATCTCTTTGTTGAGATCAAACGATGGCATGTACTGCGATGCTTTGGATATAATCCAACCGTTGTTGGCAATCGGAATAAAAATGCCAAAATCCAAATAATTCATGACAGCCTGTTCGCACTCATGCTGCTTTTTCAGTGACCAGCATGATGATTCGGTGTCATTGTACGAAGATCAGTCGCTTTGGAAATGACGCAGAGACTACAAAAGGACTGTCTGACATTGACTGCAATACGGTCTCATCAAACGATGTGCCTCATCAAGCAATTTGATAGATAAAGCGGAGACTTGCCCAAGCGCTCATATCCAGGACAAAACTATCGGCAAGATTGCCAGGAGGCAGAGTGGAGCGATCGCCCGCATCATGCAAATCTTGAAAGATCGCCTGCACTAAGTCTAGCGGTTTAGACAACGTTTGAAGAGAGGACGCATCTGACGATCGCGCACCCAGTAGCGTCATCGTTTGGCTAAAGGGGGCACGGCTACAGAGTAGATACGTCGTCACCAACCCAGCTGAGCCCGTGACTAACCACTGAAAGGAGGCAGATGGTTGAGGCAGTGTGAGCGTTTCTGCGGGCGCGATCGTGTTGAGTGAGCGATCACTTACGGGCTGAGCATCTGTCGCTGGCGGCTCTGGCGAGAGGGGAGGCGTATGAACAAGGGGCGCACGTAGCAAGACCAAATCACCGTTGCTGTCTAGATGCAACAACAAAAAATGGAGTGGGATCTTGCTGTGATTTTCGAGCTGGTACTGAATATGGCTACCTGTAGAAATGCTAACCAGTTTTGAGGTTTCAGGCGTGAGGATGGTTGGCAGCATTTTTGGGATTGGTGTTTGCTGCGCGATCGTGGCAGTTTCACGCTGCATAAGTCCTCGCGCCGGAGGGGTTAGCACAGACAGCGTGGCTCGTACCGCTAGTTGAGAAGCCCCCTCGTTAACGGTCAGGTTCAGCAGCTTTGCAGCCAGCAGCGTTTGCAGTTTGGGCACCAGTCGCTTCACTGCAACTTTGACGGCTTCACCCCCATCGCCTGTTGTATGCGGCACCGGGCTGTGACCGGGAGAAAAAAGTGCGTAGCTGCTTTGCACAGCAGCCTTTGTAGGAAGTACGTCAGGCAGCGTCGTCGTAGGTAAAGCGGCAATCTGCGTAGGTTGCACTGTCTGGGTTTTGCTGAACACGTAATCGGCAGCTTGCTCGCCCGCGATCGTCACAGACACCCTCTGTATGGCGGAAATGGCACTGACGGCATCCACTCGCTCAATGCGTGCCAGGTTGGTATCGAGGGCGATCGTCAGCCCAACGGTATGAGGCACCATTCTGACCTGTTCGCGGACAAACTGCCCCACCTGAAGCGTAGACTCTGTTGCACCTGGATACACCTTTGCCTTTGCCATTAACCCGTTGCGCGATACCAGTTGCAGATACGTTAGAGCCGTGGAGGGGCGATCGGGAGCAGATTGATCGACCAGGCGCAACAATGCATTTGGCTCAACCTGCTCCAGCACCGCAGCCGTTAGTCCACCGAGCCACAGTTGCGCTGTGGCACCACCATCCTCAAGGTTCACCACAACCCCATCCGCACCCCAAGGTGGCAATGGCTGCGCGTGGTAAGGCGTTAGTGGTCGTTCCTGGCTTTTCTGTCCGCTTAGTTGGGGCTGTTGCATCGCATTGCCCAGTTGATATACCTGTTCGGTCGCTCGTCGCAAACTAAGCCGTAGAGCCATTGCGGGAGTTGCCTGCCAGAGTTGCTGCGTGAGTGCGTAAGTAAACAGTCCCGCACTGAAGCCGCTCCACTTTGCTTCGGCTGCCCACTGCTCGGTTCCTGCCGCAGACAGTACCACTCCTGGCATCTGCCCAGACTGTCGCTGAACCGCTAGGCGTGCGCGATCGATATTCGTTTGATTTAACAGCGACGCCTGAAATGCCAACTCCACCTCACTGGGTTGAGCAGGCACCATATCGGGGCGACTACGAAGACGAAGGTTCCCTTGCAGTGGTTTGTCAGGCGCGGTATGGCTGATATCTAGAATTGTGGTGACTTGATCGGTCGGGAGCGATCGCAACAGCAACAGCAGCGTATCCGCCAATAAATCATTTACCACCCCATCACTTTGGGTGGATGGCTCATCGACCATTACCAAACTCGGCTGTATGATCGAGCCGGACTGCACGGCACCGGGCGCACTACTCAGCGCCACCCTGCCACCATAACCACTGAAGTGAAACACAACCACGTCGCCGGGTCGCGCTTGCTCGATCAAATGCTCAACAAACGCATTCGCGATCGCCTCCCGCGTTGCTTGCTGGTCAGTTAACGTGAGGATATCACTGGGCTGAAAGCCGAAGCGATAGCGCAGTAACTCTCGCTGCAACTCCACATCCGTCACACAGCCATAGAGCGGCATCGAACGATACTGATTGATGCCAACTAACAAAGCCAGTTTGCGCGGCGTTGGGGCTGCGAGTGCCTGCTGATACCGTTGCGCGATCGACGTTAGCGACAAGTCACTAACTCCTAAAGCCGCCAGCGTTAAACCCGATCGTTGTAGAAAATCCCGCCGCTTCATTTGAGCCATCAGCGCTTAGCCGTCAGCTACTAGCGTATCAGGGTTGAAGAGAGGTGGAGGTATAGAGAGTAGGGGAAGCGGAGGAAACCAGGGAAGCAGAGGAAGCCAGGGAAATAGGGAAAACAAGAGGGCGCTTTGCCACCAGCGAAGGAAGCAAAAGTCTTCATCTCCTTCTGCCCCCTGCTTCCCCTGCCTCCTGCCCTCATCCCTCATCCCCTATCCCTAAATTTCATACGAAATCTCTGGAGCCTGCATCGCTCTCGACAACTCAGCCGCCACTTCGGGGCGAGAGAACTCTGGTGGTGGCAGTTCGCCTTTACGGAGCAGTTCCCGCACTTTCGTTCCTGATAGGTGGATACGCTCTTCGCGGGTACTGGGGCTGGTTTTGGTCGTTGCCATCGACTGAGTTCGCAAGCAGTAAAAGGCGTGTTCAAACTTCATCGGCGTGATGCCCAGTTCATCGGGTTGAAATTCATCAAAGATGTATTGTGCGTCGTAAGTGCCGTAGTAGTCGCCTACACCCGCATGATCTCGACCAACGATGAAGTGAGTGCAGCCGTAGTTTTTCCGCACCAGCGCGTGGAAAATAGCTTCACGAGGGCCAGCGTAGCGCATGGCAGCAGGGTTGATTGCGAGAATCACCCGTTCTCTAGGGAAATAGTGTTCCAGCATAATCTCGTAGCAGCGCATCCGCACATCGGCGGGAATATCATCTTCTTTGGTGGCACCCACAAGGGGATGCAGAAACAGTCCATCCACAGTTTCCAGTGCACATTTGATGATGTACTCATGAGCGCGATGGATCGGGTTGCGAGTTTGGAAGCCCACGATCGACTTCCAACCTTTGCCTCGAAAGAGCGATCGTGATTCCTGTGGATCAATCTGATAGGTCGGGAAGAGAGTATGCGGATTGCGCTCTAGCAACCAGACCTCACCCGCCAAATTCACAGCACCCTGCTTGTAGACCACTGAGACACCGGGATGCTTTTCTTCATTGGTGCGATAGACCAGCAGCGCTTCGTGACGCTTGTCGTAGCGATACTTCTCCGCCAGTTGCAACACACCGACAAACGTACCGTAGGGATTGTCCAGACGAATCAAACTTCCTTCTTTCAACGGTGCCGCTACCTCTTCCGATACAGGGAGCGTGATGGGAATTGACCAGGGCAACCCGTTCGCCAGGTGCATCTCATTGACAACCCCCTGGTAATCAGCCTCGTTCATAAAACCAGTGAGGGGACTAAAGCCACCGATCGCAATCATCTCCAGATCTGAAACTGCCCGCGCTTCTAGCTTCACTCTAGGCAAAAAGTCGGCTTTGTCGAGAAATTCGGCGCGCTGTTCGGGCGTGGCGATGCGGTTGATGAGTTGCCCACCGTGAGGCGCAATGCTGTCTGGCTGAGTCATGGGAGTTGAGAATGGCAGGATGTCGATCGCAGTTTTGCTCACCCATCCATCCTACTAGGCTGTGCGATCAGTTCAACCTCCACGTCATCCTACTTCAACCAGCCAACCCGATCGCGATCGCCCCCTGCCCTTTTAGCTCGGCAACCGCCGACTGAGCGATCCACGTATCCTCTAATGTTTCCACCCACTCAATCAACGTATCCCAATCTTCGGCATCAAGAACAGCAAGACGCTTGCCCTTCACGATGACAAACTGCACAGACTGTAACGCTTCAAGTCCCGTCATAAACGACCTTGGATGGAGTGAGACACCCTTTGGGTTTAACGTTTCACGTCTGCACCGCAAACGCCTCTGGATCAACATCCCAGTTGACCCACCGAATCGCTTCTCTAGCAGATTGAATATCAGGCGGAACTCGAATGATGTAAATCAAACTAATACTAGGGCAGATCATTTTCAGCAATCGAATTGGCTCAATATCAATATCCTCATCGACTTCCAGCAGAGTGTATCCCTGCCAGGAATCTAACTCCGCAGCATAAAGCTCCTTGCAGATTCGTTCATAACCAATGCCTTGAATTAACGCTCGGCGAAGCTCAACGTTCTTTTCCTCTAGAATCCAGCAAGGCTTCCATTGATTTGGATGCATCTTCCTATATTTAAAGGGCAGTCTTAATCCGCAATATGAATAAACACTAAATTCATCGGTGAATTGAATAGCAGGAAGGCCTTCGGCATGAAGACGGTTCTCTAAATCAAACGAGAAAACTGTAGGACGATCGCAAACTATGCAAAGCTGTTTATAAGGAAAAATCCAACCGCACTCAGTAACCAGAGCTTGAAACGCTAACCACTTATCCTGAGTGTGAGGCAACTTTAAAACTGAAAAGTTAAAATCAAAGTAACTACCCCAGGAAACCCATGTTTCAATTGGCATACACTCGCTGAAAAACTGCTTTCGTTGCTTGATTGGAATTTGATCTCGAAGCTGAATCCAGATTGGACTTTGTTGTGATTCATCAACTCGATTCCACAACAAATTACTCAATCCATGTCCTATCTTGAATAGTAGTTGATTTGATAATTCATGTAGTATTGGAAATCTCAGCTTCTGTTTGATCTCAGATTCCAACTTACTTTTAAGTCCTTCTCTTGTTTTGCTAGTAATAAGAGCTAGAGCTGCATAAGGACTTTCTACAAAGATGATCTCAGGTTCTCTTTCATCAATAACTGTGTAAGCTATTTTGACTGCTTCAGCAGCTTTTTGTTGATCGATTCTCTCCGTCGAAAGCGCAATCTTTCGCCACTTCTCCTGATAAACCGGAATCAGCGCTTCTTGGTCCGGCGTGAGTTGGTTAATCATTTGAGTCATCGTAATCTCTAGAGAAATTCGATATGGTTATGCATATCCTCTGGGTCGAGAACTTCCCAAAGGAAAGTGAGGTTTTGCACAATCTCACCAATTGAGCGACGATTTGCTTTGCAGTATGCAATACCTGAGTGCGGGGTTCCTTGTCGATGAATCACCAAGAAATCGTCATCATGAGTTACAATGACGCGGTTTTGACTGATTGCAAAGCTTAGCTGTGTTTCATCCGATGCGGAGAGCAAACCAACTTCTGGTGTTGTAGTGACATCGATTCCACGCCGCCGCAACCCAACTGCGATCGCACCACTTACACTTTCGTCAAGGTGAAATCGAATCGTTTGCGCCATGCCTGCCTCTTAGTTTCTGTTGAACTTTAGAAGGTGTTTGCGCTTGCATTTCTGCTGCCAAAGCCTCTCCATCACGAATTTCTTGTCGAATTTCTTCAAGGTGATCATGATAGTAAGCTAGGGCTGCATACACATCGGACAAGGTAATCGTGGGATAGTGCAGCAAAATTTCGTCGGGTGACATGCCCATGAGATCGTGCAGAATCACAATATCTTCAACGCGAATGCGATGACCTGCAATGCGAGGCTTGCCGCCACACACACCGGGAGTCATTTCAATGTGTTCAGCAATAACGGGTTTAATCATGGGAGTCGTTTTAAGAAAGGGACGATCGCACACCTCAAATTTACACAGAAATCAAAAACTTCGCTTTCAGTTTCAATCTCCATTCTACTTCTGACTCCTGGCTCCTGACTCCTGCCCACTGCCTCCTCAATCCGCCACATACCGCCATCCTTCTGGCTCATATTCGCGCTGAATGCGGATCATCCAGGTGCCTTTGGGAATGTCGATCGGCTTATGTTCCTCGTGCGTCAACGTTGCCGTTTCTGAAAGCACTTTGAGATAGAGAGTGCCATCTTTTTCGTATAGTGCTGCCTGCCCATCGCTGATGTGGTGCTTGTGTCCCGTGACTTCGCCTTCTGCCAGCGTGAGATGAGGTAAAGGTTTCCCTTCGATCGTCTTGCTGGGGAGCAAAATGACATCCCCCTGTCGCATTGGTTGCATCATAATCCTCATTTTGTAGATAGGATTCCCCACCATCGCTTAATTCAACTCTAGCGGCTGCAAAGTCCTCGACGCTTGACTTCAAACAATGAAACACAGTATCAACAACTAAGAGAGATGGACGGGTAAAAGCTCTCTTTGGTGATCAATTTCTCATTTTAGAAAGGATTTAAGTGCGTGGATTTCACCATTCAGAGTGCGATCATTTCCGCTGAGCAGGGGTACGAAACGGTTGATGTGCAGATTGTAGAGGGGCGGATTGCGGCGATCGCACCCAACCTGGAAGTAGTCGGAACCGCTGTGGATGGGCGCGATAAGCTGCTGCTACCTGGCTTTGTGAATGCTCATACCCATTCACCAGAGATGTGGCAACGGGGCATCATTCCGCCCACACCGCTGGAATTGTGGATTGCCGAGCTGTATGAGTTTGAGCCACTCGACCCAGAGCAGTTGTATCTGAGTGCCTTGGGTACAGCCGTCGAAACCTTGCTCACAGGCGGCACCAGCGTTGTGGATCATCTCGTGATGATTCCGGGGCGCGAACTGGAGTCGATCGCCGCTACTGTACGGGCCTACCGTGAAGTGGGCATTCGTGCGTTTATTGGCCCGTTGATGCAGGATGAGCCGTTGACCGCCAGCATTCCATCAGGGGGAATTGAGCGCGAACATATTCCCTATCAGCGGACAACGGAGGAATCGATCGCGGTGCTTCAGGAAGCCATCCTCCAGTTTCATGAGCCAGAGGAAGGAATCACGATTTTGCCTGCCCCAACAGGGTTGCAGTTAAGCTCCGATGCCCTTTTTGAAGGCTTTATTGAGTTAAGCGATCGCTACACCCTACCACTCCATACTCATCTGTTGGAAACCAAAGCGCAGCAGATGTTAGCCCACGAAAAATATGGCTGTAGCGCGGTTGCACATTTGAAAGAACTTGGTTTCTTGAGCGATCGTACCTCTCTGGCACACTGCGTCTGGTTAGACGATGCCGACATTGCCATCCTCGCCGAAACGCAGGCCACCGTTGTGCATAACCCTCTCAGCAACCTGCGTCTGGGCAGCGGGATTGCGCCGATTCTCAAATATTTGCGGGCAGGCGTGAATGTGGCCTTTGGCTGCGATGGCTCTGCGAGTAACGATGGGCAAGACCTACTGGAAGCCATTAAGATCGGCTCGATTCTGCATAACATCACTGATTTTGACTATCGCCACTGGATGACACCCCGCGAAGCCGTTGAAGTCGCTGCGATCGGCGGTGCTACAGGACTGGGGATGGCTGATGAAATTGGATCACTCAGCATTGGCAAGCAAGCAGACCTGGTACTGTATGACCTGAAAAATCTCTCCCTCTTGCCGCGTACCGATCCAATTGGGCTATTGGTACTCGGTCGTCCTACTCAAGCGGTTGATAGCGTCTGGGTGCGGGGCAATCGCATTGTCGCCAATGGCAACGTCACCACGATCAATGTAGATGACTTGCGGCAGAATTTGTTCGATCGCAGCCAGTGGATCACCAACCGCCAATCCACCAAGATTGCGGAAGTAGAAGCCCACTATCGATCGGTCATGAGCTTGCCAGCGCAGATAAAGGGATATTCGTGAGAGAGGCAGAGGGCAAAGGATGAAGGCTAAAGGCTAAAAAGCTGACTTCTGACTCCTGACTCCTGGCTCCTGCATAACCGCTAATCACTGCATTCTTAGGATTTTCCATGCGAGCCAAGTTACGCGATACCGAAATCTACTTTGATATTGAAGGTGCGGGTCTGGTGCCGGATGGCAAGCGGATGCGGGAAAAGCCTGTGGCGTTCCTGATTCACGGAGGGCCGGGAGCCGATCATACGTCGTTTAAGCCAACTTTGTCGCCATTGAGCCAGAAAATGCAACTGGTTTATTTTGATCATCGCGGTCAGGGTCGATCGGCACGTGGGGCGAAAGAAACTTACACCTTGGACAATAACGTGGAGGATATGGAAGCCCTCCGTCAACATCTTGGCTTAGAGCAGATTGTAGTGATCGGGGCATCGTATGGCGGTATGGTGGCATTGACTTATGCCAGTCGCTATCCGCAAAACGTATCGCACCTGATCGCGATCGTCACCGTGCCCGACTACCGTTTCTTAGAAAGAGCCAAGGAAATCCTGGCAGAACGGGGTACTGAGGAGCAGAAAGCGATCGCCCAGCGCTTATGGGATGGCAACTTTGAGAATGAAGACCAGTTGCGGGAGTATTTCACCGTCACGCGATCGCTCTATTCCATCACTGCCGATCCAGACTCGCCGCCCAAAGCGTGGGATCGTGCCATCCTTTCGCCCGATGCCATCAATGTTGCCTTTGGAGGCTTTTTGCGGACTTACGATATTCGCAGTGAGTTACCCAAAATCACCGCTCCCACGCTAGTTATCGGCGCACGGCATGATTGGATTTGCCCGCCTGAATTTTCAGAAGAAATTGCCAGCGCGATTTCCAATGCCGATTTGCGAATTTTTGAAAATAGTGGTCATTCTATTCGTGCGGATGAACCTGAAGCTTTGCTGGATGCGATCGCGGGCTTCCTTGTCTACAAGCGGTAGCGCATTCATCGAGTACAGACGGTGACATTCAATTGCTACCTCTCTAGAGAGATCCATCGGTTCAGTTGAACCAGTCAGCATGCCACTCAGTCTTAAGCTACGTAAACCAACCAATACGGGTAACCGCTGTGGTCTGGCTGGTTTAACCATTCATCTGAAGATGACCCCAATGAAGGTCTCGCAAAGCTTAGTTTACGGTCTCTCTAACGCTTCAGTGATGGTGCATCACCTGAAGACAAGCTGTCTTCGTCTAAAACTCTAGACACAAGGAGATTTGAACATGCAAGGAATTAAAGGAGTGATTGCTGCGGCAATCATGGCACTTCCGATCGCGGGTACAGCCCTGGTATTACAGCCAGCCTCTGCCGAAGTTGTCATTCGCAGACCCGTAGTTGTACGTCGTGCCCCAGTTGTTGTACAAGCACCCCGTCGCGCTGAGCGTCGCGTTTGGGTCGCTGGGCGTTGGGACTATTCAAACCGCCAGCGCCATTGGATTCCCGGTCACTACGAATATCGTCGTTAAAGATCGTAGTCTGTGAAACATACAGCGAGCTGAGTGGTGGGCTTCGTGAGGTTGCAAACTCATGAAGCCCTTTCTTGTGTGGCAAAAGGCACAGAAAGCTGTAGTTTACGTCCCACAGGATTGGCTGACTGCTGCTAGCTGAAAGCTTGATGTTGATGCCTGCAACTGGTTAAGAAGTGCTATCAATCAGGTTTACCAAGCTTACTGAAGGCGCTGTGTGATCCAAATTGGCTCACCCTCATCATCCGTTGATAACCGTGCCAAGCGCCAAGTCTTACCCTCTTTCTGCCGCTGAAGATAGACATCAAACGGATTCTGCTGCTCCGTAACCTGTCGTGTTGGTAGTTTGATTGTGGCATTGTAGGTGCCTTGTATCCGGTAAGCGCTCAGTCCTTCGATCGTGAGTGGCGTTTCTTCTTTGATCAAAACTCGCTTAATGGTGAGGTCAGTGGGCTGAACCGTAAGCCGAAGCTGCTGATTGAGCACTGCCTGGGTTTCATGCAGTTGTTGCACGATCGCCTGTTCGACCAAATGGCGGCCCGGTGCATTGATCGGTAAGCTACAAGCTGTTAGCAAGACAACGAAAACCATTGCCCACAGTCCTTTCCAAATTCTCTGCATTCTCAATGTCCCTAGCAAACAGCTTCCACAGGGCTAGTATACGATCGGACGGGAGAAGGATGAGGGATGAGGGATGAAGGCTAAAGGCTGTAGCTTGCTTTCCGAAAGGTAGGCTGACCGCTGACTGCTGACCGCTGATAGCTCTTTAATTCAAAACTCAAAACTTCTACGCTGACCGCTAATAGCTCTTTAACGCAAAACTCAAAACTTCTACGCTGACGGCTGATCGTTGACCGCTGATAGATGCTTTTTTAAGACTTATACCCTGCGTCAGATGCGGCTTTGCGATCGCTCAGTAGAAGATGCTGCCATATTATTTTTTGGTGCTGCCGCATCTTAAAGGAGCATTATGGCAAGTGCTATTGAGTTTAGTTTGTTTGCACCTTATAACAAGGAAGTCGCGCTGATTGGCTCTTTCTCGGAGTGGGAAGCATTGCCCATGAAGAAGGGAAAGGATGGCGTTTTCAAAGTCAGCGTTGATTTAGACGATGGTGTTTATCAATATAAGTTTCGGGTGCGATCGAAAAGCTGGTTTTTTGAACCCGATCAATGGGTTGACGTGACTGATCCCTATGCAACCGATGTGGATGGTAATAGTAGCGAAGAAAACGGCATTGTTCGCATCAAAGGTGGTCAACGCATTGTCGATACGTATGTTTGGCAGCATGATAACAAGCCTCTGCCCGCTGATCATGAGCTGGTGATTTACGAGCTGCACGTTGCCGATTTTTCGGGAGGAGAAGACGATAAAAAGGCACGGGGACAATACAAACATGTAGTTGATAAACTCGATTACCTGTGCGATCTGGGGATTAATGCGATCGAACTCATGCCCATCAAAGAATATCCAGGTAGTTATAGTTGGGGCTACAATCCTCGTCATTTCTTTGCAGCGGAAACAAGCTATGGCTCAAGTAGAGATTTAAAGAAACTCATTGATGCTTGTCATGCTAGAGGCATTCGCATCATTATGGATGGCATTTACAATCACTCTGAATCATCCTGCCCGCTTACCCAAATTGATCACGATTATTGGTACCATCACGAACCCCGTGATCCTGATAACAACTGGGGGCCAGAGTTTAACTACGAACACTACGACGAGAACTTAGAAACCTATCCCGCCCGTCGCTTTTCGGGCGATGCTGTCCGCTATTGGGTTGAGGAATATCACATTGATGGCATCCGATTTGATGCCGCACGGCAAATCGCCAACTATGATTTCATGCATTGGGTCGTCCAGGAAGCGAAACAAGCAGCAGGTGCCAAACCCTTTTACGCCATTGCAGAACACATTCCTGAGACTCCCAGCATTACCAACGTGGATGGCCCGATGGATGGTTGCTGGCACGACAGCTTTTACCACTGCATCCTGGAGCACATTTGCGGCGACACCTTCGACCTGGAGCGGTTGAAAGATGTGCTGGATTCTAAGCGTCAGGGCTTTATGGGTGCTACGAATGTCGTAAACTATCTGACCAACCACGACCACAATCACGTGATGGCAGAACTGGGCGATCGTGGCATCCTTGACGACGAAGCCTTCCGTCGGGCGAGGTTGGGTGCCGATCTGCTCATGACCGCAGTGGGCGTTCCCTTAATTTGGATGGGCGAAGAGTTTGGCGAGTACAAGTACAAGACGATCGACCAGGCAAAAATTGATTGGACGCTGCTGGGTGGCGATCTAAACCAGGGTCTGTTTGAGTACTACAAAGGTCTAATTCATCTCCGCAAGGAAAACCACGCTCTCTACACCGAAAACATCGAATTCTTTCATGAGAACTCCGAAGGCAAAGTGCTTGCCTACACACGTTGGAACGATGAAGGCTCTCGCGTCGTAGTCATTGCCAACTTCTCCGATCAATTTTTAGGCGGCTACACGGTCACAGATTTTCCTGCAGATGGCACCTGGCATGAATGGACAGGCAACTACGATGTCGAAGCCCACGATCGCAGTCTGGCGATCGACATCGGCCCCTTTGAAGCGAAAGTTCTAGTCTGGCAAGCTTAAGCTAAAGATACGAGATAGATGAGGAATGAGAAGGCAACCTTTTAGGCGGCGGTAAAACGTCTTGAGTTGAATTGCCTTCTTCTGCCTCCCCTGCCCCCCTTGCTTCCCCTGCTTTCTCACAACGCCAAAGCTCAATGTGGCTCAACAAACTTACTCGATCTCCGATTAGGCTGTGGTAAGATAATAGACTGCGACTATATACCAACCAGGAAGACTTACGAGACATGCCTCTGCTGCAACAGCGCAAACAAGAACTCATTTCTGATTACCAGGTTCACGAAACGGACACTGGTTCTGCGGATGTTCAGGTCGCCATGCTGACCGAGCGGATTAATCGCCTGAGCGAACACCTCAAGACCAACAAAAAAGATCACGCTTCCCGTAAAGGGCTGTTGCGGATGATTGGCTTGAGAAAGCGCCTTTTGTCTTATATTCAAAAGCAGGACAACGCTCGCTACCGTGCACTCATCACTCGACTAGGGATTCGCGGTTGACGAGTGTTCGCGGCTAAATAAGGACTGGTTTGTCTATGACTGCGAAAAAGAAAAAAGCTCAAGGGAATACCGCTTCAACGCAAAAAGAAGCGGCATCTAGTTCCCTGCCCTTTGAGCCTGTTCGCCAAAAGCAACCACAACCGACGACTGCTGCCTCAGCGAAGCCAAGTCCAAGTAATCAGCCGACTATGGCTAAGGGTAAGCAGTCGCTTAAGGGGATGCCTAGCAACTCCAATATTCCAGAGGTCGTCAACCGCCGGATGGTGAAGCGTGCGGCCTTTTTTTGTGGCCTGCCGACGGCTTGTGCCATCCTGACGTTTGTGGTGAGCTATTTTGCGATCGCCAACGATCTCTTTAAGCCCCCGACGGTAGCCGTCTTGCTAGTCAGTTTGGGCTTCTTTGGCTTAGGGGTGTTGGGCTTAAGCTACGGCCCTCTTTCCGCGTCATGGGATGAAGAGCGTTTGGGAAACGCGCTAGGCTTTGACGAATTCAAACTGAATTTTGGGCGGCTCCGGGAATCCTGGCGTACGGCCAAGGCGGCCAACGACAATTCTTCTGATTGATTTACACCCGTCATTCTAGCCCGATTAATTTACGCACAAGGAGGGACAAACCCCATGATCGTAGTCATGAAAATTGGCTCTCCAGAAGCCGAAATTACTCGTCTTACCGACGAATTTTCTAGCTGGAACTTGAATCCAGAAAAGATTGTTGGGAAGCACAAAGTCGTCATTGGCTTGGTGGGCGATACTGTGGATATGGATCCCCTCCAGATTCAGGAGTCTAGCCCCTGGATTGAGCAGGTTTTGCGCGTAGAAAAGCCGTACAAGCGCACCAGCCGTGAATACCATCATGGTGAATCGAGTGAGGTGATTGTCCCTACACCGAATGGCGCGATCGCCTTTGGTGAGCATCATCCGCTGGTCGTTGTAGCAGGTCCGTGCTCTGTCGAAAACGAAGAAATGATCGTTGAAACGGCACGGCGCGTCAAGGCAGCAGGCGCACAGTTTCTACGGGGTGGCGCGTTTAAGCCTCGTACATCACCCTATGCCTTTCAGGGACATGGCGAAAGTGCGCTGGAGTTGCTAGCCGCCGCACGCGAAGCAACAGGGTTAGGCATCATTACCGAATTGATGGATGCAGCAGACCTGGAGCTTGTGGGCGAGGTCGCGGATGTCATCCAGATTGGCGCTCGCAACATGCACAACTTTTCCCTGCTAAAGAAGGTCGGGGCGCAAGATAAACCTGTGCTGCTAAAGCGCGGCATGTCTGCCACGATCGAGGAATGGCTGATGGCGGCTGAATATATCCTTGCTGCCGGAAACCCGAACGTGATTTTTTGTGAGCGTGGCATTCGCACGTTTGACAACAAGTATGCGCGGAATACGCTGGACCTTTCGGTCATTCCAGTGCTGCGATCGCTGACACATTTGCCAATCATGATCGATCCCAGTCACGGTACCGGGCGATCGGAATATGTGCCATCGATGGCAATGGCGGCGATCGCGGCAGGGACAGATTCTTTGATGATTGAAGTCCATCCCAACCCGAAGAAAGCCCTGTCTGATGGACCTCAATCGCTGACACCAGAGCGGTTCGATCGTCTGATGCAAGAGCTGTCGGTGATTGGCAAAGCTGTGGGGCGATGGACTGAAGAACCTGCGACGATCGCTGTTTAGTTTACGTCGCATTCACTAACCCATAGCCCTAACTTTGTCTCAGCAAGCTCATTCATGGTCTTGCTGCGGTACAGTCAGAGAGCACTTCTATCGTTCACTATTTACCTGTGGATTACCAAACCGCTCGGAGTCTGCTGGTCAACCAAGGAACAGCGGCAGACCACAATCCAGACGCGCTCCTGACACGTCTGAAACAAGGGTATCCTCCCATTCCTGGTCAGGTTACGTCCCTTCTGCTGGCGCTAAAAGTGGTGTTTGAGTCGCTTCAGGAAAGCCCAAACTTTGAGCGAGAACTGGCCTGTTCTTTGCATGTTTTAGCGACAGAGAGTCGGCAAGCGTTTGAAAGTGGGCAGCAAGCAGGAGTCGATTGGCCTCCTTTGCTGGATGAAGACCTCAGCCGGATTGCCGCAGCGGTGAAGAGTATTTTTATCGGCGTGTGGCAGGGGTAGAGGGGGAAGGGAAGCAGAGGGGAAAGAGGGGAAGAGAAAACTCTGCCTTTTGTCCCGTGACGCGAAGCCAACTTAACCCGTATTCTTTTCTTTCACCGATTGCGCAGTTCAGCTTCTAGCTTTGGTAAGTCATCTCTCAGGAAAACAGTGATTTTGCCAGTGTAAGCAAAGCTGTTTTTTTGTCGAGCAATTTCGAGCCAATAGGCGTAGCGATCGCCTTCGCGGACTTCTCCCTGCAAAGCGGCAAGCAACGGTGCATCTCGATTGATTGATTGGTCAAGCGTTTTTTGGGTGGGATAGGCGTAAAGCGTTCTGGCCTGAGTGTAATCCTGATAAACAGTTGGGCCATAGATCGCGCGGAGGGCTTCTTGCAAGCGATCGCGGGTCACGCCATTTTGGATATCGAAAAACGAAATTTCCTCGGTACGGATAATGCCGCCCGTTGCACCCGACGAAGCTCTGCCTACTTGCAACGGAGTCGCCGAAAACGTAAAGCGTTGAGCAGGTGTGTCGCTTTTACGCACCAAAAGCTTTTCGCCACGAACAGGCCGCAACGTCGGGTTCGCCTGAATCCACACCACAGCTTCACTGGGTGTTTGCCCTGGCAGTGCTTCTACACGCCCTGCTAACAAGCCGAGAGCAAGACTTAATCCTACCGTGAAGAACCGCCGAGTCGATCGCAGCGTTTTGGGTACAAGGGATTGCACCACAGGTCTACAAAACCCCGTCTCCCGTCCCCTATCCCCCGTCCCCTGCTTCTTCCTGATCCGACCGGGCGTTACTACAATCTCATTCATTGTCCGAAGCCTATTGGTGAGCGTGAAGCCATCTTGCCATTACTTTCGATGTTTGGCACTGCAACGTTTTAACTTATTCGCTTGCTGTAGTTTGAGCGGCGATCGCCTGAATGGTGGCAAGCGGCACTTGATAGAAGTATTGACGACGAAACTGCTCTTCGTTGATCGCGATCGTAAACTGCTCTACGGCTGCCACCAGTGCGGCATTGGCACTTGTGTGCGACATTTGCTCTTGCCACGTGACTTGAAACGCATTGTCAGCATAGCGGAGGGTGAAGCCCAAGTATGCCAACGACTGAAACCCCAGCCTTAGGGCACGATCGCCGATTTCCAACTTGTCTAATAGCTGGGTACGAGTCGCTGTCTGCCCAGTGCGGCTCAGGTATTTAGCAATGCCAACCAGGGTTTGCCAGATGTCATGCGGCGTAGTGCGAGATGGAGCAGCATAGGCGATCGCTAGCGATCGTTGCTCCTGAACCGCACGGCGAAACCACCTCTGCAATTCAGCCCAACTCGTCGGACACCGGGAGAGAATGAGGGGTGTAGGGGTCGGAGTGTAGGGGTCGGGGTGTGAGGTCTGGATGTTCTCCGCGTCTCCGCGTCTCTGTGGTGCCCCCATCCCCCCTGCTGTATGATTCAACCCCCGCCAGTCCAAAATCCATGCTCCATCAGCGCGTCGAGAAGTTACGTCTGCTTTACAAGAACGGACGACGACAAGGCGAAGTTCGTAGCGTTTCTGGTAAGTGTTGAAATCCAGCTCAACGATCGCATCACATCTGCCCTTCGGCACCTCATCCTGGTAATGCTCCCACCACAGACCCGGAAAGCCCTTCAGAACTGAGTCATCCCGCAACTCAAACTCAGTTTTGATATAACGAACTTTGCCCCCCCTCCAGTCCTTAATATTCTTGTTGCTAACATTCTCAAACCAGCAATTTTGTAAGAAAAGTCTGGGAACTGGATTGCCCATCCCACAAGGTTCCAGCAGTTTTAACGCTTGAAACAGCTCTTTCCCCAGATCAGCCACCATCACGGTTAAGCCAGCCTGTATTGCAGAACGGCCTAACTCAGCCACCTGTCGCGCTTGCTGATTCAGCGCCTCAGTAAACAGCGGCACATTCTCTACAGGCAGACTCAATCCTGCTGCATACGGATGCCCACCAAACCGATGCAATAAATGCGCCTGGTCTTTCACCAGTTGGTACAGGTCAATGTTGTTGACCGATCGGGCAGAACCACGAGCGAGAGGAGGGAGGGATGAAGAGATGAGGGATGAGGGGTGAGGGATGAAAAAGTTTTGAGTTTTGAGTTTTGAGTTTTGAGTTGCTTCCCCTACGCCCTCTGCTCCCCCTACTCCCTCTGCCTCCCCTGCTTCCCCTACGCCCTCTGCTCCCCCTGTTCCCTCTGCCCTACTCCCTACTCCCCACTCCCCGCTCCCTGCCAACTCCGTCTGCAACAAAATCGTCGGTCGCCCATACTCCTGCGCGATTTGCCCCGCGACCAGGCCCAGAACGCCAACTTGCCATTGCTCATCTGCCAACACAATGACGCTTGTGGTAGAAAGATCGATCTGGGTCAGTCGGGCCTTAACTTGCTGCATTACATCCTTCTGGAGGGCTTTGCGGCGGGTGTTTGCCAGTTCTGTGGCTTCTGCCAGGTGGTTGCAGAGAGTGACATCCTGGCTGGTGAGAAGCTCAACGCAAAAGTGCGCGTCTCCTTGAATGCGGCTCACAGCATTGATGCGCGGCCCCAGACCAAAGGAGATATCGGTAGGCCGATCGCCGCTGCGTTTACACAATGCCAGCAGTTTAGCCAGTCCCGGTCGTGTTGCGGTTGTGGGATCAGACTGCTTTTGTAATTGCTCAATGCCTCGCTGAGCAAGATAGCGACAGTCGCCTTTAAGTTCAACCAGGTCGGCAATCAGACCGATCGCCACTAAATCCAACAGGTTCTCCAGTGGCTCTTGTGGCACGGTCGGTAAGGTCTCGTAAAGCGCTTCTACCAGCTTGTAAGCGACCGCTACACCCGACAAGGTGGCTAGGGGATGGTCGATCGACAAGTAGCGGGGATTAACGATGGCAGTGACGGGCGGACGCGCTTCTGGTAGGGTGTGATGATCGGTCACAATCACATCCATTCCCAGGCTGCGGGCATGGTCAATTTCTGCCAGATTGGTGCTGCCCGTGTCGCAGGTGATGATGAGGCGACAGTGTTTGGCGTGCAGGCTATCAAGCCCCTGTTGCGATAACCCGTGCGACTCCGTTAACCGATTGGGGATGTAGTAGAACAGGGTTTGCTGTTGGGTAAAGAACTGTCCCAATCCGTCCCACAGCACAGCGGTTGCGGTTACACCATCGGCATCAAAGTCGCCCCAAATGGCGATCGTCTCCTGGTTGGTGTATGCCTGCTGCAAGCGATCGATCGCCCGCTGCATCTCCGGCCCAAAGTCGAAGGGGCTAGCGGGTTGATACTGATTGGCATCCAGAAAGCCTGCCAGCGTTTCTCGATCGCGGAGACCTCGTTGCCACAACAGTTGGGCAGCATACTGCCCTGGCACATTTGGCGCATGCTGTTGGACTGCCTGAACAAACCAGTCTGGCAGTGGGGCGATCGGGTGAACGTGCCATGAAGCAGTATCAGAGACAGGCATTGGTGACAGGGTAGCGATCATCACACCTAACGATACTCTTGTACCATGCTACTCGATGGAAAACTCGACGTTAGACAAGCGATGCGTGCAGCCGCTTGAGCCAATTTGCTGAGTAGGATCAAGCTATCCTTCATGATGGTTCGCAGTGGTTGGTTTTCTGACGGTTTTACTGGCTTCGTTCTTTTTCTGCTTTCAAAACGTTATTGTGAGAACGCTCTTTCATGAGCAGACGGTTTTGAGCGTGTTCCACACAGGTGGGTTTGTTGCGCCGACTTTACCCAACTCGTTTCTGCTGATGTTCATGCGAATGCTGCTCGTCGTCCCGTTGATGGCAGCGTTAGCAGGCAAGCTGTACCCACCGACCTGGAAAGCTATTGGGCAATTGCGTGAGCCAGCGAAATATCCCCTCTTACAACGGGCGATCGCGGGTGGTGGGCTGATGTTTCTCTACCTAGCGCTGCTCTATGTGTCGATGGGACTGATTCCAGTGGGCATTGCGATCACGCTGTTTTTTTCCTACCCCGTTTTCACCGCGCTCTTTTCGTGGCGTTTCTTTGGCGATCGTCCCACCGTGTTTCGCTGGAGCGTGATGGGGCTTGTTCTGCTGGGCAGCACCCTCACGTTGCCGCACGTCAACCCTGCGATGAGCCATACCAGCGTGATTGGCATCATGATGGGTATTGCGTCAGGTATCGCATACGCCTTATACACTGTCGTTGCCCAAAAAAGCTTTGAAACCCTGCATCCGGTGCCCTTCACCTGGATCAGCTTTTTGACCACATTGATTTTGTCGGGCGTGAGCCTTTTGCTCTGGCATGAACAGGTTTGGCATGAGCAAGGTGCACCCTTACCCTGGCCCCCCTTATGGATTGGCGGATTATTTTCTGCGATCGTCACCTTTGCAGGTCACTTACTCAATAACATTGGCATCCGCCTGATTGGTGCCACAACAGCCTCCATGATCGGTGCCAGCAATCCTGCCCTGACCGTCGTGCTGGCATGGCTCACGATTCAGGAAACGCTGAACGTAGTGCAGATTACGGGAGTAGCGATCGTGACGTTAAGCGTGGCACTGTTGGGACGGGAGAGGGGGATGGGGAGTAGGGAGGTAGAGCGAAGGGAGTAGGGGAGCAAGGGAGTGGGGGAGGTAGAGGAAGCAAAGGGAGTAGGGGAAGCAACTCAAAACTTTTTCATCCCTCATCCCTCCTACTCTCCCTTCCGCAGCGCAGATATATCCCACGCCCGCTCGATGTCGTCGCGAGGCATTTCTTGGTTGTCTGATTGCAGCACTCGTTCCAGATCTCGCTGGAGCTGTTGGGTGCGCGCAACCCTTCCCTTGTCGTCATCGATCATTGCAGCTTCCCACAGAGCTTGTTCGTCGTGTTCTTTAAAGATGCGGGCGGCGCGATGCGCTCTGTACGCACGAAAGCCTAGTAGCTTCAGGGCTTTCTCGCCCGTTTCTAAGGCAGAGTCGAAGGTTTCACGCTGGACGACTTCGACTCCGCGCTGAATGAATTCATAGGCATGGCGTCGATCGATGGCGCGGGCCAGAATGCGCAGATGGGGAAAATGCTTCTTCACCAGATCGGTGATTTGCAGGGCACGATCGCGATCGTCGATCGCCACCACAAACAGCCGCGCCTCCTTTGCCCCAGCGGCATGGAGGAGATCCAGACGGGACGCATCGCCGTAAAACACTGTGAACCCAAAGCGGCGCAGTAGATCAATTTGGGTCGGACTGTGATCGAGGACGGTCGCTTCAAAGCCGTTGGCAATCAGCAGGCGACCGACAATCTGCCCAAAGCGCCCAAAGCCAGCGATGATCACTGGCGTTTCACCGTCGTCAATTTCGTCGGCTTCGCGTTCCACTTCGGTAGCCATAAAGCGGGGTTGGATCACCTTGTCGTTGAGGATCATAATGAGCGGGGTCAGCGCCATTGAGAGGGCAACCACTACGACCAGAGGGCCAGCGACGTTTTCAGCCAGTACCTTGTTTTGGGTTGCAAAGGACAGCAGGACGAAGCAAAACTCGCCGCCTTGGGCCAGTGCACAGCCAAACAGCAAGCTTTGGCTCAGTTCCATCCGAAAGAAGCGCCCCAGACCAACCAGTACGGCAAACTTAGCGATCGCTAGCGCCAGCACTAAGCCCAAAATCAACCACGGTTGCTCTAGCAGCAGGCTAAAGTTAATGCTGGCTCCTACGGAGATAAAGAACAGTCCCAGCAACAAGCCCTTAAAGGGTTCGATGTCACTTTCTAGCTCGTGACGGTATTCATTCTCTGCCAGCACGACACCTGCAACAAAGGTGCCGAGTGCAGGGGACAGTCCCACTTGCTCCATTGCCAGCGCGATGCCAATCACGAGGAGCAAGGCGGTTGCGGTAAAAATCTCTCGCTGTCCTGTGGTGGCAATAAAGCGAAAGATGGGGCGGGTGAGAAAGCGTCCGCCCAAAATAATGCCGCCCACGGTGCCAATGACCAGCAGCGCTTGCAGCCACGGGGGTAAAGCAGTGCCATGCTCTGCCGTTTCGGCGGCCACTAAAACTACCTCGTTGGTTGACATCGCTGAGGCGATCGGCATCGCCAGCAGCGGCAGAAACGCCAGGATGGGAATGACTGCAATATCCTGAAACAGGAGCACTGAGAACGCGGACTGTCCGGCTTCTGTCTTCGTCAAGCCTTTTTCATTCAGGGTTTGCAGCACGATCGCCGTAGAAGACTGGGCCAGAATCAAGCCGACTGCCAGCGCGGTTTGCCAGGGGAGTCCGAGCAGTATGCCGATCGCGGCGATCACGCTCCCTGTCACTAAGACCTGCAAGCCACCCAAACCCAAAATCGGCACGCGTAAGCGCCAGAGCAACGACGGTTGCAGTTCTAACCCCACCAGGAAGAGCATCATGACGACGCCAAACTCAGCGAAGTGCATGACATCGCTCTCTTCACCACCGCCTACAAACTTCAGGACAAACGGCCCAATGATCACCCCAGCAATGAGATAGCCCAGCACAGACCCCAGCCCCAGCCGCTTGGCGATCGGCACCGAAGCCACGGCCGCGACCAAATAGACAAACGCTTGAAACAACAAATTGTCATGCATGTTGCGCAGCCTCTGGTTGTGGTGTCTCTGGTGCTACCAGGATGCGATCAAGGCTGTAATTGAAATGTTTTGCTTGCCGTAACTCATCCCAGGCGATCGTGTCGTCTCGTAATGCCGTAATCACCGCGCGGTAATCCTCTGCGTGCTGATCAACTTGATGGCGCTCTTGCAGGCGATGCGTTCCCTGCACTACAAACGGCGGCAAATACTCCATGCCACAGAGAGCGGCGGTCTGCTCAAAGGGCACCAGCAATTCCCGAATCGTGAAACGGTTATAGCCCTTCTGGCAGTAAGCTTCTTTGTCGCCCCCAGTGGTAATGGCAGTCAAACATTTTTTGCCCCGTAACGCCGTGCCGCCCTGCCCATACGCAAAACCATGCTCCAGCACCAGATCTTGCCACTCTTTCAGCATGGCTGGACTGCTATACCAGTAAAACGGATGGTGAAACACAATAATGTCGTGTGCTAAAAGCAGGTCTTGCTCTGCCTTCACGTTGATATGAAAGTCGGGATAGGTTTCATACAGGTCATGCACCATCACCGCATCTAGCCCATCCACGGCTTGAACCAAACGCCGATTCACCCGCGACTTTTCGAGGGCTGGGTGAGCAAACAAAATCAAAATCTGGTTCGGAGTGCTCATAGTTTTGCCGTGCAACGTGCGGGTGAGGAATGCTGTGCAAAGGATAACATTTCAGCGCCTAAAGCATGGCTGTAGTAAAGCTTGACCTCCCACAACACGGCACGAGCGGCGATCGCACTCAATCCATCGATCGCACAAGCTGACCTGTCTGATATACATCAATATCAGGACGCTCCATGTTGAGTGGCGGTAGAGGTTTAGCGTGCTCTGTGTCATGCGTAGCACGTCGATCGCCAAGCTGGTAGTAATAATGATTGCCCCCTTCCGTAAAGACAACTCGACGACGAACATCCTCAACTGAGAACTGATAGCCATTGCGTGCTCCGCCCTTCAAAAAATTACGCACCAGCGCTTCTTCGGTGGGATACATGTTGGAAATGGGATACGCCTCCTGGCAGGTTTGCAGCCGTTCTCCGGTTTGCACATCCCACAGTTCAAAGCATTGACCGTAGCCTTGGGCAACCGAGGCCACGAGAATGCGTCCTGCTTGACTGATGGAAAGACTGCCAAACGCGGGGATTTGAGTCGGAAACGATCGCACCACCCTTCCAGTTGTCAGTGCGATCGCTCGAAAGCTGCCGTTGCTGCCGCCCACATACACGATCGTGCCGTCTGGGCTGAGGGCCGCCGCCGTAATGGTCTCCTTTACGTTCCAGTCGCCCTGTAAGTCTGAATGTTGCTTGCCAGAATGCAGATCAAACACCTGTATGTTGCCGTGTTCAAAGACAAAAATCAGTTTCTGGCTGTCTGGACTGATGAAGAGATGTGTTTTTGCGGAAGACTGGACGGGCAGTTTGTGCAGGCACTCAAACATTTCATAGGGGATGTGTGCCACAAGCTGGCTTTGCAGGTCAGGCGAGTCTGCTTCACGCAGCACGTCATACGCTGCCGCCGCTAAGCGTACAGAGTCATGCTCCAGCAGTGGCAGCAGCAAGGCTAGGCCATCATCCCCGTAAGCGTCTGCCTCAGCGATCGCGCGTAACTTATCCTCAATTGATGCATGCGTCAGGCGTTGCTGCAATCCCTCCATACCGCCCAACACAACAAGCATTTTCAGCCACCCTGTTACGCTTGCCTAAAACGGCTGCATCCTTTGCAGGCTCAACATGATCATTCACCAGACATTGCCTTGCGATCGTCTTTCTGCATGATGGCATGGAATTTTGCTGCTGCTGGTTTTTACAGCCAGAAGCCGCTTTGACCTTTCGCAAGCATTGTGGTGTGCCGATGCGAACAATACTGCTATGCCACATGTCATCTGAGCGTTTGATACGAGACCAACTTGATTTTCAAAGGCAGCACACAGCAGGCTTGGAAAGTTAGGAATCAGAATGTATACTGCTACTGGCTCCTGAACTCCTGACTTCTGATTCCCACCTTCTGCTTCCCAAAAACGCGAAGCAGACCAGAGGTGACTCCAGTCCGCTTCACGGTTATCTCATTACACAATCACCGTTGCGATCGTGATGTTAGGGAGCAGGAGGGGGGACAGGAGCTTCGAGACCATCGATCGCGCTAATCTCTCCCGTAAACCGGATCAAGTCAGCCATTGTAAACGTTCCTGGCACCTTAGCAGGCAGCGTGGGCTTCCATTGACGATTGCGCACAAAGAATGAATCGCTATCGCCCTCAAAGAGACCCAAAAAGACCTCGGCCACAATGCGGCTACCCACCTCACCCAGGCGCAAGCCCTTTTGCTGTACGTGTGCCTCTTTAAGGATGTAGTACCAGAGGGGTGTTTCCTTATCAAAGCCAAACCGTGCTGCCACTGCGCCATCTGAACCCGACGCAATCTCACTCGCGCTCAGGGGCTTGAGATTCATGAAGCGTGCCACACTCTGACCAGACGGTAGCCCCATACTACGTCCCCGCAGCAGGTTTCTCACCGCAAGCGATGTAGGAGGCTGAAGGTTTGGCACGTTCGGGAGATTGGGAATATCCTTCAGCGGATTGACGAGGAAGGGATCAAGCTTGCGAGAGTGGTTCACTGGCACGGCTGGATCAATGTCAAAGAAGCGTCGCCAATCCACAATCCAGTTAGTGGGCAAGAGGGTTTCCAATCCTGGACCTTGGGGCGGTATGCGTCTGGATTTGCCCGTAAAGTTAAACAGCAAACCGAGCGAGGCTGGGACGAAGCTGTTGGGAGAGATATCCTTGAAGGTAAAGACACGGTTGTAGTCGTAGGAACTACGGATCATGCTGTGACCCAAACGGTACGCTGCCACCGAGAACTCCACGGGGATAAACGGAAAGGTGTTGAACTTATAGAACTTGCGCCCCTCATTCAGCACTTTGTTGACCTGGTTGGGGTCAAGAATGCGATCGAGGAAGTCAAATACCACAATCCATTGATAGTGCCAAACTACTAGCTGTCTGGCTTCTTCAAAGATGGTCTTGCTGATCGCAGCTTTCCGGGGAATCGAGCCATCTCTGAGTCCATCGACAATCTTGTTGTGGAACTTCAGGATCGCCAGATGGGTCTGCGCTACCAACAGGTTCTCGTCATTGCGCGGATCGCCTAACAAGGCGATCGTGCTGGGGGCGCGAGGAATATCATGGTCGCCTTTGACATTCAGCGGACCGTTAGCATCATTACTGGCCTCGTTTTTACCAATGAGGAACTTCTCTTTGTCCTTGAGCTGATACAGGTAAGGTTGATCATCTGGGCCTGACCCGTAAACGCTATCCAGATCCAGCGCAGGCGTGCGGAAGTTGACGACGGCTTGCGGATCAACCCGCTTCTCTTTTAATGAGGTGGGGTCAAAGGTCAGGTCATGATCAACAAACTGCCCCAAATATGTAAACCCGGCTGGCACATTGCGATTATCGCCATCGGGATGGTCTCTCTGTGGCTCAGTCGGATCGGTGCGATCGTCGATCATGGCATTGCCCAGCGCTACCAGGCTGTCGATCGACGGTGTAAAGGCGGGTAGTTCCGGGAACATCCTGCCGAATTTGCCTGTCTCTGCAAAAGCGCCCTGAGGCGTGTTGTCTCCGTTACGAACGCTAAAGCCGTGTTGTGGTGATGACATAATTTCCTCTAGAAAGAACTCTAGTTTGGCTACGAAGACAGCCTAAACGACCTCCCAAAAAGTTGATGGTACCCGTTGGGGGTATTTTCCCTTGGGCGGCGATATTAGCGCGACAATCGAGCCTGAGGTTGTCATCTGCCCCAGTAACACCAGTTTTGAGTTTTGAGTAGCGCTTTGCGCCGACAAGCTAGAGAGTTTTGAGCGACCGAACCTGCGTAGCATCGCTGGTTGGAGTACCTCATCTGTAGCTCAATGAAAGGGAAATGGTATATCCGTTGCCTGCCAAAGGGTATAGATTCCGCTCGCTTAACCGAATCAGTCGCCTGATGGCATGTTTTGTCCTATGCAATCGCCTCTTGTTAACGATGTGTGAAGGAAAAATGATCGCGAAACTGCGCTCACCTACCCGCTACCCGCAGTCCTTCTACGCCATCAAGGTCGAAAGCGCCATCTCCGAGTCGATCGCCGCCGGATGCGCTTCTGGCTCTAAAGACCAGATGGCATAGCGATCGCCCATTGCCGTGATGACCGTTGCTTCGCCGCGCTGATCAACCCGTTGCGCTATGCGGAGTGCCTGCGTGCGATCGCTCGTGAGTTTAACAAAGCGGTAGTATTGCTCATCAAACAGGATAGCTAACACCCGTTCTGATGCATTTGGTGAAGCAATCCGGCAGGTCTGGTACTGTTCGCGTGATGACAGCAACCGCGATGCAGTGGATTGCTCGTCGATCGTCTCTAATGGCGAGTCGGGTACAGAGTCGAGCGGAGCCACATCAGGCAAAAAGGGTTGAAACCAGTTGACATCTTCACTTTGCAGGGGGACGGCAGAAGGCTGGAAGAGAAACAGCGGTAGTTCTGGTTGCTCTAAACCATCAGCGCGATCAGGAGCCATCACCGCCACAGCTTGCTGATGCAACTCCTGCTGCTCGACTGACCAGTGATCTGCTTCGGTCATACTCTTCAGGGATGTGGTAAACCCATCACCTGCCAGAGCCAGATCGGGCGCGAGGTTTGGGGCAACAGCCTGTAGCATGGCCTGGGCACTAAACCCTTGCTGACCTGAGAGAGAAGCTTCCCGCGATCGCCCCCACTTGCGAAGCAGTTCTGCCGTTGTAATGCCAGTTCCAACGCTAATCACGATCGACATACCAATATGCCGAATCACCACATCGCGTTGATTAATTTGTTCAGTGGACTCGATGCGATCGGGCGGCTCAACCGTGATGGGTTGTGGTCGGCGTGGAATAAAGGCCACCATTGAAACCGAGAAGACGGTACAAGAGGTGAGGATAGCGGACAATAAAACTTTCTCAAAGGCAGAACTATTCATCTTTACCGCTCCAAGGGGCAAAAGGCTTCTTTAACGTGCTGGAGAGCGGTAGTGCAACCTTGAAATTGATCACGCTCAGGCGATCGCGGCTCTGAAACTTAAGTAGGACTTACGCATTTGCCCCAACCCCCAATGCTGGGGGCTTTAATTGGCTCGGTTCCCCCCTTTCTTGTAGCTTGCTTCCCGAAGGGTATGCCCGCTAGGGCTATGAATTGGGGGCCAGGGGGCGAAGGATGACCGCTTTTGCGTAAGTCCTAATTAAGACTGATAAATCCGTAAACTGACGAACCTACAGACTAGTGAACCTACAGACTGGTGAATCTACAGAGTGAATGTGATCATCCCTGAACTGTCCGTTAAAGCACCGATGTATTAACTGAACCTTCGCTCTGCTGCGGCTAGACATTTGGGGTGACGCACTCATGGGCAGTTGCGACATCCAGGTCAATGGTCTAAGAAACAGTGGCTACATACACTTCTTAACCCGCACGCTAAGCTTTCAACAGTCTTTTCACCGTGGATTTACTGAAACTTTAAGCACCTCGTCCCGGTGCAGGGGGCTAAGCGCGAATAGTATCAGTAACGCGCCGCTATTAACCGGATGCATTGCTTCACAATGGCTTGACCAAAATTCATGAATCTGAGAACACTCTTAATTGCTGTCACACTACTCACAACCTGTCTCTTCAGCGCAGTCAAAGTTCGGCAAGCGCTACAGCCTCCTGTGGCTGCTGAAGTATCAGTGTCAGATCGCGTTGAGCAAAACGATCGCCCCGCGACTGCAAACGCTAATAAGTCAGCGACGACTTCAGCCCAGCTTTTGCAAACGAAAACCTGCATTCGCTGTAATTTAAGCGGCATCGATTTGAGCGGCATGGATTTAAGCCGAGCCAATTTTCGCCAAGCCAACCTCGCACGATCGAATTTGAGCCAAACGAAGCTGATCAATGCCACGTTGCGAGGGGCGCAATTGAGTGCAGCCAGCCTTAAAGCAGCCAACTTACAGGGGGCTGATCTAGGCCAAGCGAATTTGAGCGGGGCCAACCTGAGCCAAGCCCAGTTGTTAAACATCAGCCTCTCCCAAGCCAATTTGAAGGATGCCACGCTAAAGCAGGCAGAATTACGGGATGCCAATCTGAGAAACGCCAGCGTTGAGCACGCCCAGATGCAAAATGCCAGCTTATATGGTGCCATTCTTATCAACGCCAACTTGAAAAACGCAGATTTGAGCGGGGCTGATCTCCGCTACGCCAATCTCAAAGATGCCGACTTGAACGGCACCAACCTGTCCAACGCGCGGTTAGATTGGGCCATCATGCCCGATGGCACCAGCTATCAAGGCACCGTTCCCTATTGATTCAACATTGGAAACCTCGGTGACGGGAGGGGCTTATTTGGGGTTCGGTACTGGCTCAACCGCAAGTGGCGGCACTCTGCTAGAATGCAAAGCTGTGGCATTCGCTTCCAGTCCTAGCGTCACTGCCTTGTTAGCCCTTCAACGTTGATTTCTGTCCGCCTAAGACTGACGCTGCAAACGGCGGGGGCTGATGCTACTACTGGAGCTCTATGTCGTTTTCAAACCTCGGTCTGTCCGATGCGATCGTGCGTGCTGTCACTGAGCGCGGCTACACCGAACCAACCCCCATTCAATTACAGGCAATTCCGGCGGTGCTATCGGGTGGTGATCTGATGGCGGGTGCTCAAACAGGTACAGGCAAGACCGCTGGCTTTACCTTGCCGATTCTGCACCTCTTGTCGCAAGGCAGCTATACAGCTTCTCCTGACAATCGTGGGAGCGATCGCCCCTCATCCAACGGACGCTTGCCCGCAAAGATCAGTCAACCTCGCAAGCGATCGCCCATCCGAGCGCTCATTCTCGCGCCCACACGTGAACTTGCCGCCCAGGTAGAAGAAAGTGTGCGTGAGTATGGCAAGTATCTGCGGCTCACCTCCATGACCATTTTTGGCGGCGTGGGGATGCATCCGCAGATTCAACGCTTGAAAGGTGGTGTGGACATTCTGGTAGCGACCCCAGGACGGTTGTTAGACCATGTTCAGCAAGGAACCGTCGATTTATCGCGCATTGAAATTTTGGTGCTGGATGAAGCCGATCGCATGTTGGATATGGGCTTTATCCGCGATATTCGTCGCATTCTGGGACTGTTGCCGAAAGAACGGCAAAATTTGCTGTTTTCTGCCACGTTTTCTGGCGATATCAAGGCGCTTGCCTCCACCTTGCTCGATCGCCCTACCATCATTGAGGCCGAGCGTCGTCAACTGACGGCTGATACCGTTGCGCAAAAAGTGTATCCCGTCGATCGTGAGCAAAAGCGGCACCTGCTCACGCATCTCATCAAAGAACACAACTGGTTTCAAGTCCTGGTGTTTACGCGCACCAAGCATGGAGCCGATCGCCTGGTCAAACAGCTTACTGAAGATCGCATCCCTTCGCTAGCCATTCACGGCAACAAAAGTCAGGCGGCTAGAACCCGTGCCCTCGCAAAGTTCAAAGACGGTAGCATGCAGGTATTAGTCGCTACCGATATTGCAGCACGCGGCATTGACATCAGCGATTTGCCTCACGTCGTCAACTTTGAGTTACCAAATGTCCCTGAAGATTACGTTCATCGCATCGGTCGTACAGGTCGCGCAGGTGCGGAAGGCGAAGCGGTTTCGTTAGTTTGCGTCGATGAACTGAAGTTGCTAGCCGATATTGAACGCCTCATCAAACAGCCCTTGCCTAGAGAAATTGTTCCAGGCTTTGAGCCAAATCCCCACGCCAAGCCAGAACCGATCCAAAACGGACAGCGCGGACAAGCCTCTCGCAGCAAACGCCCCGATCGCGCTCCCTCTCGATCGCCCCATCCCGCTCCAAAGCCTCGTACTGTACATCATGCGGATGGTGGATCGAGTGCACGATCGCCCATTTCCCGTCGTCCTAGTGGAAGACACTGATTAGTTGTTGGTTGTTGGTTGTTGGTTGTTGGTTGTTAGTTGTTATCTAAAAGTAGGGTGGGCAGTGCCCACCCTACAAATTAATTTCAAACTACCGCTTGTAGATATTTGAGCCAGGAATCTTACGAAGCTTGCCTCTCAGCGAGGAGATTTGGATTGTCAAAAAATATTCTCCTCCTAAAAAACTGATCTCGTTCGTCAGCTTTTGTTGAACTTGATCAATAGACGGTTCGCCAGTTAGGTTTTGGCTAAAAGTGAATTCGTACCAAATTACTAGAAAATACGTTGGTAAATCTTGCAATTCTTTGACAACTTTTTGAACAAGGTATGCTTCCTTGATCTGTTGATATTGAGCTATTTGCTGGCACAGATGACTAACAACTTCTTCTCCTAGCCCATGAGGCTTAAAATGATCTCTAGGGCTAATACTGAATTGCTTTCTTTCGATAGTTTTAGCAACTTTACTGTGCTTTTTCCACTTAAGCAAGAAAGCTTTCGCCTCTTCTAGTTTGCCTTGCTCATGTAGTTGATTATAGATTGTTTCGTAGCAATCAGGAGCAATTTTCGGATTGAGAGCGGCAGCTTTTTCAAGATATTGAATACCAGTAAAATTTCCCTCAGCTAGTAGTAAGGTTCCATAGACTCGGTTAGCTGCAACATGGCTATTATTGAGCTTAATGACTGCTTCAAAATAGGGCAAGGCTGCTTTGGAACCATCTAACTTATTGATGTAACAAGATAGTTCCCATGCTTCATCGCTCGTCAGCGGTGTCACTTCAGATTTCTGCATGAGTTGCTTAACTGCCTGCCGAGTTTCTTGAATATAGACATGTTGCTGTTTCCAGGGAGCTTCTGAAGCTAGCTTCCAATTGTGATCAAATTGCGTTACGTATTGTTCTAATTGTCTGCCCAGCAGCTTCTCGGCAGCAGTGATTGCAACAGGCATAGGTAGGTGCACTCGTTTGGGAAAATCGGAAGGGTAACCAAGTGCAGCGAGGCGATCGCGCAAACAGGGATGCGTATCTGCGAGGTTTGTTTTTCGGGCGAAAGCAGTTTCTAACCAGGTTTGATAATTGTTCGATTCAATCGGTGTTTTCAAATGAGACAACAGTTGGGAATAAACCATTGCGGGCACCTCAATCTGATGCTCAACCTGTTCGTAAACGTTTTCCCAGTAGTAATGTAATTTTTGACTTTGCAGTTCTATGTTCAAGAGTGCTTCGGCAGCTTGTTGGGGGCTTGTTTGTTGAGCAGCACAGCGATCTGCCTCATATTCATCCAGGCGGGCTAACACAAAGGAATAAGCATAGAAAAACGGCGCGTACCAATTAAAAAAAGGTTTAAAGAACCAGGTTGAGCCATGATTACCGCCATTTTGTAATCGGTCTAAAACATTTAGCCAGGATTCACGTACTCTGTAAATCCAACCAGCAAATCGAGAATGGTTGCCAGATAAATGCCCAAATTCATGAGCAAGAACAGCCCGAAATTGATCTGGTGAAATTGCCTGCATGAAAGGCAACCCCAGGATGAGATAGCTTTCATACCAACCCAAAATGCCTAATCGTGGGACTTGACAAACAGATGCATTAAACTCATCGGTTAGCAAAACATGGTAGATCGTTGGAACTTGGAGCTTACAGGTAAGGTCATCAATGAGTCCAAACAAATGAGGAAAATGCGATCGCTCCAACTTAAGCCCATTAGGACGTGGAAATTTAATCCATAGCGATTGCAGAATAATAACTAAAAGAAAAATTAAGAGGACTATGCTTTGAATACTACCTCTACCGACGTTTTGAGTACTTACGATTAGCCATAACAAACCTACTAATAGACCAATTAAACCTGCCAGAATGATAAAAAGATAAGCATATCCCAGCCCAGCCAGTAGCCTCACTTGCAGACGGTAGACTGCCGGATGGCGATTGGCATGTGTTTCTAATTGCTGAATGAGTGTTTCGTAACGCTCTCTATTCCACAACATCACTAATTTTCCCCCGTTGGTTGCTTATCTCTAAAATGCCCATAGGAGAAGATAAGGCAACAAGAAGTAGAAGCAGGGTGGGTAGTGCCTACCCTACTATTGATCGTCTCTTACGTACTCTCAGTGGCACTTTGCAAACTAAGCGGTCTCTGCGTCAGAATGCCGATCGCGCTATCTATGCCGATTCTAAATGAGCAACAGGAATTGCTTCGGTTCGTTCAGGTGCTTTTGCTCCAGTGGCGATCGCATGAACGGCATGAAGAATGTCAGCCGAGTAGTACCGATTGCCACAGGTATCACAGACCCCAATCGTCACGTCTTCAAGAATGACGAATCCATTTTTGTGTTTGAATGCTTCCCGCTTGACAGTGCGAGGTTGAACGGTTCCTTCGCAACACTCACATCTGTAGCCATACATAGGTTAAATCTCAAGCTCAGTGACTTCATAAACTGTAATGATTCAGATAACGCCCGTTGCTAGCAAACCGTCCAACGATACCAACAGGTGTTTGTTAACCGATCGCTGTTCCCACAACCACATATCTAGTTCCCCTAGGGTCATCTTTTTCAACTCGAATAACTTGACCGCTCAAGATAGCCGCTTCTACGTCCAGTATAGTCAGCATATCCTCAGCCATTTCTTCCATTGAGTGGGCTGACATATCGTACTGACGAAGCCTGATTTTCTCCCTAATGCGGTCAATGTCGTTACGCGGCACAGAAATCTACGGCGAGATTGGAGCAATACGAAAAGGATCGAGAAAGCAGGTCACATCTACTGACTTATGCGCCCTCAGTAGTATCTTGCGACCCAAGCGGTTTCTGGGCTGGAATGCCGATCGCACGTGGAAATTCATTCGGTGTCAATGCAATCTTTTTCACGTAGATGCAGTGACGATCGCCCTGAGTGAGTGGAGTTGTAAAGGCTTCAATTGTGTCAATTTTGCCACCTAAGATTGCGATCGCAGACTCCAGAGCAATGGTTTCTGCCTCTGTCCACTGTCCTCGATAAAGCACGGCTATACCGCCAACCTTCAAGAGGGGTAGTGCATATTCAGCGCAAACAGGGGCAGCGGCTACGGCTCGAATGAGCGCCAAATCATAGCTTTCCCGCTGGTGTTTTTGTTGTCCAACCTGCTCGACTCGCTCTACTAACGTCCTGACATTCGCAAGTTCTAACTGAGCAATGACCTGATCGATAAAAACGATTTTCTTGCGCGTCGCATCCAGCAGCGTGACCGACCAATTGGGTTGGGCGATCGCCACAGGCAAACCTGGAAAGCCAGCACCAGTGCCGATATCGATGATCTTAAAAGAGTTTTGAGTTTTGAGTTTTGAGTTTTGAGTAGCGCTTTGCGCCGCTGAGTCCGTTGGACACGCTACGCGAACGCTAGAGAGTTTTGAGTTTTGAGTTGAACCGTCCTCTTGCTCTCTGACTTCTGACTTCTGACTTCTGACTTCTGGCTCCTGCCCCCAAAACTGTCGCACTCCTCGCAGCGAATCCCACAGATGTTTTTCCCAAAATTCCGCTGGCTCTGTAATACGCGTCAAGTTGAACTGACGATTTCCCGCCAGCGTCAGGTCATAAAGCTGCTGAAACTGCGCTTGTTGCTGCTCGTTGGGTTGCCAACTTAGCGTCGATTGCCACAGTGCCTCCATGCTGGGTAGGAGGGACGATCGCGAATCAAGTGTAAGACTCCCCTGCTCCCCCTGCTCCCCCTGCTCCCCTTGCTCCCTCATGCCCCTCTCCCCAATTCCCCTAAATCGCTACCTGCGGCTTTTTCGTGCGCTGCTTTAGCTCCTCTGGCTGCACAGCGGTCAATTCACCGTGGCTCAGCGTCCAGCATTGGTCAGCAATATCTACCAGCTCACCTGCGTCGTGAGACACGACAAGTAGACTCCAGTGAGCTTTAAGCTTTGCCAGCAACCCAACCAACTGTTGCCGCATTGACCAGTCTAAGCCAGCGGTAGGTTCATCGAGCAAAAGGATGTGAGGCTGGCGAATCAACTGAACGGCAAAGGCGAGGCGGCGCTGTTGTCCACCACTGAGGGCGTTAGGAGAGGTACGCAGGGGAAGATGAGTCAACCCTACTTCAGCCAGGGCTTGCTCAATGCGATCGCTCGTGAGTTCTGGATGCCCTAAGCGCAGTTCTTCTAGGATGCTGCTGCCGCAAAAGTGGCGTTCAGGGAACTGAAACACCAGACCGCTAAGCTGCTGTAGCTGGAGTGGAATGAGTTCCTGGTCACGCCAAAAAACGCCGCCACTGGTCCGTTCTGCCAGCCCTGCCAGAATCTCTAAGAGCGTACTTTTGCCTGACCCACTGGGGCCAATGATCAGGCCCAACTGCTGGGGTGCAATCTGAAGGTTGATAGCGTTCAAAATAGCCGTATGGCTTGCAGGTGGATGGTAGGACAGGTTTCTGAGCTGAAGCATTCCGTTTGGCTGGTGAAAGATAAAGAAACAATCGATCGTGCTAAGCGATTTGATACTTAATAACGTCCCAGCAGTAGGATGTGTTAGGTGTTAACCGTAACGCATCAGAGGGAATTTATTTTCACGCAAATCCCTAAGCCGCGAATGGAGCTTACCTCTGGAACTTGTTTCCAGAACTTGCGTCACCATCCTTACCTGACTGAACGGCACTCTACCCACTCCATCAAACGCTTCGCACAATCAGTGTTTTCAGCACAGTGTTCTCAAGCGGCAGCAGATTCTTTAGTAAGGGTTGTTCTTATCACTCTAACGAACTTGGTTCCAAGTTACTATTGACTTCTCAACGGGATTTCTTTCCCAGCCGTCATTTCTTTCTTGAATGTATTTTCTTGAATGTATTGTTTCTAGAACTTGATTAACAGGAACGTTATGCCTGCTCAGTTGTTTATCCATTCGCATGCCCCCAAACGCCGCCTACAGTTTGTTAGTGCGGCGATCGTTTCGCTAAGCCTGTGGGCGGGTCCTTCCCTGGCAAAAGATCCGTTTCGGACGACGAATCCCAAAGCTATTGATAATCGCACCGAGGCAGCGTTTAAAAGCTTGTTTGAACAAGGAGACTACATTGCAGCCGACAAGTACGCTCAGCAAGCAGATCCGAGCGATCCGCTAACTTATGCTCTGAGAGCCTCTCTAGCTTTCATCAAATGGCAAGGCGAACGGGATGATAGCCAAAAAGCCGCTCAGCTAGATCAGTTTAGAGACGATGCCACTGAGACGCGTGAAACAGCCCTCTCTTTAGTTGCAAAAGACCCTCTGCGCGGTAATCTTTACCAGGCAGTGGGGCATTTTCTGCAAAGCGCTTATATTTTCAGTAAAGACGGCACCGTGAAGGGCACACCTCAAGCATTGGGCGAAATTCAGCAAGCCTTTAAGTACCTGGATAATGCCGAAAAAGTTGATCCTAGCGACCCAGAATTAAACTTGCTGCGGGGCTATATCGACTTATTTGTCTCTCTCAATCTGCCGTTTTCCAGTCCTACGGATGCCATTAATCGATTGGATAAATACGCAAGTCCACGCTATCTTGCCTATCGCGGCCTCGCGCTTGGCTATCGGGATTTGAACCAACCTGCTAAAGCCCTGGCAGCCGTTGATAGCGCACTCAAGGCTACTCCAAACAACCCCGATGTGTTGTACTTGAAAGCCCAGATTCTTGTGCGTCAGGGTGACAATCGCGGTAGTCTGGCATATTTTGACAAAGCACTGACGAAAAGAAAGCAATTGCCACCGGGCTTAATTAAGCAAATTGACAAGGAACGCACTAGAGCGCAAAATCGCCTGGTGAATGCGGGGCAATAGTGTGCGTTGAAGGACGATCGTCCTTTGCGTCGATCGTCCCTTAGAGCCAATCTGCTACCTGAAGTTGGAGCGTGCCCAACCCCAGATCTTTTGCAGTCAGCGATCGGGCTTCAAAGAGTGCCACCATGTCCTTGAATTGGGGATTGCCTCGGCTGGCTCCGGTTAGCCCTTTAGCAATGATCAGGCCGCAGCAGCCGTGGGTTTTCTTGCAGCGCTGATCCCACTTTTTGCGGGCAGCCGTGTGGGTCGGATCGCCATCGCCAAACTCGCCAAACAGGTGCAAGTCACCGTTCCCAGTTTGAAATAACCCCAAATCGTAGCGTTCGCTCCCCAGCGGGTCTGCCCCTGGGTTAAAGCAAATAGCTTGCAGTCCACCCGCTGCTTTCAGCGCTTCAATCAACGTTTTGGCTTTGGGGCGTGAGGTTTGAATCATTACAACCGGAAACCCATCTCCCGCCGCTTTCACCTCTTGCAGTTGGTGATGTTCTGCGGTGCCCGATCGCAAAACGTCCAGCATATCCCACGGCACAACCCCCAAGCTGAGAAACGCATTGGCTGGCACCAGATCATCTCGCACAACCGGGGCATCAGTACTGCCGCTTTCTTCAGCATCTGCCATCGCTAGCAACTCAGCGGCAAGTTCAGGCATCGTGGAAACTTTGATCGAAACGGGTGTTGGTTTCTCGGTTTCATCGTCGGGCAACGGAATGCGGTAGCGGCTACTCACGGTTGGAAACGCATTGTGCTCGAACTTAGTGTGATGTTGACGGAGAAAGCGGTGAAGTGCTTCTAACGCCACCAGTAGGGCAGCCGCTTCTTCGTCATATAAGAATGATCGCAGCCCTTCCAACGGATGCAAGTTGCCAAAGACGGGTTCGATCGCGCCGATTGGCACGGTCGAGAGGTCAATATCGTCTTCCTCGTCACGATCGCTCTCGAAGGTGACAAAGAGACAATCTTGTCCCAAAAACGCCTCTTCCATTGCTTCGAGTGATTCATTGGTTAACACCCGTTGCCGAAAGCGCTTGAGAGAATCGAGCGAACGATAGAACAACACCCCAAACTCCATCCCCAACATGCCCATCACAGAGGCATAGAGCGTGGTTAAGTCCCAGCGATTGATTTCGATCGCCACAATTTGATGGTCGGCCAGCACCTCCCAAGGAGCATCGTGCCAAATGTCGATCGCGCGATCGGGTAAGACATCCGCATGCTGTGGCGGCAGTTGGGGTGGACGGCTACTAACCGCTTCCTGAAAACCTCGAAAAATTTCATCAATGAGCGGTAACGATGGCACGTAGTCCAGCACAATGTCCAGATCTTGCAGCACCCCGCGCAGATAGAACAGCAGTTCGCGATCGCTGACCACAATTTTTTGCGGACGCGCAGGACTGTTGGGGTTATGGGGATACTCCATTGCCCGCAGGAGGGCGCGAACAACCGCTTCTGGCCCCGTATCTGGAGTCACTACATCCATTGCCCGCACCATGCCCTGCGATCCATCGACCCACAAGATACATTCACCATTTGGCTGTGGTTCGCTGCCCGCATCTGTCCAGTCGCTATTCGATGGCATGCCAGTGACCAATGGGCGGCGATCGCCTTCCCAAACACTAGCAATTTGCGGTAGTTGCTTCAGGCGACGACGAGTTGAGAGGTTGAGCGCAGTCATAAAAATTAGCAGCAGTGGATGCTAGAAAGAGCGACTAAACGTAGGCAACAGTGAGCCGCAGCATAAAGTTCAACAGATACCCATCTTAAACACTAACTAACCCGATGCCGATCGTGGTTCCATCGGTTTGTGTAAAGAGGTCTGCTTGCAGTCAATGTACAAACAACGAGATGGCGATGCGTTAAGTCTCCAGGTTAGAAGAAATCGCTTGTCCCTGCTAGTTGTCTATCCTCTCACGTGGATAACCAGGTGTGATTTATCCCTGATAGTATGGAGGCAGAAGTCTGCACGTTTAAGACTGGATTTTGGCAAGGAGCTTTACGAGCAATGACGCAAACAGCGCAATCGCAACAGCAGGGCATTCTCATGACAGATGCCGCTCTGAAGCACGTTCTACTGCTTCGGGAGAAGCAAGGGCAGGATTTATGCCTGCGTGTCGGTGTTCGGGGTGGCGGCTGTTCTGGCATGTCCTACACCATGAACTTTGAGGATGCTGCTAATATTCAGCCAACGGATGAAGTCTATGACTACGACGGCTTCAAAGTTGTGTGCGATCCAAAAAGCTTGCTCTATCTCTATGGTTTGGTGCTGGACTATAGTGATGCTTTGATTGGTGGTGGCTTTCAATTTACCAATCCCAATGCCGAGCAAACCTGCGGCTGTGGCAAATCGTTCTCTGCGTAAAGAACAGTTGCTAGCGGCCAGTGGTTAGTTTTTAGTCCAATTTGCTAACAACTAAAAACTAAGAACCAACAACTTTTTCTTTCTCCCTTATGACTCAAACTGTTGACTCACTTTTTGATGAAGGCATTGAGCGCTACAAGGCAGGTGAAGCGCCTGAAACGCTGATTCCAGTCTTTAAAGAAGTGTGCGATCGCTCCCGTAAGAGTAGCTCTGCCTGGACGTGTTTAGCATGGCTCTATCTCCTCATCGAAAAGCCCAACCAGGCCTACGAGGCAGCACAAAAGGCCGTGAAGCTGAACCCGCAAGATCCGCAAGCACGAGTGAATTTAGTGTTGGCAATGCTGGAAACCTCGAAAAAAGGCGTGCGGCAACACATCGAAATTGTGCAGCAGCTTGTGATGGCAGTTCCAGAACTGCGTGAGGAAGTTGCCCAAAATATTGAAGATGGTTTTGTCCGTAAACCAGGTTGGCTGAGCCTGGAGCGGGTCAGAGCCTGGCTGTCCGAAGCGTAAGGTTGTCTGAAGCTTAAATCTGTTGCCCCTTTTTCATAAATCGCATGTTGTTTGGTTTGCCACTCGTTACGATCGCCCTCTGGTCGGGATATCTCACTCTTTTTTGCGCTGTGCTGATGATCTTAGGCTGGGTGCTGAAGTGGGGCATCCGCTTTCGTCTGGTAGGCGTCACGGGTTTTATGAGTGTGCTGACAGGCGGCCTCTTTGCGTTGGGATTGGGCCTGCACGATCGACCTCAAATTCCAGGGGCTGTGAAGTTTACGCGGGTCTTTGACTCTGGTGCTTCTCAGGTTGTGATTGTGGTTCCGCCCACCATCACCGAGACAGAACTGGATGCCACCCTGCGTCAAGCGGCTGTAGATCTGTACTCAACGGGACGGCTCGCTCAGGACGAAGCGACGATGACCATTCGCGCTCGTTCTCTGCTCCATCCCAAACTAGGCGTGTCTCAACCCGTGTATCTGGGACAAATCAAGCCCTCCCTGTCTTCTCCTACCGATCAGCAAGCGATCATTGAAATCGATCGCGAACAATTTGCGCGTTTGCCCAAACCGTCGGTTTGAGTCTAGAAATTGGCTCACAACCTGATGTGTGACGATGCTTTAGATTGGTAAAACGCATTCTTGCCCGTTTTTTGTCTAGCGTTTACACTCGATTCCGCCATGTCTACCGCTTGTATTGCTTGTCAACCACCGCTTACAATTGCCCCAGCACAGGTGCTGCGTGGTCGAGGGGTAGTGAATCAGGTAGGGAACGCGATCGCGCACCTAGGGCAACATCCGCTGGTCATTGGCGGCAACCAGACTCTTGCAGCAATTAGACCGCAGTTGCAGACAGTATTGGAGCATGAACCGCTTCAGATTGCCTGGATGACATACGGTGCGGACTGTAGCGAGACTACATTAGCGACACTGCATCAAGCGATCGACCTGCACCGAGCCGATGTAGTCATTGGCATTGGCGGTGGCAAAGCGATCGATACTGCCAAGCTGGTGGCGCATCAGCACCATTTGCCGATTGTGACGGTGCCCACATCAGCCGCTACCTGTGCCGCTTGGACTGCCCTTTCTAACGTGTATACAGATCAGGGTGCCTTTCAGTACGACGTGGCGCTGACACGCTGCCCAGATTTGCTGGTGCTGGACTATGATGTGGTGCAAACGGCACCCCGCCGCACGTTGATAGCAGGCATTGGGGATGCGATTGCCAAATGGTACGAAGCCTCTGTCAGCAGCGGGCATGTGCAGCAAACGCTTATCATCGCCGCCGTGCAGCAAGCGCGAGTGTTGCGCGATCTGTTGTTTCAAACCTCTGCGATCGCCCTTCAAGAACCGGGGGGGGAAGCGTGGCAAGAGGTTGTGGATGCTACGGTGCTGATGGCAGGTGTCATTGGTGGTTTAGGCGGTGCCCAATGTCGCACAGTAGCCGCCCATGCCGTGCACAACGGTTTGACCCATCTCCTTGACAGTCACGGCACACTGCACGGTGAGAAAGTCGCGTATGGCATTCTGGTACAATTGCGTCTGGAAGAAATTGTCCAGGGGAACCAACTGGCTGCGACGGCCCGTCAGCAGTTGCTAAAGTTTTATGGTGATATTGGGCTACCCAAAAGTCTCAACGACTTGGGTTTAGCAGATATAGCCCTAACCGATTTACAACGAGCGGCAGTCATTGCCTGTGCCGAACAGTCCGATATCCACCGTCTGCCCTTTGCAGTCGAACCTGCGCAACTGATGGCTGCAATGGTTTCCACTACGGCTGCAAGCACTACGGCTGCAAGCACACGGCGAGAAGAAGCTGGTGTGAATGACTTTAGCAGAAGCCAGGGATCAGCATTCACTCCCCACTCCCTTAACGATGAGGTAATGGCATGAAACCAGACTGGATCAAACCCGCCGATCGCCTGGGTTCCTTGCCGCCTTATGTCTTCGCGCGGTTAGACGAACTCAAGGTACGCGCCAGAGAACAGGGGCTAGACCTGATTGACTTGGGGATGGGCAATCCCGATGGGCCAACGCCGCAGCCTGTTGTAGAGGCGGCGATCGCGGCCTTACAAAATCCAGCGAATCACGGCTATCCTCCCTTTGAGGGCACCGCTAGCTTTCGACGCACCATCACCGATTGGTATTACCGCCGCTACAACGTCAAACTTGACCCAGAAGGCGAAGCGCTACCACTGTTGGGGTCTAAAGAAGGCTTAACGCATCTGGCGCTGGCTTACGTGAATCCGGGTGATCTAGTCTTGGTGCCTAGCCCTGCTTATCCGGCGCACTTTCGAGGCCCGCTGATTGCAGGGGCAACCATTCATAGCCTGATCCTCAAGCCTGAAAATGACTGGCTCATTGATGTGTCAGCCATTCCTGAGGCGATCGCCAGAGAAGCTAAAATCCTTTATTTCAACTACCCCAGCAATCCGACGGCTGCTACGGCACCCCGCGAGTTTTTTGAAGAGATCGTTGCCTTCGCACGCCACTACGACATTCTGTTGGTGCATGACCTTTGCTATGCCGAACTAGCCTTTGATGGCTACCAGCCCACCAGCCTGCTCGAAATTCCCGGTGCGAAAGACATTGGGGTCGAGTTTCACACCCTCTCTAAAACCTACAACATGGCAGGTTGGCGCGTAGGCTTCGTCGTCGGTAATCGCCACATTGTGCAAGGGTTACGCACGCTGAAAACCAACCTGGACTACGGAATTTTTGCAGCCCTACAAACCGCCGCCGAAACCGCACTACAGCTTCCAGATGTGTATCTGCATGAGGTGCAGGCACGCTACCGCACCCGTCGCGATTTTCTTATTCAAGGGTTGGCAGACCTGGGTTGGACGGTGCCTAAACCTAACGCCACAATGTATCTCTGGGTTGCCTGTCCTCCTGGCATTGGCTCCACTGATTTCGCGCTCTCTGTCTTGCAAGAAACCGGGGTCGTGGTGACTCCTGGCAATGCTTTTGGGACGGGTGGTGAAGGCTACGTGCGGATTAGTTTGATTGCCGAGTGCGATCGCCTCGGTGAAGCCCTACACCGCTTCAAGCAAGCAGGCATCCGCTACCAATCCAGTGATCTCGTCTCCAGCGCCGATCAGCGCAGCACCAGAGCCTGACTAAAGGGCGCTAGATTTGGCAAGATGACCGCCATTAGTAGAAAAATAGTGTAAAGTAGTACAAACGCTCTTTTGTCGCTTTATGCAGCCGCTACTTACCGCCTCGCAGCAACGGGTGCTTACCTGGATTGAGGATTTCATGGCGCAGTATGGGATGGCCCCCACCTACCGTGAAATCCAGAAAGGATTGGGGTACCGATCGCTCGCGTCGGTGCAACTTCACATTGATGCGTTGACAACCAAGCGACTCATCAGCCATGCCCCCCGCAAATCTCGATCGCTCAAAATCCTGCGCCCCAGTAATGGCATTCCGCTGATTGGGGCGATCGCGGCGCATAGCCTGGTAGAAACCTTTTCTGATCAGGAGCAACAGCACTTGGAGCTTTCCTGTTTACCGAAACTGGTACATCTTTCTCAGCACGAGCGTTCCCAGCATTTTGCACTTCAGGTGCGGGGCGACAGCATGACAGGCGCATTGATTGATCATGGCGATGTCGTCATCATGCGGCGAGAAACGAACCCGCGTGCCATTCGTAACGGCACGATCGTCGCAGCGAGAAAGAACGGGACGACTACACTCAAATATCTCTATCGGCATGGACAGCAGATTACACTTCAGCCTGCCAACACAGCCTACGAGCCAACAGTAGTTGATATGAACGTTGAAGAGCTAGAGATTCAAGGCATTTATGTCGGTCTACTGAGAGGACTGGTCTAATACCATTTCCCTTTCATTGAGCTACAGGTGATGTGCTTCAAACAGCGATACTACCAAGGTTCGGGCACTCAACACTCAACACTTCTCCACTGACCGCTGACCGCTCTTCAACTCAAAACTGAGAACTGGTATAACCAGGCTTTGCATCAGCCTTCCATACGGTCAGGCACGAGATGCGGGTAGTCGGGGTTGGGCTGTAGGGGGAGTCGCACGGGTTGGTTCATCAGCAAGAAGAAATTCGCGGATGAAGCGAGCGATCGCACGCTGAGCCAATCCCTCAGCAATTTGCTGACCCATCTGGTGTGCTTCTGGCTTAAACAACAGCTTTGGAAGCACTGGCAACAGCCTAGTGGGGTCAAACCCGCGCGTTTCTTGCAAGATGTCCCAGATGCGCTTGAGATGCTCTAACGTTTGCTGACTTTCGGTTGGCACGGCATCGGCGCGATTAACAGTCAAACCAAACCGTTCGGCAAAGCTATATCGAAGGTTGTTGAGCGCATTGCTGCCGATCGAGTCAACGCCTTTTACAACCTCTTCCACAATCTGATGGCGAATCAGGCCGCCGCGCTCTGAGAACAGATAGTCCAGCGTTTGATCCACAACTTTGCTTAAGTCGTAATCTGTGCTGCTACGAGCATTTCGCAGCAAGTTTTCTAGACGATTCCAGCGAAAACTGTCGTCTTTGAACAGCAAGTCTTTCAAAGAGGCTCGCAGTTCGGGTGCCGGGTCAGTGAGCAAGCGCTTGGCGACATAGGGGTATGCCTTGCTAAGCACCTTAAATTCGGGATCAACATTGATGGCAATGCCTTCTAGCGTCACGAGCGATCGAATAATGAGCGCATAGTAGGCAGGCACCCGAAACGGAAACTCGTACATCAGCGCGGAAAGTTGATCGGTGATGCTTTTAATGTTGATTTCAGCAACGGTGGTTCCCAGTGCATCGCTAAAAACGGTGGCAAAGGCAGGAATAATGGGTGTCAGATCTGTATCGGGCGTCAAGAATTCCAGTTTGACGTAATCCTTAGCCAAGCCTTCAAAATCACGGTTGACCAGATGGACGATCGCCTCAATTAAGCCATACCGCTGGGCGGGTTTGACTTCGCTCATCATGCCAAAGTCCAGATACGCCAGTTTGCCGTCGGGCGTTGCCAAGAGATTGCCAGGATGGGGGTCAGCGTGGAAAAAACCATTTTCGAGCAACTGGCGCAAAGAACACTGCACACCCACCTCAATCAGGTAGCTGGCATCAACACCTTGCGCTCGAATCGCTTCTGGCTGAGTCAGCTTAGTGCCCGTAATCCACTCCATTGTCAGGACTCGCCGTCCCGTGTACTGCCAGTAGATCTTAGGCACATAGATGTCTTGCATGTGCCCATACAGTTGAGCAAAGCGTTCAGCATTTCGCCCTTCCTGGTTGTAGTCCATCTCCTCAAAGATGCGAGCAGCGAACTCGTCCATAATGCCGACCAGGTCACTGCGCACTCGCTTGACCAGTCGCATGGTGAGGGCCGCCAAACCACGCAAAATATAGGTGTCCAGCGCAATACTTTGAGCAAGGCCAGGACGCTGCACTTTCACAGCAACCTCCTCACCCGTTTTAAGCCGACCGCGATACACTTGCCCCAAAGAAGCCGCCGCGATCGGGCTTGCAGTCAACTCCGCATAAATCATGTCAGGCGAATCGCCCAGTTCCTCTTCAATAAACCGATAGGCAACCGCATTATCAAACGGTGGCAACTGGTCTTGCAGATGGGTGAGTTCTTCCAAATAATCTGACGGCACCAGATCGGGGCGAGTGGACAACGCCTGACCCACTTTAATAAAAGCAGGCCCCATACGCGTCAACATTTCACGCAGACGAACAGCCTGTTGGCGATGCTTCTGCACAGTAAAGCCAAGCCGAGAATTCAACCACCATTTCAGCCCAAATGTCAGGAAGGGAAAGAAGATATTAAAAACCCGTCCCCACACCTGAAAGGGATGCTGGCGATAATGAGCCGCGATCGCCACTGGGTCGTAGCGCAACGAACCATCTTCTTCGTCAGCCGGAAGAATGTTTGCCAGCAGTAGGCGCTCCTCTTCTTCGATCGAAATCTCACTATCCAACACCAGCGTGGGCGTGACGAGGGTTCCTTCCGCCTCATGATGTCGCTGCTCTGTAGAATTTAAAGCAGTATGCTCTGGCGCAAATGAATCTGATTTATGCGGTGCGGTCTTAACATTCATGAGGGTGCAGCCGGATAAGAGCTAGTGATGTAACACATTGTAACAATATCTTTGCGTTAACTGACCTCTGTGACCGTCAGCGTCTCAGCCTTCATGTCTACCGTTGATGAGCACTGGTCAGACATCGGTTACTACGCCGAAAGTTTGCAAAAGGCACGCCTTCTTTAAGTTAACCATCACGCCTCTCTACTGTGCTCTGCCCAGCGGGACAAATGCAAGGCGAACTTCCCGAACTAAGCATCATTAAAGGCAGGTGGGTAAACAACGTTGCCTCGATACATGGGCTGGAAGTGTTTCAGCGGTTTGACCATGAAAACATCTTCTGGCACTGGAAAAGGGGCTGCAATCGCGTACTGTATGGAAGGTGCAAACCCAAACTTAGGGTAGAACAGTGGATGTCCCAGGACAACGACTAACGCTTCTCCCATTGAATCTGCGATCGTTAACCCTGCGTTCACCAATGCACTCCCAATGCCGTGATTTTGATATGTGGGTAGTACGGCAACCGGAGTCAGTGCCAAGATGCGTCGTGTCTCATCGCTAACCAGATCAACGTAGCTGAATAAAATGTGACCAACCACTGCCTTATCACGCTCTGCAACAAGCGACAGCGAAGGAATACAGCGATCGCTCTACCGAATGCGATCCACAAGTTGCGCCTCATTTGCTTGACCAAAAGCTTGAGTGAGCACCGCTGCGAGCACCGCATGATCAGTAGGGGTCTCAGGACGAATGTTCATGGTCAAGCCTTTCTTCTAATGCCTGTACGACTTCAGCCATCACGCCTTCCCAATCACCGGGAGACGGTTGGCGAAACAAGCGCATAGTGGGATACCAGGGGCTATCTTTCCGATGCAGTAGCCAGCGCCAGTCACCCGCAAACGGCAGCACAATCCATACAGGTTTCGCCAGTGCGCCTGCTAGATGAGCCACCGCCGTATCTACTGAGATGATGAGATCGAGCTGGTCGATCGCGGCTGCGGTGTCTCCAAAATCCCGAAGCTGGGAACTCAAGTCATGCAGGCAGGTTTGAAACCCGTACCGAGCAATATCAGCCGCATGAACACCAACCTGGAGGCTGTACAACTCCACCTTAAGCGGGCGCAACCTGTTCATAAAGGCTGTAAGAGGCGCGGTGCGATTGCGAGAGAATCTGCGCTGCCTAGGGTCTTTGGGTAAACCACTCGCCCAAACAATGCCGAGTCTGAGAGGGGGATCGACCCGTTTTCCGGTTGCGCGTTCAGAGCTAGATTCGGTGCTGGTTTCGAGAGAATGTGTGCGATCAGCGATCGACCATTTGCAGTCTGCTGGCACTGAGAGATAAGGAACCTGATGAGGGATTGTTTCCAGAGTGGTGCCGAGAATGTACGGCAAGCTCATCAGCGGGAGATGAACGTCAAACGCAGGCAAGGAAGAACCTTGAGGAATCAGTTCTACGTTTGGAATCATCCCAAACAGGCGGAGTAAGGGGTTGGGGCACTCGACAAGGACACGATGCTGCCTTGCCAACAGTGGCACGTAGCGAATGAATTGGATCGCATCGCCCAGGCCCTGTTCTGTGTAAAGCAATAACGTGCGTCCTTCTAAAGCCGAGCCATCCCATCTGCTTCCTGGCAAAGACGGTTGTTTCGCATCTTGAGCCTGCCAGCGCCACTCATATTCACGAAAGCCCTGGTGATAATCCCCATTCGCTAAGAGCGCCATGCTCAGGTTTAGGTGAGCTTCGGCAAACTCAGGTTGGAGGTCGATCGCCTGCTGACAATGTGCGATTGCGCGCGCTAACTCGTTCATCTCATACAGCATCACGCCCAAATTGTTGTGTGCCTCAGCATCAGTCGGTTCCAGGTCTACAGCCTGCTGAAAATGGGCGATCGCAGCTTCATAGTGTTGTTCTTCCTGCAAGCACAGTGCCAGGTTGCTGTGTACGGCTGCCCAGTAGGGTTTTAGAGTCAGCGCCTGCTGGTAGTGGGCGATCGCGTTCTCTGCCTGCATCATCAGCCTGAACGCATTGCCCAAATTGAAGTACACTTCAGCGTTTGTGGGTTGAAGCGCCAGAGCGCTCTGATAGTAGGCGATCGCGGCTTCTGGCTGTCCCTGCGCCTGTAGGGCATTTCCAAAATTGGTGTAGGCTTGCGCATCGGTTGGAACCAGCGTGAGCACCTGTTGGTACTGCACAATCGCCGCCTCAAGCTGACCTTGTGCTCTGAATGCATTCCCTAAATTGGTATAAGCTCTGGCGTAGTTAGGGTTAAGCGCAATAGCATGTTGATAGTGCAAGATCGCCTCATCCAATCGCTTTTGCGTTAATGCCAGATTTCCAGCATTGAAATGGGTTGGAGCATGATTTGGGTTGAGTGCCAGCGATCGCTGGAAGTGTGTTGCTGCGTTCTCCCACTCCCCACGCTCCTGGAATGCTACTGCCAGATTGCCATGCGCTTCGGCATGTCGGGGGTCAAGCGTGATCGCCCTTTCATAGTGAGCGATCGCCGATTCTAGCCTGCCCGTTTGCTGCGCGATCGCGCCCAACAGGTGTAGCGCAGGCACATAGGTTTGCTGTTGTTCCAGCACCTGATTGCACAACCATTCTGCCTGCACCAAATTTCCCACTCGGTACGCTTGCAAAGCCGTTGCCATTACTTCAGAGATCGCTACCATTTAGAGGGGCGTGGGGAATGGGGTGTAGGGTGTAGGGTGTAGGGTGTAGGGTGTGAGAAATGGAAACACTCTATCAGCGAGTCAATCTGTCAACCAGTCAGCACAGTCAGACCCTGGTAGTACACTACAACTACATCCCAAAATTCTAGTCATCCCAAAATTCTAGTCTAAACGCTCTCATTGCTCATCCATTACACTTCCTCATCCTTCCCCCTTATCCCCCACTCCCTACACCCCTTACTCTTTCCCCGCCCATGCTGCTTTCCCTGCGAATCGAAAATTTCGCCCTGGTAGACCGCCTAGAGCTAGGGCTGAGCGCAGGGCTGACTGTACTCACTGGCGAAACGGGTGCAGGGAAGTCAATCATCCTGGATGCGATCGACGCCGTGTTGGGTGGCAAAGTAACCAGTCGTGCCATTCGGACAGGAGCCGATCGCGCCGTCGTAGAAGCCATCTTTCGGTTGGAACCTGACCTGGCTACCTGGCTAGAGCAGCAAGAGATTTCACTGACGGACGAGAAGCAACTGATCTGTAGCCGCGAAATTGTCGCCAGTCAAAGCAGTCAGCGGAGTCGATCGCGCATCAACGGTGTGCTGGTCAACAAGCAGCAAATAGAGTACTTGCGCGATCGGCTGGTTGAACTAACGGCACAAGGACAAACGGTGCAAATCGGTCAGCCTCCTCTCCAGCGCGAATGGCTAGACAGTTATGGTGGCGATGCTTTGCTTCAGAAGCGGGCGATCGTGACGACAGCCTTTGCGGCGTATCAACAAGCGCTCCAAGCCTTAGAAAAGCGCCGCAAATCGGAACAAGAGCGCCTTCAGCAGCTTGACCTGTTTGAGTACCAACTGAAGGAGCTGAGTGCTGCCAATCTCACCGAGCCGGATGAGCTAGAGCAGTTGGAGCAAGAACGCAAACGCCTCAGCCACAGCGTTGAGCTTCAGCATCAGAGCTATCAGGTGTACCAGGCGCTTTATCAAAACGATGAAGGCGCAGAAGCCTGTGCTGATTTGCTAGGCAAAGCCGAAATCACCCTCCAAGAAATGGTGGAATATGACGCACAGATCCAGCCCATTCTGGAACTCGTCAGCAATGCTCTGGCCCAAGTAGAGCAAGCCGGACGGGAAATCAATATGTATGGAGAAACGCTGGAGGCTGACCCACAACGGCTTCAGGAAGTACAGGAGCGGATTGTTGAACTGAAGCAGGTTTGTCGCAAGTATGGTCCGACTCTGGGGGATGCGATCGCCCTTTATCAGCGCCTGCAAGCTGATATGGACGAACTCACGGGTGGTGGACAATCTCTGGAAGATTTAGAACACGCTTACCAGGAACGTCAGGAGGCTTTAACAGCCGCTTGCGCGGTCTTAACCCAACGACGACAAACAGCGGCAAAAGATTTAGAGGAGCGGTTAGTGGCCGAACTCAAGCCGCTGGCAATGGAGAAGGTAAAGTTTCAGGTTGGGATTTCCCCCGCTGCGCCATCAGCACTGGGAGCCGATCGCGTGACGTTCCTTTTCAGTCCCAATCCAGGTGAGCCGCTGCAACCGTTGACCGAAATTGCCTCTGGTGGCGAAATGAGCCGCTTTCTATTGGCATTGCAAGCCAGCTTCTCTCAAATTGACCCGGTTGGTACCCTGGTTTTTGACGAAATTGACGTGGGCGTTTCGGGGCGCGTGACGCAAGCGATCGCAGAAAAGCTCCACCAGCTTAGCCAGCATCATCAAGTGCTATGCGTAACCCACCAGCCGATCGTCGCGGCGATGGCAGACCATCACTGGCGGGTGAGTAAACAAGTGATTGAGTTGGAGAGGCAGGAGGCAGAAGGCAAAAGGCAGAAGGTAGGAGGTACAGAAGAAGCAAGGGGAGAGGGGGAAGCAGGGGAGACAAAGAATGGCAAACTCAAAACTCAAAACTCAAAACTTAAAACTTTCGCGTCCTCCCTTTCCGACTCTCCACTCCCGACTCCCCACTCCCTTGACTCCGATGTTCGCACAGTTGTCCGCGTGACGCCGCTTGACAGTCAACAACGGCGCGAAGAATTGGCTCAACTGGCTGGCGGACAATCTACTTCTGAAGCCAGTGACACGATCGATGCCGTTGCCTATGCGTTTGCCGATTCTCTGCTGACCCAAGCTGCCAATTTACGGGAGGCACGATCGGTTGACACACTAGCTATTGCACCTGAACCAAAAGCCAAAACCACTAAAAGCAAAGCTTCTCGCAAAAGCTGATCGCACACCGTTTACAGTTTTCTTTGAATGCAGAATTTACTAAAGGCGTTGCTGCGAGGGCTATCGCTATTTATCTTTGGAGTGGCGTTCTTTCTCACCGTCTGGATTGTTATCCCTGCACCAACGTTTGCCCTGCTGCCCTTAGGGGTGGGTGCACCAGAAATTAGCCCCTGGTTGATCGGAGCAAATACGATCGCGGCGTTACTCACGTTGTGGTACGTGCGTAAAAGCTGGCTCTTTCGCCTCGTGCTTATCTGTAGTCTCGTGAGCCTGACCATCAGTACGCTACCGCTGCGGCAGTTTCCCACTGCCAATCAGGAAGCAGCCAAATCAATGGAGACAGCGTTAGGAGCAGATTATGCATCCGTCTCTCGGTCAACTGCACTGATGCGGCTGCAAAGAGCAATGGTGGAGGCAACAGGAAGCACTGTCGGTGTCGATGTCGTTAATGTGGCTGAACCACCCACGCGGTCTCAACCGTTCGTTCTAATCGATGTTTTTCGGGGCATTCCAGAGCAACCTGTGCGCACAACAGCAGGCATACCGTTTGCGACACCTGATGGTGTGCCCTTAACGCTGACGGTCTATCATCCTCCGCTGAAGGGGCAACACCCAACGATCGTGGTTATCTACGGTGGCGCGTGGCAAAACGGTAGCCCGAACGACGATGCACCCTTCAGTCGTTACATGGCAGCACGCGGCTATACCGTGGTGGCGATCGATTACCGTCATGCCCCCCAATATCGCTTTCCGGCACAGTTTGACGATGTGAAAACGGCGCTGGCGTATATTCAACAGCACGCGGTGGAGTTAGAAGTGGATTTGAATCGGGTGGCGTTGATGGGGCGATCGGCGGGTGCCCATCTAGCCATGCTGGCAGCCTATCAGCCTGGCAACATCCCGATCCGGGCAGTGGTGAACTACTATGGCCCTGTTGACTTGACAAAGGGCTACTATGATTTGCCTCATCCAGACCCAATCAACAGTCGCGCTGTACTCAAAGCACTGCTAGGCGGCACGCCAGAAGAATTTCCGGCGCTGTACAGACAGGCTTCTCCTTACAGCTACGTTCGGCCAGCACTACCGCCTTCCCTACTCATTTATGGTGGACGCGACCATCTCGTGCAGGCAAAGTTTGGTCGATCGCTCTACGATCAACTTCAGGCAACAGACAACCGCGCCGTCTGGATTGAAATCCCCTGGGCAGAACACGTCTTCGACAAAGTGTTTAACGGAGTCAGCAACCAGCTAGCCCTTTACTACACAGAACGCTTTCTGGCGTGGGCGTTGCAGTAGAGAGCCACTGAGAAGGCGTTGTTAGTTGTTGGTTGTTAGTTGTTAGAGGAATGACCACTGATTGCTGTCCTAGCTCAAAACTCAGAACTTCTCCCTGCCGCCCCTGCTTCCCCTGCTTCCCATGCCCCACGCCTACAGCGTACTCTTCATCACCAGCGGCCCTGTCGGAATCGGCGGATCGGATGTTGATTCAGCGGTCACTAGCATTTGCGGTACGCTGGCACTACAAGCAGCTTCTGGTAACGACCAGTGAACGGTGCCAGTTCGATCGTGATTGAACTGACCGCAGTAGACGGGTTTGGTGGCTCCTTTAGGAACGGCCCACAGACGATAGGCTTGACCGTCAGGCAAAGCAGGCAAGTTTTGCACCAGGACAACAGCAGTTTTGTGGCTAGAGTTCACAACCAGACTACCAGAGGCGTTTGCGGCTTTGTCCGTGCCTCTTAGCAGGTAAACGATGCTGTCGGGTTGCTGGAGCGTCGCCACGATCGCCTGATCTGCCTGAACGCGCTCACGAAGACGGTAGTTGTCTACCAGGAGGACGATCGCGGTTAGGGCGGCAATGGCTCCCGCTGCCTGTGGCCACCGACTGCGGTGAAATGGTACAACCCGCGATCGCGCAGAGGCTTCCGAGCGGCTGTATGTCTGTGAAAGAGCAGGAGGAGTTGCTTCCTGTGCTGGTTCAGTTGTCAGCAGGGGTACCTCGGCTGGCTCGGCTGCTAACCGTTGGAACAGACGCCCTTTCAAGCTCTCTGCCATCGGCACCACAGGCGTTCCATAAGGAAGCGTATTTACGGTCACCTGATATTCTGCCAATTCAGCCGCTAGTTCTGGATTTTCAAGCACTTGCGCCTCAACCCAGCGACGGTCCTCATCGTCGAGCAGGTTGAGTGCATAGAGCGGAGCAAGTTCACAAAAACAGCGGTCTTCAGCGTTCATCACATTCTAAGGGTCTAGATTCCTATCCTAGCTTTGCTCCCAGTTACCAAGGGCAACTCGCAGCTTACTCAAGCCCAGCCGAATGCGCGTTTTAACGGTGCCTAACGAGAGGTTAGCCTGCGCAGCAATTTCTGATTGGGTAAGTCCTTTGTAGTATGCCAACTCGATAACCTGGCGTTGCTCTTCGGGCAGTTGGCTGAGGGCGGCTAACACTCGATCGCGGCGCTCTGAGATCAGGACGTTTTCAATTGGATCTACGCCCGTAGTCGTGGTTTGGATCTCTGCTAAATTCTCTGACGCAAGGGTAACCTTAGTCGTTCGCTGTAAGCTTCGCAATCGATCGAGAACACGGCTACGGGTCATCATAAACAGCCAGCTGTCGACCCGTCCTTTTGCACCGTCATAACGACCTGCCGTGCGCCATACTTGAGCGAAGACATCTAACACAACTTCTTCGCTTTCTTCAGCTGATCGCAGACTTTTGAACGCGACGGAGTAAAGCACTCGCGCATAGCGATCGTACAGTTCTGCTAGCGCTGCCTGATCGTGCTGGGCAACACGCGACAGGAGAGCGGCTTCATGGGAGGGGGATTCGGTCGCCATTCAGAGGTATGACAGCATACAGCGCTTGCAGATTCAGCCGGGGCTTCCGCTTTACGTCAGGCAAGCATGATGCCATTTAACCACAGTCAGCAAAATACACGTCAGACTTGCCTAACGAAAATAGCTGGAACCACTATGGGTAATTCTGGGCTGATACACCCGATCTCGCGCTCGTCTAGCCTTGAGTTTGGCTTGCCAATCGCGGATTGCCATCGCCGATCGCACCATTGGCGGCACGTAGCTGTCCGTATCCTTCTCGTCTGACGCAGCAGCAGGAAAGGGCTTGGGCTTGATATTCATACAATGCACAAGATTGTCAAAGTATGGTTCTAGCTCCAGTGCCCGTATCACCTCATCGACCGACTGAAACCGATCCTGCGGCGACACTTTCAGCATCTTGCTTAAGACCGTGCCAAAATGCTCGCTCACCGATACATACTCACTCCAACGCACATCCCCAGTCAGAAACTCGTAGTCAAACTCTAACGGTGGTTTACCCGACAAAAGATACAGGCAGGTAATCCCCAACGCATAAATGTCGCTGGCATAAATGGGGCGAGAAGCCAGTTGTTCCGGTGGCGCAAAGCCAACGGTGCCGACAAATTGAGTAGAAGTGGCTTTACCGCTCGAATCGCTCACTTGAGTGATCTGCTCCTTCACAGCACCAAAGTCAATGAGCACGAGTCGGCCATCATCACGGCAACGAATCAAGTTTGGGGGTTTGATATCACGATGAATCACGCGATGACGATGCACATACTGAAGCAGGGGCAGAAACTCTTTCAGAAACTGCTTCACCCCAGACTCAGCAAAAGGGCCACACCGTTTAATCACCTTAGTCAGGGTATGGCCTCGGACATATTCTTGCACCAGATAAAACTCGCCCGCTGACTCAAAGTAGTTCAGCAGTTGGGGAATTTGAGCATGGCTACCCAGCTTGCTTAAGGTTGCAGCTTCCTGTTCAAAACGCTTACGCGCTTGCTGTAACGCCGCAGCATCGTTGACTTTGGGACAAAGCTGCTTAATCACGCAGAGCGGTTGACCGGGAAGAGAGGCGTCCCGTGCTAAAAAGGTAATGCCAAAGCCACCCCGCCCAAGGATTTTGAGAATTTCGTAGCGATCGCGAAAGCGTTGCCCAGACCCGCAGAGCTGCCCCAAATAGGTCTGATCGCGCACATCAGCACGAAAATTGGAGAGATCAGTCACCGAACGATTCATCAAAGAGCCAGGTAATTGCGAAGAGTGCGATCGAAGCGAGGAACTTACCTTTGAGCCGACAACGATAGATGCAGTACCAGCTAGACGAAACCTCAAGCTACCCTAGCGTTTGGGTAATCAATCTAGCCGATCGATGATACCAGTACTGAGGTTCAACACCATCTGCTTTTAGTGTAAGAACAAACCAGACCGGATCGGTGAAATCTTTAAATCCAACCATTAAGGGTTGCTGAATCAGCACGATCGTAGCGGTGAACCGTCCCTTTGTAGCTGAGCCGCTGTCTTGGAAAGATCATAGCGACTATCACAAAACTGGCTAGAGCGATAAGAGGATATTCACCCGTCTTATCCTCCATTACTGCATCCTAGCCGTTGCCCAAAAATCGGTGATGTCAAAGCCGCGATCGCTCAGCATTTGGCGGAGCAGGGGAAGGCTCAGACCAATCACGTTGCTGTGACAACCTTCTAGCTTGTCAATAAACGAGCCGCCCTTCCCTTCTAACGCAAAGCTGCCAGCACAGGACATAGGTTCACCCGTCGCAACATAAGCCGCAATCTGGCGATCGCTCACAGCGGCAAAGTGGACATGAGTCACTTGGCAACGGACGAGCGGCGGCGGGGCAGGGTGTGGGGAGTAGGGTGTGGGGTATGGGGAGTAGGGTGTGGGGCGAATGACGAGTAGTGCATGTCCGGTGTAGAGGTGCCCGACTTGACCACGCATGGTTTGCCAGCGTGCGATCGCGTCCTCTGGGCTAGCTGGTTTGCCGTGAATTTCTCCATTCACCGCTAAAACGGAATCGCATCCCAAAATAAGCCTTACACCAGAGGCGTTGTGTTCGAGTTGGGCTGCGACAGTGGTTGCTTTACTGAGGGCCAACGTTTGTACCAGTGCGGCTGGATCATCCAGTTGCACTTGGGATTCGTCAAAATCACTCGGATGGACGATCGGTTCAAGACCAACGCTTCGCAGCAACCGTAACCGCGCAGGTGACGCAGATGCAAGGATGAACTGTGGGAAGCCCATAAGGGAGTAGAAAAAGAGAGAAAGCAACGAGAACCAGGGTGAACGAACTCTCGGAGCGTCATTTCGTGCTCTTGTTTGCCAGAGACGTTGTACCTTGCTTAATCATTAGCAACACTGAGCCAACCTTCAATGGCATCTTTCAAATTCGCTATGACTTCATCCATTGTATCTCCCTCCGTAATACAACCAGGGAGAGCAGGAATCTCTGCCCAGTAGCCGCCTTCTTCTGCTGGATGAATCATTGCTCTAATGTTCATACAACGCTCGGCTCCCGTGCTCCTAATTAATCAACCAAGAACGACTTAACGCTCTTTTCTAGCAAGGGCTGCACTTTTGCCCAACGGTCTTCTGGAGTAGAGGCATTAAAGGTGTAGAGTTTGCCACGGCTTACGGCAACGCTAGCAAGGTTGTGGCGTTCGCGATCGCCCACTTTAACCGCATATTCCAGCAGATAATACAGCTTATCGCCGACGGTACGAGCTTCTGCATTCACCAACTCGGCTTTGCGTCCAGAATCGGGAGGCGCGATCGCGCTCTTGCCTAGCTGATAACCCACTTCACCAGGGCTGCCCAAATCAGCCAGTGTCTTGTTGCCTGTCACGGGGTTAATAACAACACTGACATTTTCGGTTTGTTCAATAATGTCGTGAAAGACAACATCCGGGCCATCCGTCACGCTGACAGGCAACCAACCATTGGGGTAAAGAAACTTATAACCGTCGAAGCTGTCGATATAAGGCTTTAAGCCGCCCGTGGGGGTGACGCATCCTTGCAGGCTCAGGCTTATTACCACTAAAACTACTGCCAGTAATCGTTTAAGCATTGATCCAATTTTCCTAGCCATCTTTGCAAGCAGCACCTTGCGATCGTCCTGTGCCGATCCTGCCTCATTCTCTCATTCCTATGACGCTTTGTTACACGACATTCTCCCCCTCTACCTGTAGGGAACTTTCGACCAATTTTGCGCGTTGTGTCATAAAACAACCCAAAAGCGTACACTATAAGGCTGCACGGTTTTGGCGCGATCGCGATCTTTCACCTTCGATCTCCGTAAGACAAAACCTTGTCTGCGCTGAACGATTGGCTTTGACGATCCTGATTTCGCTAGAATGCGGCTGGATACTAAGCCAGTAGCCTAGCTACGGAAGCGCGTCGTCGAAAGCGCCGATCAGCCAGCACCGAAGAGTAGGAGCCAGAGTTGTTGCAATGAGTATTGCTAACCCTGGCAATGACGCTTAAATGACGAAGCTCAGTCCAAGACCTAAGCCAGTTGGAATGGATGTTCCCGTGAGTGTAATGCAGTTAAATAGTCCACCCGTTCAGTCCACACCCTTGATTCTTGATAGTCTGCCGAATCCGTCGTTGCCCGATGAGGTTTGCCCTCGCCGTGCCCGACTCGAAATCGATTTGATGCTGCTGGCGATCGAGGCGCTGGACTTAAGCGGGTCAGAAGCCATTCTGGTCATGGCGAATGAGTTAGAGCTTCAGAGCATGATCAAAAATCGGGTTTCGCTCTGGCGGTTACGTAGCACCAACCCACTGCGGCGCTACAGTCAGCGTCGTCCTTTAACCGTGACAGAAGCAAAGGCATTGGTGCTGGTTGGGTGCTATCTGGCGCGTCGGCTGACAGTACTCATCCGGCAGTTGTTGTTGGCCTACCAGCAGTTGAACGATAAGCAGTTATCAATGGAACATCACTTTCGGTTGAGTGATTATCTGGAGCGGTTTCGTGCCCATTTTCGATCGCGGATGAACCCGAAGCGGGCGATCGTGGCTGCTTACAATTCAGATGAAAAGTTGGATGAACTGGCCTTAAAGCTGCTGACTCAACTGCTGTTCTGTACAGGTACCTATGGGATGCAGCGGTTTTGGGCAAGCCTGTTTGACGGAGAGGTCGCATGAGTATTCAACGTCAATATAATTTACCGAACTGCACCATTGTTCTGGAAGGCTGGGGCGATTCGATCGTGACCAGTCAATCTGAAGCGCGACCCCTCATGTCGCAGCTCATGAGTGCTGAATGTCATCTTGTGGGTGAGGAAAAACCGTTAACAGGTGGTCGCGAGTTCCTGGAAAGCTTGACGGCTGCTGTAAGCCTTTATGCTCAAGAATTGTTAAGCGGCATTCGTGCCTTCAAAGCGCCTCATGCCTCATTAAAGCTTGTGCAGCTAGAACGGCTCGATGAGACCCATCATCGCTTGAGCGTACTCCCCCCTGATGCCGATCCTGGTTCGGGCATTGCCACTCATTTGACCCGCCAGATTGATCTAACCACTGTCCAGTTATTTGACCTTGTAGAGGCTGTGGATCAGTTCTTTGCAGACACTCAAACCTTGCCAGATTTAGCCCTCAAGGTTACTCCCCTCGCTAAGCGCTATGTTCGCAGTAGCGAGCCTGTTACCAAGCAAGCGGTGCCTGCAGCTATTGGAGCCTCTGGTTTGGCACTGGCTGCGATCGCCTTCTTCTTCATACCGACGCCCCAAGTGCGCCAACCTAGCGATTTGGTGCCCAAAGCTAGCTCAACCTCCAGTACTACAGGTTCGCCCTCACCCTCTGCCAGCCCTCCCACACCGATCGCTAGTGGTACGCCACCCAGCCCTAGCGCTAGCGCAGCAACAGCTCCCAGCTCATCACCATCAGCAGCGCAGCCCGATTTGACAAAGTTAGAATCAACGTTGACGGCGGCTCCTGACATTACGGATCCTACCCAGATTCAAACCCTGCAAAAGCAGCTTTCAAGCCAGCTTGATCAGGCGTGGAAAAACCGCACAACCGTCAAGCAAGATCTGGTTTACCGCGTGGGTGTGGTGAAAGATGGTGCGCTAGTGGGCTACAAGCCAATCAACCCGGCTGCACTCACTAATGTCAATCAAACGCCCTTACCGAGCTTGCTGTACATTCCAACCAATGGATCGCAGCCTACAACGGAGCCAATCGCTCAGTACAAAGTCGTCTTTACTCCCACTGGGGTAGTGGATGTAACCCCCTGGAGCGAGGCAGTGGCAAGCCCCATCACAGGTATTGCAGAAATTACCGATCCGGCGCAGATTAAAGTGCTTCAGCCCACGCTGTATGACCAGATTGACAAAGCCTGGAAAGACAAGCCGACCTTTAAGAAAGACCTGGTGTTTCGAGTCCGGGTGAAGCAAGACGGCACGATCGTGGACTACAAGCCAGATGACCAAAGCGCCGCTAATTACGAGAAAGAAGTTCCCTTGGCTAAGCTTGGCAAACTTGCAGCCGATGGCGATACGGAAGCGATGTCAGAACCCCTCGCTCTGTTCAAAGCGGTCTTCAAACCAGACGGTAAGCTTGAAATTAGTCCCTGGCGTGGTCAGAAAAATTAGCAAGTACAGAGGTTTCTTTGGTAGGAACCTCTTGCGTGTGGTTTGTCTGATCGCTGACCCAGGGCGATCGCCGAGCGAACCTCGCGTTTAGTGGTTTTCCAATCCTCGTAAGCCTTCAAATCCAGCCAAAATGCTTGCTTCAAGCCCTCTGGCAAGATCATAGCCCAATCGATGAACTTAAACAGATGCAGCACGTCTCGGCGACTGTAGCCAGATTCATACAAACGCCGAATTAAGCTCAGCTTCCACTCCTTGCGGCGGTTCGGATGGCGTTGCGTTTCCTGAGCCTTAAGATGAGCCATCACAGTCGTGGCAAAGGGGTTAGGACTGGCTTCTAGCGTCGGCCACTGCCCTTCATAGTCAAACTGTCGAATTGAAATGACAACGGTGTGCTGAGGTAGCTAAACTCGTAGCGGTTCGGTCGCCAATCGGCTCGACTATTGCAGTAGGTTCCCGCGATCGAATGCGGCTCGATCTGGTTGTCTTTTGCATGTACGCTCATTGACATGAACATCATCTTCTTCGGCACGCCTGATTTTGCTGTGCCCAGTCTAAAGCGTTTGCTAGCTCACCCAAATTTCAACGTACTGGCAGTCGTCACACAACCAGATAAGCGGCGCGGACGAGGCAATGAACTCATACCGTCACCCGTTAAAGCGATCGCCCAGGCACACCAACTGCCGCTGTATCAGCCCAGAAGCGTCAAAAAGGATGAGGAAACCCTGGCGTTCCTCCATACCGCTCAAGCAGATGCGTTTGTGGTTGTTGCCTATGGGCAAATTCTCTCGCAGGCAATGCTCGATATGCCTCGGTTGGGCTGCGTCAATGCGCATGGTTCGCTTTTGCCAAAATATCGCGGTGCTGCCCCAATTCAGTGGAGTCTGTATCACGGAGAGGTGGAAACGGGCATCACTACTATGCTCATGGATGCAGGGATGGATACAGGACCAATGCTGCTCACAGCACGTATGCCGATCGCGCTGCTGAACAATTTTGACGACCTGGCAGCACGTTTAGCCCCCATCGGAGCCGACTTACTCATTGAGACCCTGCTACAGCTTAACCAGCAAACCTTGCAGCCAGCACCGCAGGATGAGACCCAAGCGACTTATGCTCCATTGATTAAAAAAGAAGACTATCGGCTTGATTGGTCACGTAGCGCGATCGCCCTTCACAATCAGGTGCGTGGCTTTTTCCCAACCTGTAGCACCACTTTTCGGGGCGATGCTCTCAAAATTATGGCAACGGTACCGCTCATGCCAGCCTATCAATCGCAGTTGCCGTCAACGTTAAGTGTACTTGTGCCACACTGGTCAACCACAGCCTTAACCGCACAGCCTGGTGAAGTGCTTGGTATAGCGAAAGGGGAAGGCGCGATTGTACAAACGGGCGAAGGGGTGTTACTGTTGCGCAGCGTTCAACTCCCTGGCAAACGGCCCCAATCTGGCTGGGATTTTGCCAATGGTACACGGTTAGCCAATGGTGAAGTGCTGGGGATCACTGACGTTTAGTTCTTTAGACGAGTGGGCATACTGAATCAGCGGGTGTGATATAAATGTTTAGCTTGTTGCTAAATCATCATTTAGATAGATGCACTCTGAGAGCGCCCCTTTGTTTGCTCAACCTGACTGCTCATGATTCCTTTGATGAGGAACTAGCACCTGCTTACTGCTCTTCAGTAGCAGGTTTTTTCATGGGCATTTGCTGGGGTTAAGCAACTCAGCAAACTCAACTGAATCTATATCGAGAGAGAACAATTAATTCATGACTGCGACAGTACGCCCCACTAACCTGACATTCACACCCTTGAATGCCAATCTGCGCTTAAAAGACATTCTGAGAACTCTGCCGAAAGAATGCTTTCAGAAGGATATGAAAAAAGCCTGGACAGCTGTTTTCATCAACGTTTTAATGGTTGGCTTAGGGTACGCTAGCATTGCGATCGCCCCCTGGTTTCTGCTGCCATTCGCCTGGATTTTCACTGGCACAGCGCTGACAGGCTTTTTTGTCATTAGCCATGACTGTGGACATCGATCGTTTGCAAAGCGGCGTTGGGTGAATGATCTGGTGGGGCATCTGTTTATGTTGCCGTTGGTCTATCCCTTTCATAGCTGGCGGCTTCTGCATGACAAACACCATAACCATACCAACAAGATGGATGTGGATAACGCCTGGCAGCCCTTCCGCCCCGAACTTTATGCTGGAATGCCCAAATTCATTCAGGGTGCCTATCAAGGAATGCGGGGACGGCTTTGGTGGTTCGCTTCAATTATTCACTGGGCAATTATGCACTTTGACCCATCACGAGTAGAGACGAAAGATCGGCACAAAGTCAGACTGTCGGTTGCAGTAGTCATTGGCTTCGCCGCGATCGCCTTTCCTCTGTTGATTGCCACGCTAGGTATAGGCGGCTTTGTTAAATTCTGGTTGTTGCCCTGGCTGGTCTATCACTTCTGGATGAGTACCTTTACGTTGGTACATCACACCGCTCCAGATATTGATTTTCAGGAACCCGACCAATGGCACGCTGCAAAAGCACAACTGGCTGGTACCGTTCACTGCGACTACCCCATGTGGGTCGAGCAGTTGTGTCATCACATTAATGTCCATGTCCCCCATCATCTTTCTACTGCCATTCCGTCGTACAACCTGCGGATGGCACACGAAAGCTTACGAGAGCATTGGGGGGATTACCTCTATGAATGCCGTTTTTCCTGGTCACTGATGAAAGAAATCACCGATCAGTGTCACCTTTATCATTCTGAAGACTGCTACATGTCATTTAAGGATTACCATCGGCAACCGTAGCCAACGTGAGCAAGAGCCAGCGAGGATAGAGAGTAGGAGTGCATGGCTGTGCCCCTACCCAAGCTGCGATTAATCAATTCTGACCGCTAAACGAGAGATAGTCTGAAGTGATACCAATTTGAATTGAAAATGCGACACATCCTGTAGGGGCAAGGCAATGCCTTGCCCCTACCCAGCGATTGATCTGTAGCCGTCATTCTTTTAATCGGTATGAGATGAATTAATTTTCCGGCAAGGTGAGTCATTCTCGCTGACTGGCGTTATCCTGAGGCTAGTCTCGGCGACAGGAAGAATCAGGCATGTACCCACGATCGCTCATCAGTCTCGGAAGCCTACTCGTGTTAACGGCTTGCTCTCAAGCCCCGCAGAATGAGCAGACGGCTGTGCCATCCCCCTCTAACGGTGGAGCAGCGGCACCTGTAGCAGTCGCCCAAAACTTTCCGAAGCCCGTTGTGAGTCCGGCAGCAGTCCTGCCAGTGCCTACGGTACCGGGGTTGATTACGCCAACCAATGCCCGCATGCGAATCCCCACGATCGTGACGGGACGAACCGATCCCTTTGCGGCAGTTTCAACGGCACCCATTAGACTAGCAGCCGCAACGAACAAGCCAGCAGTCACCCTGCCCAGCCCTCTACCAGCGCCGAGGCAGGGGCAGTTGCCAGCTTTCAACCCGCTGCCCGTGACACCCGCTCCGGCGAATCTTCCCCCTTTGCCGCCAGCGTTGCCCCAGTTGCCCGTTTCTCGCACGGCCCTCGCAGATGCGATCGAAATTAGCGGTGTCATCAAAGTAGGTGGTCGGTGGAGCGTGATTGTGAAAGAGCCAGAAGCTCAAACCAGCCGCTACGTGCATGCTGGGGCTTATTTGTCGAATGGGCAGGTGCTGGTCAAGCGCATCGTGGCAAGCGCTGGTTCTGACCCGATTGTGATTTTGCAGCAGAATGGAGTAGAGATTACGCGAACGATCGGCGGTAGCGCCCGTCTTGCCAGCAAGTAGTTCGGTTTTGGTTAACGCAACAGAACGGTTTCACCGCAGTCATCACCGCTAACGCGTTCGGGTCTCACGGTTATCTCATCGTCCTTTCGTGGAGCAGTCCGATGACAGGATTAAGCCGTCAACGTGATTTTGAAGGCGATCGTAAACTAGCGACCCCTTCTCAGCGAGACCCGCAACGGGGTGGCGATCGACGCAGCCTCACGTATCAAGAAACGTACATTTGTCCCGTGTGCCGTCATGGTCAGATTGCAGCCCTGACGCTGATGGATGCCTTTGCCTGCGATTTCTGTCGGCATATTTTTACGGCCAACTTACCGGAACAGTCTATTCATGTAGAAGATAGCTCCCAACCTATGACGTGGCGCTGGAACGGGGTTAACTGGAAAGCCGCCAACCAACTAGATATGGATCTCACCATTGTCGTCTGGCTGGTAGGTTTAGCCCTGGTGTTGCTGCCGCCAGCGCTGATCTGGCTGTCTTCCCACACCTTTCCACCGATGAGGGGTAGCACCTGGGCGTGGTTCCCCACCGTTTGGATCAGTCTGACGTTTTTGACGCACTTTGCTTTTGTGGCCTGGTTGCTCGCCGAACATTACCAAGTACCCGTCTACGTTACCTGTAAGATCAGGCTCCGCAACGCTTTTGGCAGACAGTAGACCTTACGATGCCGCACCCTTACAGGTGGGCAATCGTAGCTTACACCCATCTCTACTTCGACTGCTTCACTGGAGCCAGCACCCATAGAGAATCGACTCGCTGCACCTCAGCCGTAGCGGAATTGGAGGTGCTGACACTGCGGACAGAGCCAGCAATTCGTTGAAATTCCTGCACAAACACTGAGTCTTCTGTAGGAGCAGACGGCAAAATCAGGCTGTAGAAAAAGGAAAGCGTTGCGCCCATGTTGACATAGAAGTAGCCATCGTTCGGCAGGGGAAAGCTGGCTGTCGCCGTTTGAAACGTATGGTTAAGGTGCAGCGGCAAATAAGGCTTGGGAGCTAGATCTGCCATTGGTTTCGACCCGGTTGTAATCACCAATGTTTTTGCATCAACCCAACCGTAAGATAGAAAGCTGATCGTCTTACCCTTTTCTTTGGTTTCCCAACTAACGATCGGCTGTCCCTTAAACTGTTGTGGCACGATCGCCACTTCACCCTTTGCCTCTTTTTTGATAAATTGATCCAGTTTTTTCAGGGCGGCTTCTGCGGCTTGGCGATCGCTGGTTTGCACAATCAAACCCAACCCAAGATTAAGTTTGGGGTAGAGATAGTTAAAGAACCCTCCGGTCGTTGGAAAGAAAAAGAAGGCATATTCACCGTCCATCCAGGGAATGACATCCTTTTCTGGATCGAGACCCGTTGCCGTGCGAAAGCCGTTACGCAGACTGGCGATCGCAATCTGGCTAGCCAGGTCATCCTGGGCAGAGTCGAGTGAGTCTTGCCACTGCTGCTTAAAGTTCCGGCTGTTGGCAGAGAGGTAGGTTGCCGATGGTAAGCGGCTTAAGATCTGGTTTGCATCAGGCACCGCACGAGTCGCCATCTTGGGCTGAGGCGTTGTGTAGTAGAAATTGACCTGACTGTGGATACCTTCAGGTTGAAGCCAGATGTGACTATCTACCGTGCTATAGAGTTTGGTCAGTGCAGTTAGTTGGCTTTCGCTCAGGGATGGTAGGCCAAAATCGGCTGTCGAAGGCGAATTTTTGGCGATCGTCCACAAGAACTTGGCGATCGCGCTCACCTCACCGTAGCTAGTCACGAGCGATCGTCCAGTTTGAGGATGCTGCAACGTCCGCTGAAACAACCGACTTTGCGCCAGTGGCTCTCGTTCAGAACGGGCATCAATCAAGTCTTCCAGCGTTTGCACCTGTGCGGCAACAGCCACATTGCCAGGTAAAAGCGCGATCGCCAATCCTTTTGCCTCTGTTGGACTGGGAGATGGCGTAGGTGTAGGGGACTCATCCGGCGCAAGAGGGGGCACTGGCGGCACGTTAGGCGTCACGGCCTTGTTCGCCGTCCCATCTGCAAAACGGCTGATGGCGCTCCACGGAGACTGACGCTGACCGAAGACGGTAGAAGGCGGTAACGTGCGTTGCGTCGTTGCATCCGGTTTGACCACTGGAGGGGTTGACTCAGGCGGTGCAGACCATTCCAGGAGCATCACGCCTTTGTATTCACGCTCAATGTTAGGCTTCCCGCGTGTGGCTTTCAGCTTGTGCAAGAAAGCATCGAACCGATCGGGCTTTGTGATGGGTACGAGCAAAATCGCGCTGCTGTCAAATGTTTGCAGGACTGAACTGGCGATCGATCCCGCTGTAGGCACCAGGGCGATCGCCACCTGATCGCCAAGCCACGGCTGAATATCTTGCGCAAACTCGATTTCGTCTGGCAGGAATGGCACCTTAAATGGTACTCGCAGGGAATCTGGCAACGGGTTAAAGCGATCGACCTCTGCCCAGGCAGTAGGCGTAACATTCACCAGCACTACACCGGGAGTATTGGCTGGCAACACCGTCGTCACAGCAGGTGGAGATGGTTGAGGCAGAGGTACTGCACGGGCAATGACACTACCCGACAGGATCGCCACAGCAACTGAAAATGAAACAGAAGCACAACGCAACAACGCTTTCTCCTCCAACCATTCTTTGATTAATAGTTCACTGAAAGTGAGGATCATCTAACAGAGTGAAGACCCAACTCCATTGACAAGCCCCGCTCGATACACCCATGCCCAAGAGTCTAAAGAAGGTTCCAACCCCCAACAGCGCGATCGCAGCCTGAACTGCTCAGGCAACCCTAGCCTATTTTGCTACCACTGCCAAGATTCCCGCTGAAGACGTTTTCATAGCATTTGCTAATTCAGAGGTTTCACCATCGCCTCCTTGGCAGCACCTTACAGGATCAGACCGCTCAATCAATCAGCTTAACGGTCTCAGCTCCGTGGTTAGCTATTGAAATTAAGTAGCAATAGCTTTAGCAATTTTACCACCGAGGCAGCGCTAAAACTAACAACCCAGTTTCACAAGCAGCGGTAGGATTCACGCACGGCTTAAGTAGAGCAAGCTTCTCAAAGCAATCTGTGCTTTTCTGGAGCAGCCTAGATCATAAAACGTCCCTACTCTGCTAAGAAGGCTCTAGCCACTCCATCTCACACTAGACTGTCTTAAAAACTGTCGTTGCAGCGATCGTACAGCCTTCAAAGTTTATTGATAAACTATGTCAATAGCTGTGATAGGATAAGCCCAGTTTTCACTGAAGAAGAGATTCAGATCCTCATGTCACCCTCCTTTGATGTCCTGTGGCTAAATGCCAGCCCTAGCCTGAAACATTTTGACCAACCATTGCTCCAGGCTCTAACACCTCATCTGACGGTGGCGCAGTGGGAATATAAGCAATCTCTCGATGAAGCCAGTTCTCTCGATCAAGCCGTTGTGTTGCTGCACGATTATTTGAAACACCTGCCACATCCCATTCATCTAGCAGGTCATGGGATCAGTGGAGTACTGGGGTTAATGTACGCACGACGCTACCCTAACCGGGTACGATCACTCACACTCTTAGCCGTTGCAGCTCAACCCGCCATTACATGGCAAACGCATTACTATGTCCAGCGCCAACTCATTGCATGCAGCCGTCAACAATTGCTTGCGTGTACCGCCCGCAGCCTTTTTGGTCGTCAGCTCCCCTACGCCATCAAGCCATTAGTGGCATCGTTGCGCCGCGATTTAGAAGAGGCTCCTTCGCCCCACTCCTTGTTTAAGCTGGCGACTCTGCCCAAGGGTGGCGTGCCCATGCCACTGCTAGTTTGCGGTAGTAAGAATGATCCGGTGGTTCATCCACCCATGCTCCAAGAATGGTTGTCGTATTTCAAGGCAGACGACACGCTTTGGCAATGCCCGGATGGTCATCACTTTTTCCATTACTTTCAGCCTCAGTTGGTTGCAGAGCAACTACTGCGATTTTGGCGCTGTCTAGAGGCACAACAGATGACCATACGCCAATGCCCTCTCTCCACCAATCTTTAGCCGCATTGTAGTGGTTTAGTAGGCAAGCGAGAAAGGCGTGCATACAGGCGGGTAGCGCACAGTCATATGACTGTGCGATCGAACTTAGCCAATTGCGGCTTGCCGACCATGACAGCAGCAACCTGAGTCGGGCTAGCCGTGACGCCTATATGCAACGCTGTTGGAAGGGAGTTTAGACTCATACAAATGATGATACTATTGAAGTCCATAGGTGAAAATCATGGTTTCCTCTTCAGGTGATAGACTTAGATCTATGAGCTAGTTTGCGAGGCACCCGGCTTGAAAAATGCAACACTCCATCAGTTGAAGGTATTCGAGGCCGTTGCGCGCCACAGCAGCTTTACGCGTGCGGCTGAGGAGCTTTTCCTGACCCAGCCAACCGTTTCGATGCAGGTGAAACAACTGTCGAAAGCGGTTGGCTTGCCGCTGTTTGAGCAAGTTGGCAAGCGGCTCTACCTGACCGCCGCTGGGAAAGAACTTTACATCACCTGTCGGGACATTTTCTCTCGCTTGTCACAGTTTGATATTGCGATCTCCGACCTGAAAGGTCTCAAGCAAGGTGCGCTCCGGTTAGCCGTTGTCACCACTGCAAAATATGTCGTGCCGCGCTTATTAGGGCCATTCTGCCAGCGGTACCCCGGTGTAGATGTATCGCTTACGGTGAATAACCACGAGTGGGTGTTGGGTAGCTTAGCCGATAACCGCGATGACCTCTACATCCTGAGCCAGTTACCCGAAGACCTGGATGTTAAAGTGCATCCCTTCTTAGAAAATCCGCTTGTGGTCTTAGCGCAACGCAATCATCCGTTAGCTCATGAGCGCGATATTCCACTGAAGCGACTGGCAGAAGAACCCTTCATCATGAGGGAACCGGGATCAGGCACGCGAAAGGCGGTACAAACACTGTTTGATGAGCACGCGCTGGAGCTCAAAGTAAAGCTTGACTTGGGCAGCAACGAGGCTATTAAGCAGGCGATCGCGGGCGGACTTGGCATCTCGGTGCTATCGCTGCATACGCTAGCGCTCGAAGGGTCTAGCAGCCAATTGACCATTCTGGATGTCGTAGGCTTTCCCATTCAGCGCTACTGGTATGTGATCTATCCCTCTGGCAAACAGCTCTCGGTCATTGCCCGCACCTTTCATGATTACCTGCTCAATGAGGGCAAAAGCGTTGCTGAAGAAACAGCCTTTCAAGGTGTGTTTAGCAAGGGGCTTAAACCAGAGGGCCACGACGAGTAAAGTGTTTCTTTGCCCAGCCGTCTCTCACTGGGAAGCCACCTAAATTTGATACTGTGGTGGAAGATTGCCATGCAAGCACACAGATGCTTTTACAGGTATGAATGCGGGACAAAGCGACGCGATCGAGCGCCAGAACGAGATTTTTATTTCCTATTCCCGTAAAGACAAGGAATTTGTCCAAACGCTCAGCGGCTCGCTTAAACAGCTTGGTTATAACCTCTGGGTTGACTGGGAAGATATTCAGCCAACCGAAGACTGGTGGGCTGCTATCCAGGCCGGGATCGAGGCCGCTAGCAACTTCATCTTTGTGCTCAGCCCTGATTCGATCGCCTCTAAAGTATGTGGGCAAGAGCTAGAACACGCTATTGCTAACCATAAGCGGCTCGTCCCAATTGTACGACGGGAAGGCTTTGACGTTGCAGTGGTGCATCCCATGCTGGCAACACACAATTGGCTCTTCTTTCGTGAAACAGACGATCACGATCGCGCGCTCAAAATTCTGACCACAGCGATCGATACCGATTTGAAGTATGTTCGCGCCCACGCTCGTTTGCAGACACGGGCGATCGAATGGGAGCAACGCACCCGCGACGACAGCCTCTTGCTGCGGGGCAGTGACCTGGAAGAAGCCGAACTGTGGCTCGCGCAAGTTACAGGCAAAAAACCTGAACCATCTGAACTGCAAGGGGCATTCATCAACACCAGCCGCAAAGCAGAAACCATGCGGCAAAAAGCGGAGATACACCGTCAGCAGTTTTTGACCGCCGCTGTGAGTGCCTTTTCGATCGTGGCGCTGAGCATGGCTGGCTTTGCGTTTAAGCAGAAGATCAAAGCAGAAGTCGTGGCCCAAAGTTCCGGTGCTCAAAAGCTCATGGCTTCAGGACTGGAGCTAGAGGCACTCGTTGAAGGGTTGCAGACAGGACGGCAACTCAAGCAAACGGGCTGGTTTCTTGAACCGAGTACTCAACTACGCGCCATTGCCGCTTTACGGCAAGTTGTTTACGGCATTAAGGCTCAAAACACCTTACAGGGGCACCAGGGGTACGTCATGAGTGCCACGTTCAGCCCTGACGGTCAAACGATCGCCTCTGCCAGTGCTGACAAAACGATCAAGCTATGGAGTCAAGACGGCAAGCTGCTGAAAACCTTAACGGGGCACCGTGATCCCGTCAATAGCGTCAGCTTTAGTCCCAATGGTCAAACCCTGGTCTCTGCCAGCGATGACCAAACCGTCAAAATATGGAACCGGGATGGAACGTTATGGCAAACCTTCAAAGGGCATAGTGCCAGGGTGCTAAGTGCCAGCTTCAGCCCCAATGGTAAGCTCATCGCCTCGTCTGACCAGGACGGCATCATCAAATTGTGGGACATGAGTGGCAAGCTTAAGACAACCTTCAGCACGGAAGGGTTTGCTGTTGTGAGTGTTCAATTCAGTCCAGATGGTCAAACGATCGCCACAGCCGATGGTGATTTCACAGTGCGCCTCTGGAGCCTCAACGGACAACCGCTTAAAACCCTAACTGGACATCATGCGCCAGTGATCAGCGTCCGTTTTAGCCCCGATGGTAAAACCCTTGCCTCTGCCAGCGAGGACGAGACGGTGAAGTTGTGGTCAGTTGATCGTGCAGCACCACAGCGACTTGGGCAGGAACTCAGAACGCTAACAGGTCATAGTGATGCGGTTAAAAGCCTGAGTTTTAGCCCCGATGGCACACTGCTTGCGTCTGCCAGCCTAGATAGCACCATTAATCTATGGCACCTTAACGGCGACACGACCAATACCTTTCGAGGACACAGCAACTGGGTCAACAGTGTAAGCTTTAGCCCCGATGGCAAAACGCTGATTTCTGCTAGTGGCGATCGCACCATCAAGCTCTGGGCGATCGCACCGCCGCCGCTCGTTGTGCTAAACGCACATCAGGACATGGTAAACAGCGTTCGATTCAGCCCCGATGGCAAAACGCTGGCAACTGGAGGCAGTGATAACACCATCAAGCTTTGGAACCGCAATGGTACCGAACGCCTCACCTTAAAGGGTCATCAGCAAAGGATTTTGAGCGTGGCCTTCAGTCCTACGAGCCAAACCATCGCCTCTGCCAGCGAAGATCGCACCGTGAAACTCTGGAGCAGCCAAACAGGGCAACTCCTGAGAACCTTACAAGGCCATCAAGGAACCGTCTGGAGCGTTGCCTTTAGTCCGAATGGTCAAACCCTGGCCTCTGCTAGCCAGGATGGCACGATTAAATTTTGGAATCAGGACGGTCAACTCCTTAAAACGCTACAAGGGCATAGTGGAGCAATACTGAGCGTCACTTTTAGTCCAGATGGTCGCTTTGTGCTGACGGGCAACGACGATGCTACAGCCCAACTCTGGCAGGTCAATGGAGACTTGCTCAGAACCCTGCAAGGGCAGGGTGGGCCTATTGGCACTGTAGCCTTTAGCCCCGATAGTCAAATTCTGGCAACAGGTAGCGATGATGGCACCGTGAAACTCTGGAATCGCGGAGGCGATCGACTGTTTACCCTCAGAGGTCATGGCGGGTTTGTGATGAGCGTGGCGTTTAGCCCCGAAGGTTCCACGATCGCCACCGCTAGTGCCGACAAAACGGTTCGGCTATGGAGCCTCAACGGACAGCAGCTAGACGCCTTTACTGATCACACTAACTGGGTCAGAAGCGTTAGCTTTAGCCCCGATGGTAAAACGCTTGCCTCCGCTAGCCAGGACGGTACCATCATTCTGTGGAACCTCAACCTTGACGACCTGATGAAACGCGGCTGCACCTGGCTACACAACTACCTCACCACCAATCCAAATGTTAGCAACCTCGATCGCGCCATGTGCCGATGACAGAACCTCATCTCAATCATTTCACTTCTGCCTTTTACCATCAGCTATCAGCGGTCAGCCGTCAGTGTAGAAGTTTTGAGCTTTGAGTTGGAAGGAGTATATCAGGATGAAGGATAAGAAGTTTTGAGTAGCGCTTTGCGCCGCTGTGCTAGAGAGTTCAGAAGCTTGCTCCCTTGCTTCCTCCGCTTCCCTTGCTCCCTCCGACTCCCGACTCTCAACTCCCAGTTCCCTTTCTCCTGCTACCTTTTGCCTTCACCCCTTACCCCTCACCCGTCCAGTCACCCACAGCCTTTCTCAACTGCCCCTGATGCTGGCTTAAAAGCTGACTCCCCTCCTCTTTCCCCAACCCCGTCCAGTGCATGAACAGCGCTAGCTTCACGTTGCGTCCACTTTGCTCCAGGAGATATCCTGCATCTTCCCGGCTCAAATCAGTCAGGTCTTGCAGAATGCGGAGGGCACGATCGTGTAGCTTCTGGTTGGTTACAGCCACATCCACCATGCGATTGCCGTACACCTTACCCAACTGCACCATGACGCCGGTAGACAGAATGTTGAGGGCAAGCTTCGTTACGGTGCCTGCCTTGAGCCGTGTTGAGCCTGCCAAAACTTCGGGGCCAACTAACAGGCGAAGATCAACATCAACCACTGCACCCACCTGCTCGGCAGGGACGCACGCGATGAAAATGGTAGTAGCTCCTCGTTGCCGCGCTGCCTCCAAAGCACCGTGCACATAGGGGGTGGTACCGCCTGCGGTGATGCCAACCACAACATCCAGACTGGTGATGTGATGGTCATCGATCGCCGCAGCCCCATCACCCGACCGATCCTCCAGCCCTTCCGAACTGCGGACTAGCGCTGCGGCACCGCCAGCCAGAATGCCCTGCACTTGCTCTGGATCAGAACAAAAGGTAGGCGGACATTCCGCTGCATCCAGCACGCCCAATCGTCCACTCGTCCCAGCCCCAATGTAAAACAACCGACCACCCTGCTGTAGGGCAGTCGCCGTAAGATCAATCGCCCTCGCTAAAGGCTGCCGTGCCTGGGCGATTGCCGCGATCGTTCGAGCATCTTCCTGGTTAAACAGATCAACCAATTCCAGCGTTGTGAGCTGGTCAAGCTTCTGACTGTTGGGATTAGCCTGCTCCGTCAGCAGATGTCCACGCTCGTCTACGTTGGGCATGAGCACTTAGAAACTATGTAAGATACAAGAATATAAGGATCAAAGAACATCCGATTGATCCTTCATGCTTTTATAAGAGACCTTCAAGCTTGCGACGAATGCGTTCCAATTCCTCCTCTGCCCTTACGCTTGAAGCCTCTGAATCTGCTTCTGTCTGCGCCTCAGATGTAGAGTCGATTCGCCAGTCGGTTTCTTCCAGATTCGCTTCAGGGGGTGCTAACAAGAGACGCTCGGTGTCCGTCTTAGGTACAAAGCCAGCAGGCACAAACTGTCCTTCATAGCCAGCACTCTCACAAAACTCTTCAACCTCAGCCTTGTCCATCGCTTCCACCGTCGGCACTGGAAAATCCTGCGCCTCCAATAACAGTGAGTAGCGAGTCGCATCGTCTTCCTGCTCAAAAAGCAGCACCAGGTTGCGATCGCCAATTTGAATCGTATGAATGCCTTCGTTTTCCGTGCCCGCGTTAAAGAGTAAAACAAATACCTGCATGGCTACAGACTTCTACCTGCGATTATTCTTCAATCCTAAGATTAGTTGCTAACGGTCAATTGTTAGCCAGATGACATGAGAAGGCAACCTGTGAAAGAACGAGAGCAGGAAGCAGAGAGTGGAGTGAACTTAACTTAAGCTTAACTTTATTCTCATTTCGCTCCGACATCAACTTCAATGCTGTCTTCATTATCCGTAACCATTCAGTGATAAGCTAAGCAGTGGCAATTTAATAGTGGCAATTTAAGTTCAAGACTGCATTTCGGTATGAAATCGTTCCCGGGGTGCGATCGCTGAAGCAGATTTCTCAGTTACTGAGGCTAAATTACAGAGTAGGGCGCGAGCATGGTCACCACGAAAGAGAAGACAAACACTGGCTACATTACGCAGATCATTGGTCCCGTTCTGGACGTTAAATTTCCGAGTGGCAAACTGCCAGCTATTTATAACGCCTTAACCATCAAAGGCACCAACGCCGCTGGGCAGGAAGTCGCTGTGACAGGCGAAGTGCAGCAGCTACTTGGCGATGGTCAAGTGCGTGCAGTGGCGATGAGTTCCACTGACGGACTCGTTCGTGGCATGGAAGTGATTGATACAGGTGCACCCATTAGCGTACCTGTGGGTGCAGCCACTCTGGGTCGCATCTTTAATGTCTTAGGCGAACCTGTAGACAATAAGGGGCCTGTAGACTCTAAGGAAACATCACCGATTCATCGATCGGCACCAAAGCTGACCGATTTGGAGACGACCCCTTCCGTGTTTGAGACAGGCATTAAGGTGATTGACCTGCTGACCCCCTACCGTCGTGGTGGCAAGATTGGACTGTTTGGTGGTGCTGGCGTGGGCAAAACCGTCATCATGATGGAGTTGATCAACAACATTGCCACCAATCACGGTGGTGTGTCGGTGTTTGGTGGCGTGGGTGAGCGCACCCGTGAAGGCAATGACCTTTACAACGAAATGATGGAATCGGGCGTCATTAATAAGGACAATCTGAGCGATTCAAAGATTGCCCTGGTTTACGGTCAGATGAACGAGCCACCCGGAGCCAGAATGCGGGTCGGTTTGTCTGCTCTCACGATGGCAGAGTACTTCCGGGATGTGAACAAGCAAGACGTGCTGCTGTTTATCGACAACATCTTCCGGTTCGTCCAGGCTGGTTCTGAAGTATCAGCTCTACTGGGTCGGATGCCTTCTGCGGTGGGGTATCAGCCCACTCTGGGTACAGACGTAGGCGATCTGCAAGAGCGCATTACCTCCACCACCGAAGGATCAATCACGTCAGTGCAAGCGGTTTACGTGCCTGCGGATGACTTGACCGATCCGGCACCTGCAACCACCTTTGCTCATCTGGATGGTACGACCGTGCTGTCTCGTGGTTTGGCCTCGAAGGGCATCTATCCAGCAGTTGACCCGTTGGATTCGACCTCAACAATGCTTCAGCCTGCGATCGTCGGTAGCGACCACTACGACACCGCACGTGCTGTGCAATCCACCTTGCAGCGCTACAAAGAACTGCAAGACATCATTGCCATCTTGGGTCTAGATGAATTGTCTGAAGACGATCGCCTGGTGGTGGCACGTGCACGCAAGATTGAGCGCTTCCTCTCCCAGCCCTTCTTTGTTGCTGAAGTGTTTACAGGCTCTCCTGGCAAATACGTCACCCTCGAAAAGACGATCGGCGGGTTCAAGAAGATCCTCGCAGGCGAATTGGATGATCTACCTGAGCAGGCGTTTTATCTGGTTGGCGATATTGACGAAGCGATCGCAAAAGGCGAGAAGCTGAAATCAGAAGGTAAGTAGAGAGTGATGAGTTTTGAGTTTTGAGTTTTAAGTTACGAACCGCTCAAAACTCAAAACTCAAAACTTAGAACTCAAAACTAACGGAGCATTTTATGGCATTGACCGTTCGGGTAGTGGCACCAGACAAAACCATCTGGGATGCTGAGGCAGAAGAAGTCATTCTTCCCAGTACCACCGGGCAACTGGGGATTTTGACAGGGCATGCACCTCTGCTCACAGCATTGGATATTGGTGTAATGAGAGTTCGCGCCGACAAAAACTGGGTGCCAATCGCCCTGCTGGGTGGGTTCGCAGAAGTCGAAAATAACGAAGTTATCGTTCTGGTAAACGCCGCTGAACGTGGCGACACGATCGACAAAGCAACCGCTCAAACGGCCTTCAGTGAAGCAGAGATAAAATACAATCAGTCACTGCAAAGCGACGATCGTTCTGCCCGTATTCAGGCAACTCAGGCATACAAGCGTGCCCGTACAAGACTCCAAGCCGCAGGTGGTGCAGCCTGATGCTGTATGTTTTCAACGAATAGCATTGCTTCATAAAGCATTAAAAGGCGATCGTGCTTGATAAAGGCGATCGCTTTTTCTATTCAAGTCGCATCAAAATTCAACTCCTGCTCCCATCTTCACAATTGTTGCTTAAGAATTTCTTCAAAGTTGGACACGTGGCAAGCGTAAAATAGTGGAGGCGTGACTGGACTTCGGCGATCGTGAAAGCAATTTCCCTTCTTGGCTCCACTGGTTCTATTGGCACTCAAACGCTCGACATTGTTGCCCAGCAGCCAGACGAATTTCGCATTGTTGGGTTGGCAGCAGGACGCAACGTTACCCTTCTAGCACAGCAAATTCGCCAGTTTCGTCCCGCGATCGTCGCGCTCTGTGAAGCAGATTTACTGCCCGAACTTAAAGCCGCGATCGCCGATCTTGACCCGCAGCCGACCTTGGTGGTAGGCGAAGCGGGAGTCATTGAGGTGGCCCGCTGGGATGCAGCCGATGTCGTTGTAACAGGTATTGTCGGCTGTGCAGGGCTATTACCCACCATCGCAGCGATCGAAGCAGGGAAAGATATTGCACTGGCAAACAAAGAAACGCTGATTGCGGGTGCGCCTGTCGTGTTACCGCTTGTGCAAAAGCATGGTGTCAAACTACTGCCTGCGGATTCAGAGCACTCGGCAATCTTTCAGTGTCTCCAAGGTGTACCCGACGGCGGCTTGCGTCGTATTCTGCTTACGGCTTCTGGTGGTGCATTCCGCGATCTCCCGGTCGAACAACTAGCCCATGTCACGATCGCCGACGCGTTAAAACACCCCAACTGGTCTATGGGCCGCAAGATCACGATCGACTCCGCCACCTTGATGAACAAAGGACTGGAAGTCATCGAAGCCCATTACTTGTTTGGAGTCGATTACGATCAGATTGAGATCGTCATCCATCCCCAAAGCATTATCCATTCACTCATCGAACTGCAAGATACCTCAGTACTGGCACAACTGGGCTGGGCCGACATGCGGTTACCATTGCTCTACGCACTGTCCTATCCAGAGCGCATTGCAACTAGTTGGGAACCGCTTGATTTGGTGAAAGCCGGAACGCTGACCTTCCGGGAACCTGATCATCAAAAATACCCTTGCATGCAGTTAGCGTATGAGGCTGGTCGTGTCGGTGGCTGTATGCCTGCGGTGCTGAATGCCGCAAACGAACAGGCCGTGGCACTGTTTCTAGACGAAAAAATTCATTTTCTCGATCTGCCACGCTTGATTGAACGGGTGTGTGATCGCTACCAGAGCCATAACCGTCTCGATCCCAGCTTGGACGACATCATTGCCGCTGACCATTGGGCACGACAAGAAGTGCTGGCAGCAAGTCAAGCACCAACGCTTATGATTTCCAGTCGTTAGCGGCCCAGTTCAAAAGCCTGACAGCTTCACGAGTGCTTCTTTCACAGCAGGCGGTAGTTGGCGCATGATTTTTCCCTTGTCACGATCGACTGCTACCAGCGCCACACGAGCCGTCACAAAAAGATCCTGCCCATCAGTCGATTGAATTTGATAGTCCCAATTGACCCGAACCCCCTCCATATCTGCCATGCGTGTTCGCACAACGGCAGACATTCCCATTTGGATGGGCTGATGGTAGCGGATGGACAACTCCACTACAGGCAGATCGCAACCCATTGCCACTAGATCAGCAAACTCAATGCCGATCGAACGTAAGCACTCCACCCTGGCTTCTTCCATCCAGGTTAGGTAAGAGCCATGCCAGACAATACCCGCATAGTCAGTGTGGTGAGGCTGAGCCTTGACCAGATACTCAAACCAATTACCAGGCGGTTGCAGTGAATTTTGAATCGCCTCAGTAGGCGGCAATTTACGTTGATCTGGTTGGTCATGCGTCATAACGTCAGGCACTATAGCGATCGAGGCTTTTGTATGATTTTATCTCAATCGTTCTGTCACCTGTTTACGTTGGTTAACGCAGTCTTTCTTTGTACCTTTAAGCCTTAGCAATCGTTCTCCACTAGCTGTTTTACGAGATAAAAGACCCGTAGTTTTGAAATTTGCTTCCTAGAACTCCTGTCCCTCACACCTAGTTGAGTATTACAAAATGTGTCCTCAAAGCGATCGATAAAAAGCTGCGAAATGTTCCAACTTTGTGTGAGCGCTCTTCATACATGTAAACGCAACAATGAGTAACGAAGCGCAGCAATTGATCGAATGTTAAAGGTAGAATTTTGGCATAAAGGAGCACTTAATCAGCACTTTGATTAGGTTCTTCGATCGTCTAACCTTTATGCATCGGTGGCAGCACTGCGCTCTGTAGTATTGCACTCCGTATAGATGTTTGGAGATTGTTTGAGACATCTTAGCTCGTCATACTAAGCGGCATAACCGATAGCAAAAGCTCTCGGAATAGCAATAGAACCAAAGGTCTTTTAGAAAGCAAGCGACAAGAGAATGATGTCTGGCTTTGAAGGCGTCCCCCCCAAATCTAAGGGTTAGAAACGCTGCAATGGCTTAATCGCAAATCATGTTTAACAGAAATCGTGAGGCAAATCCATGATCGAAAAGATTCTTCTGGCTGACTCTGGCACTGGACAGTCTGAGGAAATGTTCAAAGCTCTGGCAGACATTCCTTCAATGCAAAGAGCTCTAGTGACAGTTCTGCATGTCATTCCCCCCCAGATTACCGCCGCCGAAATGTTCGAGCAGCGTGAAAAAGGGGGCAAAATCTTAGCCAACGCCATTCAAGCGCTAAATCTTGATCCCAAGCGCGTTTCTGGTATGTTGCGCGAAGGCGATCCCAAGGATGTGGTGTGCAAAGTCGCGGACGAGATGGATGCCGACTTGATCATCATGGGTTCTAGAGGGTTGAAGCGTCTCGTCTCCATTCTGGAGAATTCGGTCAGTCAGTACGTGTTTCAACTCTCATCTCACCCAATGCTATTGGTGCGGGACGACATCTATATTAAAAGGATCAACCGCATCATGGTCGCGTTAGATCGATCGGAAGCCGCCAGCCAAAGCCTCAAGCTGGCGCTGTTTCTACTCCGCGACCTGAAAGGGGGAGAACTCATCCTGACACACATTGACCCTGACCTCACTGGTAAGTCTTATTGTGCCAGTGGCGAAGTGTCTGAGCATGACCCAGTCTTTACAACGGCTGTATCAGAAGCGAAAAAGCTAGGCATTGCCTACCGATGTTTGTCGTGTGCAGGTAAGCCTGCTGAAGAACTCTGTCGATTAGCTGATGAGTTGAATGTAGGTCTGTTGCTGCTGGGGTCACCCGATCGCCGTCCCTCCATTGCCAAAGGCTTGCCCGACCTCGATCGCTTATTAGGCTCCTCGCTCTCTGACTACGTGCGGGTTCACGCTAACTGTCCCGTTTTGCTAGCACGTACCATTTAGCAAGCTTGGGCACAAAGATGTAAGCCTTACCCATCTAGCCAACCTAATCCCCAAAAGCTGGACATTGAGTCAAACAGGACTTTAATGCCAGCTTTTTTATGCAAACGACTGACCCAATGCATCTAGCCGCAGCTTAGCCGAATCTTTATGCATCTCCGTAATCTTTCTTTGCAGTTATGGCGTTATGCTGACGGGTAGTACGGAGCACATCCCTTCTTCCGCTCTGCTTGATCGGTGCTGAAGGAGCCATCATTCCGTACACACTCTATCAACTAGGAGTTGCTGGACTGGAATGACCATCTCTACTGCACCCGCCCTTACTCGCGCTACAACTAGCCTGCCTCACCTTATCCCTCAGCAGCACGGCGACCTGTATGCCAAGCCACTTTTAGACGGTGAGATCTTGTTGAAAACTCGACCTCACTCCGCCTGGGGTGGTGCAGTTACGGCCCAGATGTATCTGCCCATCTCACGTACAACTGCGTGGAGGCAGTTGACCGACTATTCACGGTGGGTTCAATACTTTCCAGCACTGACCCGAAGCGAAATCCTTCACCGCAACAATTCCGAGCTAAGCCATCGAAGCTCTGTAGACGGCTATAAGCGGTTATATCAGGTGGCAAGCAAAGCATTCTTGTTTCTCACCGCACAGGTTGACATCTATTTAAAGGTGATTGAAACGACTCATCAGCAAATCCAATTTCGGTTGGAGTCCGGAAGCTTCCATGATTTTGCCGCTGATCTGACGCTGCAAGACTATGGCGATGGCACGCTTCTGACCTATTCTGTGCAGGCAACACCTACAATTCCCGTACCTTCGGTGTTAATTCAGCAGGCAATTCAGATGGACCTACCAGACAACCTGCGCACCATGCGTCAAGTGCTTTGTCGTGCCTGCTAAGCGATCGAGTGATGCATGAAAACGGTACCCGTAATACCAGTGCGCCTGAAGTTTACTGAAGCACACAGTTTCCAAGCGAGAAGGGGAAAATGTAATTTTAATTACTTAACCTTTTCTTTACTGACGCGCGGTAGCGTTAGTGCAGATGTGTTAAGTTGCAGGATTTATGATTTCCACCTTAAGAGCAACCCGTTGGGCATTCTCGGCTTCGGCAATTGCCTTGGTAGCAGGTTTGTCAGCCTGTGCACCCCCTCCTCAAACGAGCAGCAGTCCTGTCGGAGGCGGCGCTAGCCCTGCTGCTTCTACTGCTGCTGCGGGTGGTACTGTTTCGATTAGTGGTGCTGGTGCAACAGCCCCTAACCCTCTCTACCAGCGCTGGTTCCAGGAATACAACAAGACGAATCCTAACGTTCAGATCAGCTACGACTCCGTAGGTAGTGGTGCGGGTGTTAAGCGCTATCTTGACCAAACCGTTGATTTTGGTGCAACGGATTCGGCGCTGAAAGCCGATGAGAAGAGCAAGCTTGCGGCCGATCGAGGCAAGCCAGTTCAGGTGCCAACGACAGGTCTATTTGTGGTGTTTGCTTACAACCTTGATGGGGTTGAAAACCTGAAGCTATCTCGCCCAACCTTCTGCGGCATTGTCGATGGTTCGATTAAGACCTGGAACGATCCCAAAATTGCGAAAGACAATGCGGGCGCTCAACTGCCTGCTACTCCCGTAACGTTTGTCCATCGTTCGGATGGCAGTGGCACAACGTCTATTTTCACCAGCCATATTGCAAAAGCTTGTCCAGAGTGGAAAGCTGGTTCAGGCAAAACGGTTGAGTGGCCTGTAGGAACAGGTGCTAAGGGAAATGAGGGTGTAACCGCTCAGATTCAACAAACGAAAGGCGCGATTGGGTATACCGAGTATTCCTACGCTAAAGAAAACAAATTGGCGATGGCATCGGTACAAAACAAGGCGGGTACGTTCGTGGCACCCACCCCAGAAGCAGCGGCTAAAGCCCTAGAAGGAGCAAAAATCCCTGAAGATTTTGCGCTGAAGGTACCCGATCCAGAGCAAAAAGAAGCCTATCCGATCGTCAGCTTGACCTGGGTACTCTTATATGAAAATCCCAAAGATCCGGCAAAGGCAAAAGCCTTTAATGAGTTCTTGAAGTGGTCGCTGAAAGATGGCAAGCAGTATGCTACTGAGCTTGGCTATATTCCTTTACCAGAGGATCTTTCTACCAAGGTTTCAACGGCTGTGGACACCATCAAAGTTAGCTCTGCTAAGTAGCCAACGCATCTTGCACTAAGCAAAGATGGGTTAATTTAGTCTTGCACTAGTCGCATCAGCCCGCCCTGCAATAAATTGCGGGCTAATCAAAGGAAGTCCGTTTTAACGGACTGAAGCGCCACTTCCCTGGCTCCTAGTCCACTGCCCTTTGGGAAGGCAAAGCCTACAGTGGACTTTCCGCCATCAGCCCGCTCGCCTCGCGTTTCCGAAGGAAACACTTGAGTGCAAGGCGGGGTAGCGCAAGTCTCGAAAGATCTCAAATACCTCTTCTTGAGCATGGTGCAAGATTTAAGTTAACCATAGCGATCGGGTTGCTGGTCTACTGGGCTAAATCAGAAGTGCTGATGTTTGGGTTGTGCGATCTTGGGGGCATAGACATCAGCACTCTTAATACCGCAGTCACTGGTTTAAGGTTCCTTCTTACACATCCGTTTAGCGTTTTTGCAGTTTAACGTCTTTGCAATTGAGTACCTATGGCTTCAACAAATCAGCCTTCGCCCATGTCCTGGCAGCGTTCCCAAACATCGCGCTGGGTTGATCAAGGTTTTGTTTGGCTTACTGCTGTCTTTGGCTTTGGTGTGGCGGCAGTGCTTCTCTTCATCGCGGTTCAGGTTGCACATGATGCGCTGCCTGCAATCCAGAAGTTTGGCGCTGGTTTTCTGGTGACGAGCCGCTGGAGTGTTAACGACGAGGTTTTCGGTGCGCTAACCCAGATTTATGGAACGCTGGTGACCTCGTTTATTGCGCTGCTGCTTGCGGTACCGATCGGCATTGGAGTTGCCCTCTTCCTCAGCGAAGACTTTTTACCGCCCCGGGTGCAGCAGCCGATCGTCTTTTTGGTTGAGTTGCTGGCGGCGATTCCAAGTGTGGTCTACGGGCTATGGGCGATTTTTGTGCTGATCCCTATTTTGAAGCCGATCGGCGATTTCTTGAACAGTACTCTGGGATGGCTCCCCATCTTTAGCACAGCACCATCTGGCCCAGGCATTTACGTTGCTGGTATCATCCTGTCGATTATGATTTTGCCGATTATTGCGGCCATTTCACGCGATGCGTTGACAGCCGTGCCTGCGGAACTTCGGCAGGCAGCCTATGGATTGGGGGCAACTCGCTGGGAAACCATTTTTCAAATTATGCTGCCTGCCGCTTTTTCAGGCATTGTTGGCGGCATCATGTTGGCGCTAGGGCGGGCTATGGGTGAGACAATGGCTGTCACAATGGTGATTGGTAATTCTGACACGATCAAATCAGCATCGATTTTATCTCAAGGTTCGACGGTTGCTTCACTGCTGGCAAATCAGTTTGCGGAGGCTGGTGGCTTACAGGTCGCTTCCTTGATGTATGCCGCACTCGTACTATTTGCCTTGACATTGGTGGTTAACGTTTTGGCTGAGGTTATCGTTCGTCGCTTCAGCTTGAAGCTCTAGTTTTAACTGGAAAAGGCAATTGAGAGCTGTGTTGGTATGATTCGCGTTGGCATAGGGCACACAGGCTGACCGCAGCCATTTAGAACTTTGGAATGAAGAAAGGGTTAAGATGACGAATCAAGACTTTGCGGCTGCGCCATTTGTAGAGCGCAGTATGAAGCGCGCCCCAACGTCACCTCGGACGTTGTTCTCGTCCATCATGACTGGCGTTGCGTATGTTTGTGCTGCTATTGCGCTCATTCCGTTGGTGGCGGTGTTATCTTATGTGCTGATCAATGGGTTTGCCCGTTTAGGGCCAGCGCTCTTCGTGCAGCTACCGCCAGCTCCTGGCCTTGCGGGTGGTGGTTTTGGCAACGCCTTTCTGGGCACGTTGACGACGGTAGGGATTTCGGCGGCTCTGAGTATTCCATTTGGCGTGATGGCAGCCATTTACCTCTCAGAGTTTGCCAAGGGAACGAAACTGGCAGATGTGATTGATTTTTTCACCAATGTCTTGAGTGGTGTTCCGTCGATCGTTGTGGGGGCGTTTGCGTATTCGCTGGTTGTACTCACAACAGGTCGCTTTTCAGCCGTAGCGGGTGGGATTGCGCTATCGGTGCTGATGTTGCCAACGATCGTCCGCACCGCAGCAGAAGCTCTGGAGGCTGTACCGAATGATTACCGACAGGCCGCTGTTGGGTTGGGTGCTACGCGCATTCAAACGACGTTAAAGATTGTTTTGCCTGCGGCGATTCCAGCCATTTTGACCGGAGTGATGCTGGCGATCGCGCGTGCGGCGGGTGAAACGGCACCTGTGCTTTTTACGGCCTCTTTCAGCCGCTACTGGAATTCGGGGTTGGCCCTGAATCCGCCAAATGTCAATCCTATCACCTACTTTACCTACGGCATCTGGGAACCAACCGCTACAATGTCAAGATTGGTCTTTGACTTTGCGACAGCTCCTTACAAAAACCAGCAAGAGTTAGCTTGGGCAGGTTCGCTAGTTTTGGTGGCGCTGGTTTTGGTGACAAGTATTCTGTCTCGATGGCTGACGCGGCGACGCAGGTAATAGTTTGGATCAGAAGGGACACTGGCAGCTTTCTGCAGGTGTCTTTAAGCAGTTGTTAGCATGGTAAGAAGACATGATTGCCTTGTTAAGCTGTCCTCAACCTCAACTGATTTTTTCTATCCTGCAAGCCTTTAATTTTAGTGACTTTAAGTCTTATTGAAACGGCAATCACTCACCCCTTTAGACCTATGACAACGAACATCCAGAGTACAGCTCGTCAGACTGAAACCATCTTTCGCACTCAAGACCTTAACATTTATTACGGCAATTTCCTGGCTGTGAAGGATGTCTCGATCGAGATCAAAAAGAACAGTATTACTGCGTTTATTGGCCCCTCTGGTTGTGGCAAAAGTACCGTCTTACGCTGTTTTAACCGACTGAATGATCTGATTAAAACCTTTCATATTGATGGCAAAATCTTTTACCGTGATCAAGATCTTTACGCTCCAGAAATTGATCCAGTGGAAGTGCGGCGACAGATTGGGATGGTGTTTCAGAAGCCCAACCCGTTTCCAAAGTCGATTTACGAAAATATCGCCTTTGGGCCTCGGTTGGTTGGGTACAAAGGCGATATGGATGAATTGGTCGAGCGGTCCCTCAAGCAAGCAGCGCTTTGGGATGATGTGAAAGACAAGCTGAATGCAATGGGAACAGATCTGTCCGGCGGCCAGCAGCAACGGTTGTGCATTGCACGCGCAGTCGCTGTTCAGCCAGATGTCATCTTGATGGATGAACCCTGTGCGGCACTTGACCCCATTTCGACACTGAAAGTTGAAGATCTGCTGCAAGAGTTGAAAGAGCGTTACACGATCGTCATCGTGACTCACAACATGCAGCAGGCATCGCGGGCATCTGACTTTACGGCTTTCTACAATGTAGAAGCCAATGCAAAGGGGCAGCGGACGGGCTACATCGTGGAATACGATCGCACAGAAGTCATCTTCCAAACGCCTCAGCATCAAGCAACGCAGGAGTATGTCAGCGGTCGCTTCGGCTAAGCGGAACTGATTGAGGAAAGGGAATGAATGCCTACCGGAGGACACATGATCCCGTCTCCTAATCGCGGTAGGATAAAAGGGCGATTCGTAACCGACTAGAAGGCTGACTCGCTCTTAACCCTTTCCATGCATGCTTATGAAGCGCTATCTCGCTAGCTTTTTTTCAGTTGTTCTGGCTGTCGTTGTAGGTTTGGTCAGCTTTGTACCATCAGCAATGGCAACCGTAGCGCTTTCGGGTGACTATCGCCAAGATACAGCAACCGTCGTGAGCAGCCTGCGAGAATCAATCCAATTACCAGATGATTCTCCTGATCGTAGTGCCGATCAAGCCGCAGCGCGGCAACTTATTAATGACTTTACTGCGCGCTATCGACGCGATGGCTCTGTTGCCAAGCTGAGTTCGTACACGACGATGCGGACAGCGTTGAATTCGTTGGCAGGACACTACAGTTCTTACCCTAATCGTCCTGTGCCTCAAAAGTTGCGCGATCGACTGGAGCAAGAGTTTAAGCAGATTGAGCTTTCCTTGAGCCGGGGTTCCTAGTAAAACCCTTGCTTTCTAGATTAAAGCTGCCTGGGAGAAATTGATACAACTTCTCTCAGGCAGCTTTTTGTAGGCTCAAGATGAGCAGAAGAGGGGCTTAACGCTGAGCAGTTTCGTAAATGCTGTCTCGATCGGGCTCAACTTTAAGCAAGCCAGTTAACAACGATGCTGGACGTTGCTGATAGGGCCATGCAAAAGCATGACGAAACGCCGCATCCTGACACGCCTGCAACTGCTCAAATCCAATGATGTCATGCGTCAACAAGCTTTCATACTCAAAAGGTAAGCGCACGTTATGCAGTCCGGCATTATCAGTACAGATGGCAATATCTACCCCAGCGTCAAAGCAGCGATCAAAGACAACCTTAAGTTGAGAAAGCTCTTCTAACGTTCCGGTTTGCAGGTATGTCGTTGGGCAAACTTCCAGACACTGACCACGCTCTGCCACTGCTTTAAGCAAATGAGGATGCTGCAAAGGAATCTGAATCCCATGCCCAATTCGCATCAGATAAGGTAGGAGATCAGGGTGGCAGCCCTCTTTCGTTTCGTAGAGGTGTCCGGTTGTGTTTAGCCCCAGCGATCGCGCGTAGGCATACAGTTCAACAAATTCATTGAGCCGCTCGCCGTAGTGATTGTCTCCACCTGCCACATCGATCGCGCAGACGTAATCTCGCGATTGTGCTGCCAAGTCTACGATCGCCCGATTAACCCCGTAGGGTAAGCGCGAGTGCATACACAAAATTTGGCTTGTGACGATCGGGTATTCATTGAGACGGCTCGCTTGACCCACGATCGACACAATCTCTGCCATCAGGTCAATGCGCTGCGACTGCGGCAAATGCTCAGGCGTCCGTAAAAAGGGCGTATAGCGCAACTCCAAATACGCCAGATTCTCAAAGATATAAGCCCCACGCATCAAGCGGTAAATAAAGTACGGTAGCGCTGCCGCCGTTTGTACTGATTCCACCAGCGTATGCAGTTCAAGGTACTCGTCTAAGGTGCTACGAGGGCGCGTGTAAAAATCCTCAAACACCGCGTATTCGGGAAACTGCTGCGCTAAGTCAGAGCCATTCCGTTGCAAATACCGCCACAGAATTCGGGGGACAACAGATCCTCCAAGGTGACGGTGTAGTTCAGCATATAAAGCCACAAGCACCTCTTCAGGGTAATAAGGAATTCAGTCTCAAAAAATGCTGCTTTGATGAACGACAAAAACAAGCATTTAGAGAAGGCGATGGGAATTCAATGGCAAGATGATTCAGATCATTTGTGATATCCTAGCGAACTCCCGAATCTTGGTAGGACGCTCAAAACACTCCCACCTTAAATTCAGCTACATTGCTGAGTGCTGTGGATTACTTTATTTATTCAGCAGCATTGACATGAGTGTCATCCGCTGTCGATAATGAATGTTTGTGCAAACTCTAGCGCTGATCAAAACTCTTGGCTAACGTTGTTGTCATCGGTGCCCAGTGGGGCGATGAAGGAAAAGGAAAAATTACGGATCTGCTCAGTAAGTCAGCAGATGTCGTTGTCCGCTATCAGGGTGGGGTCAACGCGGGGCATACCGTCGTGGTTGACGATCAGATCTTTAAGCTGCATCTGATCCCATCTGGTATTCTCTATCCCGATACAGAGTGCATCATTGGCTCTGGTACCGTGATTGATCCAAAGGTGCTGATTGCTGAGCTTGATCAGCTAGAGACGCTGAACGTATCGACGCACAATCTCCTCATTTCCGAAACGGCACATGTCACGATGCCGTACCATCGTCTGATTGACCAGGCTTCGGAAGAACGACGCGGCGATCACAAGATTGGGACAACGGGGCGCGGCATTGGGCCAACCTATGCAGACAAATCTGAGCGGACAGGCATCCGGGTGATTGACCTGATGGACACTGATTCCCTCCGCAAAAAGCTCCGTTGGACGGTGGAATACAAGAATGTCATTTTAGAAAAGCTCTACGAGTTGCCGCCTCTGGATGCAGACGCTGTGATTGGCGAGTATCTGGCATACGCTGATCGCTTGCGTCCACACGTGGTTGATAGTTCACTTCGCATCTATGATGCCATTCAGCGAAAGCGTAACATTTTATTTGAGGGCGCACAGGGCACGCTACTCGACCTGGATCATGGGACGTATCCTTACGTGACCTCTTCTAACCCGGTTGCTGGCGGTGCTTGCATCGGTACGGGTGTGGGCCCCACCATGATCGATCGAGTGATTGGCGTTGCCAAAGCCTACACCACTCGCGTCGGCGAAGGCCCCTTTCCTACAGAACTTCATGGCACAATGGGGGAGTTGCTGTGCGATCGGGGCGCAGAATTCGGTACGACAACCGGACGGAAGCGTCGCTGTGGCTGGTTTGATGCCGTTATTGGTCGCTACGCGGTACGCATTAATGGTCTGGATTGTCTAGCCATTACGAAGCTAGACGTACTTGATGAGTTGGAGGAAATCAACATTTGTGTCGCCTATGAAGTCGATGGCACAACCTGTTACGACTTTCCTAGCAACTCGCGTAAGTTTGCCCGTTGTGAACCGATTTACAAAACTGTTCCGGGTTGGCAGCAGTCTACAGCTCATTGTCGATCGCTCAGCGATTTGCCCAAAGCGGCTCTCGATTACCTCAAAGTGCTGGCAGAACTCATGGAAGTGCCGATTGCGATCGTCTCCCTGGGTGCCAGCCGCGATCAGACCATCATTGTCGAAGATCCAATTCATGGTCCAAAACGTGCTCTTTTGTATACCAACGGAATCGTGCCAACTGAAGCGCACACACTAGAAGTCTAAAGTTTGAAGGGCTAAAGTTTGAAGGCTAAAGGATAAAAATGTCACTTAGCCTTCAGCCTTTAGCCTTTAGCCTTTCCCTTACTCCCCGAACTCATTATGGAACTCACGCTTGAATGTCAAACACGCCCTGCTGGCAGCAAGGCAAACGCCCTCCGACGCGAAGGCTTAATACCCGCCGTGCTCTACGGTCATAAGGGGGCAGAATCCGTTTCTCTGACGGTCAAAGCCAAAACCGCTGAACTGCTGGTGCGTGATGCCTCAGTCAACAACACGCTGATTCAGATTGATGTGCCAGATCTGCCCTGGAAGGGGAAAGCACTATTGCGCGAGGTACATTCGCATCCCTGGCGTGGGTTTCTTTATCACCTGAGCTTTTTCTCGGTCGGTGCTCAAGAATCACTGGATGTGGATGTGCCGATCCATCTAGTAGGTGACGCGGTCGGTGTCAAGAATGGGGGTGGTTCGATCGATCAAGAACTGACCGAACTCCATGTGCGTTGTTCGCCCGATCGCATCCCAGAAACCATTGAAATCAACGTTACAGGGCTGGATGTCGGTGAGGCACTTCACGTTCATCAGATTGTGCTGCCTGATGGGGTGGCAGCGTTGGGTGAACCCGATCGCGTGGTAGTTACGGTGCTCTCCCCAGCGAGTACAGTAGCCGCCGATGAAGCCGCCGATGAAGCAACAGCCTTCACAACGGAAGCCTAATTCTGTCGAAGCGCATGATCGTCTAAAGGGCATCCATTTGTTATGGGGTGCCCTTTAGTCGTGTAAGGACAAGCGACATCGTTTGCAGTAGCCCCCGTCATGGCGTTTGATAATCTTTGCAAGCTTCTCTCAGAGAAGTACCCCGATCGATTTGCGACCTGGATTTTAGGGACAACACCGAACCCAATCATGGTGTTGAAAACTGAACTAAGTATCGAACCGATTCGAGCCGATTCTGTCACGCTGTTGCAAACGCAAGAGCGCATCCTCCATCTGGAATTTCAGGTAAAGATCGAGTCCGATCCCCCACTGCCGCTGCGGATGCTGGACTATTGGATACGACTACACCGCCTTTACCGCTTGCCTGTTACCCAGGTTTTAGTCCTGCTTCTCCCTCCATCAAAAAGCACCATCATTGAAACAGCCTTTGTACTTGAATCAACACGCCATGAGTACAGAGTCATTCGCCTTTGGGAAGAAGATCCAGCCATTTTTTTAGATGACGTGGCCTTATTGCCGCTGGCATCACTAGCGGCGACAACCGCTCCTGAGCAACTTCTCGATCGAGTCGCTCAACAGGTAAATAGAATAGAATCAACGCAGGAGCGACAGCAAGTTTCCGCTTACGCACAGCTATTAGCAGGACTACGCTTTAAGAAAGCATTAGTGCAGCAATTGTTTCAGGAGGGCATGATGCGAGAGTCGGTCATTTATCAAGAGATCCTCCAAGAAGGACGACAAGAAGGACGACAAGAAGGACGGCAAGAAGGACGGCAAGAAGGACGACAAGAAGAAGGAGTAACGCTCATTTTGCGGCTACTCAAGCGACGGTTAGGCACAGTTGACGAAACCATTCAATCTCAGATCACGACCTTACCGTTACCACTTCTAGAAGATCTGGGAGAAGCCCTGCTGGATTTCTCTGATTCAAACGATTTGATGAACTGGCTACAAACGCATCAGTCTTGAACAAATCCGCTCGTAACCACTGCTGTTCTTTGCCTTTGCCTTCAGGTGAAATTTAAGACCTTTGCAACGGTTTGAACGTCTTTATCGCCTCGACCAGAGCAGTTGATGACGATGCGAGGACTACCAGTGAGTTGAGGGCAGAGCGCTTCGAGGTAAGCGATCGCGTGAGCCGTTTCCAACGCTGGAATAATCCCTTCTAGCTGTGACAAGCGCTGGAACGCGGCAAGTGCTTCTGCATCTGTGATGCTGTAGTACTCTGCTCGACCCAGGTCTTTAAGGTAGCTGTGTTCAGGCCCTACACCGGGGTAATCCAGTCCAGCACTGATGGAGTGCGCTTCTGTCACCTGACCATCGTCGTCTTGCAGCAGATAGCTCATGGCACCGTGTAGCACGCCGACTCGTCCCTGGGTGAGCGTCGCCGCATGTTTTTCGGTATCAACGCCTTCACCTGCTGCCTCAATACCAATCAAGCGAATGCTGGCTTCATCAACGAACTCATGAAACAACCCGATCGCGTTGGAACCGCCGCCCACACACGCCAGCAGAATGTCGGGCAATCCACCCCACTTCTCCTGACATTGCACGCGAGTTTCTTGACCAATCACCGTATGAAAATCACGCACGATCATGGGGTACGGGTGCGGCCCTGCTACCGAACCTAGAATGTAATGCGTATCTTCTACATTCGTCACCCAGTCACGAATCGCCTCAGACGTCGCATCTTTAAGCGTGCCTGTGCCTGCTTCAACGGGCGAAACCTCAGCACCCATGAGCCGCATCCGAAACACGTTCAGTGCCTGCCGCTCCATATCATGCACACCCATGTAGATGACGCACTTGAGACCGAAGCGAGCGCACACGGTTGCGGTTGCTACACCATGCTGCCCTGCACCCGTTTCAGCGATGACGCGCTGCTTGCCCATGCGTTTTGCCAGCAATACCTGCGCCAGAGCATTGTTAATCTTGTGCGCACCCGTATGATTGAGGTCTTCGCGCTTCAAATAAAGTTGCGGACCTGTGCCGTCTGGCCGTGCATAGTGAGCAGTTAGCCGCTCAGCGAAATATAGCGGACTAGGCCGTCCTACGTAATCCCGCAAAAGACCCTGGAGTTCCTGCTGAAAGTCGGGATCAGCGCGATACTGTTGAAATGCGGCCTCTAACTCAACCAGGGCAGGCATCAACGTTTCGGGGACGTACTTACCGCCAAATTTGCCAAAACGACCGAGCGCATCGGGGCGGTTCTGCGGCAACGTGCGTGTGGGTTGCAGGAAGCTGGAGGGGATGGGCGTAGTGGTCACAAGCCTGTAGGAATGTAGGGTATCCCTCATTATAGGTCTGAAGTTGCTGGGCTTCCAGTGTTCAGAACGATCGCTTGATGCTTGCGTTGATGAAGCATTATACAAAGATGACCCTTGCGTGAGTGCAAAAGCGGACTCAAGAGCATGTTGTACAGCGCATGACCATCCCCAGAAGCACGCCACTCCTGGCAATCGCCCATCCCCGACAGCAATCCTTAACTCTCTTTGCCATTTTCGACGATCGACAGCATGCCTTGCAAAGTAGCAGGAATGCTACGGGGGTCCATAAACATCACTTTGCTGCTGTCGCTCTTACCGATCGTGGCACCCATGTCGAGGTAGTTCAGAGCCAACAGCATTTTTCCGGCTTCGGGCGCTTTGGGGTCAGCTTTGAGGGATTGGTTCACAATCTGGATTGCTTCAGCCGTTGCCTGTGCTTTCAAGACCTGGTTTTGGCGTTCTGCCTGAGCGCGGAGAACGATCGCCTTTTGCTCGGCTTCAGCTTGTAAGATGACGGACTTCTGGCGAGCTTCGGCATCCAACACTTGCGCCTCTGCTTTACCTCTAGCCGAGTTTACAGCGGCTTCGCGTTCGCCTTCCGAGGTGAGGATTGCAGCCCGTTTACGCCGCTCTGCGGACATTTGCAGTTCCATCGATTCTTGCACAGCCTGCGATGGGATGATGTCTCGTAGTTCCACCCGCGTCACTTTAACGCCCCAGGGATCGGTGGCTTCGTCGAGTTCTTGCAAGAGGAGATCGTTAATCTGCGATCGAGCGGTAAACGTCTCATCCAGCTCCAATTTACCCATTTCAGCCCGGATTTGAGTAAGGACTAGATTGACCATAGCGGACTGAAGATCCTGCACTTTATAGTATGCTTTCGCCATATCTATGATGCGCCAATACACCACCGCATCTACCGTGATCGAGACGTTGTCACGGGTAATAGACGGCTGGGGCGGAATATCCAGCACGCGCTCCCGAATAGTGCCCTGAAACGCAACCCGCTCTAAGACGGGTACAACAAATTTTAGACCGGGTTCCAACTTGCGATCGTAGACACCCAATCGTTCTACCAGTGCTTCATTGCCCTGCTGAATCACCTTGGCAGACGAAAGAGCTACACCACCACCACCAATTAATAGCGCTAAAAACCAACCAAACATGCCGGGTATCTCCCTTCGTAAATAATTGCTTTGTGAGTTGTTGCTTTGCAAGCATAGCGATCGTATAAGCGCAGCAACTGCTCAGGAATGCAGCAGATGCAAAGGCATGACGATGAGCGTCGTGCCTTTGCGCGCGATGACATAAACCTTTTGATTGGGGGCGATCGTCACCTCATGATCCTCACAGCGAGCGGCCCAAGAGTTACCTTCATACCGGACACGCCCAAGCTTTCCGGGTGCAATTTCGGTCAGGGTTTCGGCTTCGGTTGCGTCAAACTTGCGAGCTGCCGTTTGTCGTATGAAGCGGCGGGAATAGAAGACGAGTCCCAGCGACAGTGCCATCCACAAGACGACCTGTAAGCCCAAGGGAATAACCGAAGAGACTGCTGCGACAACAAGCGCACTAATGCCCATAACACAGGCAACAAAGGCCGTCGGTACGATAAATTCGACGAGACAAAGAACGGTTCCGACTATGAGCCAGATCATCGTAGGGGTCAGCGCCATATATAGCTATGCTCTGAACGTGTGAATGAAAGCAGATGTAATCGCTACTGGTAGATCCAGCCTGTACCAATTGCATTTCGGATAGTCACAGCGATAAATTTCTTAAGAAAATGATTGAGCCTGATTGCAGCTTTCGCTCCTATAGTTGATAGGCATTAGTCTCAATCAGCAAGAAACACGCTATGCCTTAGAGTTCCCTGAAAACTCAAGACATTTGACGTTTGATTGGAGTGTTCTTTCGATCATCCACGATCGCACACACGAGCAAACGCTTGGCACTGTAACCGATGTCACCAGTCTAATCTCCGCACGTATGGTCTGGGCGATCGATACAACGAACGTAACGTCGGGTGGGCCGTGAAAGTCGTCAGTTAAAAGCCTTTATTTAAACCCTTAAACGCATGAGTGATTCTAAGCCGCAGCTTTGCTGCCCCAATCCAAGCTGTGCCGCGCCTCTTAATCCGCTGGGAACGCTTGCCTGCGTCTCATGTCAAACACCGCTGGTCTACCGCTACCTGTGGGCCGTAGGGCAACGCCTGGAGCTTCCGTCTGTAGGGTCGCAGGTTGCAGGCAGATACTACGTAACAGCCTCGCAGATTTGGCTGGATACTCAACCAGGTTTGATGCCTGATGTGCCTGTTGAGTGGTCAGATGACGTGTTGCCCTATCTACATCTTTACCCGCAGCGGCTGCATCTTCCAGAAGTGTATGGCTTTTGTCCGCCGACAGACACCCTTCAAGAAGGAACGCTTTTTCTGCTGGAGAATGTGCCGCTTGATGCCAAGGGAAATCTGTTGCCTGCGATCGCCCACGCTTGGACGCAAGCAACCATCCTGCGTCAAGTCTACTGGCTGTGGCAACTGCTGCAACTGTGGACACCGCTCTTGGAGCAGGGCGTTGCGTCGAGTTTACTGGCAACCGAAAACATTCGAGTAGAGGGGTGGCGCGTGCGGCTCTGCCAACTCTTTAACGATAATGACGTACTCGCGGTATCCTCAGAAGCTGCTGTATTGGCTCCCACGCTGGCAGATTTAGCTAATCGCTGGTTAGAGTGGATCGCCACAGCCAAGTCAGACATGGCGGAGCCACTACAAGCCCTTTGCTATCAGATGCGCGATACCAGCGTCGAACTGAGTACGATCGCCACACAACTGAATCAATTGCTTTTGCAACAAGCTGCCCAGCGACCGCTGCGAGTGCAGATTGTGGGCGCAACCGATACAGGCCCCCAGCGATCACACAACGAGGATGCTTGCTTTCCCGTGACGCCGACTGACAAGGCTCACTCGGAAGCACTGGCATCTCGGTTGGCGATCGTGTGTGATGGCATTGGTGGGCATGAAGGGGGCGAAGTTGCCAGCCAAACCGCCGTGCGCTCGCTGACGCTACAAGCTCAAGCGCTTTTAGCAGAAGTAGAAGCACAAACCGAGCTAGTCTCGCCCGAACTGTTGATGCAACAGCTAGAAGCCTCGGTGCGTGTGGTCAACAACCTGATTGCGGGCCAAAATGACACCCAGGGACGGGAAGATCGTCGCCGTATGGGCACCACATTAGTCATGGCACTTCAAGTCCCTCAACGCCTTTCAACGATAGACGAAGCGACGGGAAACGGTCATGAACTTTACCTCGTCAACGTGGGAGATAGCCGCGCTTACTGGATGACCGCCCGTTACTGCCATTTGTTGACCGTTGATGATGATGTCACAACACGAGAAGTACGGCTCGGTCGATCGCTCTATCGAGAAGCCTTACAACGACCCGATGCAGGTGCGCTGACGCAAGCGATCGGCACTCGCGATGCTGAATTTCTACACCCAACGATTCAGCGCTTTATCTTAGAGGAAGATGGCGTGCTGCTGCTGTGTTCGGATGGGTTGAGCGATCGCGGTCTGATCGAAGCATCCTGGGCAGAGCATACAGATGCCATTCTCAAGGGCAAGCATTCTCTGGAACTAGCCGCCAAAAACTGGATTGATCTAGCAAACCAGAAAAACGGTCATGACAATACGTCGGTTGTTTTGCTCCGCTGCAATGTCTCCTCAGCCTTACCCGAACCTTCGCTACCAAGACCTACTAACCGGAGAGGCGAATCCGAGTGGTCAGCAGCGTCCAGAGCGTTGCAACAAGATGAACCAGTTGCCGCCCCATCAAGCGGTTCAGCCAGAAGTCCGCGATCGCGCCAACTCCTCTTACTGGGAGGGCTACTTGCCTTCTTGCTCATTGGCAGTGGCATTGGGTTAGCGGTCTGGTCACAACTGAACCCAACGGGTTTTCACCAATTCCGTGAGCGAGTGTTACCACGATCGTAGGAAGGGTACAGTCTTATGCAAAGATAAGGAATTGTTCAAATATCGAGTCGTACTGACAGCGGCGATAGCTGTTAAGTAGCTAGAACAAGTTAAGTATGGAACCACTGGTGGAATGGGTTAACGACAGCGTGACCCATGCTGGTCAAGGGTTCGATGCGTTACGGCTATGCCTAACTCATCCTACAAATAATTTTGTCTATCTACTTATTCAGGAAGCGGCTGTTATCCAGGAAGCCTAGTTATGCAAGTTGGTGAAACGTTCCCGGTTGGAAGTCGTGTCCGTGTGGCAGAATCCGTCATTGTTTATCATCACCCAGAACACCGCAATCAAGCCTTTGATTTAAAGGGGCAAGAAGGGGAGGTCATTCAGGTGATTCGGGAACTACACGGTAAACCTGTGAGTGCCAACTTGCCGTATCTCGTCAAGTTTGACAAAAAATTTCGTGCGCACTTTCACCAAAACGAGCTGGAGTCGGTTTAACGATCGCGTAGCGGCCTCCGAGCCTTGTTCAAACGCTGACAGTAGCGAAGCCCCTAGCGTCGTCGATTAAACCAGCCCAAGAGATTAAGATCGCCCTGCATTCGCTGTAGTTCTGCTCGATTGGCGGCAGCAGTACGATGATACCAATCACAGTGTGCCTCGAATTCAGCGCGATATTCCACTTCACGGTAAAAATCGCGGGTCAATGCATAGGTCACAATCGCTTCGGAAAGGGGTTGGGGGGCGATCGTAATCCAACGAAGGTGATTTAGCATGAGCTACTTTGTAGTGGACATGAGACCGCTGCCTCTGACTCCATTCTAAGAACTACAGCCTAAGAACGTGCTCAAGAAATTCGGGATGCTGCTCTAAATCATCTGGCGATGCCAACGCTGGCATCTCTATTCAAGTCGCTTCTGCGCGTAGCTTATCCACATAGGCGTAGAGTGCCACTTGGATCATCTCGATGCGTCAACACGTAAGTATGTAGCTCTTTCTGCCTCATAGCTTCAAAGTCATGCTTGCTCATTGTACGTCCGTTAAGTTTCCTGCATGAATCGTCGTAGCCCTTAAGAAGCTAACCAAAAATCCATCCTAAATCCGACCTTAATAACAGCAAACGCATTGACGAAAGCTAATTTCAAAGCGCGGTGCCAAGATTTTCTCCGGTAATATTCTGTTACAAGTGTGAGTGCGAAGAGACCAGCGCCAAAAAATGTTGTACAAAACAATCTTGAGGTAAGCCCCTTATTTCTCTCTACTTGTTTAAGCTAGGCATTGCTGTTGGAGATGAGGACTTCGCCTTTGAGCATCCGTTGAGCGGCATCCAACAGCGCTTCTTCCAGGTAGGGCTTGGTGAAGTAGCCACTGGCACCGAGGGAAACAGCCATTTGACGGTGACGATCGGCACCGCGAGAGGTCAGCATAGCGATCGGCAGGTGGCTGAGGTTGGGGTCTTTCTGGATGCGGGAGAGCAATTCCAGACCATCCATACGGGGCATTTCGATGTCGCAGAACACAATGTCGCAGGGCAAGCCAGCACGGAGTTTTTCCCAGGCTTCTTGCCCGTCTCTTGCCTGCTCCACCCGATAGCCGACCTTGTTGAAGGTCATCGACAGCAGTTCGCGTACCGTGATGGAGTCGTCCACAATGAGTACCGTTGGCTCTGTCTTGGCAATCGGCGCTTCCTGAACGATGCTGATGCCGCCCTGCTCCCACAGAGAACCACCCACATCTTTGCGGATGCGACCCATTGAGAGATCGATCAGTTCCAGCACATCCGCGATCGGCATGATGCGACCATCCCCCAGCACGGTAGCGCCTGCAACGCCAACAGGTTTGGGAATGGGTCCTTCCAACTGTTTGATCACAATCTCCTGTTCGCCCAGCACCTGATCCACCTGGAGCGCCAGGAAATTACCCGCACTGCGCAGCACGACGATCGACACAATGTCGTCTTCCTGGTTGCCACCATAAACGTTGCCTCGGCTGAGATGGCGGCTGTAAGACAGCAAGTCATTGAGCGGACGTAACGGCAGGAGTGAGTCACGCCAGGGAATGCACGCTTGCCCTTCAGCGTTGACTTGAATCCGCTCTTTGGGCACATCCAGCATGTCCTCCACCCCATCCATTGGAAAGGCAATGCGGGCGCGATCGCTGATGCAGCACAGCGCTTTGGAGATACTGAGCGTTAACGGTAGACGGATGGTGAACGTGGTGCCCTTGCCGTAGGTCGAGTCTGTATTGATAGCACCTCGAATTTCGCTCAGGCTGGTACGCACCACATCCATGCCAACCCCTCGACCGGAAAAGTCATCTGCCTGATCTTTGGTGCTAAAGCCAGCGTGGAACAGCAAATCATACACATCTAGCCGCGACATACTTTGGGCTTCGGCAGACGTAATCAATCCCTTCTCGATCGCCTTGGTTTTTACACGATCGATATCAATACCTGCACCGTCATCCGATACCGAGATGATGGTTTGGTTCCCCTGGTGAAAGGCTCGAATCGTGATACGCCCAGCCGGAGATTTGCCTGCCGCACGCCGGACCTCCGGCGACTCAATGCCGTGAGTGATGGCGTTATTCACCAAATGAGTCATGGGGTCATACAACTGCTCCAGAATCATCTTGTCGATGAGCGTCTCACGGCCTTCTACATTCAGTTCTGCCTGCTTGCCAACTTTCATGGCAATGTCGCGTACAGCGCGGGGCAAACGATCGGCGGTTTGGGCAAATGGCACCATGCGCGATCGGGTCAGTCCTTCCTGCAACTGCGTCGTCACCTGACGGAACATGCGCGTGACCTGATCGGTTTCATCCACGATGAACTCGATGTCAGACGCAGATTCCCGCACTCGTACAATCAACTCAATCATTTCCTGCGAAAGGCTGTGGAACCCGGTGAAGCGATCCATTTCCAGCGGATCGTACTCAATGCCTGTCCCGGTGTCTGCCTGGACAACAGTACCACTATCGCGGGACGAACTCGGTAGACTGAAGGCGCTGCGGTGGCTCTGACGGCTGGCAAGGAGGGAGCTTTCCAGGAGCGATCGCTCATACAAGTCCTGCATGCGTTGACCCACATCGCTCAGTTGTTGCACCTGGTAGAGCAAATTATCGAGCGACTGACGGAGACGCTCCTGGTCTTCCTCCAGGCTGTTGCGGTTAACCACCAGTTCCCCAACCAGGTTGCTGAGGTTGTCTAAATGCTTGACGGGCACCCGCATCGTCTGCTCGCTGAAAACCCTACCGGGACGAGTCGGGCGGCGATTTTGTGCCGAAACGCTGCTGCGGGCAATCTTCACCGTTGGTGAACCGCCCATTTTCTCTTCAGCATCCTTCAGCAAATCATCCAGCTCGTCAAACTCAGAGGCGCGCGCGGCAACATCAAAAGACGATGCCGATGGGTCGGCAGGCTCAAGTGATTCGCCCTGCAAGAGCGATTCCAGATCAGAAAAGTCGTCGAGCTGGGATGAGGTGGTTGCGCCAAAGGCCATCATGCCACCAGCCATCCCTCCCAATGCATTGATGTCTGAGATAGGGGCATCTGCATCGGGCGTGTCAGAAAGCAGATTATCCAAATCGGCCAGAGCATCTGCACTCGGAGTCTCTTGATCAAGAAGCGCCTCTAAACCAGAAAATTCATCGCTGTCTGTGACGCTGTCAGAGACCAGCAAGCGATTCAAATCGGCAAGCTCATCCGTCTCTTGACCGAGAAGATCATTAAACGCGAGGTCGTCAATGTCTTCTGATGTGTTCCTTTCATCCAGAAAGTCATCAAGCTCCCCAAGCGCGTCGGTAGCCGATGGGGTAGCCGATTCATCTAGTAATTGATCTAGATCAGGCAGGTCATCCCTGGACACTCGCTCATCTGAAGGAGGCTCACCAATAGCTGTTTCCCAATCAAAATCAGCCATTTCTGGAGTTGCGGAAACAGCATCTAAAAGCGAACGGCTCTCCGGTGCATCGATCGCAGCATTAGCATCCGGTGTAGCCTGATCCAACAGAAACGAAGCGTCATCACCACCAGCGTCATCAAAGAGCAGGTCAGCAGAGGCCGTTGATGGTTCTTCCGCCATTGCATCGAACCCTACCGCATCAAACGCAGAGCGATCGAACTCTAATGAGAAGACATCACCTTCAACATTCTCTGTCGCCGTACCATTACGCTCATTGAGTGGGTCAAAATCGAGGAGAGCGTCGTCAAACTCTATGCCTTCCTCTGTCAGCGCTGCATTCGATTCGTTACCCTCAGGCGTTTGCAGCGCAAAGAGTTCGTCATCAAAGTCTAACGCGGCTCCCGTATCTGAAGCAGTATCAAAGTCAAGGCTACTGTCAGTCTCTAGAGCGTTGCCAAAGTCAAGGTTGGTGTCAGCACTGGTTAGGGCAGGAGAGACCTCAGCCAAGCCGCCAAAGTCAAGCAGATCATCGTCAAAGCTTAAGCTCTCTTCGTCTGCGCTGGCTTCTGTCACATTGGATAGAGTGGCTGCGTTCTCTGTAGCAGGTGATCGATCCCAAGACTCTAAAGACGCATCGCTCACGGCTTCTGCCGCTGGTATGTCAGCAGAGAACATCTCACCGAGATCCAGGTCGCCGCCAAACTCCAAGTCCGACGATTCATTGAGCGCATTCGCTGACTCATCCAGGCTGTCCAAGGCACTGAGTCCCAGTCGATCATCGCTCAATGCTTCTGAAGGCCTGTCGCCCAAATGTGCGTCTGGCTCAACGCCGATCGTCAGCAAGTCGTCGGGTAATTCCAGGCTATCGACGGATTGAGCGGGTTCATCAAAGAAATCGCCCAGGGCATCGGTCATGCTGGAAGGCTCGGCCCCTGATAAATCATCCAAAGACGCGGAAGCCGCATCAAAGTCAAAGGCGTCAAAGTCGGGTAACGTTTCCAAAGATTCACTGAGTAGGTCGTCAGTACCCGCGATCGGAGTGGCTTCGTTAAGCACCGATTCACTCACCAATGGCTCTTCTAGCGCTGCCGCTAGATCGGGCGATCGCTCTAGTGGGTCTAACGCCAACCAATCTTCAGAGGTATCTAACAGATTGGTGTCCAGCGCATCGTCTGTATCCAGGCCGTTAAACTCAATGTCTAGACTATCGTCTAAAGCGGCTGTTGACGAGCTTGCGTTCTCAGACTGACCAAAATCAAAGTCATTGAAATCAAGGTTTAGCCCCTGTGAGGCATCAGGTGTCTCCAAATTGGGCATCTCTAGATCGAGCGACTGGCTTTGAGGGGGTTCCGAGGTTGCCCAGGGATCAGAGACATCGCTTTGAATGGTCGTAGCTAACACGTCAGGAAATTCATTCTCTTCAGCAAGCTGATCGAACGCTGTCAGGTCAACGTCCTCGCTTGGTATTGCGTCATCTGCCAGCAGCGACGCAATCGACGGGTCAAAACCGTCATCAGAAAGCTCTTCTAGTAGCGGGTCTGCCTCCGAAAAGGCATCCGTCGGCGGTTGTTCAGAGGTAGGGTCAAGCAGGCTACTAAAGTCCAGGTCGTCTAAATCACCTTGATCAGACAGCTCCTCAATGGCATCGGGCAACGAGTGATCGCCAAAGAAATCACCAGCCTCAAAGTCAGGCTGGCTGACTGGCGTTGGCGCAAGGGACTTATCCATCCAGGAGGAAGAGGGCTGATCAGCAGAAACCGGAGTTTCCGCGCTAGAAGGCTGATTCAACTCTTCCCACGGATCGGCGATCGGTGTAGCACTCGCGTCAGGGGCTGTAAATGGCATCGTGCTTTGCTCCTCTAGCCCCTTGGCCAAAGAATCATCTAGCAAAGAAGCATCCAGGTCGTCTAGCCTCAGTTCAACAGGCGTACTTTCAGCGCCGTCTTGGAGCGATGAAAAGGCCAGATCATGCTCGCCTTCCATTCCTGCAAAGAGTTCACCCAAGTTATTTAAGGGTGAATCAGAGGTTGAGGTAAGTTCAAAATCCGATGCGGTCGATCCAGCCTGGGAAGGTGTATCCAAACCCGACTCGCCAAACACGTCATCAAACGCAGCTTCATCAAACGTTTCGATGGAAAAGGTGCGCTCTGTTCCAGCGGCAGTTGTAGCAGTTAAATCAGCCATGCCAGACTCTGCAAAGAGAGCGTCCAGATCAGAGCTATCTTCGCTGGCAAGGGTCTCTGACGCCAACACATCGTCGCTGAAGAGATCGGTTAGTGCATCCTGAGAAGAGGTTGATGCTTCCTCCTGCCCCATTTCAGTTTCATCAAAGAGAAGATCCGAAAAATCGGCTGATTCGTCTCGCCCACCAGCCTCTACGGAGCTAGCGGCATGTATTGGGGTCTCTGTCAGAATTTCTTCTTCTTGCCAGGTAGACCCTAAATCGGGCACTTCGCCCTCAAATAAGTCGGCGAGGCTGTTGAGTTCTGCCATCCCAACCTCTGGACCTTGCTGATCATCAGCCTCAGCCGCCACTGGCGCAGCTTCTAAATCATCGCCAAAGTCGATCGCAGCCTCGACCGATGCGGCATCCAGACTACTGCCAAAGTCGATCGCGAGTTCGGAAGTTTCTAACTCAGCGAACAAAGCCTCGTCAGAGGTAGCAGCCTGCGGTTCTATGAGCCAGCCGCCGTCATCGGTCGCCAGCAAATCAGCAAACGCGTCTTCGGTCATTTCAAGCGGTGGCGCGGGTGGTTGCAGGGCTTGCAGTTGAGGACAGGGTTCAATGTCGGCAGCGCGGCCAGAGAGCACCTGTTCTTGAGCACGCTTAATATCTCGAATCACAATCGGAGCCAGCGCTCGATACGCATTTTCGGGATGACCGATCGCCGCGTGTGCCTGCTCAAGCAACTGACACCAGTTTGACAGATTGAACTGCTCGCCAATCCCAATCAACTGACGGCAGAGGTCTTGAAGCTGTTGACGATTGGCTGCATCCAACTCAGACTGCTTAAACAGTTGGAGCATCTCACGCAGCCGCAGCGGAATCTCGTTTTGAAAGAGTGAAATAAAAGCACTGTCCTGCTGCGCAGCAGAGGCTGCCAGTTGAGTAGCCGCGATCGGGCGATCGGCGAGAGACGAGGCTGGAGCCGCACCACTCGCCAGCACATTCAAATGGTTCTCTAGCTCTCCAAAGACAGGTTCTACACCAGCAACCGTCGTGTTTGCAGTTTCATCCGTCAGCCCAAATGGCCCTTGTAGCTGACCTACCAGCTCTTGCAGCGCATCAAAAACCTGTAAAAACAGACTTTCCAGCTTTTGATCCACTTTAACAGGCGACTCTTTAAGAATCTTAAAATAGTCTTCTAGCCGATGCGAGACTTGTTGAATGCTGTTTAACCCCAGCATGGCTGCGCCCCCTTTCACGGAGTGGGCTGCCCGAAACAGTTCGTTGACCATTTCCTGGTCTTCAATGGTACTTTGCAGATTGAGCAACCCTTGCTCGATCGTGTTGAGGTGGTCTTTCGCCTCCTCAATGAAGTAGCCCATGATTCGCTGTTGCTGTTCAGGCTGCATGGCAGTGTCCCATTCCTTTGGAAAGTATGATTGCTACTGAGACGCATCGTGCGTTAGCCAGTCGATCGCTCAGAGGCGGTGAGAAGAACGTTTCAGTAGCAGCATCAGTACCGGACGCTGCAAGCCCTCAATTCAAGTATCAGCGGCGAAGCAGCGTGGGTCGATTCCGCCTGATGGCATACCAGTATTGTGGATTGCTCTACTGTACCTGATACACTTAAATTTGACACCTACGGCTCAGCATCCTCTGTGCGCGGCTATTTGCGTTCGATCGTTTCGACCCGGAACCGTTCTACAGAGGTGAGTAGATCACGGGCAACACCCACCAGATTTTGCAGTGAGCCAGACACTCGTTGCGCTTCCTGGGAGGTTTCTTGAGCGGTTAACTCAACCGATTGCATCACCTGCGCGACGGCACGTGACGTTTCGGTTTGCTCGACGGTATCTGCCGTAATCGATCGCACCAGCACATCAATCCGGTTGGATACCTGAATGATGTCTTCCAGCGATCGCTTCGCTTGCTCCGCTAGTCGTGTCCCCTCAATGACCTGCTGGGTACCTTCTTCCATTGCGGTCATCACAGAACCCGTTTCACCCTGAATTTGCAGTACGATTTGCTCGATTTCCTTCGATGCTTTTGCGGCACGATCCGCCAACTGTCGCACCTCGTCTGCCACGATCGCGAACCCACGACCCGCTTCTCCTGCCCGTGCCGCCTCAATACTGGCGTTGAGTGCCAGCAAGTTGGTACGGGAAGCGATCTGCGAAATCAATGCCACAATCTTGGAAATCTCTTGCGACGATTCTGCCAGACGCTTCACCTTGCGAGTGGTTTCTGCCACCGTTTCGCGGATTTCGAGAATCCCTGCTACGGTGCGCTCTACCGCTTCGCCCCCTTTAAGGGCAGTTGCCGATGCCGATCGTGCCACTTCCTCTGCTTCACGCGCACTTTCTGCCACCCGTTGAATCGAGTCGGTCATCACCTGCACCGAGTTCAGCGTGACGGCAAGCTCTTCTGCCTGACGGAGTGCATCCGATGACAAGCTGCGGGCAAACATTTCGTTGTCAGTGGAGCCTTTGCTGACCTGCCGTGCAGCGACTTTTACCTGCTGCACAATTTCACGCAGGTTTTGAATGGTCAGGTTAAACGAGTCAGCAACCGCGCCCAGCACGTCGGCAGTCACTTCCGCTTGCACCGTCAAGTCACCACGAGCCGCACCTTCCACATCATCTAGCAGACGGATCACCTGACGCTGGAGGTCTTCCTTAGCCTGCTCTTGCTCTTCTGCCTTGCGCTGTGCTTCGCTGGTGGTGGTGAGAATGACACGCGCCATCTGGTTGAAGCCAGTGGACAAGTGACCAAATTCATCTTCGGTGTAGACCGTTGCACGAGCGTTCAGGTTACCTTGCGAAACCGACGTGAACTGAGCTTGCAGGTCATCCGTAGACTGTCGAATTTTCTTAGCGGTAAATTGCCCCACCGCGAAGGCCGCCATACCGCCAGACAGGCCCCCAACTAGCGCCATTGCCCAACCCGTGCCTTGTAGCCGCGAGATGACAGCACTGGAGAGTTCTTTTTCTTGCGGGGTCGCATTGGCAGACGTGCCCGGAAGGGTGCTGGTGGAGATAAGGTTGACGACCGCGACAGCGACCGCTGAGAAGATGCCTGCTGTAATCGCCGTGTAAAATTGCTTTCGCTCGATCGGAGCATTCTCTAGAAACGCCAGCGCTCCTTGCTCCACGCTGGGAGTGGGTTCCAGCGTCTGCTGATCCCCCTGAGTAAACGTCGGCACCTGATCTGACGTGCTGGAGATGCTGAAGACTTCATCATCCGAAATGGTGGAATGAGTACCGCCATTGCTGAAATCCATCGAATCGAAGTCACGCGTGGTTGGCCTCCCGGCGAAAGCGGCTCCACCAGCTAAGGCCGCACCTCCCACCACAGCGGCTCCACCAGGCATGTCAAAGCCCGTGCCCACCGCAGGACTGGTAAAGCCTGCCGAATTTTCGGAAAGATCAAAATCAGCCAGGTTACCCAGATCGTCAAATTCATCAAACTCATCCAGGAAATCGGCACTGGCCTGCCCGGGGGTTCCAGTTTCGCTGTAAGCCCGATCGCTATACGCACTGTCTACTGGCTCTTGAGTGAAATTGGCCGCTCCGAACGTTTGGTCACCCTCATAAACGCCAGTGTTACCCATGAACAGAGTTTCATCTTCACTAATGCGAGGAGAACTGTGGCGGGCCGAAGGCGGCTCGGTGAAGCGATCGCTCATCAGACTATCGCTTTCCAGGGTGTACGGTGCTTGCTCCAGAGGTGAGACTTCCGGCAAATCGAGAGGCGCAAAGGCATCGTCAAAATCATCCAAGGCCGAGGCAAACTGATCATTCGGATTCGCGCTCGTACCAGCCTCCACTGTTCCATAGTCAAAGGGTTGGATAGCTTCTTCCGGAGACAGTAAGGGTTCTGCTAGAGGCTCCTGTAAAAAGGAGTCTTCTGGGAGAGAAGACAGTTCTGCCGCATCCACTGAGAAGGGGTCAGAGAAAGCGTCGAGGCTGTCTACCAACTCTGAAGGCTCGGAGTTTAGATCAGAGGCTTCTTGCAGATGAGTGCCGTGATCAAACGGGCTAGCAAATGACTCAGAGCCGGAAGGTGCGAAATCGTCGGGCGCTGTAAAGCTTTGCTCGAAAGCATTCACTTCGTCAAACTCGCTGGCGGTTCCATACTCATTCGCCACCGCGCTGAAGTTAGGGTCTCCGTACTCATTCGCCACCGCATTGAAGTTGGGATCAAAGTTGGAGTCAAAATCAAGCGGGTCAGAGCCGAAGGCATTGTCAAATTCGTTGTCTAATCCCAACACATCGCCATTCTGCCAATTGTTTGCCGAGGCATAGTCAGCGTCCGCTGGCGCGAATGCCTCAGGCTCGCTGGCCGCACCAAAGTGTTCTCCACTACCGTCACCAACACTGCCAGACTGGCTGGTGATATAAGCCAAGCCATCGTTGGCGTAGTTGATAAATTCTTGATCGGCAGTCAGCCCCAACACTGACTGGTACTGCTCTCTAGCGACCGCGAACTGCTGTAGCCCATAGCAGTAAACGTGACCGCGCAGCAAGGAGGCGCTGGGGTCTTCAGGGAATTCTTTGACGAGGCGATCGACAATCTCGGCAGCCTCCTCATAGTTGCCCTGCACGTAGGCTTTCTGCGCCTGTTGATATTCCTGTGCGTATTCAGTACCGGATGCCATTTGCCTCCTCCCAGTTGCGTATTGAGTGCTGTAGCTTAGGCAGAGCGGAGGGGTTGCGACGTTCGGAACGGTTGCAACCGACACCGCATTCAATCCGCGTAACGTGTTCCTCAGTTTTACTGCGAGTTCTCATTTTTTTCACGTCAATTTCTCTCCTAAGCTGCCCATCGAGCGGATCGCAGAATCGCAATCTGATCCAGCAGTCGCAGAAATTTATTCGACTGAGCATCTAGAACCCACTCACCCCGCAGGAAGGGAGCGACGCTATCAGGAACATTCGTAGACATCTGCACCTCCTCAATATCCAGCCAATCCATCCCCACGATGCGATCGACCGCCAGCCCTAACATAATGTCCTGATCTTCCACGGCAATGACCTGGACTTCTGGCTTATCAGTGTTCAACGGCGTTGGATCACCGAGAAATTGACCCAAATCCGCGACCCAAACCACACGCCCTCGTACATTAAGCGTACCCAAAAGCAGCGGTGAAACGTTAGGCACAGGTGTGATTCGATCGGGCGATGGCGATAGGACTTCCCGAATTCCCGTGGCAGGCAGCGCGAATTCATTGCCTGAGGTGATATAGAACCGTAAGTGCAGCTCACCTTCAGGGCTTTCTAGCTCTTGAAATTCGGGCGCTTGATCTTGCCCTCTGCCAGTTAAGAAATCTGGATTACCTACCATAGTCCCTTGCTTCAACCCCGTAACAATTGCTTGACCGTTCCCACTAATTCTGTTGGCTGAAATGGTTTGGCGATGTAAGCATCCGCTCCTTGTTTCATGCCCCAGTAGCGATCAAATTCTTCCCCTTTTGACGAGCACATCACCACGGGTACATCCTGAGTCTTTGGATCGGCTTTGAGACGGCGGCACACTTCATACCCATTCATTCGTGGCATCACAATGTCTAACACAACTAAATCAGGGCGATGTCCCTGAATTTGCTCTAGAGCTTCAACGCCATCACCCGCGACGGTTACACTCAAGCCACTCCCCTTTAAGAGATCGGTAATCATCTCTCGTTGAGTCACACTATCTTCTACGACCAAGACTGTACTCATATTCCTTTCCCTGCTTGCCGACTGAACCGTTCACGGGAAGACCCAACGCCACTCACCTTTAGTATTCACCCTAAAACGTGTAATCCATAAAGTATCCCCGATCTGCTGCTAAAGTATCGTCAATCTGTCACTAAATGGATGCGGATGAAGTCGAATCGGCATCAGTCATCTCATTTTTTAACCCATCCTCTCCTGTCTTCGCCAGTGCCCGACTCGCTTGTGGAGGATGGAGTGAGTCACCTTGCGGCATACCAACACCAATATATTTTTCGACTAACATCAAAAGCTCACTTTCACCAAAGGGCTTGGTTAAGTAGTCTGTAGCACCAACCATTTTGGCTTTGACACGATCGATAAATCCATCTTTCCCCGTTAACATGACGATCGGCAGTTGGCGAAAGGCGGTCGATTGCCGCAGCATGGCGCAGATCTCATAGCCATCTAGCTCTGGCATGGCAATATCGCAAAGAATCAAGTCTGGTTTGAGTTGGAAGACGAGACTCAAAGCATCTAAGGGGTTGCCGATCACCGTTGCTTCGTAGCCATGATGTTGCAGAATGTGCTCTACAGTCTCACGGACGGTCACACCATCGTCAATGCAAACCACCCGCAACGGTCTAGGTGACGCAGGCACACTAAACTCCTTGGAACGCACTAGCTTAAAGCCACTAGCCTCGTTTTCGTTGGCAGCAGCATAAATCAGTTGAATCACGCCTTTCTGCACATAAGGATAGATTGCCCGTGCGACAGTCAAACTATCTCGATTGAGATAGCGCGCAATTTGGCGAATGGATGTTTTACCGTCTGCATAGCGATCTAAGGTTGCCAGAGTGCGCTTAGAAAGGGCTTCCTGAAGGGTGCTAACGTCTGCGATCGCGGGGCATTGGTCAGGGGACTGAATGTGCGGATGAAACTGTTTCCATTCCTGCACCTGCGTCATGATCTTTGCCAACTGCGGCGTGATTTCTAGCGTCGTTAGCTGCGGTGACAAAGCTGGTCCCAGTTCAAAAATAAACGACCCTTGATGCAAGCTCAGCAGGTCAAACAGCGTTTCATGCACCATGTTCTGAATGATGTTGCGCCCTTGAGCGGGGGTCAGCGTATGCTTTTCAAGCAGTGCCCACAAGTAGCCATACTCCAACGCATTTGTATTAGCAGACGGCACTACCAGGTTGTTGAGCGTTGCCTCTGCTTTGTAACGGCGCAGGTAATCTGACAGCCGCGACAGGCTGGTCGAGCGATCGGTCGCATAGACAATCTGCCCATTGAGAAAAAAGACAAACCAATATTGTTCTGCCAGGGCTTTGGACGTGCGGACATCCTGCACATACACGACACCAGGGTTTCCCATTCCACTCGGCTGCGACGGGTAGGCTTCGACAAAAAGTTCACCCGTCCGCTGCCCCAACTCAATGAGTTGCAGAATGCTGCGAATGTCAATTTCATTCAACTTACCCTGCATGAAACTCCAGCCTTCTCCTCAAACGCTTGAAAACCCGTCTCGCTTCAGGCATCTTCTATAAAGCAGTGGTTGCTTGGCAAAGAATTTCTGATGTGCCAGCCTTTTCTGATGTGCCAGTATGCGCTGGCTGATACAACTTTTATACTCCCCCTGACACGTTTATCAATAGAATCTCTCAGTTTATTCTGTGGTTGAAATCTCTTCCTGCACGATCGCGCTTAAAGGTTTAGGGCAGCCTCTCGTGGCGGCGTAGGTTTCCTACACAATGGTACAAAAGCAACCTGGCTTGACAACCACGCCGCACGCATGCGAATCGCTTTACATTTCTTTACGTCATTGCTTACAGCAGTGCTAGATTAGAATCCAGCAAATGCCAAACCGATTGAAGTGTCTCAGCCAGCGTGGTCTGAGCGCGGACGCGATCAGCATCAGGTAAGAAGCCGCGATCGAACCAGCTTTAGCTCTCTGATTAAGTCTCTGCTTAGGGCTTAACTCAGTATGTTGTCGCTGGCTGACATTGACAGCGCGCTGCCGTTGCCAGGTTCTATCACACTCGGTTTAATTTTGTTAAGGGGTGCGATCGATGTTCAATTTGGGCAAGTTTTAAAGAAGGTTAGCAGACTGAACCAGGAGTCTGGCTTAGAATAGCAGGGTGAATGTGGGCGTTCTGCCTGAAGCGCAGTGCTATTCTCGATGTGCGTTCTGTTGCTCAATTCTATGCTTACATTCAGGGGGTTCTTAGCGACTCTAGCGTGAGCTTTGGAAGATGACGACCTGCCAGCAGCGTTTGCAGCACAGGCGGACATCATGACTTCAACCAGGTTAGGCGCAGTAACCCGCAGAGGCAGGCGAACAGGTTCAGTAACGGTAGTGTTTGGTTGAGCGTTAAGTGTCTTGATATGGAACTATAAATTGATACCGCTCGTCAGAGTGCTTCCCGTAGTTGCGGAATGAAGTAGCACCCGAATCAAGCGCTGGAGTGGTTGCGGCAGTCAAAATACGAAGCTGTCAAGACGCTGACGTTAAGGCGTCGATAAAACGGTAACTAAACAGGTGTGTACGATCGCAATTTGCCGCAAGGATTGTCTTGCTGGGGTTGTCTCACTACACTAGGTCTAACGAGTTTTGAACAGACCGTTAATTGAAGACCGTAAACGCGATCAAGCTTAGGCACAGACACAGAAGAGGATTATCAGCGTGCTGTATCTCGCAGAAGTACAAAAGAAAAGTGGTGGCTTGCTGGGCGGTGGCAAAGCAGAGCTAAAGCTGCTCGCCTGCCAGCGATCTGAACAAAGCTGGAGCGCTGTGCCTGGTGAAGAAATTGTTGGCTGCGAAGAAGCAAACAACTACAATGGCGGCGCGCTGGTACTGGTCGATCTAACAGCAAACAAGCAAGTGCAACGCGTCCAGGAAGCAGGGCGACAGTTGGTTAGCATTCTGCAAAACTTTTCACGACTGCAAGAAAAGTTTAAAACGCAAGAAGAAGAAATTGAGCAGTGGAAGCAATCGCTGACCTACCAGAGTCAGGAACTGAACCGTCGGGAAATGGAGATGGAAGCCCGGCGCGAACAGCTCCAGCAGATGGAAGATGACTTTGAGCAGCTAGAGCAGCAGCGCCAGGAAGTAGAAACGCTGCGGGATGAGTTTACTCAACAGCGAGACGAGTTTGAACGCAATCGGCAAGAACTCGAAGGGGCGTGGGATCATCTACGCGGCGAAATGCGTCGGCTAGAAGAACGGCAGGCAGAATTTCAGCAAACCGCCTTTCTGGATGACGAACAGGCACGCACGATCCATGAGTTGTTGAACCGTTTAGCCGGTGCCGTACCACCCACCGACGCCGTGCGAGAGCAGTTGAACGCCTCATTAGACATTCTCGCTCAGCAACAAAATACTCTGAACCAGCAGTGGCAGAACTTAGAGCAGCAACGTTCTACCGCTCAAGAGCTACAGGGAGATGCCGATCGCCAGACGCAAGAGATCGAACAACGCTGGCAAGACTGGAACCAAGCGCAAGAATCTTTGGAGCAAGGACGCGCAGAACTTAAGGTGCAGCAAACATCGCTAAACGTGCGGCAGGAGTACGCCCGCATGCTGGGTGTGCAGATTCAAAACCAGGAGGATTTGCACCAGCAGCTTTATGGGCTTGCAGACAGTTCCGATAAAGTCAACGTTGGTCAAAAGGTCGATGTTGAGGCGTTGGAGAAGCTCTCGATCGACGACCTGCAAAAGCTGGTTAGCGATCTGGAGCGTGATTTGCAAAAACTGTCGCAGTTTGTCGAAAGCCAGGAAGAGGAATTGCGCTATAAGCAGCAAGAAATCGATGAATTACAGGCAAAAATTCAGGCTGCCAACGAGTACGATCGCCTCAACCTGGAAAACGAACTGGCTGACGAACGTGACGGCTACCAGATGCTGAACGAAACCCTGGTAGGTCAGCGACGTAACCTGCGAGAACGCGAAGGACTACTGAGCCAGCACCGTAACGTTCTGTTGCGCCGTCAGGGTAATGCCGATGCCAGCCCGCCGGAAAACGACATCGATCTAGGGCCGATCTTAAGCCAGATTGAAGCCCAACGACAGCAGCAAGCCGACGAATTGCAAAAGCTGGAAAGCCAGATTGAGCAAATGCGCGGCGCGATCGACCAGGCGCAAGGCATGGTCAACAACCAGGCCGCAGAGCAGGAAAACAAGCGCAACGAACTGAAGCAGCTAGAGCAAACCCTGCTCGATCGTCGCTCTGCTGCCGCTGAAACCTGGGGACGCGTCAACCTCTACCAGGAACTACTCCAGCCGATTCAAGATAATGTAGACGGCTTGCGTCAACGCTTGGAAGGCATTGCAGGCTCAATGGCTCAATTTCAGGAAACAGGAGACTCACAAGGCCAAGCGATCGCCGAAATGCGCCAAATTCTCGCCAACCTCACCAGCACCCCAGAACTCGCTGCGTCCTAATGACATTTATAGTTGGGTTAGTGCGCGATCGCGTGAGGGTGAACCAAAAGCATTGCTCGAAGCGGTAAAGCAGAGTTGCTAGAGTAAAGATCGTAGCTAATGATGCGAGTAGCGATCACAGGGTCAGGACTTACGCAAATTCTTGCAAAACTGCCCCTCAGCCCCCAACTTTGGGAGAGCAAGCACTTAAAGTCCCCCCGAATTGGGGAATTTAGGGGGCAACTGCGTAAGTCCTGTATGTATAGGAATGTCGCTTTCGGCAATCGTGGTGAATAAGGCTGTTACAGGTTGTCTTTATCTTAGGGATTGGCACTATCTTCATTGCCAGCACCACTTGACGGCAACAGAAACATATCAATCCGTTTCAATTAATCATTCTTTTGAGAGATCACAGTCTGTAACATACGATAGACCGCATGTGTCAATCATTTCGTCTAGGGTTTAGAGCGAAGAAAGCAAAAACGCTCAGAGGAAAAACCCAATGAGAATGAGAAGCTCTATGAAGCTGAATATTTTCCCAACCACTGTAGCAGTGGCATTACTGAGTACGATCGCGGTTTTACCAGAGGTTGTACAAGCCCAGTCTGCCGCTCCGTTTCAAGTTGCTCAACAGACTGGCACCCCGCAGATCGATGATTTTTCGGTTAATTCGGTTAAGCAACTATCGCCGGGAACTGAGCTTGTGTTTACATTACAAGGCACACCAAATGCCAAAGCAACCTTGACGATCGGTAGCACGGTGAGAAATCTACCGATGCAAGAGGTTCAGCCAGGTATCTACGAAGGACGCTACACGATTCGCAGTCAGGATAGCCTCTCTAACAGCACGACTGTGCGAGCAAATTTAGCGATGGATAGTCGTGTTAGCAGTATTCGCTTACAACAACCTCTGGTCTCAACCACTGCAACAAACCCAACATCGGGTAGCAGTACCGGTCAAACGGTGGCGATTGAGAGTTTTACAGCCCAACCTGTGCAACAGCTTGACCCAGGCACGGAGTTGACTTTTACGTTGGTGGGCACTCCTAGTGCCAAAGCGACGTTCTCGATTGAAGGCGTAACGAACAATCAAGCCTTAAACGAAGTTTCTCCTGGCACCTATCAGGGCAGATACGTGATTCGTCGTCAAGATGTCTTCCCGACTTCCAATGCAAGTGTTACGGCTAGGTTACAATTGGGTCAAGAATCAGTGCGTGCCAAGCTTGACTCAACGTTGACAGCTAATAATGGCAGCGATACGAGTACAAGCCAACTACCACTGGAGATCATTAGCCCGCAAAATAACAGTCGAGTGCAGGGTTCTGTGGAACTAAAAGGACGCAGCGCCCCAGGTGCAACGGTCAATGTGAGTGTCCAAGCGGTAACATCCGTAGTAGGGATAGTGGGCTTAAATCGCAGCATTTTCAATCAAGACGTACAGACAGATGCTCAAGGAAACTTTAGCGTTTCCTTTAAGCCAACCCTTGCTGTGCCAGGAACCCAGTATGAAGTCAGCTTGAAAGCAAGTAAAGGTGCTCAAACTAATGAAGGACGCTTGGTGTTAAAACAGCAGTAGGTTCGGTATTTATAGCAGAGTGCCGTAGTAATCGGCATAAAAGCTCCATTCAAGAGCGATCGACTGACTTAATCGATCGCTCTTGAATGGAGGGCAAATCAGAAATTATTTCTGACCTGAAATTGACTGTTTTTTCTCTAGCGTTTCAAAAATTTCGTTACCAAAGTGACGGAGCGATCGCACTACTATCGGTGTCTCGGTTCCAGGTATTTGAGGCTTTGTGTTGATCCTTCAATTGCGCCGCTTCAGTTAGCATTTGTTCTGCTTCTGCTTCCAGCATGGCAGCACGATCAGCGTTGCTACCGTCTGGGATGCCCGTAATTTCTACCGTTTTCGCTAAAGCTTCAGGACAGTGATTAGCCTCGTCGATGGAGTCATGCTGATGCTCACAAAGCGGATGTAGCTCACCTTCATCATCTGAGTTAGCGACTTTTCGATATTTATCAATACCATGACCATGTTCATCAGTAATTTCTAAAACCTGCACATTCCAAGCCATCTTAAATCTCTCGCTTTGTATCCTCCACAATCATCCCATTCGGCAGCTCATTTTGCGCGATCGCATCGGCTGAAGTAATGCCAATTTGAATTGAAAATGCGACACATCCTGTAGGGGCAAGGCAATGCCTTGCCCCTACCCACTGATTGATCTGTAGCCGTCATTCTTTAAATCGGTAAACTTGTCAGCACAAAGCAGGAACGACTGCGGTGATTGACTCAGCCTATGGACGGGTGAACGTTTCCCCCTGTGGCAGAGGTACAACCACGTCAACTAAATATCATTGAGTGAAGGTTAGGGCATCAGAGGTAGACAATGTTAACGCCATATATTACCAAGGTCATCGACGTTAATCGAAAGGCAGGCAAGATTGCCCTTGCTTTGGCAGATGAGTCTGGCAATGCTGTCCATGTGGAAACCGTACCAAGCTTGCTCAGCCTTCAATTGACCTACTTACTCGTGCGGCACAAGCGCACGGATGTGCCTAAGTGGTCATCGAAGCTCGAGCATCGCTTGCAGCGAGAGTTTCGTCGGCTGGCTGATCAAGGTAAAGGGAGAAGCGCGATCGCGGCTTGAAGCTCAGATGCTAAGCGCCAACCTGGAAGGTGTAGCTGACTAAAAGCCCTACTGACGCAAGCATCATTACTGTCAAAGTGAGCACCATGCCAGCAACGCGCGGTAACTGATGGTTTCTCTCACTTGACTGACACCGAAAGCGTGTAGGATGCGCCCTAGGAGCAGGGCACTGCAAAGCTCATGCATTCACATGCCTGTCTCCACGCGACTTTCTAAGAGGTAGAGCAGTATGAGTGAGAGCGGTACGTATTCAGCAAAGTTTGCTGAATACGTACCGCTCTTGCCAGTGTAGGCTGATCATCATCTCCAATCACTACTTTCAAATGCCTCCCAAGCAAGACGATACGAAAGCTAAGCGCGACCAAACATCAAACCAAAGATCGCTGCATAGAGCAAGGTTGTTAGCATTAGTCTGTCAAGGTGTGTGACTATGCCTCAATCACTAGAGCCTCTTCCTACTTATTAACTCGGCAATGTTTGTCCCTACATCGTTTGGCATTCTGCTCTGATTGTGTAGGGTGCTGTTAGATCTTTTACTGCCGGGTTGATAGCTGGATGAGGAAGAAAAAAGTGGAGGTTGTTCGACTTCAAATCACCCGCAGTAGCAGGAGGATTATAACAATGACGAGAATTGTACCAAGCCCTCCACTAGGATAATAGCCCCAACTGCGGCTGTGAGGGAAGATTGGTAGAACGCCTAAAAGAGCGAGTACCAGAATAATGATTAATATTGTCCCTAAAGACATAATGCCCTCTCAGTTTTCTTTGTTAACAGGAGTCTAATCAGAAGTGGGTGACCTTTGCTCATAAAATATATAGTACGGTCAGAAGCAGCATGACAGATTGATTTATTACAGCTTGTCATATACAGCAATTTAGCAATCGATCGCTACCAGTTGCATCCGACCATGACCAACCACTTGATCGTTTAGACCGTGTAGAAGAGATGCCTTGCAAAACACATCACGGCTGGTGTAATTCCTTGTATTTGGAGATTAAAGTCTCGTAGTCAACAATGATCGCTTCAAACTCTAGAGCGAGAGAAGCATTCAACGCCATTTGCTTTTCGTCATAGTCCCCTCGACAGGTTAAGCCCTTGCACTCTTCCAAAAGAGCATCAAGTTTTTGGCTGTACTTATTACTGCTGGCTTCAAGTGCCTGTAGAAAGTCGCCCATATTGGTTTAAGCGTCGATCCGATCGATTAGTCACTCTACTACTTTAGTTTCTGGTATCGACCACCGCATCAACCAATAGTTATTTACTTGGCAGTATCCCTTGCATCAACCCTCTAACACTGTGGGTCAAATGGGGGCGGACTGTAAAGCCATTGGCTACACCTACGCTGGTTCCAAGCTGACTTGGAACAGTCTCGTTCGTCTCACCGCCACAACAATCTGGCCTAAGCTTTTAGGCAGCTTCTCCGCTCAAGACGACGTTTTTCTTTCTGTTCCTAAGCCCGTGACGAGGATTGAACTCGTGACCTCACCCTTACCAAGGGTGTGCTCTACCACTGAGCCACACGGGCAACCTTTAGTTTTGAGTTGCGAGTTTTGAATGTTGAGTTAAAGCTACGTGCTTTGTTAACTCAAAACTGAGAACTCAAAGCCCAAAACTTTGTTCGTGGATGGGCCGAGCTGGATTTGAACCAGCGTAGGCATAGCCAGCGGATTTACAGTCCGCCCCCATTAACCACTCGGGCATCGACCCACTTCTCCCATGGCTATAGATCCTAACATAACAGGACGGCCACATTCACTCTTAATTAAATTTTAGCGATGACCAAAGCGATGCGTGTGCTGAACGACGAGGATTCGTTGGGTTTTGCAAAACTTTGTGTCAATCCTGGAAAGAGAGAACAGCATGCTTTTCACGCATGATTTAAGACTGCTAGATAAGGAATCTGTGCGAATGGACAAACCTTCACTATAATCAACGCCATTGCCTGTTCTTTGTGCCGTTTTTGCTTCGACTGTCGTCACGTTTTTCCCGCACATGACCTTCATTTCCATCGCCTACGGACTGTTTCTGCTGAGTGTGATTGGCATTTACTGGTCGGTGCAGCAGCAGTGGCTCCGCATGTGGGCCTTGCTAGCCGCCAGCATTGTGTTCTACTCATCGTTTCAGGTGCAGTACATTCCACTGCTGCTGGCTGGGACATGGGTAACATTTCAACTGGGACAGGCGATCGCCGTTCCGCCTGACTGGCGCAATGACGACTGGCAGTTTGCCCAGCAAGATTGGCAGCGGCAACGCTTTCGATTGCTCTGGTTGGGCATTGCAGTCAATGTGCTGCTGCTGCTGGGCTTTAAGTACGTTCCTTTTGTGCTGTCTACGATAGGAGCGCTAGCTGGCAACACAGCACTGCAAGCCAATGCAACGTGGACGCGATCGAATCTCATCGCGCCTTTAGGATTGAGCTTTTTTTGCTTTGAGTGCATTGCGTATCTGGTGGATGTTTACCGTGGGGCACCCGCAGCCCATCAGTTTCTTAACTTCTCTGCGTACAAGTTGTTTTTTGCCAAGCTGATTAGCGGCCCGATCACTCGCTACCATCCGCTGGCAGCACAGGTGCAAACACAGACCTTTCCGACAGTCGATCGCTGGGTCGAAGGGGTGTGGCTCATTGCCTGTGGCGCAGTCAAAAAAGGGTTGCTGGCAGATAACCTCGGCGTTTTGGTTGACCTTAGCTTTCAAAACCTCCAGCGGGCAGGCAGTGCCGATCTGTGGCTGGCGACGATCGCGTATGGGCTACAGCTTTACCTCGATTTCAGCGGCTACGTGGATATGGCACGAGGAAGCGCCATACTGCTGGGCTTTGACCTACCGCAGAATTTTGATTTTCCCTACTTCAGCACCAGCATTGCAGACTTTTGGCGACGCTGGCACATGACGCTGGGTGACTGGTTACGCAATTATCTGTACTTTCCGTTAGGTGGCTCACGGCAGGGCTTACTGCGTACCTGCTTGAACTTGCTGATTATCATGACGATCGCGGGCATCTGGCATGGGGCAGCCTGGGGCTTCATTGTCTGGGGTGTGCTACACGGCATAGCGCTGGTTGTGCATCGGTTGACTGAGGCGCTCTCAAAGCAGGTTTCCTGGCTGGAAGGGGCATGGCAAAGTCTACCAGGTGTCGTACTCGCATGGGCTTTGACTCAAAGCATGGTGTTCACGACCTGGATTTTCTTTCGCCTGCCGGATGTCAAAGAATCCTGGTTGGTGGTGCAGCGTTTATGGGGGCATACTGCCGATGCTCAGTTTGCCCAAAAGGTTTATTTAGAAGCGATCGGTCTGGGGCTACTGCAAATCGCGCTGTTGCTTTGGGTGCTGATGGTCTGTATGGGTGCAGCCTATGTGTTCGATCGTGCTCTCAAGCTCCAACTCAATTGGCATGTCAAGCTGATGCTGGTGCCGCTCTGCCTGTTTGCTGTTTGGATTTTGGCACCCAAGGGGTCGCTACCTTACATTTACTTTGACTTTTAGAGGATGTTTGAGATGTTGCGATCGTCTCGCATAGGGGCGTGCGGTCAACAATCCTCGTAGACCACGAAAACTCGTAAACTGTAGCTTGCTTCTCGTTTTTAAGGCATTTTCCTAAGCAGCTTGAGCAGAGCAGTGCGATCGTCCAACGCTCAAACTCATCCAATGGGCAGAGCCGATACGTTTCTTTACAAAACAGCCATTACACCAGGTCTACAGCTTAGGAAGAACGCTCTGCAAACAACAGCAACAAGCCGCTATAACCAAATCGAAAGATTGGTAGACGGTATGATTGCCGTTACACGTCTGTTTCGGAAGCACTGCACACTTGCCAGCAGGCTTCTAGCCACGGTATCAGAGCGTGTCGGGATAGGGTTGCATGCTGTGCGACACTCCAGACCTGAATGGCTTTTGTAGCACTTGTAACCTGCACTCTTAAGGGCTGATACCCGCTACACCAACAGGCAATCTCCAACTCTTGCAACCGATGATAAACCTGCCAACGATCCTGGCACTGAATCTGAATGATTTCATTTACTTGAGAATTTAGATTGTTTAAATCCATGTTAATCATTCCACAAAATTGTTTGTTGTACCTTATTAAAACTAATTCCTGATTAGCTTAAACAAGCATAGGAAGCTCAGAAGGGTTTGCACAATGCAGTCATGATTTCAACCTTTAGAACAACTCGTTCGTGGCTGTATTAAAACAATCAATAGGCATCCAGGCTAAACGCAACGTTACCTTTTTCGCTGAATTTTTTTATGGGTTGTAGCGGTTTGAGATGAGCCACGCTTGAGCCGGAATCTGAATTTTCTTCAGCTTCAGTGGCTTCCGGTAAAACAGCACTTGCTTGTCTAAGCCAGTTGATAACGGTGTTATGACTAATGCCAGTAGCACGTTCGATCGCACGAAGCCCTATGCCAGACGCATACATATGCAGACAAATCTGTCTAGCATCTTCGGAGTAGCCCCTAGAGCTGTAGAACTCTACAAACTGGCGGCTACACTGCTTGCAGATGTAATTTTGCTTGCCGTGGTGATGTCCGTTTTTATTAATTTTGGTTGAATTGCAGCGAGGACATTTCATACATTCACTGTGCAGCGCTATTGGATCAAAAGAATTACATACAGGGTTTAAGTTAAACCAGATGATAAAAACTCTCAGTTCTTGTTAGAAAGTAACCAAAAGGTGAATAAGGAACTTTAAAAAATCTGATACGCTTTATGAGTGTTGAATCTGATGATTATGTCTGTCATAGCGTCAGGTGACGAATAGTAGATTTGAGTTGCCGTCAGGGTATTAGCCATTTAAGGAGGACATGATGTCTGAAGTTCAAACATTGATTCGCTCATTCGGTCAGGTTGCAGACAACCCTATCTTGCTGGAGCGATCGACGACTGAGCCAGTTTGCGAAGGCTTGAACATCCTTCTGGCAAGCTTTCAGGCTCTGTATTTGCAGTACCAAAAGCACCATTTTGTTGTTGAGGGCGCAGAATTTTATTCGCTGCACGAATTCTTTAGCGAAAGTTATGAAGCGGTTCAAGAGCATGTCCATGAAATTGGTGAACGGTTAGATGGGTTGGGAGGGGTGCCCGCCGCTAGCTTTACAAAGCTGGCAGAGCTGAGTTGCGTGACACCCGAAGCCGATGGTATTTACCGCTGTCGTCAGATGCTAGAGAATGACTTGGCGGCAGAGCAAGCCATTATTGGTGTGCTTCGTCGTCAGGCGGCACAGGCAGAAAGCCTGGGCGATCGGGCCACTCGCTATCTGTATGAGCAGATCTTGCTCAAAACTGAGGAGCGAGCCTACCACATCGGTCACTTCCTGGCGCATGACACACTGGTAGTGTTGAATTAGTTCATTCAGGTGCAATCAACCATCGTTGCCTCCAGCTCTTCGATCGATGTAATGGGTTAAAGCAGGTCGCTGCTTTAGGGTGCAGGGGTTGAAGGGGCTGTTTCTACAGGTGCCACTTCGGGTGCTGCTGGAGCAGGCGCGGGTGCAGGAGGAGCCGCTTCCACAGGTGCGGGTTCCGGTGCCGCTGGAGTAGGGACGGCTTCGGGTTGGGGGGCGATGGGTTCAACCGGAGAAGCCTGTACCGGGGACGGAACTGCAGACGGTGTCGCAGGTGGTTTTGCGGGTGTTTCTACAGCCGTGGTTGGTTGTTGACGCTGACGTTCCTGAGCTTCCCGCCGCTGCCGCTCCTGCTCTGCGACTTGCTGACGTTCAGACTCCTGTCTGCGACGCTCCTCGTTTTGGCGCTGCCGACTGGAGCCCTCTTGCTCATACTCGACTCGCACCCGTTTTTTAAGGCCGCCTTCGGGAATCGTTTTGGGGTCGAATCGCCATTTGCTCATGGTTTCCAGCGTTTCGCGATCGGTCTCAGGATTACCACTGGATTTTCGCAGTCGTACTTCTACACTGCCGTCGGGTCGAACGGTCATATCCACACGGGGGCTACCTTCCGATCCCCGATATTTTGGTTTGGGGCAGCTTAAGCAGGCAGGTTGATTTGGAGCCGGAATGGGCGGCGCTGTCGTGCGGGTTGCAGTGCTGCCGGGTGTACCACCAGGTGTGCCACCCGGCGTACCTTTAGCATCGCCATCGGGTCGGCCTAAGGGATCAAAGCCAGTGGGTCGGCTGGCATTGCCAAACCCAGACCCGGTGCCGAAGGGGCTAAAAATGGGGCCGCCGCCAACCCTTAGCCCACTGTCCTCACCCGTTTTGCTGGTCATGGGGTTCACCGCTTCCGAGGAGCGAGAGGGCGGTAGATTGCTGGGAGCATCTTCACCCGTCGCTTGTGGAGCCTGACTATCGGGTGCTAGCGGTGGGGGTGGCGCAAACGCAACTTCAGAGGCAACTTCGGGTGGGGGCGGTTCTACCTTCTGCTCGATCGCCTGCTCTTCAGGTTTTTCTGGCTCGATCGGCGTTTCGGGCTCTGCCACGACTTCGATCGTGTCTTCTTCGGCTTCGGGTAGGCTGTTCCAAAAAGCAGTGGGTGTCGCTGCCATTGCGATCGTGTGGAAAGCCGCCGATCCTAAAAAGCTCCAGAGCAGAAAGGTGTTGATTGCCTTTCCTTCTTTTGTGCGTTGGGCAGTGGTTAAGTCTGAGGCATGCATAATCACTTCCGTTGGGTGGCAATGGCTAGTTTTGCTCCTGGCACCTGGCGCAGTTGATCCATCACTTCGATGACATGGTTGTGCGTCACAGAGCCATCTGCGTTGAGCACTACAACCAGTTCTTGACCAGGGCTGAGTTGCGTTTTAATGGTGTTTGCCAGGTTATCAACTTGAATGGGTGCTTTGTTTAGGAAAACGTTTCCTGCTGGATCAATGCTGACCGTCGATCGACTGGCTGCTTGTGGTTTGGCAGTGGTAGCTTTCGGCAGATTGACTGGGAGTCCTTCAGAGCGCACTAGAAACAGCGTCGAGAGGATGAAAAAGGTCAGCAGCGCAAACAGCACGTCGATGAGAGGCACGACGTTAATTTCTGTAGGGCGCTCCATTTCTTCAGCCAGTTGCCTACGCATAGGATGGCTCCACGCCCCTGTGAGCACGACGGTGGAGCAACTCTAGCTGCACACTATATTCTTCAATTAAGCCAAGTTGACGCTGATAAAAGGCTCGAAACGTGTTGGCAAGTAACAGAGCAATGACGGCCACGACCAGGCCAGTTGCCGTTGCAATCAGGGCTTCACTGATGCCAGCGGTGACACCTAACGTCTTTGTGCCACCAATTTCGCCTAAGTTAAGTGAACTAAAAGAACGAATCAAACCCATGATGGTGCCCAGCAATCCGAGCAACGGCGCAAGGCCCACAACCGTTTCAAAAATGGGCGCAAATCGTTTTAGGAGAGGCAATTCTGCCTGAATCGCACCGTCTAACGCCAAGCGAAATTCTTCAGGGTTGGCCTCTTTGAGCGAAAGCGCTTCTAAGAAAATGCGGGCAGCGGGAAGATCAAGATTGCGTTTGAGTTTTTCGATCGCCAGCTCATTGTCATACGCATAAAGCTTCAGCACCTCCTGAATGACTTTATGCTGACGACGTTTGACGCGATACCAGAAAACAAAGCGCTCGACTGCCAGAGCAAGGACAGCGATCGAAAACCCAATCAGCGGCAGCATGATGATGCCGCCCGCTGCAAATAGTTCGTTAAGTCTCTGCATGAACTCCTCTACGAAGGGTAAACAGTAGCCAGCACTCACGGCTCATGGCTCGCGACTGAGAAAGTCTTTCAAGTGAACTATAGAACTTAATGAGAAGATATATCAAGTAGAAAAGCAAATTAATTTTACCCTTTGCGATCAAGGTGATCGATCTCTCCTAGCAAAACTAGCTTTATCAACTAACCAGCGATCGACAGAATTCTCAAGTATTCAAGACAAGCAACCATGAAAAATTATTACTGCTCAACGATATTTCTCAACTCTAAAACCTCTAAAATGACTTACGTGCAAGGATCACATCGTTTTATAAATGAGTTGCATCAAACAGTTTTCTAATAATGGAAGGCTTGACTTTGGGCACCAGGCATCATAACTTCTTGATCATTACTAGAACTTATTCGCAATAAGCTAAACCAGCAGTTCTATCCTGTTGGAAAAGTGCAGCTACCTGTCCACCGAGGATAGGCAATTTCTGTTGCAAATAGTTTCATTCACCTGTGAGGAAGTATTGTGAGTCAGTTGCGTTTAGGGCCAAAGGTGGCGAATGACTTCGTCACACGAAGCACGATCGCGTCTCTACTATCAGTCGGTCAGTCAGTCGGCATTGCCCATGCGGCAGGCGAAGCGAGGGAGCCTCAAGTTGAAAAACCAGCGGCACTGGAAACTCGGTGGCAGGAAACAGGGCTACGTGTAAAAGATTTGCATCGCCCTGCTATGACCCTTAAAGAGTGGATGGCTCAGGTAGAGGCCGCCACTGCGCAGGTGACACGAGTACAGCTCGATCGCACAGAGATAGGGTTGGAAATTGTCCTGGATACTCAAGACGGCAAACCGCTGCAAATTGATGCCACACAGTTTAAAAGCGAAGGCAATAGTCTGATTGCAGGTATTCCTAATGCGGTGATGGCATTGCCACAGGCGCGAGAATTTAGTGTAGATAATCCAACGGCAGACATTGCTAACATTCGCGTCACTCAAACCGATGCTGCAACGATTCAAGTGCGGGTGACGGGCAACAATACCTTATTAACCTCAGACGTAACCTTGAAAACCGGAGGATTGGCATACAGCCTCAACCCGGAAGGGAAAACCCCGGAAGAAGAACTGGTGGTGACGGGCGAAGAAGAGCGGGGCTACCGCGTGCCCAACGCTAACTACATTCAAGCGCTGACGGGCAATGAGGGCGGTATTGAACCCGGTGAACCGTTGACTCTGATTGGTTCAATTTCGGTGCAGTTTTAAATCCATTTTGTGAAGCTTCAACCAAACTCACACTGGCAACCAGAATTTTATCGCTGCCTTGAGGTGAACCGCTTGCAATGAATATCTTGTTTTTTGCAAAGTCTATCAATCAGGAGATGATTATGAAAAAAATGCTGTTCGGTACGGTGTTGATAGTGAGCGGCACGATCGCGATTGCCTGCCAACCATCCTCCAATCCACCCACTGCAAACGTGCCTGTTTCTGGCGAGTCAGCCGCCACAATCGCTGCGAAGACGACTGCCAGTTCTCCAGAGAGTAGTTTTGATGAGTCACTGTACCTCTTTGCCAACCCTGATGTCAAAAAACTGATCAAACAGGGCAAATATAAATCGGGGCTAGAACATTACGAGAAAGTTGGACAAACGGCTAAGAAAGCGGATGGAGAAGACTATGAGAGCTTCTTCACAGGCACAGATGGAAGCGATACCATTCAAGGCTTTGGTAAAGGCAAGCACGCCCACTTTGCAGGTATTGGCTTTGAAATTGCCTCTAAAAAGAATGATCCGCTGCCATTGCGTCCCAAAAGTCTGGGTAAGGGCGAAGTGGATGTTTTAGTAGGTACCCAGGACGGTGGCAATGAATTTCTTTTGGGTAGCTTTGTGACGTCTGTAAACCCCAAAGCCGAGCCATTCTATATCGGCAATGGCGATGCCGATTATGCTCGCATTCAAAACTTCACCCCAACCAAAGATCTGGTGATGCTGGCGGGGGAACCGAAGCAATATACATTTAAGCCCGTTGCGGGAAACTTGCATATTGCAACGGTAAAAGGCGATTTGGTCGCGATCGTGGAGGGTATTGAAACGCTCACTGTGGGTGATGTCGTTAAACAGTACGGCATCTTCACAATGAAATAGGGTGAGTTGCAATCATTGAAGCACTGTCATTGAAGCAATCTATCCTTAATGACAATGCCAGAAATCATGCCATTCAGCCCACTCAACGATCGTCAGGTGCAGTCTGTTCTAGATCGATTACACGTGAAGTCGATCGCCAGTTTGGCTCACTGCTGCACTATTGACCCAAGTACTAATCAGGAGCCGTTTTTATGAGTGCGAACCGTATCCGTAAATGGGTATTGATGTTACATGGTGCGATCGGCATTGGGATGGGACTATTGCTGGTCGTGATTAGCCTGTCTGGGGCTGGCATTGTCTTTCAAGAAGAGCTAGATCATGGGCTGAACCGATCGCTCTGGCACGTCATCCCCCAGGCTGAACCAGTGTCACTGGATGACATGATGACCTCTGTGCAAAGCGCTCATCCTACTTTAACTGTGAGCTACATTCAAGCGCCCAAAACGGTTGAAGAAAGCTATGTTTTCAATCAGACGACGCAAGACGATCGACGCTTACAAACCTTTGTTAATCCCTATACTGGGCAGGTTTTGGGGTCTCGTATTTGGGAATATTCTTGCATTGGCTTTCTCTATACGCTGCACCACGATTTATTTGCGGGCAAGGTTGGTCAAATAATTGTGGGTGTGGTCGGTGGCTTATTGCTGCTGATGTCAATCACTGGCGTACTGCTGTGGACGGGTTGGCGCAAGCTGGCAGCAGGGTTCAAAATTCGGTGGCATGCGCCGCTGCCGCTCTTGAGTTACGACCTGCACCAGGTTAGCGGCATTATCTCTAATCTCTTTTTAACCATTACTGCTGTTACAGGTGTGGTGATTGTCATCCTTCACCTTTTGCCAATGTTCAACCAAGCGCCGGAAGCGAAGCTTGCCCTTAATACGCCAACTGTTGCACTCAGCACGCTGCTGCAAAAAGCCGATGCTGCCATTCCAGACGGTAAAACGACCTTTATTGAATTACCCGAAACCGGTCCGCAAAAAATGGCGGTCCGCAAAAAATTACCCAATCAAACAACAGGACGGTTTGATCTCAGTGTGGTGGAACTCGATCGCGTGAGTGGCAGCGTTTTACAGGCAACCAAAGTGGAAAAAGCGGAAGGATTGTTCAAGTTTATTGTGACGATCGCCGATCTCCACTTCGGCACCTTTGGTGGACTTCCCACTCGCATTTTATATGTCTTTGTTGGCATCATGCCCGCCGTACTTTTCATCACAGGATTGGTAAATTGGCGACGCAGACAGATGCTTGGAACCCGACGAGATGCTGCGTTGCAATTGGCGCAAGAAACCCAGGCAAACAAGTCTATCTAGCACCACTCATTTGATTAATCGTATTAAAGGATTCATTGTGCAACCATCTCAACTGATTCATTCCCTGTGTTTATTGAGTATCCTTTCTCTACTGGGAACTCAAGCCGCGCAGTCAAACGAAGCTTCAACCCTGGTTCAACCTGAAGCAAAGCTGATACAACTGGGTGACGTGAAACGGCCTGCCAAAACCGTTAAAGACTGGTTGGCACAGGTGGAAGCTGCTACGGTAACGGTAACAGGGGTAACGCTCGAACGTACCGAAGTAGGCTTAGACATTATCCTGCAAACTGCCGATGGCAAGCCGTTGCAGGTGGATGCTACAAAATTTAGAACAGAAGGCAACAGTCTGATTGCAGACATTCCCAATGCAGTCCTGGCACTCCCGAATACTCAGACATTCAGTGCTGATAATCCAACCGGGGACATTGCCACTGTTCGCGTCACTCAAAGCGATGCGGCCAATATTCGGGTGAGCGTGACGGGTAGCAAAGCACTGCCCACCGAAGAAGTGACGCTGAAAACGGGAGCACTTGCATATAGCCTCAGCCCAGAAGGAGAAACGCCGGAAGAAGAACTCGTAGTGACGGGTGAAAGGCAGAGTGGCTATCGAGTTCCGGATGCGACCACTGCAACACGAACGGATACGCCACTGCGTGATACTCCGCAATCCATTCAGGTTGTACCTCGACAGGTAATTGATGATCAGAAGCTTTTTCGGATCTCGGATGCGGTTCGGAATGTGAGTGGTGTGGTTCCTCAGGGAGGGTATGCAGGGCTGACAGACAATTACAACATCCGGGGCTTTACCACCTACGACAACTTGAGGGATGGTTACTACGCTCAGGATAACTTGATAAACCCAACGAACATCGAGCGAGTTGAAGTGCTTAAAGGGCCTGCTTCGGTGCTGTATGGGCAGTTTGAACCGGGAGGTGTCGTGAATTATGTCACTAAAAAACCGCTGAGTGAACCGTATTATGCGGCTGAATTTACAGCTGGAAGCTTTGATACCTACCGTCCCTCGATCGATCTTTCTGGCCCGCTCAACGTCGATAAAACCTTGCTCTATCGTTTGAATACTGCCTATGAAAGCTCTGGTAGTTTTATTGACTTTATTGACCAAAAGCAATTCAGCATTGCACCATCACTGACCTATAAAATTGGTGATGCGACTACGTTGACGTTGCAATATGAATACCTTAAAGCCGATCGCACCTACTATGATGGGTTGCCACCTGACCCAATTGTTTTCAAAGCACCGATCAGTCGGTTTTTAGGAGAAGCGGACGATCGCTATAAAATCCAGACCCATACGATCTTTTTAACCTTCAACCATCGCTTTAGTGAAAATCTGCGGCTCCGGAGTGCCTTTACCACTGCGCTTTATGACACGGAAGAGGCAGAGTTTCGACCCAACAGCATTGCTGACGATGGTCGTACCGTCTTGCGAAGGTATGCGGCGGGTCCTGGCTACTACCGCAACTATGCTCTCCAAAATGATCTGATCAGCAACTTCAATACGGGTTCTATTCAACACCAGTTGTTGCTAGGTCTGGAGTGGAATAAATATACCTACGGCTATGATTATCTCCGAGGGTCGGTTGACCTGACTCCCAGCATTGATTTATTCAACCCGGTATATGGTGCCTCTCGCCCACCGGAGTTTGATGAGGGGTCACAGCGCGATCGCTACGATCGCAACACGATCGGAATTTATGCCCAAGATCAAATCACATTGCTACCCAACCTGAAACTGTTAGTGGGTGGTAGATATGACTTTATCCACCGCAAAAATAGTTCGCAGCCGCTAGACGCTACGGGCAGAGATCCGATTGATGATGCCACCGTGGATCGGCTTTACAATGGAGCCTTTTCACCGCGCGTTGGCATTGTTTATCAGCCGATTCCACCGATTTCACTATACGCCAGCTACAGTCGATCGTTTAATCCCAGTTCTTCGCGCACCGTGGATGGCAGTCTCTTACCACCAGAACGCGGTACCCAGTACGAGGTTGGTGTTCGGGCAGAAACCTCAAATGGCAAGCTTTCGGCAACCCTTTCTGCCTATCAAATTACCAAAGCGAATGTCGCGACTGTTGATGCCAACAATACTGACTTCTCGATCGCAGCGGGGGAAGTTAAAAGTCGGGGGGTTGAATTTGACGTGGTAGGAGAGATCCTACCTGGTTGGAATGTGATTGCCTCTGCCTTTGTCAATGATGCGTTTGTGAACCAGGACAACAGTTTGCCTGTGGGCGATCGCTTAGTGAATGCACCCAGCCAGGGAGCCAGCTTGTGGACAACCTATGAGATTCAACGAGGCAGTCTTAAAGGTTTAGGGTTTGGTGCGGGTGTCTTTTTTGTGGGCGATCGTGAAGCTGAACTGCCCAACACCTTTGAGATTCCATCCTATGTTCGTGCCGATGCCGCCATTTATTACAAGCGCGATCGCTGGAAAGTGGGACTCAATTTCAAGAATCTCACCAGTACCCAATATTACGAATCTCAAGGTTACTATCTTCGTCCTGGTGCGCCATTCAGCGTTTTGGGCAGCGTTTCTGTGACTTTTTGACCTTGCATTAACTCTTTTGATCCATTGCTATGAACGCTAAAGTATTCCGAAATTGGCTATTCGTTCTACATCGCTATCTTGGCTTAATGGTTGGACTGATTGCGATCGTCATTGGTTTAACAGGTAGCCTGCTGGTCTTCCACACAGAGATCAGTGAGTTGCAACAACATCACCAAATTGGAACCATTACGCCTCAAGGGCGACCGTTACCCATTGAAACCATCATCAACGCGGTAAAACCCATCTATGCCAATCGATCGGATGCAGTGCTCCAGGTGCTTGATGCACCCACAAAGCCGAATGCGCCGTTTCGTGTGGTTTATGCTACGAAAGCAAACGATTGGATCGAGAACTACGTGCATCCCTACACTGGAGCCGTTCTCGGTAACACGCTCAAGCCCAATGCAACAGAGCATTTTTTCAGCACAGCTTATAAATTGCACTACTCACTGTTAGCAGGTGACATCGGCATCAAAATTGCGGGCATTGTTGGTTTGCTCATGTGCATTCTGACGCTCACAGGTGCCATGCTTTGGCCTGGGTGGAGAAAGCTCATAGCAGGTTTCACAATTAAATGGAATGCCCATCCCAAGCGGGTAAATTTTGACTTGCATAAAGTGGTGGGAATGATTGCGGTGGCCTTTCTGTTCTTCACCTTTTTCACAGGCTTCTGCTGGAATTTCTATGAGTTCAGTGAGCCTTTTATTCGAGTTGTGACGCTCAGCCCCTCAAAAACAGAACCAGTGTCTCAAGTTGTTGCTAAGCAAGCTCCGCTCAGACTTGCAGATCAACTACAAACGGCCCAGGCGGCTTTACCAGATGCGGCACTGCGAAGAATCTATTTTCCTGCAAAGCCTGAAGACGCATTAAGGTTTCGCTTTAAGCTGCCCCAAGAATCAGTGAGCTATGGAGAGAGCAATGTGTATCTCGATCAATATAGCGGTGTGGTTTTGCGTGTAGATCATGGGTTGAAACTGCCCCTGGGCGATCGCGTCCTCAATGCCTTTGTTCCCCTCCATTACGGCACGTTTGGCGGTCTACCAACGCGTATTTTCTATGTCTTTGTAGGGCTGACACCACTCATTTTATTTACGACAGGCTTTGTGATGTGGTGGTATCGCAAACGTAAAAAGCAGCCTGACTTTGAAGAAACACCGCAAGTCATCACGAAGCATTTTTGAAGCTGAACGCTGAACGCTGGGTGTGCTGCTTCATTGCACTATCAGGGACACATACTCTTTTTCAGAGATTCAATGAGCAAAATGGCGATTTGCTCTCTTGTTTTGACCCTTTGCTTACTCATTTCAGTAGGTTCCGTAAGCAGAATGGCAATTTGCTTTCTTGTTTTAACCAATTGTTTTCTTATTTCGGTGGATCGCGCACTCATTTTAGTGTTTTTCGCAAGCAAAATGGCAATTTGCTTTCTCATTCTGCGGTTTGCTTTCTCCTTTCAGTAGATCACGTAGCCAAGCTTTTCGAGAGACGCAGAGGGCAATCCGCCAGAACCAGAAAAAGCGAGGGGGTTAGAAGCGGGTGCCAAAGCTGAATTTCTGGATGGCAGGCTGTTTGTCACTCTGGCTTACTTTGACATCACCAAGCAGAATGTAGCGACGACCGATCCAAACAATCCCTTTTTCACAATTACTGCGGGGGAACAACGCAGCCAGGGGGTTGAACTTGACATCGCGGGAGAGATTTTACCCGGTTGGAGCATCATTGCCAACTATGCTTATACCGATGCCAGAATCACTGAAGACAATGATATTCCTGTAGGGAACCGCCTGTTTAATGCGCCTCGCCACAGCGCTGGGTTTTGGACAACTTACAGAATTCAGCGGGGTGATTTGTAGGGGTTGGGCTTTGGTTTAGGCATCAACTATGTGAGTAATCGTTTTGGTGATTTAGCCAATACGTTTGAAGTGGGTGACTATTTTCTCACCAATTTGGCTCTCTTCTATCAGCGAAATAATTGGCGCTTAGGATTAAACATGAACAATCTGTTTGATGTGAGCTACATCAGCAGTACTAACAATTCTCGCAACTTTGGTAACGCACCCGGTGCCCCATTGAGTGTAATCGGCACTATTTCCGTAGAGTTTTAAGGACGCACGATCGGATTTCAACCGTGAGAGCATACGTTCTATCATCAAATAGAGAAATCTAATACGACTTACAATTAAGCCCAAAAATACTTTGGAAGCGATCGCTCAACACCTGTGAATTTGAAGGACAACGCTGCATGAAAGTTCGCAATTTGGTCTTAAAGCTACACGGTTTGATTGGCATTGTGATGAAATTATTGCTGGTTGTGAGCAGCCTCACGGGTTTTATTCATCACGGGGATAGTGAACTGGCGACGGAGGCGAGCGATTAACACATGGCGAGAATCAGCGCTGCAGCTGGTTTAAGAAACCCAAAAAACAGGCTTTCCTAACTCATTCATTTGGAGCTATTAAAATGAAAACAACTCTCTTCGGTGCTTTGTCAATCGTAAGTGGTGCGATCGCAGGTATTTGCATCTCCACTTTATCCATCTCAAAGCAAGCGACTCTTATGCCTGCTGCTGCTCAAACCGCACAGGTGGCTGGCTTTAACGCAGATATTTATCTAATGGCCTATCCGGATGTTGCCAAGCAAATTCAAGCAGGCAAATTCAAATCGGCGTTAGATCAGATCGAGGTATTGAAATTGCTCAACCCACATCTCAGAACTGGAGGTATGCTTGTGTCAGATAACGTTGGCACCTTCAAAGACGATTTGAGACCTTACGTTGAGTTTCTGCAAAAGCCTGAGAATGGCTATCGTTCAAGCACTTTGGCCTTGAAGGGTGGCACAGAGCTTTCAATCAAAGTGAGATGAGGTCTACCAAACGTTTTCAAAGAATCGATGAAACAGGTTTTTGCAGCCGCCTTACCCAATTATGCAGTTTGTCGTGTCGGAATTTCGATGACAAACGTTGCGCCCTGTCCTGGTGCAGAATGACACGTCAACTGACCTTTGTGTCGTTCGGTAATCACTTGATGGCTGATAGACATTCCCATCCCCGTCCCTTTGCCCACAGCCTTGGTCGTGAAAAACGGGTCAAAGAGGCGCTTTTGCACAGCTTCAGGGATGCCAGGTCCGTTATCCGTAATGTGAATCGCCACGCGATCGCCACCCACAACCTTGGTCTGAATTGTAATCACACTCGGCTGTTCCTTCACTTCAGCGGGCGATCGCTGTTGGTTTTGCTCATCTAGCGCATCGATCGCGTTGCTCAAGATATTCATAAACACCTGGTTGAGCTGTCCCGCATAGCATTCAATATGGGGCAAGGGGCCGTAGTCTTTCACAATCTGGATGGCGGGATACTCGGAGCGCGACTTCAGCCGATTGTGTAAAATCATCAGCGTACTGTCGATGCCTTCGTGCAGATCCACATCTTTCACTTCCGCTTCGTCTAACCGCGAGAACGAACGTAGGGATGCCACAATTTTTTGAATGCGATCGGCTCCCACCTTCAAGGAGCCTAACAGTTTGGGGAGATCGGTCATTAAAAAGTCCAGGTCGATCGCCTCGGCCTCAACTTTAATCGCACCGACTGGATCGGGATAATGTTCTTCGTAGAGTGAAAGCAGCCTGAGTAGATCTTGCGTATATTCATTCGCGTGATTTAAGTTGCCATAGATAAAATTCACTGGGTTGTTAATTTCGTGCGCGACACCCGCGACTAGTTGCCCTAAGCTCGACATTTTCTCGCTCTGCACCATCTGTGTTTGAGTACGCTGTAGCTCTTGCAGAGCCGCTTCTAGATCTGCTGCCTGTTGTTGCAACTGAGCCTCTGCCTGCTTTAAATCGGTGATATTAAAGCTGGTACCCACAATGCGATGCACCCTACCATCTGCATTGATCAACGGGTTAAATGTCGTCATCACCCAGGCCAGGTTGCCATTAAAGGTTAGATGTTCGGTGGCTATCAGTGTCGTTCTCCTGTTGGAGCACTCGCGGAGGAGTTGATCAATGGCGGCTCCTTCTGTGGCACCAAACAACTCGGCTGCTGTCTTACCTGCGATTGCAGCACTGCTATATCCCGTAAGGCGTTCTGATACGTGGTTGTGGTTAGCGTAGTGAAAGACACCATTTTCAAGCACATCGACCACAAAAATGGAGCAGCCAACGCCGTCATAAATACTGCGTAAAAACTGCTCTTGCTCTTGCAATTGAGCTTCGGCCTTCTCGCGTTCGCGTTGCGCTGTGATGTCTTGCATTGCAGCAACAGCACCTAATTTGTTGCCATTATGATCAAAAAATGCTTGCCCACTCGCCAATATGATACGCGTCTTACCTTGCTTGGGTGCAATCACCATCTCGGCATGATGAACAATTTCGCCTTGAAACGCCCGAAACAGCGGGATATTCTGTGTTTGCATGAGGGTTTTGCCATCAGCATGGTACAGGTCGAAATAAGGTGCCCATTCATCAGGAGGCAAGGGAGCTTCGGGTAAACCGTGAAACTCTCGTGTGGCACGGTTAAAGAGGGTCAGGCGTCCCGTTTCATCGCAGGCAACAATGCCGTCTGCCAAATTGTCCAAAATGGTTTTGAGGAATTGTTGCTCTTTTTGCAAAGCAGCTTCGGCTTCTTTGCGATCGCTAATATCTTCCATCACACCCTGATAGCCAATGACACCGCCTTCGGCATTTTTAATGGGCGACAAATTGCACGATACCCAGCACCAGCGATCGTCTTGGCAACGGTGCCGAAACTCAAGTCCCGTCTCATTTTTCCCCGTGTTGATGAGGCGATCGTAAGCTGCCCCACAAATCGCTAAATCGTCGGGATGTACCAGTGGGGCGAAAGGCTTGCCTAAAAAGTCTGCCGGGTCGTAGCCAAAAAGCTGCGTAAATTGAGGGGAAATGTAGGTAAAGGTGCCTGCTGCGGAGAACGCAAAAATATAGTCGCTGGCATCTTCGACGAGGCGACGAAACTTGGCTTCACTTTCGGCAAGGGCAATTTGTGCCTGTTTATAGTCAGTGATGTCTTCGTAGGTGCCAAAAACCCCGACGATCGCGCCCGTTTCATCATGTATCGGCATTTTGCTGGTTCTCATCCAGAGCAGGGTGCCATCGTCTTTGAGCCACGATTCTTCGTAGTTCAGGCGGGGACGATTGTCTTGTATGACTGCCGTATCATTCGCGCGAAAGCGATCGGCTGACTCTCGCCAGACAAGCTCAAAGTCGTCTTTTCCAACAATTTGCTTTGGTGACTCTAGTTGTGCATCCTGAGCAAACAGGTTGTTGCACCCCAGATAGCGAAAATGCTGATCTTTCCAGAAAATCCGCTGAGGCAACAGGTCAAACACCAGCTGTAGGAGCTGTTTGGATGCTTGTAGCTCTTTCTCTGCTTGCCGAGATTCAGTGATGTCGCGGGCAATGGCATAGATAAGGCGTTCTTCCTGATAGGGAGCAGCAGTCCAGGAGAGCCATCGATAGGAACCATCTTTGCAGTAGTAGCGATTCTCGAAAGCGACGGTTTTAGCTCCCTGGCTAAGCTTGATGGCTTCTGCGATCGAGGCCTCGCGATCGTCCATATGCACAAAGTCGATGAAGGGCTTTGTCACCAACTCATCAGGCGTATAGCCTAGAATTTGCTCAAAGGCCGGATTAACACGCCTAAAAACTCCGTCGAAGTCCACAATGCAGAATATATCTGCACTCAGCATAAAGAAGCGATCGCCTTCTAATTCTGCCTGTTCACGATCGCGCGCCGTTTGATTGATTGCCTCCCCGTTTGACTCCAGGCTCAGATCGGTGGACTGCATGTGTGCCAAACACTCCCTATGAAAACAAAAGCGGCGGTAAGCCATGCCTAGTGTTCCCGAATCAGAGGGTGTTTAACGATCACGTTGGCTACAACACGCCACACTGCCCTTGTTGACGCAGTAAATGATCACAGAGCACCAGGGCAACCATTGCCTCAACCATTGGCACAGCACGAGGAAGCACACACGGATCGTGGCGACCTTTGGCAGCCAAGGTTACTTCCTCGCCTGTCTTTGTCACAGTGCGCTGCTCTTTGCGAATCGTCGCAGTAGGCTTAAAGGCAACCCGAATAATAATGTTCTCGCCATTGGAGATGCCGCCCTGCACGCCGCCCGATCGATTCGTCACGGTGCGAATGGTGCCCTGCTCATCGGTGTAAAACTCGTCGTTGTGCTCACTGCCCGTCAACAGCGTCCCCGCAAAGCCAGAGCCAATTTCAAAGCCTTTACTGGCTGGAAGGGACATCACCCCTTTCGCCAGATCGGCTTCTAACTTGTCGAAAACAGGCATGCCCAGGCTTTTGGGAACGCGACGGGCCACGCATTCCACTACGCCCCCGATCGAATCGCCTTCCTTCCGCACCTGCTCAATACGGTCAATCATGCGGTCGGCGGCATCCTGATCGGGACAGCGCACAATGTTGCTCTCCACCTGCTCCAGCGTCACGGTTTCGGGGTCAACCACGCCTTCCAGATCTTTGATGCGCTTGACGTAGCCAATAATTTCAACCCCTGCAACCTGCTGAAGAATTTTTTTGGCGATCGCCCCTGCTGCCACTCTGCCAATGGTTTCTCGTGCAGACGATCGTCCTCCACCCTGCCAGTTGCGAATGCCGTACTTAGCGTCATAGGTGGCATCGGCATGAGAGGGGCGATACTTCACTGCCATCTCGTCATAGTCCTGCGATCGCTGGTCTTTGTTGCGAACGAGGAGGGCGATCGGCGTACCTGTCGTTTTGCCGTCAACCATGCCAGAGAGAATTTCGCACTGATCGGCTTCATTGCGCGGCGTGGTAATCTTGCTCTGCCCCGGCCTGCGCCGATTCAACTCTGCCTGAATTTCCTCAACCGAGATCTCTAGCCTAGGCGGACACCCATCAATGACAACACCCACCCCGCCGCCATGCGATTCGCCAAAGGTGGTAATGCGAAAGAGATGTCCAAAAGTGTTGCCCATGATGCGTGATGGAGTAATTGTGAGATTGCGATCGTAGCGGAAAACGGCGATCGACCGCTGCGATCGCGAAGATGAAACCATTGTCAGCAAAGGGCGTAGGAGAATCTACCGGAGCGAGAACTCATCAATAGAACCAATAATCTGTAGGGGTTTAGCATTCGGGCAACAATCTTTGCTATGACCAAGGGCGCACCTGCCGAATGCTAAACCCTTACGCTTGAGTTTCCGGTGTTATTTAATCTACGATCCATAGGAATTTCTCTGCCATCATCCTTTTGCTTTTATGCGAACGCGATCGAGTCCTTAGAATACGCAAATCCAGCCGAGCGGTGAAGCGATGCAAGCCAACCTTCAGGAGCAACTTTCTCTAACTGATGCTGAAGTCATTTTGGGTCGCTTGCCTGAGCGCATTCGAGAGGCTCTCATTGCTCGTGCGGCTGAAATTGAGTATCCCATTGAAGTGGTCATTGAAATGGCGTTCACGTAGTGTTTCTGTAAGAGAATCGCCAGTTTTCTCGATACAGAGGCATTAGGGTTTGCAGATTGCAAGCCGGGACGTGGGCAATAAAACCGTCAGACAAACAGCAGCCGACCTTTGGGTTCTGGGAGCGATCGCCCCAACGCTTGTGCCGTCTGAATCCATGCTTGGATCACAACTTCGGCATTTTGCACTGCTTCCTGATACGTTTCACCGTCCGCCATGCAACCAGGTAGTTCTGGCACTTCGACAATAAACGCTTGATCAGCGTCGCTCCAGTACAGGATTAGTTCATACTTGAGCATCATCATTAGGCATTGGAAAGTCTTCTGGGGAGAGGTTTTGATTGACGTATTGGATCGCCGATCGTACTGTCTTAATGCGCCAGGGCACAAACACAGCATAAATAGCGCCCGTCTCAGAATCAATTCGTTTCAGAATGTGAGTATCTCTGACCTCTACATTTTCAAGCTTGAGAAGCGTATAGTCTTGTCGTGTATCCAGTTCTAAAACAGGTAACTCCTGACATAAACGAACGGCTCCGATCGCTTGAACTAGGGCTTGCTGCAAGTTTTCATATCTTTCTTCCAAAATCCACTGAGCTTGCCATTGACCTGGATGAACGATGCCATATTTCTCAAGTAAAGGAATGCCGTGATAGGCGTAGGCAACAAACCCATCGGCAAATTGCAGTGCAGGTTCGCCCTCACCATGAAGTTGATGATCGTTATCCAGAAGGATTGTTGTTGGGCGATCGCAAACAATACAGAGATTATCTACGGCAAAAATCCAGCCGCAATGTTTGACCAGTCCTTGTAAAGCTGCCCATTTTTTGGCTCTATGTGCAAAATTCAGCACTGAAAAAGCAAAGTCAGACCAAGTGCAATAAATTGCGAAGTCAGAGATGATGACAGGTGGGTTTTCGATTAAAAACTTTTTCTCTGGAAGAGATAACGAAATGGAAATTAGATCTTGAAAGCGAGGATGCTCTAAACCACAAATTTTTGCGGTCAGTGTACTTTGCAACATCTGCTTCAGCCACTTGCGAAAGAACAGCCCTTTAGCTGGAAGCCACGCTAACTGACTTTCAACGGCAGAAGCTGTTGAAACAAAAGTTTCCTGCCAGTCCTCTGGCTGCCTATCCTGAAGCGTTGTTGCGAATTCAGCATCTCCACGATGAGCCATTTGTTTGCCCAACGTCTCAAAAAGTGGAGATGAGCCGAGAACCGCCTGCTCAACAATCTCTTGAGTGGTCAGATCTTTGGGCAGAAGGTGATCAACGTGCTTTCTCAAAGACGTGGATGCATCATGGGCAACGTCTTTCAGCAAAGTGTGAATCGGTTTTGTACCTGCGTGCTGCTGTTTAAGCTGAATCTTGATCGTTTCCCAAATTCCTTGTACAAAGAACTTAAAGAAATTGCTCTGAATCTCTTCTGGAGAAACCCTCACGCTGTCTTGAGGTATTTCTACTTGTGAAACATTTTCTTGCAGACGCTCTAACGCCTCACGAGGACTGGCGCAGAAAATGACTTCGGGTTCTTTTTTTCCCATGACCGCATACGCCCCTTTGACGGCCGCTGCGGCTCGGATGCGATCGATCGGTTCAGTTGACAAATAAATACGTTGCCATTTCTCCTGATATTCGGGAATCAGAGCTTCTTGCTCAGGAGTGAGAAACTGAATCTGTGGCATTCTGCTAACCCTTGGCAAATTTTATGACCAAGGTAATTGTTCCCTCAAACCAATCGCAGACATCGGTTAGAAACCACGTTCAATACAACGTTATTTACAGCAAAAAGCGCCCCCGTAAAGAGAGCGCTTTTGGTTAGCGAGAGACGAGGGAATTAGCCGTCGATCGCGGGAGCCTGCATCGAAACCAGCGTTGCGTCGCCAGAAGCGAGATCAAGCGGGAAGTTGTGAGCATTGCGCTCGTGCATTACTTCCATACCCAGGTTGGCGCGGTTTAGCACATCTGCCCAGGTATTTACCACACGACCTTGAGAATCCAACACCGACTGGTTGAAGTTAAACCCATTGAGGTTAAACGCCATCGTGCTGATGCCCAGAGCCGTCAGCCAGATACCCACAACGGGCCATGCACCCAGGAAGAAGTGCAGGGAGCGGGAGTTGTTGAAGCTGGCGTATTGGAAGATCAACCGACCGAAGTAGCCGTGAGCTGCCACGATGTTGTAGGTTTCTTCTTCTTGCCCAAACTTGTAGCCTTCGTTCGCCGATTCGTTCTCGCTGGTTTCACGCACCAAGGAGGAGGTCACCAAGGAACCGTGCATCGCGGAGAACAAGCTGCCACCGAATACACCCGCTACACCCAACATGTGGAAAGGATGCATCAGGATGTTGTGCTCGGCTTGGAACACGAACATGAAGTTGAAGGTACCAGAGATACCCAGGGGCATCCCGTCAGAGAAGGAACCTTGCCCGATCGGGTAGATCAACAGCACTGACGTAGCCGCAGCCAACGGTGCCGAGTAAGCGACGCAGATCCAGGGGCGCATGCCGAGGCGGTAGGACAGTTCCCACTGGCGACCCATGTAGGCGAAGATGCCAATCAGGAAGTGGAACACCACCAACTGGTAAGGACCACCGTTGTACAGCCACTCATCTAAGGAAGCCGCTTCCCAGATGGGGTACAGGTGCAAGCCGATCGCGTTGCTGGAAGGCACAACGGCACCAGAAATGATGTTGTTGCCGTACATCAAAGAGCCAGCAACAGGCTCACGGATGCCATCAATGTCTACAGGAGGGGCTGCAATGAAGGCGATGATGAAGCAGATGGTTGCAGATAGCAAAGTGGGGATCATCAACACACCGAACCAGCCTACATACAGGCGGTTGTCGGTGCTGGTGACCCAGTTGCAGAACCGATCCCATGCGCTTCCGCTTTCGCGTCTTTGAATGGTTGTTGTCATAGTGGTAATGATTGCTAGAAACTACAGGAAAATCCGTAGCCAAGAATGAATGTTCGGCAAGGTCTACTCTATCTAGGTATTTCTTACCTACTCCTATAGTATTGAGATTCTTTTTGATTTTTCTGCGCTGTTAGTGAATATTCATTAACACGATCGCAACCATTGTTTACAGTCCAAAACCTACCGCCACATAAACGATCCAATCGTTTTCGCGTACAAGTCAACCAATACGGCACAACAAACTTATTGAATATTTGTAACTCTATCAAAGTAAAAGAGTGCGCGCTTAAGAACTGTATGATTCATACCTAGCAGACCTTCTAGCAAGCACGGATGGTGCTCGTGCAAATTAAGTAATCAGGCTCTTTACTAACGCAATTGTAACCAACAGTAATCTTTCTTAATTGAGCATGCTTAAGCAAACCAACTCTACTGCAAAACGCTTTAGAACGGCGCTCCCAAACGACCTAGCGTAAGCGGCACCCCGTATGGCGACGAGGCAGCTAGCGCTCTCAATCAGCGATCAGCTTCTTACTAAGCTAAGCTGCTAATTGATAAATCGCGATCAATCTAATTTCAATGCATTTGCAGGCACGTCATCCCACGAAGTAACGGTACGAAGGCGAGCAATCCACCCTGCTGCAATTTGTTCATCAGTCAAGTTGTTTTGGAACGATTGATGACAATCCTGCGCGTGGTCTTCATCGCAGCACGCAATACACGAATACAGGATGCCGGATGGATCAATTTGTTCGTTTACCCAAATAGACACGATCAAGTCCTCCTGAGAGTGAACCCATTTGCCTGTTAATTCTAGGATTTTCTCACTGCTCTCAAGCATCCGTGAACAATACGCAATGATTCAGCTAGCAGCCGCTTGAGTTATCAGCTATCAGCATCTACTTGAGCCATCAACGCCAACCCCCCTCCCGTCACCCGGCAGATGCGCCAATCGGGTAACACAGTGGCTCCCATTTTTTCGTAAAAGGCGATCGCGGGTGCATTCCAATCCAGCACGCTCCATTCTAACCGTCCGCAATTTTCGGCGATTGCACGTTGCGCTAAGTGGTTCAGCAGCGCTTTACCGATGCCTAAGCGTCGATACTCTGGCAACACGAATAAATCTTCCAGGTAAATTCCAGGCTTGGTCAAAAAGGTTGAATAGTTATAGAAGAACAACGCGAAGCCCACAGCTTGTCCGTCCACCTCTGCCAGAATCGCTTCTGCATAAGGGCGGGAAGCAAATAGATGCTCTCTAAGCGCTTCTGGCGTACCCGTTACCGCAACCGATAACCGCTCGTAGTCTGCCAAAGCTTGAATTAATTTGAACAAAACAGACGCATCATCAGGGGTCGCTGAACGCAACATCACCTCTGCGGGTGTGGCAACCATTTATTCCTTGACCCAAAATTTTTGTTAGAAAACCATTTTTATTTTAGACGAACACGTTATACAAGTAGCAGCACACTGCATCGTGCCTCATTTTTTTGAGCAACGCAACCTGGAGCAAGCATGGGTAAAAAAGGCATGGGCTGGGTACCTGACTACCCGGATGTGAGAGATTGCACCCTGAAGCACGACAACGTAAGAAACATTCAGAAGAGCCAGCAGTCCAGCGGTGGTAGTGAGGTCGATCGTGCTCGACAATTTCTCGACCTCATTAAAATTTTGAAACCCTCACCAGAGAGCCCCACCTCAATAGTAGATCCCAATATTACTCATAGCTTGTCAATTTTAGAAGAGGAGTTTACACAAGAGATTGACTCTAAGTTGCATTTTGTTTCTGCCACATTCACTGATGGTTTTCTATCTTTAGGTAGTTCAGGTAGTGCAGTACAGGATTTACAGAATAACCTCGAAAAGTTGCATTATTTGAAATTGGACAATAACCAATTTGATTACAGGAATAATCTGTTGGATTTGGACAGCTTAAAGCAGCCATCGAAAGCAAGTAATCAAGACGATCAAGAAAAAGACCTCCTGGAACCGGATGATCCAGGTCACTTTGGTAAAGCAACTGAGGCAGCGGTCAAAGCATTTCAAATCAATCAAGAGCTTGACCCAACGGGTATTTACACGGCTGTCACCAAAGCAGAGCTATTAGCCTTAATATCAATTGTGGGCAAGTTAGGCAGCAGCAAGTATCGATCGGGCGTGTCGGGTCCAGGTGTTATTTATATTCAAGCGCTACTTGAAGCTCCACCTAATTCGTTTGAAGTTGATAAGCCGCTTGGTTTGTTTGGTACTAAGACCTCTCAGGCTGTTCTAGATTTTCAAAAAGAATTTCAAAAAGAATTTTCAAAAGAAAAAAGTAGAGAGGAGGCAATTGTTGACCAGGAAACTTGGGAAAAGCTAATTAAGAAGTATGAAAATGAAGATCTGCGAAGAGTACTACCTTCTGCTCCAGTGCCAAAAAAACGGTTTAAAGAGCTAAAAAAATACATATTTAGACTAATCAAGGAAGAGGAAGGTGGAATTCCTAATATTATTAACCAGTTGGGAGGCTTGGAGGATATCGATCGATTTCTCTTTGATGAAAGTGGTAAAAAAGCTGATGGTCAAGAACCTGTACTACCTGTACTAAAGGAGATCGAAGAAAAACTACAAAAGCGTCTTGAACCGATTATTGAGGTTTTGATTCAACTGGCTACCTGTATAGATAAAACACTTCCGGTTGATAGTAAGTTTCTAGAAGAGGCGCTTAAAACTAGCTATAAGTCACTGGTTAATATTGTCAATCAGCCTTCAGACAGCGAGAACGGAATGAGCACTGAGTCGAAGCGACTTTTACGGCTGGCTGATTGGTTAGAGCAGGGAAAAGGATATGTTTCCAGTAATATTTTTCGCTATCCAAGCTACCAGCCAGGGGTGGCTCAACCAGCCATCACGTACATTCAAGAGCGCTTGCGAGCACTGGGATACTACGATGCTCCCACAACGGGTTACTTTGATGAGCAAATCACACAGGAAGCTGTAAAGCGTTTTCAGGTAGCAAGAGGAGAACCTGAACCAGACGGCAAATTCAAGTTAGCTGACATTGAGCAGTTACAGAAGATGTCCCAAGAGAAGTTTGTCAATTTGGAGCCGCCATTGCCAGATGATCTCACTGCCAGCTTGATTGCTGATCTAGGTGGACTTGAGGGACTGATTCGCTATTTCAGTAAAATTCATATTTTTGAGACAATCGACAAAATTGTTTTAAGCATTCAGGACGTTTCTAAACCACCTAATTCTGTGCACTGGGTTGAGATGGTTCAGCCAGTGATACCAGTTAATGCTTTAGACTCTAGCAGCGAGGTAGCTTTAAAGAAAATCGCTCAAGAGATTAATGAATCTAGCAAAACCATAGAAGAAAAGCAGGCTTTGGCTAGACAATTCCTTGAATTGATTCTTCGCTTCACGCTGTATCCGATCGCCAAAGCGATCGCCTATCTCATTTCTCCAATTGGTAAATATAATGAGCCTAAAGAAGCCTTTAGAGATGGATTGAGGCGCTTTAGAGTGATTGCATATTTTTCACAAGTACAAGAGATTAGTCGTATTCTAAACGGCTTAATTGTTGATGTTTCAGGAGATATTGACAGACTCACGAAAGAGTATGAATCCCTGGTGGAAACTCTGGCTATTCTTAAAGCGGAGTTTAGGCAGCAGGAGCTATCAAGCGTGGGCTTAGATATGTTTGAACAACTACAACCGCTGGTGACATCTGCCCTCCACAAATCTACTCCGTCTGTAGAGAAGGACATCAGCCAAATAAACCAACCCACTCAATTGGTAGAAGTAGTAAAAAAATGGATTAAAGAGCAGCTTTTTGTCAATGCCGAGCGCTATGTTACGCTATCAGGAAAAGCTCAACAAGCTGGTACTAACAAAAACAGCGAAATTAACGCTATACCCAGAGGAGATCAGACCTTCATCCGAGTCGATCTTAACTGCGATCGCTGCTCACTACAGCTTCCGGTGACTGGAAAAATGTATCGTGCGCTTTCTCAACAGGCAGAAGAATGCAACACCACTTATCTCATACTTCCTGATTCGGTCGATCTCAGTATCTGGTGTTCAGAAGTAGAAGATCAAGGCGAACTTGATGCGTGTACTGCTCATGCTGGCGTTGCGTTACTTGAATACTTTGAAAAGAAGAGCCTTGGAGATGCGCTCGATGCGTCCCGCCGCTTTCTCTACAAAGTCACTCGTAACTTGATGCACCGTGAAGGGGATACAGGGGCATCGGTGCGCGAAACCATGAAAGCAATGGTGTTGTTTGGTGTACCGCCAGAAGAATATTGCCCCTACGATGAAGCAAAATTTGACGATGACCCCTCTGCCTTTTGCTACGCCTTTGCCCAAAACTACCAGACAATTACCTACTTTCGCCTGGATGGTGCCGCGATGCCTGCGCGAGAGCTGTTAGCGCAAATTAAAACTATCCTGGTCGGCGGGTTTCCCTGTATGTTTGGCTTTACGGTCTACGACTCGATTCGCGACAAAACCAATCCACCGGGACATATTCCGTATCCCACGCTGGATGATAAGCAGGAAGGAGGACATGCCGCGATCGCCGTTGGCTACAACGACTATAAGCAAATCAAAAATGCAACGAACCCAGGCGCATTGCTGATTAAAAATTCGTGGGGCGTAAACTGGGGCGAAGGCGGCTACGGCTGGCTTCCCTACGACTACGTGTTGAACGGCTTAGCGCGAGATTGGTGGTCGCTCATCAAGTCCGAATGGGTTGAGAGCAAACAGTTTGGTCTCAGTTCTCCTGACGCGTGGACAGCAAATTTGGGCGACACAATTACTTCTAGATGATATTCGTCAGACAGCATAAAGTGTCGTAACTTAGCTTGCGTATTGCTTCAAGCTAAACTTAAGCACGAATTTATAGCTTCTCAATTCCCTTAGGTAGAACGCTACATGTCTATACCCAATCCACCGAAACCCAGTTCTCACACGGCTAAGTTGAACTATGAAGCGTTCATCTCTTACTCGCGCCGTGATAAAGCTTTTGTCCAACAGCTTTGGGAAGCCCTTCAAGCTAACAATCGAATTGCTTGGGTTGATTGGGACAGTATTCCGCCGAATGCAGAATGGCGACAAGAAATTTCTGACGGAATTATTGCAGGCGACACATTTTTATTCATCATTAGCCCTGACTCGCTTAACTCCGCTGAATGTGGAATCGAATTGGAGCAGGCAATTAAGCTGAACAAGCGGCTATTGCCCATTTTGCGAAAGGATGTAGATGCCAAAGACGTTCACCCAAGCCTATCAGCACTCAATTGGATCTATTTCCGCGATCGTGATGACTTTGACAGCGCCTTGCAAACGTTGTTAAAAGCGCTTGACACCGATTTGGAGCATGTCCGCCTTCACACTCGTCTGCTAAGAGCGGCGATCGAGTGGGAAAAGCAAAACCGCGACGAGAGCTGGCTGATGCGAGGCAATGTGCTTGAACGGGCAGAGCAATGGCTTGCGGATGGGCGGCATACAGCGCCGTACCCAATCGAACTACAGCAAGAGTACGTCATCACGAGCCGCTTAGCGGAAACCGCACGACAAAAGACAGACGCTCGACGGCAGCAATTAGTGCTTGCCAGCGTCACGCTGGGGTTAGTTGTTTCATCAGTGCTTGGGTTAGTTGCGTTTCAACAGTATCGAATCGCCGAAGATCATCGCAAGCAAGCCGTGATTGGTGAAATAAACGCTCTCCGTGCCACATCAGAGGCAATGTTTACCTTAAATCGGGAGTTTGACGCACTGATTCAAGGATTACGTACAGCCAGGCTACTAAAGCAAGCAAACTGGGCGCAGCAAGAGACCCGGAATGAGGTGTTAACGACGTTTGGGCAAGCGGTATACCGAGTTAGAGAACAAAACCGCTTAGAGGGGCATAAAGATTGGGTTGGGCAAGTACGGTTTCGCTTTGATGGGCAGCTACTTGCTTCGGGTAGTGGCGATAAAACAATCAAATTGTGGAAACCGAATGGGCAACTCATTGCCTCCCTAGAGGGACATCAAGGTGTTGTAAGAGATATCAGTTTTAGTCCAGACGGTCAGATGATTGCTTCTGCCAGCAACGATAAAACCGTGAGATTGTGGCAATTAGACGGTAAAGTACTGAAAACGCTCAACGGGCACCAGAGTGGACTTTCGGCGGTTGATTTCAGCCCCGACGGTCAGACGATTGCATCAGGAGACATAGACGGTACAGTCATTCTATGGAATCGAGATGGTCGTCTGCTCAAACGTTTCGGGGCGCATAGTCTACGTGTCCGTAGTGTTAGGTTTACTTCAGACGGAACGACCTTAGCAACTGCTAGTGATGACGGTACAGTAAAACTCTGGACATCTGACGGTAAATTAAGCAAAACGCTTGTAGGACACAGTGGCATTGTCAGTGAAGTTAGTTTCAGCCATGACAATCAGGTCATCGCGACAGCCGGTGTCGATAATACCGTTAAACTTTGGAGGCGCGACGGGACGCTGCTGAAAACATTTAGTGGGCATACTGATGCGGTTTATGGTGTTGCTTTTAGTCCAGACGATCAGATTATTGCTTCCGGCAGCGGCGACAAAACGGTCAAACTTTGGAGGCAGGATGGTACACTGCTCGGCACACTCTATGGGCATAGCTCACTCGTTAATGGAGTCAGTTTTAGCCCTGATGGGCAGTTTATTGCAACAGCAAGCCAGGATCGCACCATCAAGCTTTGGAAGCAAGACAATAGCCTGATGACAATTCTCGTTGGGCATCAGAAAGCTGTAAATAGCCTTAGTTTCAGCCGCGACGGACAAGTTCTTGCCTCTGCCAGTAGTGACAAAACCATCAAGCTTTGGAAGCCCAATGGAACACTACGATCAACTCTGAAAGGACATCACGATAGAGTATTTGCCGTTCAACTCAGTCCTGACGGACAGTTCATCGCCTCAGCCGGTATGGAACCGGTAAAACTATGGAATCGCAATGGTATGTTCCTCAAAACCCTTGAGGGGCAGAATCTCATCGTTAATCTCAACATTAGCCCCGACAGCCAGTTACTTGCTTCTGCCAGCGTAGACAAGACAGTGCGGCTCTGGCAACGCGATGGCACACTCTCCACAATCTTGTGTGGGCATGGAGATACAGTTAATGATGTTAGTTTTAGCCCCGATGGCAAAACGATCGCCACTGGCAGTAGTGACAAAACCATTAAGCTCTGGAGCCTCGATGGCAAACTATTGAAAACGTTCCCGACGCTTACGGCCGGCGTTCGCAGTATTGCCTTTAGCCCTGATGGACAAGTACTTGCATCTGCTGGTCTTGATCAGATAATCAATCTCTGGAAACTAGACGGTACTGTCATTGCGACCTTTGGCGGTCATAAAGACATTATTAACCGAGTAACGTTTAGCCCAGATGGACAGACCATTGCCTCGGCCAGTGACGATCGCACTGTTAAGCTTTGGAAACGTGATGGTACGCTGCTGGCTACCCTAGCAGGCTACAGCAACAGCATTTTTGGCTTGAGCTTTAGCCCTGATGGAAAAACTCTGGCAACGGGCAGTGATGACGGAAAAATTGTGATCTGGAATTTAGCAAACCTCAACCTGGATGCACTGATTCAACGGAGTTGTACCTGGTTACACGACTACTTGACCACAAACCCTAGCGCTGATCCTAAAGATCGTGAGTTTTGCGCCAGCGTGAATGCTCAAACCTAACCACTATGCATCAGAAGGCGAGCATTAGCTGGCAATTGGCAGGGATGCTTCTCGCTGTGGAGCTTTAGCTTCAGGGTGGATACGATCGCTCAAATAACTATACATGCCCTCGCAAGCATCGAAATAGATAGTCACGCCATCTCTACCTTGCTCAGCGAAGATAATTTCAGCGCCGTAATGGGGCGAGGTTAAGAAGTTCAGCCATCGAGCCATCTGAACGTAGGGCACAGCGAGCTTGCCCAGACGTTCGCCATCCACAATTTCGAGCGAGAAGTTGAGTGCTGGTTGCATCGAAAGTTCCTCAATGTTCTGCTGTGAGTATTCTACACACAAAACAGTATATTTGTACTATTAAGAAATTCTAAATGCCTTTTTTTAAGAGGGAGTGGGGGCGGGGGGGCAGGGGGAGACAAGGGCGCGAGGGGAGCACGGAGAAGTTTTGAGTTGTTCTGTCTTTTGCCTCCTGCTTTCTGCCTTCTTCTGCCTTTTACCTTTTACGCCTGCTGTGCTTTATCTAAAAGCGCTTGCAGTGCAGCTTTCATCTCAGTTTGGGTTGTGGGTGTCGTACCAAACTGCCGGACGACAATGCTAGCAGCGAGATTACCGAGTACCGTTGCTTCCCACGCCGATGCTCCAACGATTAGCCCTAGCGTAAAACCAGCCACGACGGTGTCCCCCGCACCCGTTACATCAAAAACGTCGGTGCGGTTGAAGGCAGGAATGTGGTGCTGAGTGCCATTGCGATCGAACAAACTCATGCCTGCTTCGCCACGGGTAATCAATGCCTGCTTCGCCTGCGTCAATTGCAAGAGATCGTGTCCACCTTGCTGAAGTTGCGTCAGGTCAAAAGGATTGACCGATGGGCCAACCAGGGAATAGCCAACGGCTTGCTCGGCTTCGGGCAGATTGGGGGTGAAGACCGTCGCGCCTTTGTAGCGATCGAGCCTGGTTTGAGCATCCACAACGCAGAGCGGATGGGCAAGTGCCGCAGCAATCACGGGTTGCGTCAGCGTACCATCGCCATAATCAGAACAAACGACCGCATCAACCGACCCAATGTTCTGCTGGATGTAGTCAGCAAGCTGATGCTGAAGCGATTCGTTGGGCAGTGCATCCGACTTGCGATCGACCCTTACAATTTGCTGAGTTACAGACTGGCGTGCATGACCGGAAATGCGTGTTTTGGTGACGGTGGGACGATCGCTATCTAGAAAAATGCCTTGCGTATCAATACCTGCCTCTTCAAAAATGCCCCGCAGTGCTTTGCCCTGGTCATCAACGCCCAACAGCCCTACCGCTTTCACCTGCGCGCCCAGTTTCGCAAAGTTATAGACGGCATTGGCTCCACCACCCGGCACCTGTCGCGTCGTCTCATGGCGAATAATGAGGACGGGTGCTTCACGCGATAGCCGCTCGACCTGCCCGGTGAGAAACTCATCCAGCGTCAGGTCGCCCACCACTAAAACGGTCGCTTCGTGAAAGCGATTGATCAGGTAAAACAGCCGCTCAGCCGATGCTGCAAGCTGATCTGCAAAAGACGCATCAAAAACCATAGACGATCGCACGGAGCCAAATAACGAAACCCATCTTATCTCAGCCAAGAGTAGCGTATTTAGGGGCACACACGTCACTCTGACAACGCTTGCGTAGATATCTGCGATGAACTGAGTCGTTTAAGCAGGATTATCAGAGGTAGGGCAAGCTGATTTAGGATCGAAGAAGAAGTTGAATCGAAGAACTTGATAGTTTCCGTCGGTACTGAACCCTTCTGCTTTGGTGTAATCTTTCTTTGCCACGTAGTCGATTGCAAGATCATCAAGCCCTTTGAATCCTGAAGGCACTAAAATGCTTGGCGGTTCTGCCAGTTGGGCATCAGGCTTAACAATTGCGGCAACTGAAGCTATCGCTCCTGTTTTAACGTAAGGACATGCTTCTTTTGGAAAGAGATCGCTGATAACGTTACCTAATGGAACTCCAAAATGTGTTTTCTTGTAGTTACCACCAGACAATTTATCAGCAGACTCAAAAAGCTTGGTTGCATTCTGATTTCCGATCTCAGAACGTTCTGTGAGACTGGTCGGACCATTGAAGGCGTAGAGGCTTCTTAGTTGGCGCGATCGCTCAGCGTCTTTCTGTAGCGCAGCAACCTGCTGAGATGAAAGTGTTTCTGGCCTGACAGGTGCGTTGGGGTCAACGGGTGTATTCGTCTCCCCAGGTGAATTTTTATCTGGTGTCGTTGCGGCTCTCGATTCGTTCGGTGGTGCAGACGGCGTTGTGGGCTTGGTTGTGGGCTTGGGAGAGGACTTCGGTGTCTTTTTAACCGTCGGTGGATTGAAATCAAACGTGGTTGGCGGTAGCCCAAACGAGGGAAAAACGTCGGGCGGTGGCGGTTGAATCAGTGGAAAGTTGTAAAGGGATGGATCGTTGTACCGCTTGGGATCGGGCAGCTTGGTGTTTGACTGTGCTGGCTTGGTGGGAGTGGTAGGCAACAGCGTTGGCGGTATCGCAGTAAGACCTAGCGATGGCAGTTGACCTTGCTCGGCCGGCGACAACTCTATAGTCCGAACTCGTTGCTTCGTGTCTGCTTCCTTTGCTGTCTCAGCCAGAATGTTCGGCAACGCTGCCCACAGCAGACCATGTAGCCCTAATGATGCGAGAACGGCAATCGCAAACGGTTGGCGCAGTACCACCAGTGCTCTTTCCAGCGTTTCCTGGTTCAAAACATTGGGCGCTTTTTTGGGCAAAAAAGAATTGGACATAGCAGATAGGTTCAGTCGTGGGGCACTGGGTAAGGCAACTAAGTAGAAGTCTGTAATTAAACTGACGCTCTTTCAAAGCAATCAGCGGTCAGCTTTCAGCCCATTCAGCATGTTCAGTGTAACGGTGTCCGTTTACTTAGAATAACGTGATCGATAGAAACGCCCTGCTCAAATCTTAACGCTCGTGGCTGAACTGGTTGAGCTTTGTTGCCAGTTTGGAAACCGTGGGTAGTGAGGTGTGAGGAGAGAAAAGTGGGAAAGGGGGAACAGGAGAGGCAGGGGAAGCAGAGGGGGCAGGGGAGGCGGGATGGAGGATGAAGGCTAAAGGATGTAGCTTGCTTCCCGTTGGCAAAGCCTGCCGAAGGCATAGGAGCGGCTAAAAAGCTGACGGCTGACGGCTGACGGCTGACGGCTGATAGCTGTCTTAACTCAAAACTCCTGCGCTGATGGCTGACGGCTGATAGCTACTTCCTATTGTGTGCAAAAACGCTTTAGATTTTAAGGGAGTTACGAATGTTCAATCTTCAAATTACCCATGTTACGACCGATCGTCATTTTGCCAGGTTATCTTGCGGGTGCTGTCGAGTACCGCACTTTAGAACAAACGCTACGGGCATCTGGGTTCCCAACAGTGACAGTACCGCTTCGCTGGCAAGATTGGGTGCCGACGATCGGGGGGCGATCTGTGGCACCCATTCTGCGAATCCTGAATATCACCGTGCAGCAAGTCATTCAACAGTATGGTGTTCCCAAAATGACGCTCATTGGACATTCTGCTGGCGGGTGGCTGTCGCGCATTTATCTGGGCGAAAAGCCTTACTGTATCCATCCTAATGATGCGGATGATTGCGTTTGGTCTGCCCGCGATCGAGTCGCAACCCTCATCACACTCGGCACCCCTCATACTAGTCTGGAACGCTGGACGCGCAAAAATCTTGACTTCGTGAATCTCAGCTATCCCGGTGCGTTTTATCCTGATGTGCGTTATGTGTGCGTGGCAGGAAAAGCAGTTTATGGCGATCGCAGAGCAACTCTTGGAAAGCATCGCTGGCGCAGTTGGTTGGCATACAGTAGCTATAAACTCACCTGCGGACAAGGGAACACGTGGGGGGACGGCATCACCCCAATCGAGGCCGCTCATTTAAACGGAGCCGAAAATCTGATTCTCGATGGCGCGATGCACTCTCCAAGAGGCGATCGAGTTTGGTATGGATCACCTGGGTTGCTAGAACGCTGGACGTCGTATCTTGTGTAGTCGAGGCAGAGGGTAGAAGGCAAAAGAAGTTTCTGGCTATTAGTTTTTAGTTGTTAGAAGGAAGCTGGATGATTGACGGCTGGTAGCTGACTGCTGATAGCTGACCGCTCAAAACTTAAAGACAGAATTCATTCAGAACTCAAAACTCTCCCCCCACTTCCCACTCCCTGCCTGCCCCTTTCACACAGCAGCATTACTCTAGAGAGCACTGTCGCGTGAGTGCCAGTTTTAGCAGCGTATTGTATTGTCTACTGCCGATGATATGAGCACCAAACCGCTCTAGATGGGGGTTCATCATTTGGGCATCAAAGAGCACAAACTGACGATCGCGCAGCCGTTCTACCAGCTTCACCATTGCGACTTTCGAGCCATCGGGGATGCGAAAGAACATCGATTCGCCAATAAATGCGCCGCCAATGATCAAGCCCAAAATGCCACCTGCGAGTTCGTCACCCTGCCAGGTTTCAAAGCTGTAAGCCCATCCCGCCGCATGGAGCGATCGGTAGATATCCTTCAGTTCATCTGAGATCCAGGTCGTTTCGCGATCGGCACACCCTTCGATGACGGCCTCAAAATCTCGATTGACTGCGACTGTAAAGCGTTCTTGATTAAGCACTCGCTGGAGCGATCGAGGGTAGCGAAACCGCTCATCCAGAGGAATCAACGTTCGCTCTCGACTGGAATACCAACCCAGCGAAGCCCCTGTTTCATCTGCCATGAGAAAGTAGCCCTGGGTATACCCCTGGACGATCGAGGCAACATCAAAACGGACAGTCAATCGTACAAGGCTCCCAGTCCAACAGTTGAGGCAAGAATCTCATTATAGGAAAGATGGGAGTAGAGAGAGCAGCGGAAGCGGAGGGAGCAGGAGAAGCGTTTTATCGGGCCATACATTTACTCGTCACCACCAAAGGCACAACCATTGCGGATTGACTGAAGTCAGTAAATAAAGCGCAGGTTGAAAAAGCAGTTTCGGTTTGCCAATGAAGATAGTTTAAATTCTCCATGAAGACAGCAAGCAATTTCAGTGAAGTAGATATTGTTGCGCAACGCATCATCTTACGTATTACATAGAATATTTCTAAAACCACTTGGACAATATTTCTAAAACCACTTGGATATGGAGTGAGTTCAAGTATTTGGTGGCATATGGAACGTGCCTACTACAGTATATAAGTACGTCTTTCGCAATACAAAATACTCAGATCGTGCATGTAAGATTACCAGGAAAATAGCGCTCATGTATCTCTTAATGGCTGTGGCTGCGGCGGTTTTCTACACTGTTGGTGGCATTTTCATGAAATTTTCAGCAGGCTTTTCTCAGCTCATTCCGACTGGAATGGTATATCTGTTTTTCCTTGTAGGCGTTAGTTTGCAAACTTATATCACCCACAATGCTCATCTAGGCATTACGTACATATTGGTGCTTGGATTGGAAGCCATGTGTGCTGTTCTGTTTAGCTTATTCATCTTTAAGGAAAGCTATACGCCTTTGACCCTTGTCGGTATTTTCCTAATTGCAGCAGGCACAGCATGTCTGCGAGGAAAGATTGTGTGACGTAGCCATGTGTCTGCTGTCGCATAAGACACCCTCTTGCCGAAGATCAGCTTGAATTGTTGCGTTCATTGAGCCACAGCATCCGCTTTTCGCTCAATTTAACCATCATCCTGCCACTTACAGTAAGCCATCCGTTTACTGATGCCGCAGATATCTTTAGGACGAAAGAACTAAAAGCCAGAAACTTCGTTAGCCATTGACTGGGTTCCTTCTAATCCCTGACTCCTATCAACCACTGACACCAACTCTGATCTGCTATTTAAAAATGTCCTTGCGCTTTTGCACCCAAAAGGTGGCGATCAAGTACACCACTGCATGAAGGCAAAGCATGCCCCAGTTCAGCGTCAAGTTATGCCAGGTGAGATCGTAGACAGTAGTTTTCTCAAATGGGAGAGGAATCGTGCTGCCATCAGGAAGCCTCGTGGGTTCGGGCACCATCGCGTTGATGTTAACCAACGTGCCGTAGGCTCCTACTGACCAGCGACTCAACATGAGCCATGACAGTTTGCTGGTGAGACCGTCCATGCGAAAGAGTACACCAGAGAAAATGATCTGAGGCAGCAAAAGTAAGGGCAGCGCGCTGTTTGCCTGACTGCCATTGCGGACGATCGCCGACACCATCAGTCCCATGCTCATGCAGGCAAGCAAGGTGAGAAAGGTCGTGATGCCAACACCTAGAAGCCAGGATAAGAGTAAGTGGTCGGGAGCAGCAAATCCCGTTAGAATCACCAGCACCATCAGCAGCGTTTGCAGAAGTGCCAACGACGCAAGAATCAGCATTTTTGATCCCAGGTAGGCAAAGAGTCCGAGGTTGACGAGCCGTTCCCGCAGGTAAATGGCAGACTCCTTAACGATTTCCTGCAAAGAACTGGAAAAGCCCACCCAGAGTGCTGCACAGGTAAAGACAAAAAGGACGCGCAAGGCTAATGGAGCCAGGGTGGGATCAGGATGTTCTGCCAGCACCAGGGGATCTTGATCGCCCACTGCCAGAATGATGAGGCTGATCCCGATCGGTGCTGTTACGAGCGACAGTGCCAGATTGACGGGATCGCGACAAACCAGTTGAGAGTAGCGCTGCGTTAACAGAATTAGTTGGGTCAGAAAAGAGATGCCTTTGCTAGGCGTTGGGTGCGATCGCAGCTTATGCCCATTGCCGGGACTGAGGTGCCCGGTGACGTAATGCCAGTAGTCGTCTGAGTGGCGAAAGCGATCGGCCCAATGGCGCACGATCGTGTTGCCTTTTTCCAATTCGTTGTAAATATCGGCGAAGTCGTCCGATTCCACCTCAAAGAAGTCTAGCGCTTTGCTGGGCGGGCCGAAGTAGCAAAGTCGTCCACCCCGACCCACAAACACAAGGCGATCGCACAGCTTGATATTTGCCGTAGCGTGGGTCACTAGAATGACCGTGCGTCCCTGGTCTGCCAGCTTTCGCAAAAGCTGCATCATCTTTTTATCCAGACCGGGATCAAGTCCTGAAGTAGGTTCATCTAAAAAGAACAGTTTGGGATCAGCGAGCAGTTCTACGCCAATGCTAATCCGTTTGCGTTGTCCACCGCTGAGTTTGCCCACCAGCACCTCACGCCGATCGCTCATTTCGATCTGCTCTAGCGTTTGGTTGACCACAGCAGCGATGTCTGTATCGGCAGGTAGGCGTAACCTGGCAGCGTAGGTTAGCACTTCCTCAACGGTCAAGTCTCGATGCACAATGTCATCTTGCGGCACATAGCCAATTTGGGCACGGTAAATCCCAAAGTTCTGGCGCAAATTCACACCGTTGAGGTAAACCACTCCTTGATCGGTGGGATCGATCCCCAGCAAGGTTCGCATTAGAGTTGATTTGCCTGCACCACTGCCACCAACCAGCGCTACAAATTGTCCTGGCTCGATCGCCAGCGAAAGGTCATCCAACAAACGGTGAGCACCTTTTTTGCTTCCAGGAACTTCTCGCACCAGTTCCCAGGCATCCAGACGAATCTGGTTGCCGCGATCGACCACTGCTAAGGTATCGCCCTGGTAAACCAATGTGAAAGGGCCAATCTGAATCGTGCAGTCGTCGGGTAAAACCAGGCTAGCGTTGACCCGCGTGCCATTCACAAACACACCATTGGTACTGTGATCCCGCAGGACATAGCGATCGTGTCCATCCGATTCAATCGTGGCGTGGCGACGAGAGACGATCGGCGCATCCAGTTCCAGCGTCGCTTTGGGATCACGCCCCAGCAGCACAGAGCGATTTTTGAGCGAGAGCGATCGTGTCTCTGGCATTTCTGCCACCTCTGCACCCAGGGGATTGCGATAGGTCAGCACCACCTGGTTGTGAGGATTTTGCCCAATTCGCAGTTCTGCCCCGTGTTTGAGCACATAGCCTTTTGAGGGCGTAATGCGCGTGCGGTTAAGGAAAATGCCATTTGTGCTTGGCTTTTGCCCATCACCATCGTAAATACAGTAATCTTCGCCCGATCGCCGCAGCAACGCATGACAGCCAGAAATGACCTGCCAATCACCAGGCAAAACGAGGTCAGCACGTTGAGCATCCCGGCCTAAAAAGTGTTGTTCTTGAGTGAGAAAGCGCTGAAGCGTCGTTCCTTGCTTACTCAACTCCAAATAGGGTTGAGTGAGAACCGTCTTTTCGCTGGTTCGCATGAGGCGTGATGAGAAAGGGCGGGTAATCGTCTGTGTTCAGAGTACCCACAGAGACTCATCGGTGATAATGCCCCCAACGCACAAACGTTGTCACCACATAAATGATGATGGCGCAACCAATGATTGATGGGACGACAGCAACCCCACCCACAGTCCAATGAAGGAGCGGAACGTTCAGGCCATGCTGAGCTTTAAGCAATTTGAAAACCGTTTCTCCTAACCACACTCCGACCAATCCCGTAAGCACAAAGCCTAGAGATTTACCGGGAATTTGACCGGGAATGAGCATGTTTGCAATCCAACCACAGACGATCGCAGCAATCAATTGCACCGCAATGTGAGACAAATCCATGTCTCCTCCTTGAGCGAGGGTAGAAGAGTTTAAAGATTGAATAGCGAAAGGCCACTCCAAGATTCAAAGCTTTAAACCTTCTTACGGGGGATAAAGAAACTCCACCGGACAGTCTGGATTTTATTTTTGGTGATTACCATCAAGTGGACTTACTAACAGCGTAGAAAGGAGCGCTTTCATAACCGTCCACCTAAACCAAAGTCCTTTGGCGTTAGGCGCGTAACCTACCGACAGCCACTGTGACGAGAGAAGAAACGCATGAGTTCTGACCGTGAGTCTTGCATGATTGAAACAATGATCCGGTACCTGGAAACGGTGTTAGAACAGCCCCATCCTGTTTTTGGGGGACTGCCCATTTGTCCGTTTTCTAAGAAGGCTCGGCTACAGAACAAAATTTTCTATCAAGTGCTGACGTTAAGACTGGAGCAGCTACACGTGGACTCTCAGCTCAGACGAGCGATCGCCTCCTTTCATGCAAGTCGTCAGCACGATGTCTTGCTCGTCATTAGCCCTGACGAACAGGCGTTATCTGTAGCGCAGATGCAACCCTTTATAGAGCAGTTGAACCAGATCCTTGCACCACTAGAACTAACGGCCTTTGGCGGGCATCCCCAGGACACCTTCAATGTGCAAGGGGTCTATACTCGACAGGAGCCATTTATCAATCTCACCGTTCAATCATTAGCAGTCTTACAAGCCGCTTCCAAACCACTGGCGCGTACAGCCTACTATCAGCACTGGTCGGCAGAGAACTTACAGCAAATTGGCTTTCACGATCGCAACGCAAGTGCTCTACAGTCATCAGCGGAGAAGTTTTGAGTTAAAAAGCGGTCAGCGGTCAGCGGTCAGCCTTGAGATGTAAGCTTGCCTTTCCCCTTCTGCCCTCTGCCTTTTGCCCTTTACCTTCTTCCCCTTTCTGCCCTCTGCCCTCTCACACCTTGTCCTCGCGCCCCAATTCTTGCGATCGTCCATAGGCAGCCATTACGGCTTCAATCAAGGCTGAGCGCAACCCAGCCCGCTCTAAAGCTGCAACGCCTGCGATCGTGGTTCCACCAGGGCTGGTCACCTGATCTTTCAGTACGCCAGGGTGTTGCCCCGACTCCTGGAGCAATTGCGCAGTCCCCTTTACTGTTTGCAGTGCCAGTTGGAGCGCGATCGCCCGTGGCAACCCGGCGGCTACCCCACCATCGGCCAACGCTTCTACCACAAGCGCTACATAGCCTGGGCCAGAGCCAGACAAACCCGTCACCGCATCCATCGCCGTTTCGGGAACTTCAACCACTTCGCCTACCGCTTCAAAAATCTGTCGTGCTTGCTCAAGGTGATGGGGTTTTACGCGTTTACCGGGGGAGATTGCAGTGATGCCTGCACCAACTGTAGCGGGAAAGTTCGGCATTGCTCGTACTACTGGCTGATCAAACAGCGACCCCTCCAATTTGCTCAAGGGTGTGCCCGCTAGAATCGAGATGATTACGCCCTCAGACCGTCGTGGAGAGTCAATGTGAATAATTTGCGGCGCTACCGCATCAAACACTTGAGGTTTGATTGCCAGGAGTAAAACATCAGCAGTTTTCAGCAGCAGATTGTTTTCTGTGGCCTGAACACCATAATTTGCTACCAGAAGTTCTCGCCGTTCTGCTTGCGGATCACTGACTAGAATATCTTGCGGCTGGTAAGTGCCACGATCGATAAGGCGGGATAACAGAGCTTCCCCCATTACCCCGCCGCCAATCATGCCGAGCTTGATACTCAATTTAACTGTCTCCAAAGAGTTATTAGTTTTTGGTTTTTAGTTGTTAGAAGCCAATCTTCTCTCTTCTAACAACTAAAAACTAACGACTAACAACAACTACTGAGCCATTCTCATTGGCTCGTTTGCCCAAGCAGGAGCGGGTGCAGCCTGACGGGTGGGACGAGCTTGAGGTTGCTGAGGCTGAGGCGCTTCGTAACCTGGAGCGCCCTGAGTGCTGACTTGAACACAACTGGGGGTAAACAGGAAGATGCTTTCGCCGATGCGCTCTTGATGACCATCGATCGCATAGGTACCACCAGCCACAAAATCAACCGCGCGCTGCGCCTGATCAGGATCCATGATGGTCAGATTCAGAACAACAGACTTGCGTTCGCGCAACGCTTGAATAGCTTGAGGCATTTCTTCAAAAGAGCGGGGCTCCATCACGACCACTTCAGAAACACCATTCACCCCAGGCATGCCAATGACGTTTCCCATCGGTGATGCACCCATTGCACCGACCTCTGTACCCAGTGGAGCGCGCTCACGCAAGCGGCTAGGGCGACGCATCCGAGCATCTTCTTGAGGGGCAGCGGGTTGAGCATGCTCCTGCTGGTAAAGATTCTGGTACTCATCGCCATCCATTTCGTCGTACTCGTATTCGTAGTCCATAGGTTCGTTAAATCCCACAAAGTCCCGTAACTTGCTAAAGATGCTGCTCACTGTTCACGCTCCATCACGATCAGGGTTTAGATTGAAAGACGTATAGCGACCAGATATCAGGAATAACGCTAAATCTAGTCTGTAATATCGAAAGAGTCGGCAAGAGGATCGTCTCTTTAAACGTTGAGTAACCGTTGAGTGAAAGCCCAATGGATGAAGGCTTGTATCCGCAAACAATTTGCTCAGGCACCCCGCCCGCCTTAACCGAATTGAAAGATTAGTATACATCTAGATTCCAAAATTCAAACATGTCGTCAAAAGTTTTTTGATCAGATGTTTAAATCATTGACAGATCAGGCAGGTGAACAGACTTATGCTGCATCGGGGAACCAAGCAGGAACTCTAGCATTCAAGATACTCCATCTTTTGGAAAACGCTTTATTTTTTCTCAAATTCCACAGCCAGTCTGAAATTTGAAACTGTTTCGTTTTTTCCTGAATTTTACAGAAGATCTAAAACGTATTGAATTGATGTTTACCAGGGTTCAAACCAGCTATGTAGAACGATCGCCAAACAGGATGCGCCCTAAACGAATCATGGTCGCGCCCGCCTGCACGGCCAAAGCATAATCATTAGACATTCCCATCGATAGAACTTGCATTTGCAGATGAGGGCGGTTCTGTTGCTGAATCGTATTAGCCAACTCTGCCGTCTTTTGAAACGCCATCGTTGCGTCTGCAGCCGATAATCCATGCGGAAGAATTGTCATCAACCCTTGAATTCTGAGATTTTCGCACTGACTCAACGCTGAAAGATCCTGTAAAAGATCGGTTGCTGACCAACCATATTTGTTTAGATCGGGCAATAGCTTCACCTGAAGCAGTGATTGTGGTTTGTGCGATCGCTGTGCTGCCAAGCGATTTAATCGTTGCGCCAGTTTTAAATCGTCGATCGAATGAATCCATTGAAAACAATCCAACGCTTTTTGCGCTTTATTGCTTTGTAAATGCCCGATTAGATGCCAAGTCACATCCGTGAGATCACTAAGCTTTGCCTGTTTAGCTTCGGCCTCCTGCACCCGGTTCTCCGCAAAATCACGCACCCCAGCCGCATATGCTTCCCGCATTGCCTCGACTGAAACCTGCTTAGTGACGGCAATCAACCGCACCGAATTGGGCACTGTCTGGCGAATCTGGGCAATTCGTTCTGCGATTGTACCGCTAAGCGGAGAAAACGCTCTCATTGAAATGTTTGTTTATAAATCACCTGAAGCTGATTGTAGTCTTGCTGCTGTCCTTGACGGCGCAAGACTCGCAGACGGTTCTCGACCAAGATGCGAGCGTCAGTCCGGGTGATCGGCTCAAATTCCAGCCCGTCGTCTCCATTGGCAACCAGAAAAAATAGACGCTGCGCGTAGAGCGTTGTAAATAACTCACGCGCTGCATCAATGAGACAGACTCTGAAAAGCAAGCCAAAATTCGGATGATTCAAATAATTTTCGTTGCTCATTCAGGTCTAGACTGCACGACGATGAAAACAGTACAACTTAAAGTCGGTATGCCATCACTTTACGTGATAACGATGCGTCTGAAGCAGGTTTTGTAGGGAGAGGGGGGAGGAGGGGGAGAGTTTTGAGTGTCGAGTTTTGAGTTTTGAGTTGGTTGAGCGGATAGGAATCAGGAGTCAGCGGCCGGCTTTTAGCCTTTAGCCTTCAAGCGGTCAGCGGTCGGCTTTTAGCCTTTAGCCGCCCCTATGCCTTCGGCAGGCTTCGCCAACGGGAAGCAAGCTACATCCTTTAGCCCCACTCCCTACTCCCTACTCCCCTCTTTAAAGTTCCCAACCCCACGCCAGACGGGCACTCCACAGACCAATTAAAGTAACGATCGCCAACCAGTCGCCCCACCGTAGTTGAAACTGGTGCCACTGCACTTGATGGTCGTTTGGGCTGGTAAAACCACGCACTTTCATGGCGCTGGCAATTTGTTCTGCCCGCAGCAATAAGTTGTTGAGTAGTCGCTCTGCCACAATGAGCCAGATTTGCAGTGCCCGTCGCCAACCGAGTTTGCGCCAGTTGATCGCACGCGTGCTGATCGATCGCACCAAATTTTGCACTTCTTCTAGTACCAGCGGAATAAAGCGAAGTGAGAGGGTGAGCGTGAGGGCGATTTCGGTAATGGGCAGGTTGAAGCGGCGGAAGGGCGACATCCAATCTTCGATCGCGGCGGTAATTTCTTCGGGTGCGGTGACTAGTAGAAAGAGGTTGGTGCTGTAGAGCAGGGTAAAGAGCAGCGTGCCATAGCGAATTGCCAAGTCTAGTGATCGTTGAGTGATCGTGATAGAACCGCCCTTAAACAGCACATAGCAGTAGTCTGTCGGTTGCGGCAACACTTGGGGCACGGTGCCAGGGGTAGGAGCGATCGCAGGTTTGCCAAGACCAAATGGGTTATACCAGGGACGAGGCGATGGGGCGGGCGGTAACGGGGCGGGTTGCTGTGCAAAAGCAAGCTCATCAACTGGTAAGCGAGCTTGATGGCGTGTTTTCAGTCCATCGGGCAATACCATCGTGAGCGCAAAGACCATAAGACTAAGCACCAACAGCCAGACCATCTGTTGCCGCCAGACCCGCAGCGGAATTTTAGCCAGGATGGTGATGATCATCAATAACCCAGCTAGTAACACTCGCCAAAACGAGTTTGCTAGTAAAGGAGCTGCCAAAAACGTCATGAGCCACGCCAATTTGAGCCGTGGATCTAACCGATGCAGCCAGGTAATGGGTTGTTCTAAGTAAAGCCCTAATGGTAGGGAGCGGAGAAGATCCATGAACAGAGTTACCTTGTGGCCCGATTCGCTGTAACGCGCTCGACTTCTCTGGTTTTTTTGCCACGCCACAGAAGACGGATGGGTGTGCCCGTAAAGCCAAGCGCTTTGCGAAACTGTCCCTCAATGTAGCGGCGATAGTTGTCATTGAAAAGAGCAGGATCATTCACGAACAGGGCGATCGCAGGCGGACGGCTACTCACCTGGGTACCGTAGTAGATTTTTCCCTGGCGACCCTGACGAGTGGTAGGGGGTGAGTGCCAACCCACCGCTTCTTCCAGCACTTCGTTAATGACAGAAGTAGACACACGGCGTTTCTGCTGCTCAGCCGCGATGTTCACCATATCGAGGATTTTTTCGACGCGCTGTCCGGTTTTGGCGCTAATGAAGATCACGTCTGCCCATTCCGTAAAGTGCAGGCGATCGCGCACTAGCTTTTCATGGTCATAGATAGTGTAAGAATCTTTTTCAACCGCATCCCACTTGTTGACGACGATGACACAGCCTTTGCCCTCATCCGCAATCCGTCCTGCCAACTTCTGGTCTTGCTCGGTCACGCCATCCAGCGCATCAATGACCAGCAGCACCACATCTGCCCGGTTGATGGCTTTAAAGGCGCGGTTGATGCCAAAAAATTCAGGCCCGTACTCAACCTGTTTTTTCTTGCGAATCCCCGCCGTGTCGATGAGGCGATAGGTCTGGTCGCCGTGCTGCACAACCATGTCGATCGCGTCTCGTGTTGTTCCCGAAATGGGGCTGACAATCGACCGGGTTTCACCCACAAACGCATTCAGCAAGCTCGATTTACCCACATTGGGTCGTCCCGCGATCGCCACCTTAATGTCGTCTGACGCTTCAATCTCATTTGCGGGTGGCAAATGTTCAAGCAACTGATCCAGTAGTTCGCCTGTGCCGTTGCCATGAATTCCTGAAATGGGAAACGGTTCGCCCAACCCCAACGACCAAAACTCGGCTGCCTGCGCTGCGCCCTGCTCCACCGATTCACATTTGTTCACTGCTAACAGGACAGGCACGGTTTGTTGCCGCAGCCAAGTCGCAATTTCTTCATCAGAAGAGGTGAGACCCATCTGCCCATCGACCACAAAGATCGCCGCACTTGCTTCTGCCAGGGCTGCCATTGCTTGCTCACGAATCAGCGGCAAAAATTCAGTGTCATCGTCAAACACCAAGCCGCCGGTGTCAACAACTTGAAACTCTCGATCGCCCCAAAAGGCTGGCTTGTACGTGCGATCGCGAGTCACGCCCGGTTCGTCAAACACAATGGCATCTTGTAACGCCGACAAACGGTTGACCACCGTAGACTTGCCCACGTTAGGACGACCGATAATAGCAACAATAGGCAAGGGCATGGGAAGACAAGGATAAAGGCGAAAGGATCAATGCAGATTCAGTGCTGTGAATCATCACTTAAGTCTTCCATTCTAACGATAAGTCGTAAACTCGTATTGCTTTGCAGGCTACCCAACGCCAATCGCCAGATGAGGAGAGCGATTTCCAGCACACAAGCTGCATTCTTCCACTCGTTAGGATGGACATAGTTAGACTTCGCGGCGATCGATGTTGATTTTACTGGTAGAAGACGATCCATCCCAACTAGAGCCACTACAGGCAGCACTCTCACAAGCCGGACATATTGTCGATGCGATCGAAGAGAGTGAGACGGCGCAGTGGTTAATCACCCAAAAAGAATATGATTTGCTGATTCTCGATTGGATGTTGCCCCACATCAGCGGCGTTGCACTCTGTCAGGAGTATCGTCGCTCCGGCAAAACCGCCCCTGTGTTGATGCTAACTGCAAAGGACACGATCGCCGATAAAGTCACCGGGCTAGATGCTGGAGCCGATGATTACCTCGTCAAGCCCGTCGATGTAGTCGAACTGCTAGCGCGAGTGCGTGCCTTGCGACGGCGATCGCCTCTCTGGCAAAACGACTCCCTTTCTTTGGGTGCTTTACGATTGCACCTGAACAGCCTGACGCTAGAGTGCCATCACCTGACCACCCAACTCTCAAGCCGCGAATTTCAGTTAATGGAATATCTCATGCGCCACCCACGACAGGTCTTGTCCCACAACCAAATTGAGCAAGCGCTGTGGGGTTGGGGCACCGAGCCCGAAAGCAACGCCGTCACCACCCTCGTCCGACGGCTACGGCAACGCCTACAAGCTGTCAATGCCAAAGATTGGCTAGAAACTATTTACGGTATGGGCTATCGGTTGCAGTCGCCAGAGAAGATGAGAAGTGAGGCGTAAGAGACAGATGGGGAGGCTAGGGGAGCAGAGGAAGAAGAGGGGAAGTTTTGAGTTAAAGCAGTTGTTAATTGTTAGTAACGGCGATCGCTCTTCTCCTGCTTCCTCTACCTCCCCTGCTTCCTCTGCCTCCTGCCTCCCCACTCCCACTCCCCACGCCCTATCCCCTCCCTCCATGTTCACCCGCAGCCGTCGCAATCTCGCTTACTGGTTTGCCCTTTCGATGGGTGGCATTCTCGTCTTGTTTACAGGTGTGAGCTATTACTTAAGTGTGGAAGGGCAGCTTCACGCATTCGATCAGGCGCTGTACAAGAAAAGCAAGGCGATCGCAGCAGGTGCCACGATTCGCTTTCAGCAAGGGCAATGGCAGATTGAGCCGGAAGATGCCCCCTGGATGAATGGCGATCGCTTATCGCGCAGCAGCGAATTGGTTTACGTTCGCTGGTATGACACAAAGGGCTTCCTAGTCAGATTTATTGGCCTGTCCGCGCCCTTGCGCTTAGCACCTGCACCAGAGTTTCAGACGATCGTGCTGGTCGAGCCACAAAATGGAGCACAGCCAACAGGCCAGTGGTTACGCCAGGTCACGCTACCCTTACTGCAAAATCAGCAGTTGGTTGGCTATCTACAGGTTGCAGAACCCCTCACCGCCATCCGTGAAAGCTTGGAGCGAGTGCGCTTATTTTTAGCGCTAGGCGTACCCCTAACGCTCGGTTTGATTGGTGTCACGGGCTGGTTTCTGGGCGGTGTTGCCATTCAACCCACCCGCCGAGCTTACGACCAGCTCCAGCGGTTTACAGCCGATGCGTCTCACGAATTGCGAGCACCTCTGGCAGCCGTGCTGAGCAATGCCCAAGTCGGTCTAATGGCTTCTGAAGACACAGCTCAGCAGCGGCTACGGCTCGAAAAAATTGTTGAGACGGCAAAGTCAATGAGTACGCTTATTGGCAATTTGCTGTTTCTCTCCCGCCAGGAAGGCCCGCTTGATCCAACTCGGTTACAGCGAATAGATCTGGTGGTACTGGTGCGATCGCTCATTGACGATCAGACCGCACAAGCACAGGCACAGGGCTTAACCTTCACGCCCCAACTGCCTGAGCAAGCTGTCGCCTTAAACGCCGATCCAGACTTGCTGCGTCAGGCCGTGACCAACCTGCTCAGCAATGCATTTAAGTACACGCTGCCAGGTGGCAATGTTCAGCTACGCCTTTCCACCACAGCGCGCTATGCTGTCATTCAAGTCCAGGACAACGGCATTGGCATTCCCGCAGCCGATCTGCCACACATTTTTGAGCGTTTTTATCGAGTCGATACGGCACGATCGCGTCAAACAGGTGGCTTTGGCTTGGGGTTGGCGATCGCGCAACAGATTATTGAAGCCCATCGAGGCCGCATCACCACCACCAGCACCTTGGGAAAAGGATCGACCATTCAAATCGAGTTACCGCTGAGGGGATAACCAGTCCCTTTCGTAAGCAACCGCAACCACCTTTAGCAGCGGCTCATAACCTTAACAGGTTCCGCTAAGGCAGTGGCAACCGCTTGCAGACTCTGAGGGTGCGATACCATGTCTCGATGTAGCGGTACCCACACCTTCACGTCTTGCGCGATCGGCACTTGCGAACTGCTGGCTGGGAGAATCATCGCATCCAGCGGTGTCCAGATGGAGGTGAAGTTGATGCGCTCAAGCATCGCAATATCTTGATTCAAATCTTGCAGAAAGGCGTGATGAGGACGCATTTGCATACAGCCCAATCGCAAAGACCCACAGGCAACCCAGGTGCCACTATGAGGAGACGAGAGGGTAATAAATCGGTGGACACGATCAATCCCGCCCAAACGCTGAAGATAATAACGCCCCACAATGCCGCCCATACTGAAACCAAGCAAATCAAACGGGGTGTTGGGAGCAAAGGTGCGATCGGCGTAGGCTGCAACTTGCTGTGCCAGCCCTGAAAGACAGCCATCGCCATTATTTGGTGTGAGATTCAGGTCGTGAGTTTCCCAACCCAAGCTGTTGAGGTAGCGCGCCATCGGCTTGAAAATTGCGCCAGTATCCCAGATACCGTGCAGAAGGAGAATTGGGTTGCGTGGGGTTAAAGTGTTCATTGCTTACAGTCTGTTACATTCCGAGTCTAAATCACCCCAGGTCTTTCCTTAGAGTTGGCTGGGACAGCTCCAGAAATGGCTAAAGGAAGACACTCTTCTCAGTTTAGTTGTATTGAAGGAATAATTAATAAATCGCAATATTGACCCTTCTGTACTCATAAAACCGCGATAATTTGAGTCGGATAGTTTGACTTCATCATCCCCTTTTGATTAACCGATGCGTGAGCATATCGGTATGCATTTCAGGAGCAGTTGCAATGAGCAGTTTCGTTAATTTTCTCAAAAATTTATTCTCTGGTCTTTTTTCCTTCGTAAGTGGGCTATTTGGCTCTAAGAAAGCGAAAGCGGCGATCTCGGAGGCTGAGCCAAAGACCCGTAAAGCCAAGAACTCTGGGTATTTTCTAGAGCTTGATGAGGCTAAGGGCATTGGCAATGGTGCTACGGCACCCGCTAAAACACCTGTTGCGGCAGCAGCCAAATCTCAGGCTGTGAAGGACTCTGCTAAGCCAGAGCCTGCCAAAGTAGAGGCGGCGAAACCAAAGCAAGCCGCTAAGGCAAAGGCAGCAGCTACTGCTGAAAAGGCCGAACCTAAGCCTGCCGCGGCAAAGGCAGCGTTAAATTTGCCTCAACCAACAGTGACAACGTTTGCCCCTAAATATCTCGCTCCTACCAGCAGTTCAAACGGTCGCCGTCGTCCCGGTGCAAACATGTCTTCCTTTTTAGATATGGCACGCCAGGTGAAAACCTCATCTTGAGCGTTTTTCTTTGAAGTCATCGACTGCGGTAACTGATTCTGGTATAAACCTGCAAAGGCGCTAGAGAGTTGATTTCGCTCTCTAGCGCCTTTGTTCATTAGCTCAGCGCCGCTTTTTTGAGATCCTTGATGAGGAGCATATCTAGAGCGGTTGCTGAGAAAGCTTGCTAGCCTGCCACTGTAGCGTTTCTATAGAGGTTGGCTTGGCTCGATCGTGCTTTCATAGGCTTTACGTTCAGCCGCCTCGTGCTCGTACTCCTTCAAGACAACCCAAAGCGCGTGAATAATGCCAGGTACATATCCCAGCAGTGTCAGCCCCACGTTGAGGAGAAAAGCAAACCCAAAGCCCAGAGTTAAGAAAACACCAAGTGGAGGTAGAACGATCGCCGAGAGGATGCGCAGTAGTTTCATAAATCCCTCTATCCTGCTTTTTTAATAGTCTTGAATATCTACATTGTCGTAGCAATCAACGCTTGCTAGCCTCTCTCCCAAGAGCGAAAAGCTGACATAAAGTTGCGGCTTCAACCCACTGCTTTGAAAAACAATATGTGTGAGACAGTGACAAATTTAGCGAGGCAGGCTCCAATCGATCGCCAATCGCCAGCCAAAGACTGCTATGACTAAAAAAGAAGGTCTGGAACACGGCCTGCGTCCAAACCTTCTTATGCCAGATTTCTAAGGAGAGAGAATCTTCAAAGACACGCTTTCAGGGCTTACGCAGTCGCCCTCTTTTTTGGTATGCCCAGAGGGCCCCAAACCCCCTCAATTTTTGGGGACTCTGAGTTCTTGCTCCCCAAAAATTGAGGGGGTTTGGGGCTAGCTTTGCAAGAATTTGCGTAAGCCCTAGCTTCAGAGAAGTGAAAGTTCTTGGGAGGAACACCCCTAGTCAATCATTCTCTTGACGTTATCTTTCACATCTTCTACTGTGTGACGTCCCGAAGCTTCTGCTTGCTTCGCTTGGCCCTCAGCCTTCGCTTGAGGATCGCCAGTAACATCGCCAACCGCTTCTTGAATTTTGCCCTCTACGTTTTTGGCAGTCGCCTTAATTCTATCTTCTAAGCTCATGATACTCTCCGTAGTTGATGTTAGGAAAAATGCTGTCTGGTAGATGAAGCTACTGATCTGTTCGCTGCATTACCTTCGGCACACCAATAATTTACTAGGAACGATCGCGTTTACCTCTCTCTCTTCAGAGATAAGTCAGCACAATTAATTCACACCAAAAGACAGAGAAGGACTAAATGCTAAATGCATAGCAAAGGGGCGCACGAGACATTTAACGAGCTTTTTTGATCGCTTGGCAATGTATGATTTACTACCTACTCACAGCCATTTTTGAGCGAGTGAGTCCAAACAGTAGAGGCACATCATTGTAAGGCAACCTTCCGAGGCATTCACACTATGGCAAGGCCAGCGACGAATTTAAGGTCAGAGTAAGATCTTTGTTAGGGTTAACCACAATGACATCGGCTCGCTTTTTGCCGAAGATTAAACCACCCAGAGCACCCGCACCACCACCAATCAAAATCTTGCCAAGCGTGATGCGCTTTTTACCCGTCACTCCAGAAATGATGGTAGCGGCACCTGCTCCGATCGCCGCTCCTTTGAGCACGGCATCTGTGTTTGTACCCGGAACAATTTCTTGCGTTTTCGTCACCACTTCAGACCTGGCGTCGATCGGTAGAACAGTACCATTTTCTAACGTAATCTCTTGAGCATAAAACTGAGAACCGCCCTCTACTGGTCTCAGCTCGCCTCTAATTTGGCTACCTGACCGCACCAGAATTGCACCAGTGGATGAACGGATGTTTCTGGACAGTAGCAACGTCAGGGGACTCGTTTCGGTAGGCGAAACGACAATCTTCTCGGCACCGTCATATCGCACAGGCAATTGTGTACCAGCCGGAATTGCTAGACGGCGCGGCGCTGTTTGCGATGGAAAAAGTTGCGCCACCAAATAGGGAGAAGGAGCCGCTGTTGCAGTAGACGCGATCGCCAACGGAGCGATCGCGGTTGTAGCCATACTTAGAGTCATTGCAAAGGCAGTGCCCGACTGCCATTGACGAACATTAACCATAAGGAGTCACCCGCATAAACCATGCATCAGATGCTTCATAGACTCGACAAGAGATTAGAAGGTTCCGGGGAGAGGAAAGGGGAAGGGGAAAGGAGGGTGAGGGAGAGAGTTTTGAGTTTTGAGTTAATCCCTCTTTTGTTACCTCAACGAGAGCAAATTAAGCTGGAAGAAGCTGCGTTCTACCTGAAAATTGCATGGAGTTACGACAATCCGTTGCAACCGTTGGGTTCATTGATGATTACTGCCTCCTG
>JAHHIE010000046.1 GCA_019358945.1 Stenomitos rutilans HA7619-LM2 | reverse complement strand
CAAACGAGCCTTACATGAGTTGATGGATTGGATGGATACCTGCCAGATTCTTCCAATCCCAGACCTGAAAGCAGCTTGATGGGACTTGAATTTCTTCTCCTCCACCGTAGTAACAAAAGAGGGATTACATCGCGCGATCGACTGGCAAAAACCGTCTGAGTTTTTGGACAAAGAATTTCAGCAAATTGCCCCGGATACTGAAATTGGTAAGCGGTACGCCGTGGGTTATGATTTTGCCAAAAGGGTTGAAGCAGGCGTTTTGGTTTGAGTTGAAAGCTTACGAGGAGGAACGCAAAGTGCCCTACATCACGAGCGTAGAAGAAATTGGCTTTGAGCGAGGTATCCAACAAGGACGAGAGGAAGGACATCGCTCACTCGTTCTCCTGCTGTTAGAGCAAAGAGTGGGTCAATTACCCAGTGGTTTGCGCGATCGTCTCTCGCAACTAAACCTGACGCAGCTAGAAGCACTGGCGATCGCCCTACTGAACTTTTCTACCTCGGCTGAGCTAGAAGCCTGGTTAGACAGCCTGAAGTAATCAGCTAAAGTCACTCTCAAAGACCATCTGAGAGAGCAGAACAATACCAACTTCAGTATCGGTGGGTATGCCAATGCCGAGAAGCTGACCGTCTTCGTGATGTACCCGTAGCGGCTGCTGGAGAGGTGGCACCGCATACATTTGCAGTCTTCCTGCATCGTCCTCCGGTTTTTCTACGTCCTCTTCTTTCCACTGACCGTTTGCATCAGGCTGGATGACAATGCGTTGCCCCTGGCACCAGCGACGAGCGATCGCCCCTGAAAGCACAATCTGACTCAAGTGCAGCAAGGCTTTTACTGGCTCGATCGGTTGGAAAAGACCTTGCACTTGCTGGGCTTCCAGGGTTTCCAACGTCACACTATCTGCCAGTTCAAAGCCGCTGCTTGCCGTGCGTGTGAGGGCTGCTAACGTGCCACCTGTTTTCAAGACATTGCCCAGGTCACGTGCGATCGACCGAATGTAGGTACCCGGCCCACAGGCGATCGCCAGATCCAGTTCGGGGAAGTCTCCTGGTCGCCAGTCCAGCACCTCAAGGCTAAAGACGTGAACGGTACGAGATTTTGCAACGATCGCTTCGCCTGCCCGTGCTAAATCGTACAGACGCTTTCCCTGTACCTGAACCGCACTGTAGTTGGGTGGAATTTGTTGGATCGTGCCTTGAAAGTGCTGAAGCGCCTCTTGAACCGTTGCTAAAGCAAGTCCTGTAACAGGTTGAGCCAATAGCGTTTCACCTTCCAAGTCATCGGTGCTGGTGCTGACGCCTAACCGTACTGTAGCTCGATAAGCTTTAGCTTGACGGAGAAATTGGAGCAGGCGAGTGGCTTTGCCCAGCGCGATCGGCAAAACCCCGATCGCCGCCGGATCGAGGGTGCCTGCGTGCCCCACGCGCTTCATCTGCAACAGTCGCCGCACCTTAGCAACGCAATCGTGAGACGTAAACCCTGCGGGCTTGTTGAGGTTAATAAACCCATCCATGTATGGTGTGGGAAATGAGGGAACCGGGAAATGAAGCGATAGAGTGACCGTTGCTCCTCTACTGATTTATTCACTATACACAACCCACGATGCTTACTTCGCAGCTTGCTGATTGCCGCTACGTTGAGCCACGATCGGAAAATTTCTCGCTAAGATACCCCATTTAACCCCGGCTGTTCCTTTGAGCGTGTCACCTTCAATGCGTCCGTTGAACTGAATCACGCCTTGCTGTCCTTGTACGGTTTCGGTGCGGCTAAAGGTGAGACGATCGCCCGTGAGCGTAATGTTTGGGATCGTGTACTTTTTGCCCTCCGCGATCGCTTCTCCCTTCACCTGCTGATACTGTTGAGTGAACCGCAGCGTATAGGACTGACTACGACCAGGTGCATACTCTACCCGCCCCTTCCAATCACCTGAAATGTTTGAGGGTACTACCCAGTAATAGAGGTTCCGTGGTACCGAAGCGGTCGCATTACCGGGCACGGTGACCGTTTTGTCTGGCTTCCAATCGCCCATCGTAAAGGAGTGAGAAACAATGCGCGTGCCGGGTTTCAGGCTACTCAGCAGCTTGGGTCGGAGTTTTAAGTTAATGTCAGGCAGTAGATAGAGCGTTACAACACTTGCATCACGGAAATCCGTTTGAAAAAGGTCTTGTTGCAAAAACTGAACGCGATCGCTCACCCCTGCTTTTTGAGCATTCTCGTTGCTCAGGCGCGCTAACCCTGGATTAATCTCTACTCCAACCCCCCGACGGGCACCGTAGTCTTTGACGGCACTAATAACCAGTCGTCCATCGCCAGAGCCGAGGTCATACACGGTATCTTCAGGAGTCACGCCTGCCAGTTTCAGCATTTCCGTCACTACTACTTCTGGCGTAGGTACGTAAGGCACATCTGGCTTCACCGGCAACGGATCTTCTGTTGGCGCTGGTGTTGGTGCTGGCGCAAGTTGAGCGATCGTTACTGCGCCTCTGCTGAAGCCAAGCAGGGCAAAGCCAAGGCTGACACTAAGCCCCAATGTACCCAGAGCGATCGTTTTCCGTAACGTCACAGCAACTACTCCAGACTTGCTAGAATGCGAAATACTCACCTGTAGGGTACCTAGTTTTTTGCGGCTCGATACCTACTTTCAGATAGAAGGCAACGGCGATCGATTAGTTCCCACCCTCCTTTTAGCGAATTTCTATCACTGGCGCAAACCTCTGACCGCTTTTTGCTATGCTAGTGAAGTCTTAAAGCAGACCAAACCTCAGGGCTGCACTGTTTGAACCGGGCTATCTAGTTGCTCATAACACCTAGTTGCTTATAGCCTAGAGCGTGCTGATGGTTCAGATTAGGGACATTGTTCAAGCGAAAGAATCTGGTTTTTCTAAGCCAGCTTGTGCGGATGTGGCGGAATTGGTATACGCGCACGCTTGAGGTGCGTGTGGCATTGTCCTTGCGAGTTCGAGTCTCGCCATCCGCATTCTTTTTTCAACCTTGCGTTTAAAATTTGGTAGATCGGTTTGTTTAATGGGGATGGGCATCCAGAGTCATGCACCCAAATTAGTCAACCATCTTTTACCGGACGACTGCCCATGATTCCATTGATTACAGCACCATCGTCCTCCCTTCTGACGATCGCTCGGCAAACGCGGGAGAGTGCCCGTCATTTGGCAGCGCTACCGACTGCACTGAGAAATCAGGCGCTAGAGGCGATTGCTCAGTCGTTAGAAGCGGCTACGGATGACATTCTTGCTGCCAACCAACTTGATTGTCAGGCAGCCAAAAAGGCAATTCCAGCCGCGCTCTATGCTCGTTTAAAGCTAGATAAAGTCAAGTTGCAAAGCGCGATCGCAGGCATTCGGGATGTGGCGAAATTGCCTGATCCAGTGGGTGAAGTTCAGCTTCACCGAGAGTTGGATCAAGGGCTTGTTTTGACGCGGGTGACTTGCCCGTTGGGTGTGCTGGGAGTGATTTTTGAAGCCCGCCCCGATGCGGTAGTGCAGATTGCGAGTCTGGCGATCAAGTCTGGGAATGGTGTCATTCTCAAAGGGGGGCAGGAAGCACTGCGATCGTGCGAAGCGCTGGTAGCAGCGATCCGTCAGGGACTTGCCCAAACGAACGTTGCCCCAGTGGTTGTCCAACTGCTGACCACGCGGGAAGAGACGCTAGCCCTGTTGGAGCTAGACCAGTACGTTGATCTCATCATCCCCAGAGGCTCCAACACGTTTGTGCGCTTTGTGCAGGACAATACGCGGATTCCGGTATTGGGACACGCAGAAGGCATTTGCCACCTATATATCGACCACGATGCGGATGTGCAGAAGGCTGTGGCGATCGCCGTGGATGCCAAAACGCAATATCCTGCTGCTTGTAACGCGATCGAAACGCTGCTAGTGCATCAAGCGATCGCCGCTGAGTTCCTGCTAGAAGGCGTTGTTGCGCTTCAGCTGCGTAATGTTGAACTGCGAGGCGATGAGCGCACGCGGGAAATTCTTAACATTGCGGTTGCTACCGAAGCCGATTGGTCTACCGAATACAGTGATCTAATCCTGGCGATCAAAGTTGTCGATGACGTGGATGAGGCGATCGCTCACATCAACACCTACGGTTCTCGGCACACCGAGGCGATCGCGACGGAAAATACGGTGACCGCTGCAACCTTCATGGCACAGGTGGATGCTGCTGGTGTCTTTCACAACTGCTCCACACGCTTTGCCGATGGGTTTCGCTATGGCTTGGGTGCCGAAGTTGGCATCAGCACCCAAAAAATGCCGCCGCGTGGCCCTGTTGGGTTAGAAGGCTTAGTCACTTACAAATACCAACTGGTTGGCGATGGGCAAATCGTAGCCACTTATGCAGGCACGAATGCGAAGCCTTTCACCCACAGAGATTTGTAGCTCAGGGTCTATCGCTACCATCACGCTACGATGGTATCAGGTTTGGTCTAGAGCGTTTGGCGATCGTGGGCAGTTGCCACCAGGGCACATGTGGATATTCGTGATGCTCACAATGATAGCCAAAGTGATAGCAAGCCAGGAGCGACAGTAACAGCGGACGATGCGCGCTCTGAGCACGAAAAGCATTTTGATATCCGCCTGCTGGCTCACGATGAGGCAAATATGTCCCGAAGTAGAAAAGGTGAACTGAACTGAGCAACGACGGCACTACCCAAAACAGCAGTAAATTTGCTTCTGGTACATGCAAGAGGAGATGCGTGGTGTGAAATGCTGCAACCAGCGCCAGTAAACGCGGCCAGCTCCAGTAACGCTGCAAAAACTGAATATACCAGGCAACAGGGTTTTTGAGCGTTCCGTTGTGATAATCAGGATCTAAAGGACTGGCAGGATGGTGATGGTGTTGCCAGTGCGCCTTAAATAGCTGCTTGTAAGAGAAAAAGCCATAGAGCACCAATGCCAGCCAACCGACAAAGCGATTGAGTTTGGGATGCTGTGGCACGACAACCCCATGCATAGCGTCATGAGCAGTGACAAACAAGCCTGTATACAGGAACATTTGCCACAGGATGGCGGGCACCGTCCAGAGCGGATGCAGTTGATTGGGGGCTGTCCTGAGTAACGCGGTTAAACTTCCTGCCCACATTGCCATAATCAAGCTGGCGATGATAAACCCTAACAGGCGTGGTTGAGCTGGGCTGAGGTCCGTTGTAATTGGTGTTGTGGTTAAAGAGAGTGAGTGGTTGCTGGCAGACAAGGCGGTAGACATGAGGGCAGTTTTTCGGTGGTCGTTACAGGGCTACATTGATCGTCAGGGCTGACACCCCAGGTTCGTCGCTCGTCGCAAGCGATGAGTCCCTATAACTCAAGCGCCATGACCTGAAGAGAAAGCCCTACAGCTTCAGCGTTGAACAGAGGACGAAATGAAAGCAACTGTACTTCAACTTCACCTGCGATTCAACAAGGCTGCATAGCGGCTAGCTCTAAAGCATGCCTGAACAATGTAACAGAAATGTAACAATTCCGTAAACTTAAAACTGCCCCCTGCGGAAGAGTTTTGCCGTTGTCCTTGGGCTGAGACGGAACTGGATGAAGCAAATGGTGTTCGATTCATCCTGCGTTAGGTGATGTGTTTTGTGAGCGTTAGGGACGTGCCATGTCGCGCATCGCACCACGGGCCATTGCCGCGATCGCCTGGTCGTTTGCTTTCGGCAAATGGTAATACTTGCCGCCTGCCTGCTGTGCTAGCTCTTTTGCAAAGCCCGTAGAAATAAACTTATTTTCAGTATCAATCACCAGTAGCTGTATGCCAAGCGCGCGAATTTTGGTGGCAATGTCCAGCAGTTCAGCTTTAATGTCCGGTTTTTCATCCGGTGGCATGGTTTCTCCAAGCGATCGTGACAATGGAATATTGCCGCGTCCATCGGTAATGGCAACGAGCACCACCTGACCAATATCGCCAGATTGCCTCGCATTCATGCCCACGCGCACAGCTTGAGTCAACCCGTGTGCTAAGGGAGAACCACCTCCACAGGGCATGCGATCGAGCCGTCGTTTGGCTGCTTCGATCGATCGGGTTGGCGGCAACAAAATCTCTGCCTGTTCGCCTCGAAACGGAATCAGCGCCACCTGATCCCGATTCTGATATGCCTCCGTTAATAATCGCAGCACCGCTCCTTTTGCCGACTGCATCCGATTCAGCGCCATCGAACCAGATGCATCCACAACGAAGACCACAAGAGCACCCGCTTTGCGTGCGAGTCGTTTGGCACGAATGTCTGCTTGTTCGACGAAGACGCGTTTACGGGGGACAGGGTGTGGGGTGTGGGGTGTAGGGTGTGGGGAAGCCTGCCTTCTGCCTTCTGCCTCCTGCCTTCTGCCTTCTGCCGCTCCTCCCCTCGCCCGTCGTCCTTTCTGATACGGAGCCGCCGCCCGCAGTGTGGCATCAACGGCGATACGGCGTGCTTTGCCTTTGGGCAGCATGGGCTTCACATAACGACCACGATCGTCCGAGAAAATAATGGTGCGGCTACCAGATTTGCCCTGACGGGAGGCCATCTGAGCGAAGTAGAGCACGGATGGATCGAGAATGACGCCTTCTGGGTCGAAGATAAATTCTTCGGGAATGGCAGGGGGTTCTTGCTCTTGTTCCTCTTGATCGTCATCTTCATCACGATCGTCCTGTTCTTGTTCGTTCTCCTCGTCCTCTTGCTGAGTTTGAGGGGGTGGGGGCGGTGGGGGAGCTTCTTCGGGAGGTGTTTGTACAATGGTCGATCGCGGCACAACGACCAGTTCAACCGCACGGCGCAAATCGTCTGCTGTGACATCGGTACGACCATCTAGAGCGGCATGGGCTTTCGCAACGCGCACGGCAAATAATTCTGATCGATGCCCCTGTACACCGCCCCGAAGCGCTTCGTTGACCAGATACCTCACCTGCTCTGAAGTGATTTGCACGTCTTTGAGCCATTCTCGCGCCAGTACAATCTGCGTTTTGAGCGCGTCGATGTCGTCTGTGTACTGAGTTAGAAAGTCCTGTGGCGAGTCGGCGTAACGGGTGGCTTGCTCAACGGCCAGCACCCGATCGTCCAAACCGAGCACCATATCAGCAGACAGGGCGATCGCAATGCGGTCTAGCAAATGCTCCCGTAAGGTACCTTCTTCTGGGTTGTAAGTCGCGACTAGCAGTGGTTTGCAGGGATGCTGAAAGCTAATGCCCTCGCGCTCGATCTGGTTGCGTTCATCCGTCAGCACGGTCAGCAAGAGATTGGCTGCCTGGTCGTCCAGCAGATTAATTTCATCAATATAAAGCACGCCGCGATGAGCTTCTGCTAGCAATCCCGGCTGAAACACCGTCTCACCCCGCTTAATCGACTGGCTCACATCCACCGACCCCAGAAGGCGATCTTCGGTAATGCCCAGGGGAATTTGGACAAAAGGGGCGGGAATGATGGTGGTGGGGAGGGATGAGGGATAAGGGATGGGGGATGAAGATTCCAGGTCATTTTGTGGCGGCTTCATCCCTCCGCTCTCCTCCCTTATCCTTTCTATAGTCTCGTCATCCCAATCTTCGGGGTGCAGCGGATCGCTGTTGAGAGAGCCTTCGATAATTTCGATCGGGGGTAAAAGTGCATGCAGCGCGCGTGCCATCACCGATTTTGCGGTACCGCGCCGCCCTGCAATGACCACGCCCCCCAAGCCTGGATCGACGGCTGCTAAAAGCAACGCCAGTTTGATGGCTTCTTGTCCCACAACCGCAGCGAGGGGAAAGGCAAGAGGGGCAGACGTACTAAGTGCGGGCATGGTATTGATGAAGAAGCGGTGCAAATCTCAGCATACCAACATCTTGGGTTGAAGCGTGGAGCTACTCGATCGTGCCCTCTGGCTCCTGGGTCGCTGGCAAGGTGACGGTAACGGGAAAGGTCACGGTAAACGTAGAACCAACGCTGATCGTAGAGGTTACTTCAATGGCTCCCTGGAGTAGTTTAACGAGTCGTGAGGCGATCGCTAAGCCCAATCCTTTGTTATCGAAATCGCGGGATTGATCGCTGGTTTCCAGTTGAAACCGAGGTTCAAAAATCTGAGCTTGCTCTTCTGGTGCAATGCCAATGCCTGTATCGGTGACGGTGATTGACCAGCGCTGCTCAGGTAAGGCTTGAGCGTGTAGCCGAATGGAACCAGCGTTTGTGTAGCGGATGGCGTTGTGCAACAGGTTGGTGATAATTTGATGCAGGCGCAAGGGATCGGTCAGGATGCTGTCAGGAGCCGTAGTGCAATCAACGTTGACCTGTAAGCCTTTGTCGGCGATCGTGGGGGTCATCACCGTAACGATCTCTTGCACGATCGCGCGGACATCCGTTTTGATCAAATGCAGTTTGAGCTTGCCAGCTTCATAACGAGAAAGCTCGTTTAAATCGTTAATGAGGTGCAGCAGATAGCGTCCGTTTCGCAGCACCCGCTCAATATGATTGATTTTCGGCGCTGAATCTTGTGGCGTGGTCGTTTCTTGTTGCTGCTGGCGGAGAAACAGTTCTGAAAAACCGACGATCGTGTTGAGACGCACGTTGAGTTCATCAGTCAGCAATGACAGGCCATCTTGATTGGCACGCACCAGCCGATCCATTTCTTGCCCCGTCATGGTTAACTGATGCTGCAACTTCTCTAGTTCCTGCATGCGCTCGCCGACGTAACTTTTGAAGCACTGCGCGATCGCTTCGTCAATCACCATGTCAATGAGGCGCATGGCGCGGTACACCTCAACGGGCGCTTCACTGATTAAGTCACTCTCTAGCGTCTCAAAAGTTGCCCGTCGCAAGAGCCGATATTCTCGCGCAATCTCTACCGGGTCAAATCCTTGCTGGGCACGAAGCGCGCCGTGCTGCAAACTGGCATCTACTAGCAACTGAAGGTCATCGTCTTGACTGCGTGACAGCACCGTTGCCAGCGCTGATAGCACCATTGGCAAGTGATCTCTGATGGCTGTTGGAGAAAGGGTGTCATCACTCTTCAAATGACGATCGCGGGCTACAGCCTCGATCCACACATTGAGAATGGTATCGGCTCGCTCAGTAAGCAGTTGACTAAAGTTGAGCATGGCAGCAAGAAATTCGAGGCAACGACAGCGCACTCAATTAGTTTAACGATTTGATGAAGCAGTACGAAAATAGTTGTTGGTTATAACCAAGCAATTGGTAAACGGTAAAACTCTAAGCTCGATCCTTTGACTTGTAAGCTCAACCCTTCAGGCTCAACCTTTTACTTTTTGAGTTCCAAGCCCTACTAGTCGAGCTGCAAACTGGATGTTTCGAGTTCAGAGCTCGACACTTTAAGTTCCAGGCTCGATACTTCAACCTTCAAACGCCACCTTCCGAGTGCAAAGCTCGGCGTTCCAAGTGCAAAGCTCGACACTTCAAGTGCAAAGCTCGGCATTCCGAGTTCAAAGCTCGACACTTCGAGTTCCAGGCTCGATATTTCAACCTTCAAACGCCACTTTCCGAGTGCAAAGCTTGGCGTTCCAAGTGCAAAGCTCGACACTTCGAGTTCAAAGCTTTCCCTTCAGGCTCAAAACTCAAACGATCTTCCATAGAGATGCTTCGCGTTTGTGACATGTCGAGTCTCTACAAAGCTCAAAAGCTGACGCTCTCTTCCTTTGCTATCTCCCTCTCTTCTATGCAGCACTGATACCTATGTCAACCAAGGAGTGCTGCTTCTGGTGCTCGCTTCACCTGTGATTCCAGAATGGCTCCATACAGCGGACTGCTTGCCATCAATTCCTGATGGGTGCCTTGCGCCACTAGCCGACCTTTATCCATTAGAAAAATACGATCGGCGTTTTTCACGGTGCTAATGCGCTGGGCAACCACAAACGAGGTGCAGGTGCGTTGACGCATCAGGTCATCCAACGCGGCTTGAATTTGAGCGGCGGTTTGGGCATCTACAGCCGAGGTACTATCGTCCAGAATCAGGATGTTGTAGTCGGTAAGGAGAGTACGCGCGATCGCCAGCCGTTGTTTTTGCCCACCGGATAAGCCCACACCCCGTTCACCCACAATGGTGTCGTACCCATCGGGTAAGCTCATGATGAAGTCGTGCATTTGAGCGGCTTTTGCCACTTCAATGATTTGATTCATTGAAGCGTCCGGTTTGGCATAAGCAATGTTTTCCCGTAGGGTGCCAGAGAAGAGTGTGGTTTCTTGAAACACAATGCCAATGTGCGATCGCAAACTCTTCAACGTGAAGTCCCGTACATCCCGACCATCAATGCGAATGGCCCCAGCCGTGGCATCATAAAAGCGAGGAATGAGGTTCATGATCGTGCTTTTGCCCGAAGCCGTCATGCCCAGCACGGCAATGAGTTCATTCGGACGGGTTTCAAAGGAGACTTCTTTTAACGCTTCGGTGGTGGCACCAGGGTAGCGAAAGGACACATTTTCAAACGTGATTCTGCCGCCGCAGGTTTCAAAAGGGACGGCGTTGGGACGATCGCGAATTTCAACTTCGGCATCCACGACTTCGTACACCCGCTCGGCGGAAGCGGCTGCTTGGGCGATCGCGGGTGCGGCAAAGCCAATCAGCAGAATCGGCTGCAAAATCAACAGCAGGTAGGAGTTGAATGCCACCAGTTCGCCAATCGAAAACTGTCCCCCGATAACCTCGGCACCTCCGTAACCAAACACGGCCAGCGTCACCAAATTGCTTAACAAAAAGATGAAGGGAAACGTGTTGCGAATAGCGCGAATGGTTTTCATGTTTCCCCGCACCAGGGCATCATTCATCGCGGTATAGCGGGTGTTTTCGGCAGTTTCACGCACAAAAGCTTTGACCACGCGAATGCCGAGCAGATTCTCTTGCAAAACGGCGTTGAGGTCGCCCAATTGCTCTTGCACTTGCTTAAAGAGCGCTCCGTTGCGAGTGAGAAAATTTGCTAGCAGCCAGCCAGCCATTGGCACCACGGTCAGCGTGATCAGCGCCAGCTTCCAGTTCATGACCAGGAGAATAACCGCGATCGCCACCAGCGTCACGACCGAATTAATCACCTGGATCAAGCTGGTACTCAAAAAGGCGCGAATTTGTTCAATATCGCTTGTAACACGGGTCAGCAGTTGAGAGGTTTGCGACTGATCGTGATAGCTAAAGCTGAGGTTTTGAATCTGACTAAAAATCTTGTTGCGTAGATCATAGGCCACGCCCTGTGAGGCGGCTTCTGCCCAGTAGCTTTGCCCAAAGTTGAACAAGCCACGTCCGATCGCAGCCACCACCAGCCAGCCAGCGCTGTATAGCACAACCTGTAAATCTCGTTTTGCGATGCCCTCGTCGATACCCCAGCGGAACAGTTGAGGCGTGACGGCACTTGCTACCGTTAGCAGTAACAAGCTCATCAGTGCGCCGAGCGCTGTCCAGATATACGTGCTCAAACTTTTCATCACCCGCCAGATTGGCAGCATCGATGAGGTTTCCTGAAGCTCTGCTTGTTGCACCACTAGAATTACCGTTTTTGGAACAATCGATCGCCGCAATGTCTGGAGGTTTGGGTCTAGAGGTCTAGCCACTCGTCAAGATTGTAAACCGTCTGCTTGCTGACTATAGAGAAGCCCAAAGAGAGAAGTTCAACGAGGGAAAGTAAAGGGGCAGTCGGTTATATTTTGCTTCACCGAGCAATAATAAGAAATGGCAGCTTCACTAGCGCCAAATGACTGAAGTTTGTACACTTTTACGTCAGTTTTGAGTTCTTTAAGCGATTTCTGCGGCCAAAGAATCGTTAAGACGGCTCAGTTTGGGATGGCTTAGTTTTGGGACAGCTTAGTTTGATGATTGACCTAACAAGAGCAGCAATATGTTGGATGCTATCCAAACGTTCTTTAGTGCCGGATCATTCATTCCGCACGGCCACTGCTACCTTTGGAAACCAGAGTTAGTCGGGCTACACATCTTTGCGGATGCGGTGATTGCGATCGCCTATTACTCCATTCCGCCCGCGCTCTTCTACTTTGTGCGTAAGCGCCAAGACCTGCCGTTTGGCTGGATCTTTCTGCTGTTTGGCACGTTTATCATCGCCTGTGGCACCACGCATCTTCTCGAAATTTGGACGCTCTGGCATCCTGCCTATTGGCTATCAGGTGCGGTCAAAGCAGCTACGGCTGCGGTTTCTTTGCTGACCGCTTTGGAATTGGTGCCCCTGTTGCCTAAAGCGCTTTCCTTGCCCAGCCACGCTCAGTTAGAAACCGCGAACCAAGAGTTACAGCATGAAATCGCTGAGCGGAAACAGATTGAAGCGGCCCTGCGTGAGAGCGAAGCCCGCTACCGCGCGATCGTCGAAGACCAGACTGAACTGATTGCACGCTTTCAACTAGACGGTACGCTGACCTTTGTAAACGAAGCCTACTGCCGCTACTTTGGGCGATCGCGAGAAGAGGCGATTGGGGCTTCTTATAAGCCCCTCATCTTTACAGAGGATTATAAGAAGATTGATCACACCCTCCAGATGATGAATCGAGAGCATCCGATCGCCGTAAGCGAAAATCGAGTTGTCGTGGAAGGACAAGTGCGTTGGACGCAGTGGAACAACCGGATGCTGTTTGATGAAGCAGGTCAATTCGTCGAATTTCAATCCGTTGGTCGTGATGTAACCGAGCTAAAACAGGCAGAAGTTGCCCTGCAACAAAGTCAGCGGTTTGCTCAAAAAATTGCCGATACCAGCCCAGCCGTCATTTACGTTACTGATTTGGTCAAGCAAGACAAGATCTACGTCAATCATGAAATTGGTGAACACCTTGGGTATACCCTGGATGAAATCCAGTCGATGCAGCCAGATTTCTTGCAAACCGTCATGCACCCAGACGATTTTTTGCAGAGGCAAATCAATATTAAGCGGTGGGATACCGTGAACGATGGTGATATTCTCAGCACCGAATTTCGCGTAAAAAATTGTAATGGTGAGTGGCATTATTTCCAATGCCAGGAAACTCTGTTTGCACGGCATCAAAATGGCTCGCCGCAGCAAATTTTGGGTGTTGCAGTTGATATCACAGCCGCCAAACAATTGGAAGCATTGCGTCAAGCAGAAGAACAGTTACAAGCCTCACTCAACGAAAAAAATGTCTTGCTTAAAGAAATTCATCATCGAGTCAAAAATAATTTGCAAATTGTGTATAGTTTGCTGCGGCTACAGCATCGGCGCGTTAAAGATCAGCAAGCCGCAGACATCCTGCTAGAAAGCCAAAACCGCATTAAGTCGATCGCCCTCATCCACGAGAAACTCTATCGTTCTGATGATTTAGCCAAAATCGATTTAAGCCAGTATATTCCTAATCTAGCAATCAGTTTATTTGGCTCTTACAACACTAGCGCGAACGCCATTTCCCTCAAAACCAACGTTGAGCCTGTATCACTTGATATTGATACCGCTATTCCCTGCGGTCTCATCATCAATGAGTTGGTTTCTAACTCGCTGAAGTATGCATTTCCAGCAGAGAAAACTGGCGAAATTGTGATCAACCTCTCTGTTAAGGGCGATCGCCAGTTAGCGCTTACCATCAGCGATAACGGCATTGGTATGCCAGAGACGACTGAGTACAGCAAACCAGATTCACTGGGTTTAAAGCTTGTGCATGATCTGGTTCAACAGTTAGAGGGCACTCTGATCATGCACCGCGATCGCGGTACGGCCTTTGAGATTACGTTCGCAGGGAGTGAGGCGTAATGCAAGGAACGGCATCCGAGCCTGTAGCGACGAGAAAAGTACACATTCTTGTCGTGGAAGACGAGAGCGTCATCGCTGCTGATATTAAAGACTGTCTAGAAAATTTGGGCTATGCTGTGCCTGCGATCGTCGTTTCGGGTGAAGCGGCTGTTGCCACAGCGACCACTGTGCGACCCGATCTGGTCTTGATGGACATTCGGCTGAAAGGTGACATGGATGGCGTACAGGCGGCTGCGGCTATCTGGACTCACCTCCGCATTCCAGTGGTGTACTCGACGGGGCATTCCGATCGCAGCACGATGGAACGCGCTAAGGCAACAGAGCCGTTTGGCTACGTGCTGAAACCCATTGAAGAGCAGGAACTTTACGTGGCGATTGAAACAGCGCTGCAACGGTTTCGCCTGGAAAGGGATTTGCAAGAGCGCGAACAATGGCTTTCCAGTATCCTCAAAGCGATCGGTGATGGCGTGATTGTGACTGATGCATCGAGCCGCGTGCGCTTTCTTAATGGCGCTGCCGAAGCGTTAACAGGTTGGAGACAAGAAGAGGCGATCGGTAAGGAGAGTGCCGAAATCTTTTGCCCTATCCATGAAGAAACGCGAGTGCCGCTTCCAAATCCCATCCATGAGGCGCTGCAAACAGGTCAATTAGTCTACCTTCCAGACAATACGTTGCTCTGTTCTAAGAATGGTCGAGACGTGCCGATCTCGGATAGTGCGGCACCCTTTCACAATGACTCAGGCAATGTTACGGGTGTTGTGCTAGTCTTCCGTGATGTCACCGAACGACGGCAAGCAGAAGAGCGTAATCGGGCGATCGAGCGATCACACCAGCTTGAAGACCAGATGGTCGAACTCCAAAGACTCAACCAACTGAAGGATGACTTTCTGAATACGGTTTCCCATGAGCTGCGTACACCATTAACCAACATTAAAATGGCCGTTCGGATGTTGGAAGTCACCTTGAGCCGAGCTGAGCACGCTGCCTTGACCAATGATTTAGACACAAATTCAACGATTCGCTACTTGCAGATTTTGAACGACCAGTGTGAGCGGCAAACCAGCCTCATCAATGACTTACTAGATTTACAACGCCTCAATGCAGATGCCTACGCGATCGACATCTCCACTATCTATTTGCAAACCTGGCTGCCTAATTTGGCTACCAACTTTCAGGAACGTGTGTTCAACCAACAGCAGCAATTGCACGTTAGCCTTGAGCCAACATTGCCGCCGATCATGACAGATGCCTCCAGCCTGAATCGTGTGATGTCAGAATTACTCAACAATGCAGTCAAATATACGCCGAGCGGAGAGCATATTAACGTCACTGTGCATCTTCTCGAATGTCTGCCAACGACTGCTCCTATGCTGCAAATTGAGGTTTGCAACTCTGGGGTTGAAATTCCAATTGCCGAACTGCCTCGGATTTTTGACCAGTTTTACCGGATTCCCAGCGTCGATCGGTGGCGGCAGGGCGGCACAGGGCTGGGATTAACCCTTGTAAAGAAATTGGTCGAGCGTTTAAATGGGTCGATTCAGGTGACCAGTACCTCATTACAGACCTGCTTTGCGATCGTGCTGCCAGTTGAACGCCTTGATACATCCACCACGTCTGTGTGAGCGGGGCGTAAGCTGTGAATTGAGATGGAAAGGGGGCGTCAGGAGCCAGGAGTCAGAAGCAACTCAAAACTCAAAACTCTCCCTACTCCCAATTCTCCGCCCCCCTTTCTCTATTTCGCCGTCAGCACCTCTGGTGAAAGGCGCTTGAAGGCCAGCCGTTCGTTCTCCACGTCTACAAAAATAGTGTCACCGTTGGTGAATTCGCCCCGCAGAATCGCTTTCGCAATTTGTGTTTCGAGTTCACGCTGAATGGCACGCTTCAACGGACGGGCACCAAAGACAGGGTCGTAACCCACCTCGGCGAGGAAGTCTAGCGCGCTATCGGAGAGTTTGAGCGACATTTTGCGATCGGCCAGTCGCTCTCCTAACCGTAGGGTTTGGAGCTTGACAATCTGGCGTAGCTCTGATTTCTGCAACGCGTGGAAGATGATGATCTCATCAATGCGGTTGAGAAATTCGGGTCGGAAGCTGGTGCGCATAGCGTCCATCACGCGCGATCGCATCTCGTCGTAGCGATTGTCGTCTCCAGAAATATCGAGAATGAACTGCGAACCGATATTGCTGGTCATGATGATGACGGAGTTTTTGAAGTCCACCGTATGTCCCTGAGCATCGGTCACACGTCCGTCGTCGAGAATTTGCAGCATGACGTTAAACACATCTGGGTGTGCCTTCTCGATTTCATCAAACAGAATAACGGCATAGGGGCGGCGGCGAATGGCTTCGGTTAACTGTCCGCCCTCGTCGTAGCCTACGTAACCTGGAGGTGCGCCGATTAAGCGTGAAACCGTGTGCTTCTCCATGTACTCAGACATGTCAATGCGTACCATTGCTTCTTCGGTGTCAAACAGGTAAGCGGCAAGGGCTTTTGCCAGTTCCGTTTTACCTACACCCGTTGGCCCCAGGAAGATAAAGCTGGCAGTCGGACGGTTAGGATCAGCCAAGCCTGCACGCGATCGCTGAATAGCGTCCGCCACAGCCGTCACCGCTTCTTGCTGACCAATAACCCGCTTGTGTAAATCGTCTTCCAGATGTAGGAGCTTTTGCATCTCCGATTCCACCAGCTTGCTGATAGGAATACCCGTCCACTTAGAAATGATTTCGGCGATGTCAGCTTCGGTCACTTCCTTTTGCAGCAACGACTTGCCGCTGGACTGGGTTGAAGAGAGCTTGGCTTCTGCTTCTTGAAGCTGACGATTGAGATCCGCGAGCTTACCGTACTTGAGTTCGGCTGCACGGTTGAGGTCGTAGTCGCGCTCTGCCTGCTGAATTTGAATGCTAATTTGATCCATTTCCTCTTTCAATGTCTGGATCTGATCCATCACGCCTTTCTCAGCCTGCCATTGAGCGTTGAGAGCGCTCTGCCGTTCTTTCAAATCAGCCAGCTCACGATCGAGCCGTTCCAGACGATCGCGCGAGGCTGCATCCGTTTCTTTCTGCAACGACAGCCGCTCCATCTCAAGCTGAAGAATCTTACGATCGACTTCATCCAGTTCTTCGGGCTTGGAGGTTTTCTCCATTTTGAGCTTGGCAGCTGCTTCGTCGATTAAATCGATCGCCTTGTCGGGCAAGAAGCGATCGGCAATGTAGCGTGCGGAGAGTGTCGCAGCGGCAATTAACGCATTATCTGAAATATTGACCCCATGATGGAGTTCATAACGCTCTCGCAAGCCACGCAGAATTGAGATCGAATCTGCCACGCTGGGCTGATCGACATACACTTGCTGGAAGCGTCGTTCCAGTGCAGCATCTTTTTCGATGTACTTACGATACTCATCCAACGTTGTGGCACCAATACAGCGCAGTTCACCACGAGCTAGCATGGGCTTGAGCAAGTTGCCTGCATCCATTGCGCCTTGTGTAGCACCCGCACCCACAACGGTGTGAATTTCGTCAATAAAGAGAATGAGTTGTCCTCGCGATTCGGTCACTTCTTTGAGGACAGCCTTTAAGCGTTCTTCAAACTCACCCCGATATTTGGCTCCGGCAATAAGTGCACCCATATCCAGGGCAATCAGTTTGCGATCGCGCAGAGATTCCGGCACATCACCGCTGACAATACGCTGTGCCAACCCTTCCGCGATCGCCGTCTTACCCACGCCAGGTTCACCAATCAGCACAGGGTTATTTTTAGTGCGACGCGATAAAATCTGGATCGTGCGGCGAATCTCGTCATCGCGCCCAATCACAGGGTCAAGCTTGCCGTCACGGGCAAACTGCGTCAAATCACGCCCATACTTTTCTAACGACTCGTACTTGCCTTCCGGGTTTTGGTCTGTCACCTTTTGACTTCCTCGAATCTGGTCGATGGCATTTCTAAGCTTGGTTTCATCTAATCTAAATTCCGTGAACAGCCCTTTACCAAAGCGATCGTCATGAGCGTAGCCCAGTAAAAGATGCTCGACTGAAATATACTCATCGCCTAGCTGCTTGCGGTAATTATCGGCGCGATCGAGCAAGGTATCCAGGCTGCGTCCCAAATAAATTGACGTGCCACTACCAGACACTTTAGGCTGCTTGCGGATAAAGTCATCCGTCCGATCGCTAACCTGCCTGACATTCACGCCCAGCTTGTTGAAGATACTGCTGGTGAGTCCATCCTGCTCTAGCAGCGCTTTCATCAAGTGCTCTGATTCAATTTGCTGCTGCTGAGCCTGTTTTACAACTTCTTGCGTGCGCGCGATCGCCTCCCAGGCCTTTTCGGTAAATTGATTGGGGTTTGTTGGCTGCATAGTCCCCTCGATATAGCGTTTCAGCTTACGTTAATATCGCCATTGTAGAGAAGTCCGCGCGATCGATAGGATCGGTGTTCACGCCACTGCTGATGAGTATTGCCGAAAAGCTGGTCGTGCTATCCCTTTGTCCGTTGGCAGCAACAAGGGCTTTGTTGCTCTGTCGTAATAACTTGCAACGCTACTTTTAAACTGCATTCGATAAATCTTTACAATCAGTTCATGCTCTAGATGTAGGGTTGCCAGTTCTTTTTTGCTGCTTTTCACGCCAAGGCTGTGGGCGATCGCACAGTACACCATTTTAGTCAGCAAAAGTCTCCGTTCATTTGCTGAAGTTTATGGTTTAAGTGAGTGGCAAATACGTACAATCACGATTGCAACCATACAAGATCACTCTCTTGGGTGACCCACGTAGGTGATGCCATTCTGGTTCGCAAACAGTAGCATAGCGCCACGCTGTAGTGTTCTTGGAACAATTAGTCTTCTTTGGGATAGTCTTCTTGTACTATAGAGGTCAACCTTGTTGCTAACGTTTTAGTATCTGCTCTATCGACTCAACATTCAGGGGTGAAAAGTCCAGCCGTGCAATCCGATCGCAGCAATCTTCAGCTCATTAACTTTTTACAGAAAGAACTTGCGCTCTCCACCACAGCGATCGCAATGGCGCTACGCCACAGTGAGCAAGATCCCGGCCCACTGCCAATGATTCTTTGGCAGTATGGCTTCGTTTCTCTAGAGCAGCTTGAGCAAATCTTCGATTGGCTAGAAGGATAGATAGTTGCTGATTTTAAGGGGTTGGTTGCTAGAAAGAAGCTGATAGCTGACCGCTTAATCACCTCAAACCTCTCTAGCTTGTCGGCGCACAGCGCTACTCAAAACTCTCTTCACGCCTCTCTCCTCACTGCTTCTCTACTGCTTACTCATGCGGTTCAACAACCAAAGTGAGGCTGCAATGCCAAAAAACTGCGCCAAGATCACGTTAATGCTTGCCTGAACGACCAGAATGTCCAATGGCTGGATGAACTTTGACGGATCGGTGTTCACAAAGCCGCCAATTCCCTGGTTAAACGCCTTTGCTGCCAGCAAGCCTACGGTTGCCTCAGCACCTAGCAGTGAGAGCAAGATGCCAATCAGGCTCGCAATTAGCCCGGTACGTAAAACTTGTACAGTTTCTGATTTGCGAGGACGATTCGCCGCAACACCATCTAGCTTACGCCCGATCGGAATATAGCGGAACAGCGCCCAGTACATGTTAAAAATCAGCACCACGATCCCAAAAATCGTGACAAGTACGCCAATGCCAGTTGTAGGGCTATTCTGATTTGCGCCACCAGAACGGCTCAAGGCACCCGCAAAAATGAGAATAATGCTCGAAACGACAGTGAGCACTAGCTGTATCCAAAGGCTAACCCATCCGGTCATACGAAAGGTTTGAGCAATTTCCTTTAGCGTGGCTGGTGTGGAACTTGACTTGCCGAACATATGCAGATGCCAAAAAGCATGGTGTTATTAGTCTCGCACGGTAAGGCGGCATCAGGCTACACGCTAGACCCAATTGGGACTTAGACGCGATCGCAAAGCTGTTTCCCCTATCTTTGTGGTTGCTTTGTAGCGCCAAACGCTCGCCTAACCCTAGAATGCAAGTAGCAAAAAGCGCTTGGGCATTGCATGAGCAAGGCACTGCGTCCCATAAGCGTTTAAACTTTCTTAGAATTAAACCTGTTTAGCAATCATTCGGCTACCACTGACGGTTACTGGTTGGTTACCCTACTCACTCAGGCGTTTGGTTGCGCCTCCATTGATGTCCTACCTTTAGCCAGTACACACGAACGCCTAGCTCACTAACATTAGAGTTGTTTTTATGCTTGAAGAAACTCAGTCAAAAAGCCCCGCATCAGACCTTCCGCCTTTGCGCATTCTCATTGTCGAAGATGACCCCATGATGCAGCTAGGGCTAGAGCAGTGCTTGGAGGACTATCCTCAACTCACTGTAGTTGGTCAGGCCAGCGACGGTTATCTGGGCGTAGAGGCCGCGTTGAAATTGAAACCAGATGTCATTGTGATGGACATTGGCCTGCCGCGTTTAGATGGGATTGCCGCAACGCAGCAGATCAAAGCGGCGTTACCGTCTGCGCATGTGGTGATGCTGACCTCACACACAACGGAGACCGAGGTGATTGCAGCGCTATCGAGTGGTGCGGATGCTTATTGCATCAAGGGTACGAATATTGAGCGGCTACTGGCCGCGATCGCCGCGGCGCAAGAAGGCGCAACTTATTTAGACCCACAAATTGCTCGTCGCGTCATCGAGCACCTCAAACCACCCGCACCGACTGGAAACATTGGTCATCTGTCTAATCGAGAGCAAGAGGTGCTTCAACTGATGGTCGAAGGCCGCAGTAATCCAGAAATTGCGGCAGCTCTGTACCTCAGCCCTAACACGGTCAAAACGCACATTCGCGGCATTATGAACAAACTCGCCGTGGACGATCGCGTGCAGGCCGCAGTGGTTGCCTTACGTTCAGGCTTAGTCAAATAGCAGCAACCACTACCTTAAACGCTAACACAACGACTGCTGCTAAGCGTCTTACCACCTGGAGGCCACTGGAAAGCCGCACCCTTCAAAGGCATATCTACGTACAAAGTAAAATATTGAACTGGGGATCGGCCACTTTTCTAGCTGGCACCTTGCCAATTGAGCCTTATTTGTTCCTACCGTATCTTGAGAAAACGCGACTTATTACTTTTTCGGCGGACGATATTCCAGTTTTGATCTACGATCAGGGTGTATAACAGTCACAGTTCCTGTAATCGATCACAGAATGTCGCCTTGATAGTTTGTGTTCTCTATGCTTGCAGCCTTTGGGCTGAATATGTGCTAAAACGCTCAGTGTGTTCCATCGCTTCTTTGCTACAAGATAGAGCTTCGTTTTGGGCATTCTAGGGGTGAAAGCCTTTCTAGGTCTCTTTAAGACGAAGATTCCTGATTCTAGAGCTTAACGGATGCGATCTCTAGCCAAAATGCCAAGTTGTAGTGAAGCATTTGTTTCGTCGATTCATTGCTACAAGGAATACACAGCCAAGCAGCATGATTTTTACTTTGATTAAGAATTTAATGCTTTTGGATGATGTCCGTCCTTAGGGTATCGTTGCTAGTCTGTTGATATTGTCCTCTGTTCATCCTGCAACTCTTTGCAGCCAAAGTGAACTAACTCGTATGTCTGGATGGGAAAGATGAAGTTTGACGATATTTATCAGTTTTTTCAAGCCCCCCCACCGTTCTATCTCAACAAAGAGTTGGCAGTGTGCTATGTTCTCGCGGTTCTATCGCGAGGCGACTCTTATGGTACAGAACTGATTCAGTTGCTGGAAACCGACTACCCAACGTATCGCCTTTCTGACACTGTGCTTTACAGCGCGCTAAAGTTTCTGGAAGATGAGCAGATTGTAGAAGGGTATTGGAAAAAGGTTGAGGGTCGGGGCCGTCCGCGTCGTATGTACCAAATCCGCTCGGAAATGGCACAGCAGGCACAAGACCTCACGCGGTTATGGTACGACTATGTCAGAAATCATAGTACGGTGGCTCACTCAAATGGGTTAGCTGCAAGTCACAATTAGCGTCTAATGTGCTGTGACTATGCGGCTGCTTCTAGCGGACCGATCGCGCATTCATCGCTTCAGTTTTGGGCGCTTCAGCTTTGGGCACCTCAGATTTTTATCGTTGATTGGGTTCTTGTTTGATCGGTTGAGGGGAGTAGCTGCTAGCGCTCCCCTCTTTTGCGTGGCTTTTGTTGCACAGACAATCAGCAGTTGAGGGGGAATGAAACGACATAGACTGAATAGGTGCCTTATTTGCTAAGCAACTGTTCTAAGGCCAACGTTCCAATTAAGGTCAAGAGATCCCATCATGAGTGCTTCTGTTTTACCGTCAACCTTTGTACTGACGGTTTTGCTGGCGATCGGTTTGGTGTTCTTTATTCGAGCATCAGTCAAAGATCGGATTGAAGTGGTCAGGTTAGCATCCGACCAATCTGAGGTTTCGCTGTTAGATCAGCTTCAAGACTACTTTACCCAGCGAGCTTATCGACTGACAGCCGCAGATGCAGCAGAACTCAAGGCGACGTTTGAAGGGTTTGTCCGCCCTAGTATGGTGATGGCGATCTTTTTGACGTTGCTAGCGGTGATTGGTTTACTCTGTCTGGCCCTAATGCTGATCATTCTGGTTCCCTCTGCTTCGATAGAGTGGTTGGGGTTGACTGTGCTGGCACCGATCGCAGGCGTATTTTACTGGCGCAAGGCGGCTCGTCCTGAGAAAATCTTGCTTCAGGTGGAAGGGTCAAGTACGTCTGACGCAGGCTTGTTGAGTGTTGTTACGGTAACGGCGCATCGAGATGAGTTAGCGGAACTTCAACGCAATCTTTCCCTTAAGCCCCTGTAGGTGTGACTGACCGATCAAAGAACACGCCTCGTTTGTTCTTGTAAGAATACTGCTGACGGTTCTGGGTCATTCTTTTGCGTGCGCTTTAGTGCCATAGGCTTCTCTCAAGTGCCGTTGCTAAAAAACAACCCCCACCCGAATGCGTTCAGATGAGGGTTATTTTGAGGTTGCCGGGATTGAGGTCTTGAGTGATGCGGCCCATCCAAACGCCCATTACCAGCTATCAGAATTATGACCTAGCATTTATCGAGCCTGAGCAACGACTGGAAGCTCATCAGCTTCGTCATCCGACAGTTTTAAGCTAGGAAATAGAAAGTGGTTTTCTTCAACATATTGCGCTCCAAACAGCCCCTTCTCTGCCCAGAAGTATCGATCTGTGGTATGCTCATTGCGCTTAACCAGCAGTAGGGCTGGCGGTGCAATGCCTTCTGAATGAATGAATTTACGGGCTGCTGTAACTGGTTTGTCCTCTCCGCATTCAATGCTAAATTGAGGCACATTCTCCAAAATTCTCCGGCCTTCCTGCCGCCGTCGGCTTTTCCGCTTGCGTCTCCTAGCCAATCCCGTTACCCCCTTTGTTGTCGATCAAGTGTAGTGATAGTTACAAAGACGACGCAAGTATATCGATTCGAGACCGAAATTTCAACTTGTTTTAACCCATTGATACAAAGATTAAATCTTCCCTTGGACACAAATTAAGATGACTTTGTGCCAGGGTTCTACGACAGCCTGATGCGCCTTACCTAACATAAGCAAAGAGGCAGACAAAGCCGCTCTTCAAAGCGATTCTCGTGACATTTTAAGGAGCCGACGCCAGAAGTAAAAGGCTTGGGTGGAGTTCGACAACACGGATGGAAGGCGGAAGTAAAGGTTTTGAGTGAGGTTTTTGAGAGCCGTGTTAGATGAGTCTCTTAGCGCGAGTAACCGAGCTATGCTTGAAAACAGATTCAAAGAAGAGTGCTGGCACGTTGCATTCTAACGCCGTTTCATGTTGATGCTGACTAGTGCAGAATTTATTGCCCTTTGCCGGGCGCAGATTGTTCTCCTGACGCAAGCGTTAGGTGCTTCATTAAGCGTTGTGTACTTAACAGAAGAACTGGTAGAAGGCGCAGATACTCAATTGATTCCTGTCATGGCTTATCCAGAATCGGCTGTAGATTGGCAAGCGAGGGGAACATCGCGATCGCTGATGGCTACGATCGCGATGCCAGCATCATCGCTTCGCTTGCTGGCGGATGCTCAGTCTAACCCCTCTCAAATGAAGCAGCTTCCAGAAGTCGCTTCGTCAAGTTTGCCAGCGCATGCGGTTGAGTCTGCGGCAGATTACCTTGATACGAATGTAGATCGCGCTAGCCGTTCTAATGCAGGTAATTCTGAGCGGACAACGCTCGTTGCTGAGCGCCGTGTCGTTTTGCCGCTCATGCATGAAGATGCTGTGCTGGGGCTGCTAGTGACCGAACGGAACGATCGCCCCTGGACGGAGTGGGAGCAGGCGCAAATTCATCAGATTGCAGACACGCTTGCGATCGCGTGTGTGTTAGACCAGCGCTACCAATGGTTAAAGCAAGATCGTCACCAGCGGCAGCTACTGCAAAAGCAGCAGCACGACTTAGTTGATAATCTGCTGCATCAGTTTCGTAACTCGCTTACAGCTCTCCAGACGTTTGGAAAACTGATTTTCAAACGATTATTACCGGGGGATGCAAATCGGGAGATGGCTGCCAGCCTTGTGCGCGAAACGGCTCGCCTACGTGACCTCGCTCAGCAACTTGAGACGGCTGTTGCTGAAACAGACGCTATCAAAACGCCCTTAGCGTTGCCTCCTGCCATCGACGATCGCATTGAAGATGATGCTGAGCAAACAAACGCGACAGGAGGGCAAAAAGCACAGGTTCCTCTTTTGTTACCTGCCCCAGGTTTGCTATCCGGTCAGGCTCTGATAGTGGAGCCATGTGATTTGGCTGCTGTGCTAGAACCATTGTTGGCTTCGACCCGAGCGATTGCGAACGATCGCTTCCTGACGCTGCTCATGGAAGTTTCTGAGGCGTTGCCTCCTGTTCAGGCAAACGTGCATGGGCTGTGGGAGGTATTAAGCAATGTGCTAGACAATGCGCTGAAGTACACTCCGGCTGGCGGAGCTGTTCTCATTCAGGCTCGTAGGGGAGCGATCACAGGTGCCTATGCCGCAGTCAAATCGCCTTGTGTAGAAATTGCCATCACAGATACTGGTCCTGGTATTCCACACCAAGATCTACTCCATCTTTTTGAGCGGCGCTATCGAGGCGTGCAAGCTCAGACGAGTATTCCTGGTAGTGGGTTAGGGCTTTCGATCGCGCAGGTACTGGTCACACAAATGCATGGCGAAATTGAGGTGATTAGCCCAGCGCAACCAAACCCTCTGATACAACAAGTAACGAAGACGATCGCTGACAACGGTCCTGGTACAACTGTTTTGGTGCGATTGGCAGTTGCCCAACGAAGCAATGTTGAAAATCAGCGCGATTCTGAACAGCAGACAGTGGACTGAGGCAGATGAAATGCCTAAGCAGGCAGCTCTCTGTCTCAAGTCTCATGTCCGTCATTGTACTGCTTGGTCTACAAACTTACAGGCTTTGAGAACTCGCCGTGATAGCGTTAGCGAATGACCAGATCTGAGGTGAGCGTCAGGTTCAAGTCGGTGTTGGGATTGATGGCAATCAAATCCACTTTGTCTTTGCCAAGGAAGAATCCTGCTAGCGCACCCACTGCGGCACCTGGGAGTACCTCTTCAGCTTTAATAACGCGATCGCCCGTCACTCCAGCAATGCCAGCCGCCGCTCCAGCTCCCACCACCGTACCTGCAACAATCCTGCCCACGTTAGCGCCCTTCGACACTGTTTCCGTTTTGGTAATGAGTTCAGAATTGGCGCTCACAGGTAGCTGCGTGCCGTTTGGCAGCACAATCTGACTGGCAACAAATTGAGCACCACCCTGCGTCACTTGCAATTGTCCAACCACGTCGCTGTTTGCAGGAATCAACACAGTTCCTTGAGCATCTACAATATTTTGTGCCACTTTGAGCGTGACGGGCACAGGGTTCGGTTCATTCTTCGCCAGCAGAATCTTGTCTGCTCGTTCGTAGCGCACAGGTAGCGCTGTACCCGCTGGGATGCGGACACCTTGAGGCACCGCGCCAACAATATACGGCGACGTAATCGCAGGCGCTTGTCCTGCACTTACCAGGGCTTGGTAAACAAACGCCGCCACTTCAGCACGGGTTGCCGTCTGATTAGGGTTTAAGGTTTTAACATCGGGATAGTTCACCACAATTTGCTTTTGTGTGGCGGCTGCAATGCTCGATCGCGCATAGTCAGGAATACTGGCAGCATCGTTGTACACACCCAATGCGCTATCTACAGGTCCGTTAGCCGTGTAGTTCAAGCCATTTGCCAGCGACACCAAGACTTGAGCGCGAGGAATATTCTCATCAGGTCGGAAGGTATTGCCAGGATAGCCTGCCAAAAAGCCGGTGGTATACGCAGCCTGAATCGCATCGGCAGCCCAGAAGCCAGCCGGAATATCGGTGAACTGAACAGGGTTGCGAATCGGCGTTTTATTGAACGCTTTACGGATAATCGAGGCAAACTGCGCACGAGTCACGGGTTCTTCAGGGCGAAAGGAGCCATCTGGAAAGCCAGCGATGATCTGCCGATTTACAAGCTCTTGAATAAAGCTGCTGGCCCAATAGCTGGACGGTACATCTGGAAAGGTGGTTTGCGCTGAGGCAGGAGCCGTCATGAAGAGGGGGGCAACGGTTCCCGTCGTCATACCAAGAGCAACCAAAACGGCTGTTCCAGATTTCCACGCGTTGGCATAAGACATGGGAAAGTTCTCCAAAGATACATTGATGATGCGTTAAATTTACAGACCTTGAAAAAGACTGAAGGTTCCTGGAAGGAAATTCAGCCAAAAACTCTACTTTTTAGCCTAAAAGGCTTGATTTTAGTTAGCACGATCGCTTGCTTTTCTCCTCCTGCTAACAGTGGAGACGAATGGGTTATGCACTTAGTTGCATTAATGGACAAAGAGCTGAGACATAAAGTTGACCGTGATGATACCCGCTCTTTGGCTAAACGCACGCTTATTTTCTCTAGCGTTGCATTGAAGGGGCAAACAAGCATCTCCACGCCAAGCGTTGCTTGGGATGTGATTGTTCAGAGGTAAGCAGCTTAAATTCTTCCTTATGAAAATGGCTGTTGATAAATTTTGCCAGGAAGATGAGAGTGCGACGCGGTAGAAACACCAGAAGCAACGAGCGACAGCGTTACTTGCAGGAATTGGCGATGATGCTTGATACGGCTGACCTACAGGCAATACGAGAATGCTGTCGAGATGAGGCAGCGTTTGAGCGGCTTCAGGGCATTCTGGCTAACTATTTGCCCCCGCTTGCTCAGTCAGCCCCCCAGCCCCCTCAAATTTGGTATAAGGCGATTTTGCAGGCGTTGCCCGATCGCGTCTTTCTAGTCAACCGCAACGGCGATAGTCTGGACTTTAAGGGAACGCCTGAAGATGCAGCGCATGGGTTTAGTCGTGAAACGATCGTGGGCACAAATCTGCGAGAGTTTTTACCAGACGATCTGGCTCAACGCTGTTTGGAGACGATCGCCCGTACCCTTGATTCTGGTGCGCTACAAACTCTGGAATACGAGCTTCCCAACGCCTGGGAAACTGAGGAAGGCGAACTGCGGGCCTATGAAGTCCGCCTCGTCGTTAGCAGTGAATCTGAAGTCTTGGGCATTGAACGCGACATCACTGACCGTAAGCGCACAGAAGAAGCGTTGCGCGAGCGGGAATATCGCTACCGATCGCTCTACAACAACACTCCCGTAATGCTCCACTCGATCGATCAGCACGGCTGTTTGATCAGCGTCAGCGACTATTGGTTGTCGTCACTGGGCTACACACGCAGCGACGTGTTAGGGCGCAAATCTGTAGAGCTGATGACTCCAGCCTCCCGTCATTATGCCGAAACGGTTGTGCTGCCCGACTACTTTAGAACGGGCTTGTGTACCGATGTGCCCTACCAGTTTGTAAAGCAGAATGGCGAGCTTATGGACGTTCTGCTGTCCGCGATCGCCGAACGAGATGCCGAAGGAACTATTATTCGCTCCCTGGCTGTTCTTACTGATGTCACAGCCCGCAAAAAGGCAGAGCAAGCCAGCGATCGCGAACGCCGCCTCTTTGCAGAAGGATCGGTTGTCGTCTTTCGCTGGTTAGCGCAACCTGGCTTTCCAGTGGAATATGTCTCAGCCAATATCAAGCAGTTTGGCTATCAACCAGAAGATTTTATCGACGGTGGACTGCTCTACGGCGATATTATTTACCCTGACGATGTTGCAAGAGTGGCTGCGGAAGTTGACGCAGGCCGTGCGGCAAAACAGACCGCGATCGAGCAAGACTACCGCATTGTGAAGGCAGACGGAGACGCGCGCTGGGTATATGACTTTTGTAGCCTGATCTATGACGAACAGGGCGATTTGACCCATTACGAAGGCTACATCCTGGATATCACCGAGCGGAAGCGATCGGAGCAAGCTCTCCGCGAATCAGAGGAGAAATTTTCCATCGTCTTTCGCTGTAGCCCTACAGCAATGGTTCTCACCACGTTAGAGCCTGCCCCTCTCGTTCGCGTCATTGATGTCAACGATAGCTTTTTACAGGTGACGGGCTATCAAAAGGAGGAAGTCGTCGGCCTTACAATTGCAGATCTGAACGTTTGGGTCGATCTAGCGGCCCGTACTAAAATGCTGCAAATCCTCCAGGGAACTGGCTCAGTGCGCGACTTAGAAATGAAGTTTCGCCGCAAGTCTGGTGAAATCGGCGTTGCGCTTATGTCAGCAGAAATTGTTCGCTTACACGGCGTTTCCTGTGTGCTTACGGTTACTACCGATATTACCGATCGCAAACGTACAGAAGAAGCCCTCCAAATCACCGAAGAGCGCAACCTGGCGTTTCTCAATGCTATTCCTGACATGATGTTCCGCATTCGCCGCGATGGGGTGTACTTAGACTGTAAAGCCGATCAGGAGAACGATTTGATACTCTCATCAAGCGATATGATTGGCAAAACTGTTTATGAAGTGTTGCCGCCTGAAACCGCTAAGCAGCGAATGACCTACATTGAGCGCACGCTGGAAACAGGTGAGATTCAAATTTTTGAGTATCAACTGCTCAATCGAGATGAATGGCGTGATTACGAAGCCCGTCTGGTCGTTAGTGGTAAGGATGAAGTCTTAGCCATCGTGCGAGATATCACGCAACGTAAGCGATCAATTGCCCAACTCCAAGCCAATGCCGAGCGCGATCGCCTTCTGGGGTTAATTGCTCTGCGTATCCGAAGATCGCTTAACCTGGATCAAATTCTCACGACGACCGTCGCGGAAGTTCGACAATTCTTGAAGGTCGATCGAGTCTTTATCGGTCAAATCGATGCGGCATGGCAGGGCAAAATCGTTGCAGAGTCTGCCGCCCCAGAGTGGGGGTCAATCCTCACCTGGATTGTGGATGACCTGTATCTACGTGAAATTCGGGCGCTCTTTGCTCAAGGGCAAGTGCAGGCCATTGACGATACAACCAGTGCTAAACTGCCACCCTTGTTGTCCAATTACTACACGCGCTGCCACATCAAAGCCAGCATTGGCGTTCCCATCATCCTGGGCGATGACTTCTTCGGTGTCCTGGTTGCCAATCAGTGCGACCAGCCGCGCCACTGGACGACCTTTGAGATTCAGCTATTAGAGCAACTGGCGGTGCAAGTCGCGATCGCCGTTCAGCAAGCCGAACTGTACCAGCAAGTGCAAACGCTGGCGGCTAGTCTGGAACAGCAGGTACAGGAACGCACGGCTCAACTACAACAAAACATGCAGGAACTTCAAGAACTGAGTCAAACCAAAGACGACTTCTTGAATGCAGTGTCTCATGATCTGCGCACACCCATCATGGGTACGATGATGGTGCTCAAAAACCTAGAGCAGAAGGCAGGTGATGCGGTCACGCTCTCTCGCTCTGTCTTAGAACGCATGGTACAAAGCAGCGATCGCCAGCTCAGTATGATCAATTCCCTCTTAGAAGCCCACTCTAGCGAAGCATGGGGTATTCATCTACACTGCGAGAAGCTATCACTGCATCATCTGGTGCAGACGATCGCAGACGACCTTGACCCTCTGCTAGTGGAAAACCAGGCAACGTTAATCAATCAAGTATCCCTCGACCTACCGCCTGTAACGGCTGATCCAGCTCTTATACGGCGCGTCTTTGAAAACCTTCTTACCAATGCCCTCAAACACAATCCACCAGGACTGCATCTCACGATAACGGCCACCATTGAGGATGACTTGATTCGCTGCAACGTTCAGGACGATGGTGTCGGCATGACTCCTGACGAGTGCGATTCTCTCTTTGAACGCTATGCTCGCGGCCCCCGTGCCCGCCGTTCAACGGGTATTGGCTTGGGGCTTTATCTCTGCCGTCAAATCATCACGGCCCACGGAGGACAAATTGGTGCTGTTAGCGCCCCTGGAGACGGTGCAGCCTTTTGGTTTACCCTCCCACAAGCACCTTAGCATCGGCGCTGGTGTATGCTCAAACGTCTGTATCCTTAAACTAAAGAATGTGAGCCTGTTTTTATGAAACGGCGACAGGCTCCATAAAACACTGCCGCCATCCGTAGCCCAGCGACTGATCTCATAACCCTGACGCTTTAGTCGTCCGACCCGACCATCAACTTCTGAAGCGACTCTAAACCTTTTTTAACTCGACGTGAAACGGTTACAGCGCTGATTCCAAGGCGATCAGCCGTCTCTTTTTGGGTTAAGTCGTGAAGAAAAACAAACTCCAAAATTTCACGAGTCCGATTTTCCAATTGCACCAATGACTGTTGCAATCGAAGCTGGTCTTCTTGCGCTAGCTGAAAGCTGCGATACTGGGTATCTGGCACCAAATCACCCAGCGATGAGGCTCCGTCTTCTTCTTCGCGAATCGGCGCATCTAAGCTGAGCAGAGACCGATTGCGGCAGGCCAACTTAATTTCTTGCCACTCTGCCAACTCGATGTCGATCGCGGCTGCGATTTCTGAATCCAGCGGCTGGCGCTTAAGCTTAACTTGCAAATCACGCACGGCTGAAGCCGCTTGACGCTCAAGTGCTTGCCAGCGGCGAGGAATGCGCACAGACGGGCTTTTGTCGCGCAGATAGTGCTGAATTTCGCCCCGAATGTAAGGAATGGCAAACGAACTAAAGGCGTGCCCTTTGGAGAGGTCGAAGCGTTCGATCGCGCGGATTAAGCCGATCGAACCAACCTGAAGCAAATCTTCGTAGCACTCAGTACACTGATGCAGCCAGTGGTGTGCTTCTTTTCTGACTAACCCAAAATTAAGCTCAACTAATTGATTACGAACCTGTAGACATGGCGATTGTTGATAGGCTCGCAGCAGTTGCAAGCTCTCGCTTTTCAATTCACAGTTAGCTGTCGTAAGCATGACGAATTTCAGTCGGTAGAGCAAGTGACATCAGGACGATTCAAACGCAGCCTCGATCGACGCTCAGCAGGGCAAGCTGAACAAAACACGCTTTGAGGGCAGAGTGTGTTTTAAGTGACTGGCAACTCGGCTAGAAGGAACAATGCTTTGCATCAAGCAGTACTAATACTGGGTCAAATTCAGCATTCAGTTAAATTCAGCGCTTTCGATGTAACCTCAGCTCTGTGCTAATGTCCTACCGTTGCAAATCAACCCTATTCGTTTCTGTAGCTCAAGCACAACGGCATTTTTACTGATCTGGAAGCAAGACTAACCTCATTAAAAGACGAGTTTCCACTCATGGTTGGAGAGTACATTTTCCCCAGTAAGCTTTAAGACGATTGGATAACTCCTTCAGAAACGTATTATAGACCCCATTAACTCTACGGACATGCGCGGAAGCAAAAACTAATGGTTGCTAAATACCTGAGTAACGAGTGAATATCTAAATCAGTATCTAAATGAATCTTGACAGTGATGGAAAGAGAAATCCGACTGAGGATAGCAACTGAAAGTCGTTGCATTAACGGGTATAGAAGACCTTTGGTGAAACAATGAAAGCACAAAAAAGGGGGCATTACGCCCCCTCAAACTAATTTAGATGCCATGTATGGTGAGAAATAAAGTCTAATCGCCCCGGTTGACTGACAGATCTTTCAACGATCGCTTGCCTACTCTGCACTGGAAGTGCGGGCTAATCGAATGAAGTCCTCTGTAAGTGTTGCCTTCCCGAAGGGTAGAGGACTGGAAGAGTTGTGCAACTCGCCTTAGCGGGTTTGATGCCGTTAGCCCGGATTTTAATCACGGGCTGGCGAACAACGCAGCAATCAACCTCTTAGGAACTCTGTCAGTCGATCAGTGACCTATCTTTCAGCCTTCAAAACCACGATCGCACTGGGCGATTGCTAAGCGTGGAGGTTTGTGAAGGTTCCAAAAACTGACCAGCACCTTTACCTAGAAGTATCGCAGGTTTGGTTACAGTAACTTATGCTGCCGCAGGCTCAACTCGCGCATAGAAAATGCCACGAATCTTCACGTCACTGGCCTGTTTGGAACCCATGTCAGTTTCCGAAGGCTGCTCGCTTTCAAACGTGCCAGCAATTTCGCCTGTCACGTTGTCCACTTTGGCTACCTGCAACGAAATCTGACCTTTGTCAAGCTGAAAGCGCTTGGTGTTTTCCTTGGCTAACTCCTCATCGTCTGCTTGCCCTGGAAGTGCAACTGCATTATCGTAACCCGCGGTTAAGCCACGACCTTTGGGGTCAAGAAAGTTTGAGGTGCGGTAGGAAGGCACTTTAAAGGTCCCTTCAAAATCAGTTGACGTGCTGATGCTGCTTGAGCCAGGTTGGGTTGTAGCAACCAGGCTCTTAATCGTAAAGAGGAACGGCACGCGCTCACCACCAGGAAGCTGAACAGTGACTGCTTGAAAATCAATACCATCTTGCTCAACGAAGGTGAGACTGCCGTCAGAATTGACGTTTAGCTTGCCCTCTACCGACTCGATCGAGGACGTGTAGCGGGTCATTAGTTTGGCAGAGACAAACTCTGCCTTTTGTCGCTTGTTTGCAGATTCTTCTTTCACCAAAAAGCTAGTGGGCTGCAAGCAAAGAGAGGTTAAAGAGTAAGACTTAGAAGAATCGAGTGGAATCGACCCACGAGACGTTTCCTCCAATTGAGGGCAATTGTTTGCCAGACCTGTTCCTCGAATTTGGTCGTAGGTCAAGGCTTCCTTCGCAAGGGCTGGGCTTGTAGAAAAAACAGTCAGTAAGCTGAAGCAAAGTGCCAGAAGTGCAACGGTTAGAGCGCGGTACCTCATGAAAACCTCAATAATATCGACGTAAATATTTTTTTGCCACTGCAATCCAGAGCCGGGTTTCAATGGTCTTCACGAATTGAGATAGTTAGGAGTGGCCCTTAAATAAAAAGGACAATGAGTAGGCGCACTCAACTGAAACTCAGACGTTAACCGCCTGAGACAACGCTCAATTCTCGAAGAGACAAATTGAACCATGCCTACACTTGACTAAGTTCTCATGTCCCCGGAATGATTTAACAAAGGTTTCATCCTGCATTTTACATGGCAATGTAGCCTTTACTTTGACTTGCACAACAAAATTGGCGTTGATCATGACAGTTGTGCCAAGTAAAAGGCATGATGTTGCAGGATGGCTTTTCGCCAATGCGCTTAAGTGTGCTAGGAGCCAAACTTAAGTTAATTGTTTAGCTAAATGGTCTGACGGTCTTCACAGGTATCTATTGCATGAGCTTAAAGAGCAATCACGATCGATTTGATGCAGAGCAACTGGAATTTGAATCGAAGCTAAAGGCTGTTAGTGATGCCGTTTGGAGCTTGGCTCACAGCCGAGAGGGCAATAATCTAGCGCTACTTTCACTACTGAGAACCTTGGAAGGCTTACATCAGGAGATTCGCGACAGCCTGTTTCAAGAATCTTTGCCTGATAGCCGTCAAGGGCTATATAGTCTGCTGAAGGATATTGAAGCGTCTGGAGGCTGGCCCTATATTCACCGGATGAAACTGCGATCGTTGCTGACTAAATTTCAAGACCTACCAGATGGAGACGTTACATCAGTTTTTACCCGCTTGGATCCACCCAATACGACTGAGTCTCTTGATTAGAACGCATCTGCTGGAAGCGCTTGTTTTTGCTCCTGACCGTCTTCTCTACAGCGAGTATTATGAGGACGATCGCACGGAATGTCATTACCCTTGACTAATAGGTCGCTTTGGAACATGGAAAGCCCTGGGTGACATTGGAAAGAAACTCACGACTTCGATCTCTAAAAGCGCTAGAGGCAAATGCCTCTAGCGCCTCAACGTATCAACCATACTGAACTACTCTCTTAAGAATCTTTGTTGGCATTGCTGCTTGCCGTCTGAATGTAAAGGATAAGCAGAAATACAGATGGAACCAACACAAAAAGGATGCTTGCAATAAACCCAAGATCGTTGACTTGCATAAGACTTGCCTAATTAACTAGCGCTGCTTCAATACACCTTAGAATACCATTGCGAGTTCGCCTCATAGAAAGTGAACATTTGTTAAGTTCTGTTGCTGCTTTCTATAGGTTGCCATTTTGCACCAATCTTTACTCATTCAGGGCTATTTGAAGTTGCCAATACCACATCAACCCTACTTAGAAGGCTTGGTTTTGATCGTTACGGCACCGTTTACTAGGGTTTGGCATGCCAAACGGTAAGTACTGGGTTTCTTTTTCAGTTTTCTTTCTTCTGTTTCAGTTGGAGGAGAGAGGTTTTCCATGCCATCGACCACTTCAACGATGCAAGTTCCACATTGACCATAACCTCCGCAGTTGGTCATTTTCCCCACCAGAGTATAGATGTCGATGCGATTTTCGATGGCTTTGAGTCTCAAGTTTGCGCCATCAGCTACGACGATTTCTCGATCTTCTTTTAAAAACTTAATAGTGGTCATCAACGATTCCTTTGTGAGAGCAACTGCGTGGTGAACGGCTAGTTTCGTTCGGCGATCGCCCATATTTTGCATCTATTTGATTCTCGCACCTGCTGAGAAGTCAAGCAGGAGAAACTTATCTCTAAGTTGCTTAAAAGCTGTGCCTACAATCTTTTTTGAGAAGAAAAGCCTGTTTTAGCGGGTTGGCTCTTGCTAAGTAGTGACGCAACTGTTCTCATGATTTGACTTGTGATCGTCAACTACTATGACGTTACATAAGTTTACAAGAATTCGTTCGCTTTCCTCGCAACTTTACTTAGAGGCTCTTGATTGCTTGCAATCGGTTCGGACACTGGTTACACTTCTTTATACGCTTTCATTTTCGTAAACCTAGCTGGTAGCTTGCGATTCGGCTTTGTTAGAAGGCCAAACTAAAGACCAGATTGGGGAGTGCGAGGTTGAAGTAGCCTCAGACCTGGTACATTTACCAATGTCCGGCGCTTTAATAAAATGTTTAGGAATACGTTGAACTAGAGCTATTCACAAGGAGGAGCGTAGTCAATGGGACTACCCTGGTATCGAGTACATACTGTCCTTATCAATGATCCCGGACGGCTGATTGCGACACATCTAATGCACACTGCGCTTGTAGCAGGATGGGCGGGATCGATGGCGCTTTATGAATTGGCAATCTTTGACCCTAGTGATCCAGTCTTAAATCCGATCTGGCGGCAGGGGATGTTTGTCTTGCCGTTTATGGCGCGTCTGGGTGTTACTGGTTCCTGGAGCGGCTGGAGCATCACTGGCGAAACGGGTGTTAACCCCGGTTTCTGGTCTTTTGAGGGTGTCGCGGCTGCCCACATCATTCTTTCGGGTCTGTTGTTTTTGGCGGCTTGCTGGCATTGGGTCTACTGGGATTTGGAACTTTTTAGAGATCCTCGTACTGGTGAACCAGCGCTGGATTTGCCAAAGATGTTTGGCATTCATTTGTTCCTGTCCGGTCTACTGTGCTTTGGCTTTGGTGCCTTCCACCTTACTGGTTTGTTTGGCCCTGGCATGTGGGTCTCAGATCCATATGGTTTGACTGGCAGCGTTCAGCCTGTAGCGCCTGAATGGGGGCCAGCAGGATTCAATCCCTTTAATCCTGGTGGGGTGGTCGCACACCACATTGCAGCGGGAATTGTGGGTATTATCGCGGGGCTGTTCCATCTCAGTGTCCGCCCACCGGAGCGATTGTACAAAGCGTTGCGGATGGGAAATATTGAAACGGTTTTGTCCAGCAGTATTGCAGCCGTGTTTTTTGCGGCCTTTATTGTGGCTGGTACGATGTGGTTTGGTAGTGCAACTACCCCGATCGAACTGTTTGGCCCAACCCGGTATCAGTGGGATAGTCAGTTCTTCAAACAAGAAATTGAGCGCCGTGTTCAGACCAGTTTGGCTAGCGGTGCCAGTTTGTCAGATGCCTATTCAGGCATCCCTGAGAAGCTAGCGTTTTACGACTATGTCGGTAACAGCCCTGCAAAAGGGGGGTTGTTCCGTACAGGCCAGATGAACAAGGGTGACGGTATTGCTCAAACCTGGTTGGGACATCCAGTGTTCAAAGATGGCGAAGGTCGAGAACTGTCAGTTCGCCGCCTACCCAACTTCTTTGAGAACTTCCCGGTTGTCTTGACTGATAAGGATGGCATTGTCCGGGCAGACATTCCATTCCGAAAGGCAGAGTCGAAGTACAGTTTTGAACAGAATGGCGTGACGGTAAGCTTCTACGGTGGCGAACTGGATGGTCAAACGTTCAAGGATCCAGCAACAGTGAAGCGTTATGCGCGCGCGAATCAGTTGGGTGAACCGTTTGAGTTTGATCGCGAAACCCTTAATTCTGATGGGGTGTTCCGCACAAGCCCACGTGGTTGGTTCACCTTCGGCCATGCGGTCTTTGCTCTCCTCTTCTTCTTCGGTCATATTTGGCACGGCACTCGTACCATCTTCCGGGATGTGTTTGCAGGTGTTGATCCGGATCTCTCTGAGGAGCAGGTCGAGTGGGGCTTCTTCCAGAAGGTGGGTGATAAGTCCACTCGCCGTAAAGAAGCTGTCTGAGCCTTTGGTGTGACTTTTCTAAAGGGGCCGTGCAACTCATCTGCTGAACGTTAGCATGGCTGATAGTTGGCAACAGTTGTACGCCCCTTTTCTGGTTGAATGGCCGCTAACTCTTAGTAAATGGTTGGGAGATTTTCGATGGAAAGCGTTGCTTACATTTTGATTTTGACATTGGCGATCGGCGTTCTCTTCTTTGCGATCGCCTTTCGGGAACCGCCCCGCATTGGTAAGTGATTCACGCTGAATTGTTTGCGGTTTTGGAGCCACATTGAATTCAGCGTTGATACACGTGACACTTGATACCTTGAACAAAGGTATCAAGTGTCACGTGTATCGTAGAAGAGCATGCTATACGGTCTCAAATGATAGGCGTTTCGATGCCTTGTGCTTCTCACTTGACTGCAGTGCGAAGGTAATGCCTTCGGTTTTACGATTGTCGAGTTACGTTTGTGCTTAATCAGCCCTCTTACGGAGTGTCTTTTAACCCGTTACACATCTCTGTCCGCCCTGCACAAGTGAATGATCTGGCGGAACTTGTTGAGGTTCTTGCTGATAGCTTTTACCCTCGCGCTGGCATGATGCGTTGGTTTCTACCAATTCTTCGCTTGGGTGTGTATGAAGATCTGCGCTACCGCCTGCGATCGTCCTTACCATCGAACTATGTTTGTCTGGTTGCGTTTGTGTTTGTGCCGTCGCGTGATAAGCCAGATTTAGCAGGAACGGTTGAAATTTCTCTTCGTTCAACAAACCCGTTCCAATTTCATAGCCTTCCCTATCCTTACCTTTCAAACTTGGCTGTGCGGTTAGATGTCCGTCGGCAAGGTGTGGCGCAGAAGCTTTTGCATGCCTGTGAACGTGTGGCACTAGATTTAGGCTTTGAGGATCTTTATTTGCATGTTTTGGAAGATAACCATCAAGCTAGACAACTGTACGCTAAAGCTGGTTATCAGACGCAGCAAGAGAGTTCCTTTTGGCAGTGCTGGTTTTTGGGGCAACCTCGGAAATTGCTTTTACACAAGCGCTTGAGCCGCTTTTCGTAGTGGTGCTAGTGGCTCCAAGGTCTGCATTCAAAGCGGTAGGTTTTACTCGCAAGATAAAATTAGCGACTCTAAGGAGCCACTAGCTATCGCTAATCCAGTCATGTTGATGATGGCTTCTCTATTTGCTCTTCTAAGTCAAGCAAGGCACCTGAGCAATCGTTCAAATACTAGAGTCATGAAAACGCTTTATCGCAGTTAATCCTTGAACGGTTCTAAACTGGGCAAGGGTGAAACACGTCTTAACTGACTAAAGAAGAGCTTTAAAGGGTGAGCATGGCTTTAAACCAGCAATGGTCTAAAGCCATGCTTGACGGAAACTTCGCCAATTTGCTCCATTTTTTCTACCGTAATGTGGTTTCTTCCCCAAGAGAAATTTGTATGCCACTTTTCAAATTCGAGCAGCATGGATTCGGCAAAACAGGCAAAAAGCTGGCGGGCTGGAATATCCATGTTGACAATCTTCATGATGCGCCAGTCAATATCAAGAGAATGCTCGACAATGCCACCATTGAGGACATGAATGCCCGATCGCTGCACTTTGGTTGCTAGGTTTTTGGGGTAGCCGCCATCGATGAGTAAACACGGCTGTTTTAAGGTGGCTGGATCAATCTCCACCCCTTTGGGCATACTGGCAACCCAGACAATAACATCTGCCTGTGGCAATGCTTCTTGCAGATCGAGAATTTTGCCGCGACCGAGTTCATCCTGTAGTTCTTGCAGACGCTCCTGGTTACGGGCAATAAGCAAGAGCTCAGCCACATCAGTACGAGCGTTGAGCCAGCGGCAGACGGCGCTCCCAATATCGCCTGTTGCACCACAGACCGCAACGGTAGCTGTAGAGAGGTTAATCCCCAGCGCCTGTGATGCCTGCTCAACCTGACGGCAGATGATATAGGCTGTGTGCGTATTCCCCGTTGTAAAGCGCTCAAACTCCAGCATGACGTTCCGGACTTGCCGAATCTGCTGCAAGTTGAAGTTTTCAAAGATAATTGAGGAGAATCCGCCCAACGCTGTAATGTTAATGCCGTGTTTTTGCGCGTGTGCCATCGCGTTAATAATTTTGCGCGTGGCAGCTTTGATGCGGCGGGCCGCCAACATTTCAGGGAGAAAGCAAGATTCGACGTAGCGACCTTCGATCGTCTGGCCTGTAATGCTCGTGACTTTGATCGTATCAACAATTTGCGGCGGGGCACTGCACCAAAAATCAAGCCCTTGATCGGCGTACTCTGGGTACCCCAATTCTTTGGCAACGGCTTGAGCGTGTTCTAGACTCGTGAGATGACCAATTAAACCAAACATGAACGACTCTGCAAAACTTAGAGAATTTTGATGAAAACGGCTTTATTGATGAGCAAACTTCAAAGAGTACTGATAGATAGTGCCCAAAAATACCAATTTGAGCGCAAATTGGATGTTAGTGCTGAAATATTTAGCTTTCTAGCAATTGCCTGCACTAAGAGGAGCTGGCAGCGATCGCCGTCAACTCCTGATATTGCTTGAGGTTGGAACCATCGTGAGCTTGGCTGGCAGCAGTGCTTGGTACGGCTAAACGTGCATGAACAGAGAGTTTCCAAGTACGTTTGGCTGGACACGGGCAATGAAGACAATCCGATCAGGCTACCGCTTAAGGCACTGTTACGCGGCGGAAAGACCCAGGGCAGACATGCGCATGATCTCACGTGTACTGAAGCCAATATTTTCTAATGCTTCGCCGTATTGAATCATAAAATCTTCGATGAGCGACTCTTTCTCCATGCCAAGAACCTGAGCGTCATTTTCTACCTGGTTCAACATTTGCCAGACCAAAGGTAAGTTCTGACGGTTTGCCGTTTCTAGCTCAGCTTTGGCGGTTTCGAAATTGGCTTTTAACCACTCTTCGCCAAAGTTAAGGTGGCTATACTCGTCCTTGACGACCCCTTCCGTAATTTTACGAGCAAAGTCATCCGCGACGGGAATGTAGATGTTGTAGGCGGCGATCGCAAAGCATTCAATAATGAGTGACTGAATCAACAGGCAGGTCACGATGTTGCTTTGAGCCGCAGCAATCTGAAAGTTTTCATGCAGTTTGGAGAAGAACTCGCGGGCAAACTCCAAATCAGGCGTCACCTTAAGGTTGCGTCCACAGGCTTCAAAGCCTTTCTTGTGGCGATGCTCCATTTTTGCCAGACTCAGCAATTGCTCACTGTAATCTGGAAGTAATTCAGCAAGCCGGATGTAGTTTTCGTTGGCTTCCTGTTCGCCTTCGATCACGATCGCGTTGATGCGGCTGTAAGCGTCTTTGTAAGGTTCACTGTAAAAATCAATTGCTGCACTAGCCTCAAGCTGCGGCATAGGTCGATTGTCTCCTCAAAAATGCAGCCGATACTGCTCGGCGTTGGGACGATTAAGGTAAGAAATTTGATGCAATGCGACGAAACGGTTAGATTCGTGCCTATATCACTTTAGCTCTTTCCTGTAGGGGATCGACCAATTGACCCAAGATTCGGTTCCCGCTTGTAGAAAGCATACGGTAGAATCCTTGCTACATGCCTTTAGGTCTTAGGCTGAGGCAAAGGGCACGATAAAAGATTGCCCAATGCCACTGTTCTTAGAACAGTCTTGCTTGTTCCCCTCCTGCTCCTTTTGTCAATCGTCTTCTCTCCTGAAGAAAACGTGCTTACGTTGACTGTGGTAGATCATGCCCCAAAAGAATAATCAGCAACTGTCGGTGGTGCCTGTGAAGAGGGTAGATGATGTATCGGCGATCGCAACTCTGGCTTTACTGGTAGCAGGTGCGGTTGTAGTGCTGTTGCCACTAGGCATTGTGGCTGTGACCTCGTTTGTCCCAATGAATGCACAAACAGGGCATGATTCTAATTGGACGTGGCAGAACTACCAACAGGCATGGCTTCAAGGCGACTTTCTGCTGGCCTTTGCCAATTCGACGCTGGTGGCGCTGCTAGTCACGGGTGGGCAGATTCTGACCTCCGCGCTAGCCGGATACGCTCTGGCACGATTCTCCTTTCGCGGCAAGCAGGCACTTTTGTTGCTCATTCTAGCCACGCTGGTGATTCCGTTTCAGATGTTGGTGATTCCCATTTTTCTGGTGTTGAAGTGGGGACATCTGATCAATACCTATGGTGCGTTGATCTTGCCGACGATCGCCAACGGCTTTGGCATTTTTCTGCTGCGACAGTACTTTCAAACGATCCCGGTGGAACTGGAAGAAGCTGCCGCGATCGATGGCGCAACCCGCTTCCAGATTCTCTGGCGCATTATGCTACCGCTGGCGCGTCCAGCATTGATTACCCTCTTTCTGTTTACCTTTATTGGCGAATGGAACGATCTGTTTAAGCCGCTGGTGTTTACCACACGACCAGAACTCCGCACCGTTCAGCTTGCTCTGGCATCTTTTCAGGAGCAGTTTACGAATAACTGGTCATTGTTGATGGCAGCGGTTGTGATTGCCACTGTGCCAGTAATGCTGCTCTTTCTGCTGGGTCAGCGTCAATTTATTCGCGGTATCGCTACGACGGGAATTAAGAATTGAGCGATCGCCCTTACAAGCTCAAGAAGCTTAACTTGAAGCCCTTAGTTATACCAAAAGTGTCCGTCAGCAGAGCCGCCTGTTTGACTATTGATGATTTCAACATCACAGTATTTACCTGAAGAGCCTTCTATCTTCTCAGAACTGATTTTTACAAACTGCCAATTAGGGTACTTGAGCGATCGCCAGGGTTTGCCGAACCAGGTATTTCCACTCTTGTCCTTAAACCAAATCACGGCAGCATTCTGACTATAATCAATTACTTTGATCGTTTTTGCATAACCGATTAAGCATCCATGATCAGAAGCTTGTTTGATAGCAGGATAGAACTCAGAAGCATAGAGCGTCGAAAGAAATTTCCATTTGCCATACGTCCACCCAAACATCAGCAGCACGAATCCACCAATATACAGGTGGATAAAGCGATCGAACCGGAATGGAGGTTTCTGTTTCATCATGGCTAGCTGAAGCTGTCGCAATAGTGACAGCAGACGTTACGCTTTTACCAGCTCATCCTACGATGACTATTTGATTTGATGAGTTAACTTCATCCAAAAATAAAGCGAATAAATCAAAAATGACATGGGGCTAATGACAATCCAAACACCAATGGATGTAGTAAAGCTTCCAAAGATGAAGTAAAAAATTCTAGCTCCTTTACGTCCAAGCATCTTAACAAACGATCAAGCAGGTTTCTCATCAAAAAACCAATTCCAGTTGAAAATGCTGGCTAATAATGAAGCGCAACCACCAACTAGTAGACCCGCGAATACGACAGAGATTCTGGGTAGCCCAGTTTTTAGAGCTAGTGGTATCCAAACCAAAAGAATTAAGATGACAAAAACAAATTGGACGGAACCCTTAGACATATGTGGTGAGCCTTCAACTCAGCTTAGATATATCCATGATTCCCAAAGGTTTTTTAAGCCTAACAGCTCCATATTCGAAGAAGTCATGGCTCTCAAGGCATCACTATACGAGAGTCAGTAGCAGGGCTGTTTCATTCTAGTGAGCGCGTATTAATTGGCAACGGATTTGTAGCGGCTTAAGCGGAGAAATGATCTGTGAATAGCGCATGAAGACATCTGTTTCATCCGTTTGCCATCCGTTACCAGCGTTCTACCAGCAGAATGAAATAGCCCTGGAGTCAATACCCGGTAGATTAAGTTGAGATTTACAAACTCGCAGACACAAAAGGCTGGATCAAAGCTGACCCAACCTTTTGTGTTGATTCAAATTTCTTGCTCTGCATGAAAGCGTTGCAAATCAAATGCTATGAAGCCATTGCAACTTCGACCATTTCTTGTAGTTCGCCTTTTTGGTAAAGCTCGATCAAAATATCGGAACCACCGACAAATTGCCCATCAATATAGACCTGGGGAATGGTGGGCCAACTAGAGTATTCTTTAATGCCCTGGCGGATATCAGAATCGGCAAGAACATCGACGGTTTCAAAGGGCACGCCCAGCGTATTCAGAATTTGCACAACGTTATTTGAAAAGCCGCATTGAGGCATGAGCTTGTTGCCTTTCATGAAGACCATGATTTTGTTTTGGTTGATCAGCGTTTCGAGGCGCTCTTGGGTTTCGGGAGTCATAGTTTTGATAGATGAGATGTGTACAAAAGGACGAAATCAACACGAATCGATCACTGTCACCCTTCAAACGGCTTGACTGGCGATCGCCCAATCGTGAGGGGTGTAAGTTTTGATCGCCATCGCATGAATAGCCCCACTGAGCAAATACTGCTGGACGGCCTTGTTTACTAATTGATGTTGCTGCACCAAGCGTTTGCCATCAAATTGCGACGATACTACGATGACTTCGTAATGCTCACCATCATTGGTCAACACCTGCACCTGAGCATCGGGCAAGTCTGCCTTGATCATGGCTTCAACCTGGTCGGGGCTAATCATGGGCGCTCCTTGATCACTGCTTACGTTCCTCACTCTAGTTTAGCGTTCAGCTTCAACCAGAGCCTCATGACTCTATTGACCGAGGCTCACGGGCGCGATCGCCTGCCACCCATCCCAACGCTCATGCTCGGTAGCGCTACTTTCAGGAAAGGGCAAACATCCCTTTTAGCGAGGTGCTGCACTGGGTGCATCTGCGCGTGGACGAGGATACGGCGCATCCACAAAGCCTAGCTCAAGCAACTGCTGATAGGCTTTTTGTCCTAAGCTTCGAGTGGGCTGTTGGCTTCGGATAATTTGCACCAGTAGCGGCACGGCGAGTTCAGACTGATTCTGGGCACGATGCACCAGTGCCAATTGATAAGTCGCCTGGTCACGCATTTCCGCCGCTTCGAGCGCCTTGCGCCGTTGGGTATCAGCGATGCGGTTATCAATACCAGAGAAACTGCCTGCCAGGTCTTGATAGAAGTTAGACAACTGGTTGAACACTTGACGCGCTTCTTGAAGCTTCTTAATCGCTGTTGGGTAATTCTGGGCAGAGACGGCCTTATCGGCTTCGTCCATCAAGCGCTTGCCGCCCTGCTGGCTGAGCAGCCCTGCATCCTGGTCAGTGGGTTTCAGAACGTTTGGATCGTTGGGGTCGATCGGTTGTGCCCGGTTGGGGCTTGCTGGCAAGGTTTGAGCAAAACCATTTGCAGGCTTCAGCAGCACAGAAGCCGTCAGGAGTGACAGGGAAACAATCCCTGCGGTGCGGAGGAGACGAAGAGTTCCAAAGGATTCCATGAGACAGCTCTAGCTTTAAAATTGCAGAAAACAGAAGAAACACAACTCTACCAAAACTGAAGGTATATTACCATTGCGGAGTGACTCTACGCTTGAGTAGTGTTGGGCGACGGGTGGACAGAAGGCAGAGGGGGCAGGGGAGGCAGAGGGGGCAGGGGAAGCAGAGAGAGTGGGGAGTAGGGAAAATTCAAAACTCTTACACCTCTCACCTCTCTCTTCCAACTCAAAACTCGTCACTCAAAACTCAAAACTTCTCGCTCCTCACTCCCCATTCCCTTCTTCTCAATGAGGTGTTTCGATGACTGACCAAACGCCAACCAGTGCGACGCAACCGGGATTTCAGGGCGCGGGGATGCCTGAGTCAAGCATCAGTAAGGTGTTGCAGCGTGGTGGTGAAGAGCTGTTGCTTGAAAAGGTAGACGATCGCTTTACGGTGAATGCAACAGATAAAGCCGCGATCGCGCAATTGGTCAATCCTTTGCCTGCAACTCTCAGTACGGAACGTTCACCTGCCAAACTCACCGAAATTGTAGTTGATCCAGCGCAGCGTGACGCGGTGATGCAGCAAATGCGGGAGGCCAACGAGGTCAATTATGCCAGTCATGTGTATCAACTGAAGGATGATCCAGGCTCGCGGATTTATTTGACTGATCAGATTACGATTCAGTTTGCGCCTGCGGTGACGGCAGAGACGATCGCTGAAATCACTGCCTCAATGGGGCTACAGCAGGTCAAGCCGCTTACAGGTGTACCCAATACGTTTGTGTTCGCGACGACGGCCAGCGCACAAGAAAATCCGCTCAAAATTGCGAATCGCTTGATGCAGCGATCGGAGGTGCTGACGGCTGAACCAAATATTGTTGTACGTACCCAACCTCACTATCGTCCCCGTGACCCGATCTATCCCAAACAATGGCATCTGAATCACAACGGCGGCCCGAATCTAGCACTCAATTCTCACGTTTCGGCTGAGCAAGCGTGGGATCTGACGCGGGGTATTCGCTCGGTGACGATCGCCATCATGGATGATTCGGTCGATTTAACGCATCCAGATTTTCAGGGCATTGGCAAAATTGTTGCCCCCCGCGACTTTAAAGAGAATGATTTTTTGCCGTTACCGGGCGATCCAGATGATAATCATGGCACCTCTTGTGCAGGGGTTGCCACTGCCGAAGAGAACGGGGTAGGCGCGATCGGCGTGGCTCCTGGTTGTGCCCTCATGCCCATTCGCACTACAGGCTTTTTGGATGATCAGACGATCGAGGATTTGTTTGGTTGGGCCGTTACGAAAGGTGCAGCGGTCATTTCCTGTAGCTGGGGGCCAGCCTCTGTGTATTTTCCGCTTTCCTTGCGCCAACGGGCCGCGCTGACGCAGGCTGCTACCGCGGGACGCAACGGCAAGGGTTGTGTGATAGTCTTCGCTGCTGGCAATGCAAACCGCCCTACCAATGGCACAGTTGATGAACGCGGCTGGCCTAACAACGTGCTGAGTGGTCCAACCTCTTGGCTAGGGGGCTTTACAGTCCATCCAGATGTCATTACCGTTGCAGCGTCTACCAGTCTTAATAAAAAAGCGGCTTATAGCAATTGGGGAGCAGAAGTTTCAGTCTGTGCGCCCAGCAACAACGCGCCACCGGGTATTGGGCTTCAGGATACGGGGTACGTGTTTACGCCACCTCAAGTAACAGGTGCGCTGCCAGGGTTGGGCATTGTGACAACCGATCGCGTGGGTGCAGCAGGCTACTCTGCGGATAATATTGCGATCGACTTTGGTGGAACATCCAGCGCGTGTCCTTTAGTGGCAGGAGTGGCCGCGCTGGTGCTTTCCGCCAACCCTGACTTGACGGCAGCAGAGGTCAAGCAACTCCTCCAGCAAACGGCAGACAAAATTGTGGATCCCAGTCCTGATCCCCAGTTTGGCTTTCGCAAAGGCACCTACGAGGCAGGCGGACGGAGTGATTGGTTTGGCTATGGCAAGGTAAATGCAGCCAAAGCTGTGCAGGCGGCTGTTCAACGACAGGCGATGACCGCGATCGCGCCCTCTCGCCAGATTCAGCAACAGAGTACGACGAGTCTCCCCATCCCTGACAATAACCCTCAGGGGGCAACCAGCACGATTCAAATTACGGATGCTGGCACTGTGCGATCACTTCAAGTGAGTGTGACGATCGACCACAGTTTTCTTGGTGATCTGCAAATCAGCCTGACCTCTCCTGCAAATCAAACCGTGTTGCTCCAGAGCCGCAACCTGGGACGCAGCACTCGCTTACAGACCACGTACACCCTGCAAACCACCACCTTACTTAGACGCTTCCTCAATCAATCCGCGCAAGGAAGCTGGAAACTGCGTGTAGTTGATGCTGCCGAGGGCGACACAGGAACGCTGAATAACTGGTCGTTGACGCTGGGCGTTTGAGGTCGTTTCGTCAGTAAGGACGTGACATGTCACGTCCCTGCTGACAGCATTCATTTCACCAAGTGATGCTCCATCGCAAAGCGGACGAGTTCGGCTCGATTGTTGGTATCTGTTTTGCGGAGCAGGCTACTCACATATTTTTCGACGGTACGGGGGCTGAGGTGCAGATGTTCGCCAATTTGGACATTTGAGTGTCCGTCTGAGAGCACTTTTAGCACTTCGCGTTCGCGCTGGGTCAGGTTAAGTGCCGCCACTGCGACGGCTACAGCCGCGTTTTGTGCTGCTGCCTGCTTGTCTTCACTAGCGGTTAATGGCGATCGCACGGGTTCTGTCTGGTTCGCATCATTGAAACGACTGGCATCACCTCTGGCAAAGCGCCACTCCCGTTCAAGAATTTGCAGCCGTTCCAGCAGATTTCGCACCACTGCCCCTAACTCTTGCAGCTCAAAGGGTTTAGATAGGTAGACATCGCAGCCTGCCTGGTAACCTCGAATGCGCTCTTGGGTATCATTACGCGCTGTAAGAAACACAACAGGCAACAGCCGTAAGTTAGGGTGTTGGCGAATGCGACTGACCAACTCGTAGCCGTCCATCTGCGGCATGGTGATGTCGGTGATCACAAGATGCGGCTGATATTCTTCCACCCGCTTGAGCGCTTCCTGACCGTTTTCAGCCGAGACAACCAGGTAGCCGATCGCTTTCAGGTAATCCCCGATCGACAGCCGCGTTCCCAAGTCATCATCAGCAACAAGGATTGTGAGAGGCATACAGAAGCTGCTAGCGTTGTCTAAGCCTTGTGATGAGCGATTTTAAAAAATTAAAGAGTTGCGGGGTCAAAGTTAAAATATAGCGGCTTTCAAAGGTTCTGTGGATCAGTGCGGAGCGATCGTCCATAGTGGGGTTGCCTTTGGGGGCAATTGCCTAATGGTTCTGCCCTTGCAGTGAGTGGAGTGTCAGCTTTAAGTGGAGGGGTAGAGGGGTAAATGAGTGGATAAGTTGCCGACAACGCATCCACCCATCTACTCATAGGGGATCCCCTGACTGTAAGCAGTGTTGTGAATGGGTAATCGTTCCCGCCAACTCATTCACCCATCCACTGCCACTCCCCTCTTTCATTCCTGACAGACTACTAGGTTATTCCAACCTTGCCTTCACGCTAGAGAGATCACCTGAATTGCCTTCCAGCAAAACACCACGCTGATTCGCAGACAAGTGTCGTACTATCTTGTAAATCGTCTCAGCTTGATCAGGTGCACCAACGGTTTCAGCTAAAGCTGTGAGAGACAGCGCTGTACCTTCCTGCTTCAATGCGTCAACGACTTTCGTTTGCAGATCTAAAATAGCGGCAGCAGCCTTCTTACCTGCTTCGACACCTGGTTGATGGTAGGCGTTGATGTTGACCAGAAAACCATAGAACCCTACCGCCCTTTCATAGAGCGCGATTAAGGCTCCGATGTGCCTTGGGGTCACTTCAGGCAGGGTGACGGTGATGGAATCGCGTTGATTTTCATAAAGTGCCTGCCGCGTGCCCTGGAGTAGCCCAGAGAGATAATCTCCAGCCGTCACGCCAGGTTCGACTTCAGCCGAGGAGCTGTCCCGATCTTTCAGCACTTCAATAAAGGTCAAAAAGAAGTTTGGTACGCCTTCGCGCAATTGCTGAACGTAGGCGTGTTGGTCGGTTGAGCCTTTATTGCCGTAAACAGCGATGCCTTGATAGACTGTCTTGCCGTCCAGATCGGTTTCTTTGCCTAACGACTCCATGACTAACTGCTGAAGGTAGCGGCTAAAGAGCAGCAGGCTGTCTTTGTAGGGCAGCACCACCATATCTTTTTCGCCCTTGCCGTTGCCTGCAAAATACCAGGCTAGGGCCAGCAACGCCGCCGGATTTGTCTTCAACTGAGGAGCGCGAGTAGCCGCGTCCATCTCTTTGGCACCTGCCAGCATGCTGCGGATGTCGATGCCTTGCAGTACCGCGTCGAGTAGTCCCACCGCCGATAGTTCTGAGGTGCGCCCACCCACCCAGTCAAACATGGGAAAGGTTGCCAGCCAACCTTCAGATCGCGCCAATTGATCCATCTTGCTATCGGGCATGGTGATGGCAACGGCTTGTCGGGCAAAATCCAGGCCCTTGTCGGCAAAGGCTTTTTTGGCCTCGATCATGCCGTTGCGGGTTTCGGGTGTGCCGCCAGATTTGGTGATCACCACCACCAGGGTGCTGTTGAGCCGATCGCCCAACTGAGCAAAGACATGGTCAAAGCCATCTGGATCAGTGTTGTCAAAAAAGTGAATCGCCAGCGGTGGAGCGACAGGTGCGAGCGCGGCGGCAACAAATTCTGGCCCCAATGCCGATCCGCCAATGCCGATCGAGAGAATATCCGTGAATTTCGTCGCCTGGGGTGGTCGAAGCTCACCCGCATGAATTTTGCTGGCAAAGGCTTCTAGCTGATCGAGCGCCTCGCTGATTTCCTGCTTGAGGGCTGGTGTGGGTGCCAGATCAGGGTCACGCAGCCAGTAGTGCCCCACCATCCGGTTTTCATCTGGGTTGGCGATCGCGCCTCCTTCCAATGCCGCCATGTCTTTGAAAGCTTGCTCAAACTTGGGCTGCATGGTCGCCACAAAGGCATCGTCAAACCGCATCCGGCTGACATCCACATACAGTCCTAAACCTTCGTGATAATAAAGCCAGTCTTGGTAACGTTGCCAGAGTGCAGCAGCATCCATAGCAGGGTTCACGCCTCTTAACGTTCGTCACTGCTCAGTGTATCCGGGCATGAGACCAGGAGTGTTAGGTTTTGGAAAGAAATAACAAAGGGAGGGATGAGGGGTGAAAAAGTTATGAGTTATGAGTTTTGAGTTGGAAGAGAGAGGAGAGAGGTGTATTTTAAATTTTCCCTACTCCCTACTCCCCACTCCCACCCCCTGCTGCTCGTATAAAATGTGTCGCTATCGGTTCAACTTGCCTGGTAGGATGACGATCGACTTGTCCTTTAATCACAGTGCTTATGCTCGATTTCAGCGGCATTCTGCTGTTTTTTACACCCGGTTATCTGGTTTCACTCATCATTTTCACGGGAACCTTTGCCCTGTTTAGTCTGGGCTTAAATTTGCAGTGGGGCTTCACCGGGCTGATTAATTTTGGGCACATTGCCTTTATGACGGTAGGGGCCTATGCGACGGTGCTGTTGAGTCTGAAGGGCGTGCCGCTCATAGTGGCAGTATTGGTTGGAGCTTTACTGTCGGCTAGTTTGGGCTTGCTGATTGGACTCTCCACACTGCGGTTGCGGGAAGATTATTTGGCGATCGTTACCATCGGCGTATCGGAGGTCATTCGCCTGGTTGCCCTCAACGAGGAATGGCTGACGCAGGGTGCACGCGGCCTTTACAGCTATCCTCTACCACTGGAGACTCTAACCCGACCAACGTTGATCAGCAAAATTGGCATGATTGGCATCTGGACGGTCATTTTTGCGTTGGCTGGCTGGCAATTGTGGCGCTGGACGTGGAAGCGGATCGATCGTCTTGGGCAACAGGACACTCGTGAGGGCACCCAACCAGGGCAAATCGGTAAACTAACCCTGGGGATTGCGTCTGCCCTTTTGGGGCTGCTGCTCTACTGGGCTGGTGCCGTTTCTCTTTACAACTATTCTTATAAAGCGGGACTAATGCTGGTGCTGGTGACGGTGCTGGCGCTGGTCTACTGGCGGTTGGAGGCGCTGGTACGATCGCCCTGGGGTAGAGTCTTAAAGGCCATTCGTGAAGATGAAGATGTGGCGAAAGCGCTTGGTAAAAACGTCTTCTGGTATAAGCTGCAATCGCTGATGTTGGGTGGCGCGATCGCGGGCATTGCGGGGGGATTCTACGCCTGGCAGTTGAGCTTTATTAATCCCGATGCGTTCATTCCCTTAATTACCTTTCAAGCCTGGACGATCGTCGTGCTGGGCGGGGCTGGCAATAACGCTGGCACCCTGCTAGGAGCCGCGATTTTTTGGGCGTACAACTCGGTCACACGGTTTTTGCTGCCTGCGATCGCGCCTGCACTCCACGCGATCGTCCCAATCATTCCGCCGCAGCTCGACGAGGGCAGAGCGGGTGCCTTTCGGATTATGATTATCGGCCTGCTGCTGATTGTGCTGATGATGGCACGTCCGCAAGGCATTTTAGGCAAAAAGGAGGAACTGTCTCTTGGTCGATGAATCCCATGCCGTAGACCCTCTAGACCACGTCACCCATCCTGACAGCGAAGATCTGGCCGATATTTTGGCGGATGTGGAGGAGATCGATCGTCCTGCTAAGCTGCAACTGCCACTGCTGGCTGCGAGTGGGTTGATCAAAAGTTTTGGCGGACTGGTAGCGGTCGATGAGGTGTCGATCGATGTGGCTAAAGGCAGCATTACAGGACTCATTGGCCCCAATGGTGCTGGTAAAACAACACTATTTAACCTGCTTGCCAACTTCATCCACGCCGATCGAGGACGGGTGCTGTTTGATGGCGAACCCATTCACCAACTGCAATCGCACCAGATTGCTCAACAAGGCATGATCCGCACCTTTCAAGTGGCACGCGTTCTTTCCCGCCTGTCTGTGCTGGAAAACATGTTGCTGGCAACCCAACATCAAACGGGCGAAAATTTTTGGCTCACCTGGTTTAAGCAGAAGCAAATTGCGGCGGAAGAACGTGAGCAGCGCGATCGTGCCATGACTATCCTGGAGTCGATCGGGCTGGTGCATATGGCTCATGAATACGCGGGTGCCTTATCGGGTGGTCAGCGCAAATTGTTGGAAATGGGACGAGCGCTGATGAGCCAACCCAAGCTGATTTTGCTGGATGAACCTGCCGCTGGCGTGAACCCCACCTTGATTAACCAGATTTGCGATCGCATCCTCGCCTGGAACCGCGGGGGACTCACCTTTCTCATCATTGAGCACAACATGGATGTGATTATGTCTCTGTGCGATCGAGTTTGGGTACTTGCCGAAGGACGCAACCTCGCTGTTGGTACGCCCACCGAAATTCAAACCAACGCCCAGGTGCTAGAAGCCTACTTGGGACAGTAAAGTTGTATGTATTCGCTTTAAGCCCGAAAGAAACATCATGCTCACTCGGTTGAAAGTTTCCGGCTTCAAAAACCTTGTTGATGTCGATATCCGTTTCGGACCTTTTACCTGTGTTGCGGGCACTAACGGAGTAGGCAAGTCAAATTTATTTGTACATCGTGATGCCGAAAGAGAACTTCTTGAGAAGCGGGTTGCAGAGATCCACAGTGTTGTGTCGGAAGCCGCTCAAACAAAACTTGTGCCACCAGTTGTTTGCGTTATTCCTGTTCGTATGCAGGAGGCTTGGTTCTTATTTGACGAATCTGCACTTCGTCGAGCTGCGGGAAATCCTAATGGTAAGCAGCCGCTAACTAAATCGGGTAAGCCCCCGGCTTTGCCGGGGAGACTCTCAAACGTTTGACTGGGTGCAGCAATAGCAGAAAAATTCTCCTGTCTGAAAGCGAATGTGCTTTCGAGCTATCAGGAGAATTGAA